>CAZYSK010000001.1:0-177592 GCA_964649415.1 uncultured Anaerolineales bacterium
CGGCGTTGATCAGATAGAGCCAATGGCGCTCCAGGAAATCGAAGATGACGACGGCGCTGAAGAACATCTGGAGGCCCGTATTCTGTGCGTACAATCGCTTGCCGAAATATAGGACGCACGTGAGGACCGGAGCGCGCTCAACACGCTTTTCCCGATATCGGCCCCAGTAATCCGCGAGGCAACGACAGATCCCGATCCCCAGACCGCAAATCCTTGACACGGATGCCCTCTTGGGGTATAATATTCCACAATAATAAACATTGTTCCACATTGTGGAACAATGTGCATCTTCAGTAGATGATGGTCTGCAAAGTGCCGCTGGAGAGGAAGGGCAATGCATCACCCACAGCCTATCTTTGAGTCTAGCCCTGACCATCCCCCATCCTGTCATGCGGCTACCCTTGTGGAGCTTCCGGATCGCAGACTGCTAGCAGCCTGGTTTGCTGGTACCCACGAAGGCCATCCTGATGTCGCCATCTGGCTGTCCCATTTCGAGGGTGGTGCCTGGCGCGAACCGATCAAGATCGCCGATGAACCGGGCGTGCCCCTGTGGAATCCTGTGCTCTTCCGAGACACGACAGATACGGTATGGCTCTTCTACAAGGCCGGGCCGACCATCCCTGCCTGGACCGGGACATATATGAAGTCTCACGACGGTGGCCGGACGTGGTCTGCCCCAACGGCCCTTCCGGCTGGGTTGATAGGGCCCGCGAAGAACAAGCCCGTCATTCTCAGCAACGGGGACATCGTCTGCGGGACTTCTAGCGAGTCATGGCGGTCGTGGGCCTGTTGGGTTGAGGTCAGCGGCGACGGCGGCCAGACCTGGTCCAGGCACGGTCCTATCGCCGCACCGGGCTTTCCTGTATATGCGCGGGCGAGCGATGATCCCGTCAGCGCTACCTGGGACACCGCATCCGGCGAACTCCTCTTACCCCAGGATCACGCTGGCGTTATTCAACCCGCGGTGTGGGAGTACGCGCCGGGGTGCTTGAAGATGTTAATGCGAGCCACGCGACGAGTTGGTGGTGTGTGCACCTCGCTTTCAGACGACTATGGACGCACCTGGTCACCTGCGGTCCTCACTGACATCCCCAACCCTAACAGCGGTCTGGACGCCGCGCGTCTGGCGGATGGCAGGATCGTGCTGGCCTGCAATCCGACGCCAGCAGGCCGTACACCTCTCTCCTTGCTGGTGTCTGAGGACAACGGGGAGACCTGGCCTTGGCGGCGGGACGTGGAGGCAGAACCGGAGGAGTATTCGTACCCCTCAGTCATCCAGGCTACTGATGGGACAGTGCACGTCGTCTACACATACCAGAGGAAACAGATCTGTCATCTGGCCTTGGATCTAGATGGCTGGATTGCTGCGTGACCAGATCGGGCGTTTGCTGTAGCAGCAAACTGCCTGAAGCAAATGTCGACATTGGGAGGATCTATGATCAAATCTATCTTGAAAGCCGTCGATGTCCTGCAGATATTCAGCGTAGATGAGCCCCGGCTTACTCTGATGGAGATAGCCAACCGGCTGGACATGCCAAAAGGCACCGCGCACAATACTCTGAGCACCCTGCTTTCATGCGGCTTCGTCGAGAGGACTGACGATGGGCGCTATGCCCTGGGGACGGCGATCGTTCCGCTCACCCAGGCTGTGCGTATCAACGCCGAGTTGCGAGACCGGGCAGCCCCACTTCTGCGGGAACTTGCTGACGCCTGCCGGGAATCGGCTTACCTCGTTGCTCTTGACGGAGACTATGCGCTGTATATCTACGCCGTCGAGTCACCCCGGCGATTGTTGGCTCGGACCGCGGTCGGTGACCGGGTGGCACTTCACTGTGTCTCAACGGGAAAGGCCATCCTCAGCAGGCTGACCAGGAAAGAGGTCGAGGGCATCGTCGGCAGGGTTGGGCTGCCTCGATTCACCGAAACAACGATCACCGACGTTGATGCCTTGTACCAGGAATTAGAACAGACCCGCGAGAGGGGTTACTCTATCGATCGAGGAGAACACGAGGTAGGTCTCTACTGCGTTGGAGCCCCCATTCTTGATGCTCGTGGTCGAGTGATTGGCTCGTGTAGTGTCTCCGGATTGGATCCGGAGATTATTCGCGGCAGACTGTCGGAATTCTCTGCCCGCGTTATGCACACAGCGCAACAGATCTCACGCCGGATGGGCTACGTGCCTGCCAGTCCATTGTCAGTGGTGGCGGAGCCGGCCGTCGCTCAAAGCGGGGAGGTGATCGGTTGAAAGCCAGGGTAGACATTCGTGGTGTAGTCTGCCCGATGGTGACCCCTTTCGATGAGGGCAACCGTATCGACTTGGCAAGCACCCGGCAAGTGGTAGATTTCCTGATTTCCAAGGGGATGGATGGCCTGATGGTCGGCGGGACAACCGGTGAGGGCATGCAGCTCAGCCTGGCAGAGCGCAGGATGCTCTGCGAGACTGTGGTCGAGCATGTCGCCGACCAGGTGCCCGTCATCATGCATACAGGCTGCATCAGTACAGCGGAGACCATTGAGCTGACTCGTCACGCGCAATCGGTGGGGGCGACGGCTGCTTCGATCATCACACCCTACTTCTTCACCTTTGACGACGCTTCGCTGTTCGACCACTTTGCTTCTGTGGCCAGTGCGATACCGGACTTCCCGGTATTTCTCTACGCCTTCCCTGGAAACACCAAGAACGACATTTCGCCAGCTCTCCTGAGGCGCTTGGTGGATGCCGCGCCAAACATCGTAGGGATCAAATCGAGCAACGTGGATCTGATTCGGCTTCAAGGCTATATCGAGGCAGGCGGGGAGGGATTTCTCGTTTTCTGCGGTGTGGATGGACTTATGCTCCCGGCTCTGACGGTAGGGGCCAAGGCCCAGGTTTCTGGGAACTCGAACGTATTCCCGGAGACGTTCCGTGCACTGTACGAGGCCTTTGTCGCCGGCGATCTAGAGCGTGCGCGATCTTGGCAGCAGATGATCAACCGCATTCGTGCGGTGTTCAGGGATGGCATCACGCCTGCCTATTTCAAGACCGGATTGCGGCTGAGAGGAATACCGGCAGGTTACGTGAGGCCCCCGATGCGAGAGCTCACACCAGAGGAATCAGAAGAGGTGGAACGGCAATTTGGCGCACTTGAATTCGACTAGACCTGTCTGTGGTTGGTTACGACGACATTCCTGTGGCCAACTACCTGACACCGCACTTAACGACCAGATCTGAGGACGTCGCCAGAGAGTCAATAGTCAAGCCTGGTTAATCGTCCGTGAGTCCACAGGGCCGGCCCCATTTTGATGAAGGCAGTGCTGGCGGCAGCAAGTGCCTATGGGAACGAGAGGTATGAGAAGAAAGAGCTGTCCTGTGGGAAGTCGAGCGAGGCTGTCAGGTAGATAGTCGGCCTGAATATGGGAAGGAGGTGATAGGCATCAGCGCGATGGGAAGTAAGGAGAAGCAGTAGAGGCCATCTCCTGAGTGCAACAAGAATGGCCTCTACCACGAATGTGTAGAACGGATTCCACACAAAGTACAGTGTAACAGAGTATTCGCATCACGTCAAGGAGGAATAGAAATGAAACGGTATCTCTTTTGGCTAGTTACCAGTTTACTGGCTCTGAGCCTGGTGCTGGCCGCATGCACGGGTGGTACACCGGAAGAAGCGGCCCCGACACAAGAAGAAGCGACAGAGGAAGCTGCCCCGGCAGGACCCGTGACACTAGAATTCTGGGGTGGCTGGACCGCGGGTGACGGCGATGTGATGCAGGCATTGGTCGATGAATGGAACGCCGCGAATCCCGATATCCAGGTCAACCTGACCCGCCAGCAGTGGTCTTCTCTGTTTGACGCCTTTGTGGTTGGGGCTAGCGCAGGCGAAGCGCCCGATATCCTGGCTATGCATCCCCAAGAAATGCCCCAGTTCATCGAGTTGGACCTGCTTGCCCCCCTGGATGATGTGCTGGCTTCCTCAGATGTTCTCAACCGCGACCACTATGTTGGATCAGCCTGGGACGCGAACAGCTATCAGGGTGTGCAATACGGTATCCCTCTGGATCTCCACATGCATGGTCTCTACATCAATCTTGACCTGTTTGAAGCGGCGGGGCTTGAGCCTCTGGATGCCACCGAACCCCTTTCCGGGGAAGAATTCCTGGAAGTGGCCCGCCAATTGACCCTTGATGCCAACGGCTTGCATCCGGGCGATGACGGTTTTGACCCGAACAACATCGTCCAGTACGGGGTCAACCAACACACCAACCATCACGCCTTCTTCCAGTGGTGGGGTTTGTACCGCCAACAAGGAGGCGAACTGCTCTCTGAAGACGGCGCATCGTGCGTCATGGACATCGGCAAATCTGCGGAGGCCTGGCAATGGCAACAGGATCTGGTCTATAAACACTTGGTTGCTCCTCAAGGGCAGACCGACTATCCTGCCGACTTCTACTCAGGCCGCACGGCCATGCTAATCGACGGCCCCTGGCGGATGGTCTCGTTGGAGGAGCAGGCTGAAGAAACGGGTCTTGAGTGGGCCTCCGCGCCCTATCCGGTAGTGTTTGACCAGCCGGCCATGTGGAGCAGCGGCCATACCTTCACCCTGCCCGCCGACGCCGATCCCGCCAAACAGGATGCCGCTGTGGCTTTCCTGGAATGGCTGGGCGCGAACTCGGCGGCCTGGGCAACATCAGGACAGTTGCCCACCTTCGGGGCGGTCATGGAGTCTGATGACCTCGCGGGGATGTACGGGCGCGAAGCGTTCCTCAGTATGATGCCTTACGCGCAGATTCTGCCATCAACACCCAAATACAACGAGATCTTTGCCTCCAATGCCCCCACTCCGATGATGGTCATGGCCCAGAGCATCATTCTGGAACAAGCCGACCCCACAGCCGCATCTGAAGCAGCTTGCGCTGAGATTGATAGCATCGTTTCTAAGTAACAAGCAGATGAAGGGGGAGCAGGCTGAGAAGCCTGCTCCCCAAAACCTAAGGTTGTTGACATGACAATGAGAGCAATTCCAAGACCAACGCCGGAATATCTTCAACGGCGATCCAAGCTCTACCACCCAATTACGCCCTATCTGTTCTTATTGCCGTACTTATTATTCTTTGTACTATTAAGGTTTGGTCCTTCAATCGCCGGATTAGGGATGTCGTTCACCGAGTGGACGATAGTCGGCTCTCCCGAATTTACCGGGCTGGCAAACTATCAAGATATGCTCAGCGATCAACGTTTTCTGACAGCGCTAAAGAATACGGTTCGTTTTGTGGCTTTCACCGTACCGGCCTTGATTGTGCTCAGTCTATTAGTTGCCATATTTCTGAACCAGGCCCGCAGAGGCCGGGCACTGGGCCGCGTGGCAGTCTTTACGCCGTATGTGCTTATGCCAACCGTTGTTGGCGTAATCTGGACCTGGCTGTTAGAAAAGGATTTTGGCCTGATAAATGTCTATTTGGGCAAGCTTGGTATTCCCGGCCCGCCCTGGCTGGTTGATCCTGATTACGCGATGTTTGGCATTATTGTTACTACGGTTTGGTGGACCGTTGGGTTTAACACGGTTCTTTTCCTGGCCGGACTACAGGATATTCCAGAAGAATATTATGAAGCCGCCCAAATTGATGGGGCAAACAGAATGCAGGTATTCTTTTTGATTACCATACCCCTTCTCTCCCCGACGATATTTATGGTGATCTTACTTTCGATTATCAATTCTTTTCAGGTTTTTGACCAGGTATACGTGATGACTTCTGGCGGTCCCGGCACGGCTACTTTAACGCTGGTGCATTACATTTACACCACCGCCTTCCAGTTCAGAAAAATGGGCTATGGCGCTGCCGTTGCCAGCGTGCTATTTGCCATTTTGATTACATTTGCGCTGCTACAAATCCGCCTATATCGGCGGGGCGTAAGAGGAATCGACGGATGAGACTTCGGATACAGTGGGAACAAATTGTCTGGTATATAATCCTTGTTGTTCTTCTAGTATCTTCTTTGGCGCCAATCGTATGGATGCTGTCCACTTCTTTCAAGCCCGAGGCGCAGATAGGAACCACTGAAATCCGCTGGATTCCCAAAACCTTCACGCTCGAAAACTACCAGCGGGTTGTCGACCAATTTGATATCTTTGGTTGGCTGGTCAACAGTATTGTGGTGGCCGTGATAGCAACGGTGCTGGTGCTTATTTTAGACTCGCTGGCCGGTTACGCCCTGGCGCGCATGGAGTTTGCCGGGCGCAACCTCATGTTTATCCTCGTTATCTCTATGCTTTTTGTGCCCATCCAAATCACGGTGGTGCCATTGTTCCTTATATTCTCGAAGGTGAATCTTACCGACACGTTTCCGGCCCTCATCCTTCCGATTGGGGCGAATGTTACCGGGGTTTTTATCATGCGGCAGTTTTTTATGAGCATCCCTTCTGAATTGGAAGACGCAGCTTATGTTGACGGCGCAGGCGCGTTTAGGATTTGGTGGTCCATCGTCCTGCCGCTGGCGCGTTCGGCTTCAACAGCGGTGGCGATCGTAACCTTCTTGTCTGCCTGGAACAGTTTCTTTTGGCCGTTGATCGTTACCCGCACCGATGCGGTTCGTACATTGCCTGTGGGCATCGCTCAATTTATGAGTACCCGGCCGGGCCAGAGCATGAACGCGCAAGCTTATGGTATGTCGATGGCAGGCGCTGTATTTGCCGCAGCCCCTCCGATCATATTCTTCTATGTTCTTCAACGCCAATTCATTCGTGGGATTACCACGACCGGGTTGAAAGGATGATAGGATGAAAAACCATGTTCGCTTGGCCATCTATTTAGTTTTGTCTTTACTATCGGTGATAACAGTTTACGCCGATGTGGCTTATCCTATGTATATCAAGCCGGGGTTTTCTATGCGCCACTTTAGAACGCTAGCCAGTGAGCGCGGCTTTCCGCCAGCCTATTATCCTCTGCCCAAACCCGAAGGCGCAGACGAAGTTATACCGCTCTGCGTAATATCTGAGTATACGCCCAATGGGCGTCCAAATCTGTCCTGGAGTTGTGGGTTCGAGGATATTGGTGATTCAGTTCGCTTTGAGTCGTCAGCCTATTACGAACATGAAGGTTGGGTTGAAGGGACCGCTATTTTACTTGATCCGGCTTATTTTGAACTCGTTCCAATTGGACAAGTTGAAGGCGACGATACCAGGCAGGCGATTATTGAGTTTCATCTTGGCAGTGACGAATCCCAGACCATTCTGCTTGACAGTGCCTATAGTGATCAGATCATTCCCCTGGTTACTATGACGGCATATGAAACGGGGGAAGACGGCGATTTTCAGTTCCATATTTCCGACAGTAATCTGCTAGCCATGCCATCCCCATCAAATGAGGAACTCTCATTTACAATCGAAACTGAGAATGGTAATGAAGATAGTTATTTGGAGGGAGCCGTCTATTTCATCAGGCCCAAGTTTCAAGAAAAGACCTGGCTAAATGATTTAGTACGGGCAACAAATGGGCAGGAATTTGACCACCCGGACTCGGGTGCTGTTGAAGCCGAAACAGGCCATAACACCCTGATTATTCCCAGCCTTATCGCTTATGTAGCAGATCACGACGAAGACTTTGCGGTTAAGAATTTTCCAAATCTCTCTGATAACCAGGCCTGGTTTCAAATGTCTGCCCAGAATGGAGGCCAAGCCAGTTGGGCCGAGTGGCAGAACATCATCATCCAGGTGCCTGAAGATAGGAGCCTCCTCACTGACGATTCTGTCAAACTGCCCCTTCCTGCAACCATTCCCCCGAATGGACGAAAGACAGGCATCTCCTCAGAAGAGAACGATGGTGCCACCATCTTACCGTCATATCTCTTGACCGTTGGAGCGCTGGCCCTGGGAGTACTACTCGTTGTGGTTCTACGCCGCTATCGACGAATAGGTGAACAGGGTTAAGTGAAGTGGTACCAGCTATGCCCAAACGCGAAATGAACAAGCTTGAACGACCGGGGGTGACGAACGCCCGACGAGCCGGTACCACCCGCGTTGCCCCAAGCGCGGCTGTGTCACGCCTAGTCCTTTCCACACCCACGCCAGCCAAGGCAACACCCACACCCATGCCCATTCCCGGCTCTCTGTCACGAAGACCAGCCCCATCAACGCTTCGCTGCGGGCGGCTGCTATCATCCAGCTTCTTCGCATCCACGCCCATCCTATCCGCCACGCATACCGACGGCCACTGCCCTGTCCTCTGCTGTCCTTTCC
Source organism: uncultured Anaerolineales bacterium (assembly GCA_964649415.1). GTDB lineage: Bacteria > Chloroflexota > Anaerolineae > B4-G1 > B4-G1 > CAZYSK01. The sequence continues at coordinate 8,211 of CAZYSK010000001.1, forward strand.
CCGGCTCCGGCCTGTCCCGATCATCTGCGCCGGACAGGCCACCCAGCCCGCGATGCTCTCCTGCCGGCTACCCGCAACTGCCAGGATCACTACCGCCAGCACGGCTACTGCCCCAATCATCACACGCCATTCCCGGTGGCATATCTGCCAATTTGTGGTACACTGCATCTGCCAGCCTCCTGGGTGGTTATTGGCTGGGTACAGTGTACCCGATTCCCTCGAGGCTGGCACGTTCGATTATATTCCCGTGCTACCTCCGTTATTACCCCTCATGACGAACGGCTGCCCCCGATTCCCTCACCCCTTTGTCCCCTCCGTGACACGCTCACGAAGGGCCGTTATAATGGCTCCGTCGCCCGATATTTATTAAGGTTGTAGTCAGCTTTGAAGCCAAGATTCCAGCATTCGAATGCCCGGAAGACCAAACGCGAGGAGGCCAATATGGTCCACTACGATGCTCCTATCAACGCCAACGACGCAAGTTTCGAGCGAGTGGTGCTACAGGCACCGCTACCGGCCATAGCGGTATTCTGGTCGGCAGGGGAAATCTCCCGCCAAGAGCTAAACGCCGTGCTGGAGAAGGCCGCGGCTGCGTATGCCGGCGAGGCTCTCGTGGTGAAGCTAGACGTGTCCGATGCCCCCCAGGCGCGGACACAGTACGGCGTGGACACGCTGCCGCAGTTTCTGTTCTTCCGCCAGGGGAACCTGATCGCGCGGGCCAAAGGCATGCCCAACGAGGACATGTTGCGCCCGTGGGTCGAGTATCTGCTGGGACGAGGACCGAAGCCGGTCTCCGGTCAGCCGCCGCGGAAGGAAACAGCGGCAGAGGCCAGCCACCCGCTGGTTGTGACAGATGCCGATTTCGAGCCAGTGGTGCTGCGGGCCAGTGTTCCCGTGCTGGTTGACTTCTGGGCCGTGTGGTGCGGCCCGTGCCACATGATCACCCCGATCGTCGAGGCGCTCGCGGGGGAATTCGCCGGCCGTGCGCTGACCGCCAAGCTAGACGTGGATGCCAATCCCGCCACAGCGCGGCGATACGGCGTGCAGAGCATCCCCACGTTGATCTACTTCCGAAACGGCCAGGAAGTGGATCGCGCCATCGGCGCCCAACCGGCCCACGTGCTACGTCAGAAGCTGGAAGCCTTGCTTTAGTACACCCGCTCCGTACGCACCCGGCCTGCCGGGGTGACGTCTATGCCCTCGAGCCCGAGCAGGGCGCGTTTCATCTCGATGCCGCCCTGGAATCCACCCAGGCTGCCATCGGACTTGATTGCCCGATGGCAGGGGATGATGATGGGGAACGGATTGTGCGACAGGGCGTTGCCCACCGCCCGTGCGCCTCTCGGGACGCCCAAGCGACTCGCGATCCTCCCGTAGGTACTGACCCAGCCGCGCGGTATCTCGCGCTCGGCCAGGAGGACGCGTCTCTGGAACTTGGAGCATCTTTCGATGGTGACGGCATCCAGATCGAAGCCGACCGGCTCACCTGCAAGGGTGCGCCGTATCCGTTCCCCCACCTCGGCGATCACGGTGCATGATCCCGGCCGGGCAGTGGGATAGCCCGCCCGAGCCAGGTTCTGGGCCGAGGAGCGCGAGTTGGGAAGAAACACGCGGTACACCCTCGGCCCTCCTTCATCCTCTCGCCAGACGACGCTCAGGTCGCCGAAAGCTGACGGCACGAGCAGGTACGAGAACGCTTCAAGCACAGCCACGTCACCTCAGCATCGGGATCTTGAGGCCATGTGCCTTGGCAAACGCCACCGCATCCTCGTACCCCGCATCGACATGGCGGATCACACCTGTCCAGGGGTCGGTGTCCAACACCCGCTTCAGCCGACGCGCCGCCTCCGGCGTGCCATCGCACACGATCACCTGCCCGGCGTGCTGGGAATAACCGATGCCCACCCCGCCGCCGTGGTGGAACGAGACCCAGGTCGCGCCGCAGACGGCGTTGAGGGCGAAGTTCAGCAATGGCCAGTCGGAAATCGCGTCAGAGCCATCCCGCATGCCCTCCGTCTCCCGGTTGGGAGAGGCGACCGAGCCCGCGTCCAGGTGATCTCGCCCGATGACGATGGGGGCGCTTACCTCACCACTAGCCACCAGATCGTTGAAGGCCAGACCAGCCCGTGCCCGCTCCCCATACCCCAGCCAGCAGATGCGAGAGGGGAGCCCCTGTAACTTCACCTGCGCCTGGGCAATCTTGATCCAGCGCACCAGATGCTCGTCCTCCGGGAAGAGTTCGAGGATCTTGGCGTCGGTGGCGTAGATATCCTCCGGATCGCCCGACAGCGCCACCCAGCGGAAGGGGCCCTTACCCTCACAGAACAGCGGGCGGATGTAGGCCGGCACGAAGCCGGGATAGGAGAATGCATCCTTAACTCCGTAGTCGTAGGCCCTCTGGCGCAGGTTGTTGCCGTAGTCGAAAGCCACGGCACCACGCTTCTGCATCTCGACGATAGCCGCGCAGTGTTCGGCCATTGCCCGCCGGGACGCCTCCTGATACGCCTTCGGGTCGCGCTCTCTCAGACCGACCGCCTCCTCTAGCGTGTAACCGCTGGGGACGTACATCAGTGGGTCGTGCGCCGGCGTCTGATCGGTGACGACGTCGGGGATCACGCCTCGGCGGACCAACTCGGGATAGACATCGGCGGCGTTGGCGATGAGGCCGATGGAGATCGCTTCACCCCGTCGCTTGTGTTCCTCTACCATCGCCAGCGCCCGGTCCAGATCGTCCGCTACGACGTTGAGGTAGGCGGTGTCCAGCCGCCGCTGGGCCCGATGGGGATCGACCTCGACGATGAGGCCCACGCCCTCGTTCATCGTGATGGCGAGCGGTTGGGCGCCGCCCATCTCGCCCAGCCCCGCCGTCAGGACGAACTTCCCCTTGAGCGAGGCCCCGGGGCCGAAGTGCTTCTCGGCGGCAGCGGCGAGCGTCTCGTACGTCCCTTGAAGGATACCCTGAGTGCCAATGTATATCCAGGAGCCGGCGGTCATCTGGCCGTACATAATGAGCCCCTCCCGCTCCCACTTGTCGAAATTCTCCTGGGTTGCCCAGGCGGGGACGATGTTCGAGTTGGCGATGATGACGCGCGGGGCATCCAGGTGGGTGCGGATGATACCCACCGGCTTGCCCGACTGGACCAACAACGTCTCGTCAGGCTCCAGGCTGCGCAGCGACTCCAGGATCGCATCGAAACACGCCCAGTTGCGAGCCGCCCGACCGCGTCCGCCGTAGACGATCAGGTTCTCTGGATCGCCAGCTACGTCCGGATCCAGGTTGTGCTGGATCATCCGATAGGGCGCCTCGATGAGCCAGTTCTTACAGTGCAGTTGTGTGCCTGTAGGGGGATGGACAACGCGTGACATAGGTATACCTCCTTGCGCAATGGGCAATACATCGGCGCGCACGCGGGGGGCAGTACCGGACGCCAGACGATGGACGCCGGACGCAGACACCTATCTTGCATCCGTGGTCATCAGGCCAGAGGCCACCACGTTGGTTCGTAGCAGGGCCCGTAGGTCTGCCCGAGTGCCGTATTGGATCCGGCACGCTACCCCCCGAAGGCGCGCACCACAATCAAAGGCGTCAAATAGACCTCGACGACAGCCGCGAGTGCCAAGAGCGGCACGACGAGGGCGACGAAGCACTTGACAAAATCGGCCAGCGCCGAGAGCCAGCCCTCACTCACAGTCATCCCACGCGGCGGGGACATGAAGGTTGCCCCCAGGCGCACGGCCAATCCCGTGGCGATACCGGCAGCGGGCACTTCCAAGAGCCCATGAGGCAGCACGAAGGCGGCGAAGAACAGCCATGGGCTGTAGCCGGCAAAAGCAGCCTGGCCGACGAAGAAGAATACAATCGCCAGCGGCGCGATCAGCAACGCCACGGCCAGCGTGCCAAAGGAGAAAACGGCGAGCAACGCAGCCGCCAGCAACGACCGCACGTTATTGCCCAGCACGCCCGCGACGGTGAACGACGGGAGCCAGTCTACGACGGGCAAGTCAGAGAACACCTCAGCCGAGACTTGGTCCAGCCCCAGCAAGGCCGGTGGAAGCTGATAGCGGACCGCGTAGCCATAGCCGATGAACACGGAGGCCACCAGCCCGACGATCACCACTCCAAGCGCCAGCGACGAACGGCGCAGAATGGCCGGGATCTCGCGGCCATAGAGCCCACCCAGCGTTCCCAGCCAGCGCAACCTGGGCGGCATATCGTCCACGTCTTTCCCGAAGAACCAGCGTTCCCAACGCAGATGGTCGCGGAACGTGCGCCACAGAGAGGCCACGTTCAACTCATCAATCTCGCGTCCCAGCAATTCCTCACGACTGAAGAGCTGAATCCCTATGCGCACCAGAACGACGTCCACAACCAACAGGAAGAGCACAATCCACCACAGCACGTGGTAGTTAGCCCAGAACATGATGAAGGCCTCTCCCTGTACCAGGAGCGCCATCGGGATGATGATGAAACTGGCCAGCAGGTTGGCCGCCCGGACGCTTGTCGTCTGGCTGGAGACCACCACCGCCCCGGAAACCATCACCAGGCCCTCCGCTGTCGTCAGCACAGGGACCAACACCAACAAGGCTGGCGGGGGCGTCCAGCCCTTGGTGACATATAGTCCAAGCAAGTAGACGGCAATACCCAGATAGGCCGCCAGCAACGGAGGAATCAGTGCCGCGAGCGTTTTCCCCAGATAGAGCTGGGCATCCGTCAGCGGAGTTGCCAGAAGCGGTTCGAGACTGTTGCGCTCCTTCTCGCCTGTGAAAGTCTCCAGGGCAATCACCAGGGAGAACGAAATCGGGAAGAATCCCACGACCATCAGCAGGAAAGGCAGCATGCGATCGCCGATGATGGACGCGCCGTACTTGGCGACCCAATTCAGCGCTGCATCGGCCACGAAACTCATCAGTACGGGGAAGAGAAGAGTAAGAATGACAATGGGTACCACGATGCGCCAGTCCCGCAGCGAGTCCCGAATTTCGCGCCTCACCAGGGTGAGCACCATGCGGAACCCCTCACCACGCATCGGACCCACCCGCTTGGCTACCTCGGCCATCCGCTACCCCTCCACGACTCGCAGATATACGTCTTCCAGGCTACGCGGCACCTTACTCAGGGTAACCACTCCCACCCCGTGTGACGTCAGCGTCTGGAGCACCAGGGGGTTCGCATCCTTCGGATCGGGCGTACGGAAGCGCAGCCAGTCTTCCCCGTGGGCCACAACCTGGACCAGGCCAGACACGAGTTTCACCACACCATTCTTGTGCGCCCCGTCGGCCCGGCGAGCCAGACGCAACTCCATCATCGGCGGGCCCAACAGGCGTGCCTTCAGTTCCCCAGCAGTCCCCAACGCGATGATTCTTCCACGCCGGATAATGGCGATGCGGTCAGCCAGACCCTCCGCCTCCGCCAGGTTGTGGGTGCAGATCACGACAGCGCGCCGGTGATGCCGCAGGCCCAGCACGGCATCACGGACCAACTTGGCACTGTGCGGATCCATAGCCGACGTTGGCTCATCGAGCAGGAGTACAGGAGGATCGTGCAACATAGCGCGCACCAGCGCCATCTTCTGCCGCATGCCCTTCGAGTACGTGCCCATGCGCTGGTTCCAGGCATCTGGCATCCCGAAGCGAGTCAGCAACTCCTTGGCCCGGCGCTCGCTGTCACGAGCGTCCAGCCCCATCATGCGGCCAAAGTAATCCAGGTACTCGCTACCCTTCATCCGCAGGTAAAGCCCCGGGCGCTCGGTCAGCAGCCCAATCCGCCGTCTTACGTCCCGCGGGTACTCGGTTACGCTGTATCCGGCCACGACCGCCTGCCCGGCCGTCGGGCGCAGAATCGCCGCCAGCATACGCACTGTCGTCGTCTTGCCGGCTCCGTTGGGACCCAACAGCGCCAGGATTTCTCCCGGCGCTACCGAAAACGTCACCTGATCGACAGCAGTGAAGTCGTCAAATCGCTTGGTTAGATCAATCAACTCAATCATCGTCGTCTCATCCAGGGGACCCGCCAGGCCAGCCACGGCGTAGACTGCGAAGCATAAGCAGCACACGCGTGGAGGCACGGTCGCCGCGCCCACAGAGGTAGCATCATTATACCATGTGGGACTCCCCTGGCAATAGGTATAGAGTACTACTAAGGCCAGCCCTAGGAACAGACTGCCGGACGGCGTTGCCGTCCGGCAGTCTCAGTGACCCGAGGCAGTTCCTGACCGTCCCGAGCTAGCTGTTTGGTCGCTCCTTTCGAGAAGCCGCGTAGACGTGTAGAATACGCTGAAGCACGGTGAACACAGACAACACAGCCAGCGCCCACACCATGACACCCGGCAGGCCGACCGCAGACAGTACACCGATTAGGGCAATGCGCTCCAGCCGCGTCAGCAAACCCACCTTGCAGGAGAAACCCAATGACTCGGCCCGAGCGCGCGTGTAGCTGACCATAATCGCCGCTACCAGAGATATGAGAAGCAGCACCACGGTCACGGACGCCCCTTGGCGCAGGTAATGCACTACGAGGCCCAGAATCAAGGCCGCATCAGACAATCGGTCGAGTGTCGAATCCAGGAATGCCCCGAAGCGGCTCTGCTTTCCCAGTGCCCGTGCCAGCGCGCCATCCAGCGCATCTATGGGCGCAACGACTAGCAGCAACCATCCTCCCAACTCAACATGGCCCAAGCCGAACAACACGCCCACGCCAACCTGCAACACAAGGCCCAGGATCGTGATTGTATTGGGGTGGACACCCAGTCCGCCCACAGCGTGTACGATGGGCATCAGGACGGCTTCTGCCTGGGCACGTGCCCAGTCGGTGACAGTGTCCCAATGCCTGCGCGGCCGCTCTGGCGCTGCACCGCCCTTGACTTCTGCATGCTGGGTACTACTCATCGTCTGCGACCGTTCCGCCGATGAAAGCTCCAAGCCGCTCCCGCGCCTCGTCGTCGGTAAACTGGGCGGGAAATGAGCCCAACACGCACTTTCCCCTCGCTCGCCATAACTACGTTTGCACCTCCCAAGGATTTAGGTATCTGCAAGCGCCGTCCCGCTCACCATATCCATGAGCTGATCGTGACGCCGCTCGATCTCAGACAGATCCACGGAGCAAAACACCTCCCGGCCTGCACGTCGCACTTGCACCAGTCCGAATGTCCGCAGTGGGCGCAGGTGAAAGGAGATGAGTGGCTGGCTGACGTGAAGCGCCCGCGCCAGCTCGGTCACGGTCATTTCACCGCTGCATGCCAGAGTCACGAGGATGCGCAGGCGCAGAACGTCCTTGAGCGCATAGAAGTAGCGCGCCAGCTCTCGCAATTCCCCATCGTGCACCGCGTGCCACTGAACGGACATAGTCGTACCCTGGAATCCCACAATGCATAAAGAATGATTATATAAAAGCCTGTTTATATATTACTGCAACTGTGCTCACCTGTCAAGAGCTTGCCAAATGGCCCAGATTGGGTATAATAGTGGCACCTACGGGGCGTAGCGCAGTTCGGCAGCGCGCACGGATCGGGACCGTGAGGTCCGGGGTTCAAATCCCCGCGCCCCGACTGAAGCCTTCACGGGTCGCTCTGAGAGCGACCCGTGAAGACATTTCATAGTAGAGGTCTGCGCTTCAAGTCTCAGGAACGTCACGCTGCGCAGCCAACTCATCTCGGCGCTCCTCAAAGAAGCTGTCGCCTGTACCTGAAACCCGGTCCAAGCGTTGCAGGAATTCAGTCGCAGAGAGGAGTCCGATGAAGAACAACCCTATGATGTACCAAGCGTACACCTTAGGCTTCTTGGTGCGTCGGCCCGTAGATGTGGAAGGTTGCCCACCGTTGAGTGGTACAGATCGGCGTAGGGTCATCTGCTTCAGCCCGTTCATGGGCCAGCCGGGCTGACTATTCGGCGCGATCACCACTCTTCAAGAACCAATTGGCCATCGAGAGACCCTGCAAGGCTGCTCACCTACGCGGAAGACGGGGGTCCCGCCGACCGTTTCCACCAGAGTAGGGAGCGTTTCTCGGCGTCCGGTCGTGCCGTCCACCATCACTTCTCAAAGATTCATTTACTAGCCAGTGCAGCACGGACAATCCGCTGTTCTCACACTGCGGATACACAACCTGCATGCAATAAGACTGCCCCGTAGTCTCGGCCGTTTCACCGCCGTACACTTGTACATAGTACAGACCGCGTTCCAGGTCGACTGCGTCAATGTACTCGCCAGAATTGCCAGGATTGCCAGAGTAGCCCCGACGTTCACCAGTCTCGTCAAACAGGCTCAAGCTATAGTTATGCCCCGCTGGGATGTTCTTCAGCCACACTTGAACACGGCCTGTGACAAGCACGGTGAAGAAGAAATAGTCCTTGGCATCAACCGGAGACTCCAAAGTACCATAGTACGTGAGCCCAGAGACCACAGGCCCGTTGGCAACAGTCGTGTCGTCATTTGGCTCAATCTCCCATAGCACATCGACGGTTTCAGCCTCGGACCATGCGCTGTCGCCCAACGCGTTCCGCGCCTTGACTCGATAGAAGTAGCGGGTTGGCCCCTTGTTAGTGGCAGAATAGGACCTGTTCCCGCCAGCGTACACCTGCTTCCAGTTGGCAGCATCATTGTGCATGGCCTCTTCCAGAACATAGGTCATGGCATTCGTAGTCACAATCCAGCTGACAGTATAGTCGTTGCGACTGTCCTTGACGATTGGTTTGAGCACCGGTGTGCGGAGGGGCCATTGTTGCAGAACTATGGGGCAGAAGGTGTACTTCCTATCCGGCCCTGGTCCGATTTCTGTCGTAATGAAATGACTGGCGGTGACGGCGCCCCCTGCGTTGATGGCTGTCACGGAGATTGTGCAGGGCACGCCAGACATGTCCCACGAAAAACGCACTGTATGGGTCAGGGCATTCGTCATCGTGAGAACATCGTCCTGCTTTGTGGCCTGCCACGAATAAGTCACCGGCAAAGTTGCTGTGGGTGGGCCAACAGTGGCGGTGAAGGCACAGTCCGCGCCGACGCTACCTGTAATCGGGCCGTCGATCCTCACATCTCCAACTGGTATGCTAATGTCGATAACGTGTTTGTCGGTGCATGAGCCACCGGGATTGGTCGCAGTGCACACGATGGTATGCGGACCGGTGGCATCCCAGGCGTAGGTTGCCGTAGTTCCTCCCTGCCCCTTCGACGGCTCCGGCGACCAGACATGGCTGATAGGACTTGTCGCCGTAGATGGGCTCACATCAGCAGTGAAAGTGTATGCCGTGCCAGCGATACCCGTGTCTGGACCCTCGATCTCCACATCCCCGACTGGCATCACGACATGGACATAGTGCGTGTCGCTGACCACGCCATCCGCGTGCGTTGCCGTGCACACGAGAGTCTGCCAACCAGCGATGCCCCACGTATAGACAGCCACACCCTCACCCTGCCCAGTCGAAGGCTCCGGCGACCAGACGTAACTTATGGGGCGCGTCGCCGTAGGAGGTCTCACATTGGCGGTAAAGGTGCAAGCCTCGTTGACGGTAACCACCTCGGGTCCCCCAATCTCCATACCCTCAACAGGCACGCCCTTCACTTGGATCTTGTCAATGATATAGCCATCTTCAGGCGCGTCCCAGTTGACGCGTGCCCGAAACATGATCTGGAATCGATCGCTGAACGGCGTGCCCGCTACGGACGCTGCCGAATCCAGATAGATGACGCCATTGTGCCAGCAGTCATCGTCGTCATCAGATACAGTCAAGGTAAACACCTTGGACCAGGGCACAGTGTCGTCGTTGCGGATATAGACCGCCCCCTCATCGCCAGGGTCTTCATCGAACGCTTTCCACCAGAAATCCAGTTCTACACCCGACCTTCCCGCAAGATCTACGTTCAAGATCAAGGCCGCGGTTGAACGGATATCGTTGTTTCTCCCAGGGTCGTCTAGAAGGACACTGTAGGATCCGCATTCAGAGCAAGGTTCATACGTGTTTGTAATCGCCACTCGGCCCTGAAGAGTGGTGCTAACGGACCAAGGCCAACCGAGTCGACCCAGTTCAAAACTGTCAGAAAACGGGAAGGCCGCAGCCACAGCAGCGGCGGAAAGAGAGTCGGCGACCGTGGCTCCGGGATTGGTGGCCGTGACTGTGACGACCTGAGACCCAGGTAGAGTCCAGGTGAAAGCGGTAGAGTCTGTCAACCCCACGTCCGGATGCATCACCGGCTCGTGCCCGGTGGCTTGCCACACATACGTGATGTGAGATGTAGCGGTGATCGGCCTCACCGCGGCGGTAAAAACGTAACTTGTGTTGATGCGGACCTGGGTGGGCCCCGTAATGACCACATGATCTGGTGGACTATAGATCTCCACGGTATCCGTCGCTACACTGCTCCCGGTCCAGTTGGCAGCAGCGAGTACGACCGTGTATACCCCGGGAGAAGAATACGTGTGTGTAGGATCCTCGGAGAAGCAAGTCTTGCCATCGCCGAAGTCCCACACATAATCGGCACATCCCATGAAAATGGTCGTGTTGCTAAATGTAGTCTCCTGTCCTAGCCAGTCAGGGCTGGAGGAAGCAAACGAGGCTAGGGGCCGAGACGGCATCAACTCGTCAGCTCCTATGTCAGGGTTGGAGCACAGCGGACGAGGTTCACCATCCATATCCGTGGTCACTCCTGTGCCCAACCCAGTATCAAAAGCCGCTGAATCAGGGCCAATGTGATAATCGCCCGTCCCAGCATCAACGAACCTTGGATTGCCTTCAAGATTGTTGGTGCAGATGGCTCTTCCGGTGCACCTCTCTGTGCTACTGAAGAAGAGAGTGTGATCTGCAATGACATCACTACCATCTAGCCCAGCATAGAATCCAGCCAGGTGATCTGCAACAATCGTGTTAGACAGAGCTGCGGATCCTCCGTTTACCGCCGCCAGGGCAGCCGCACCGTTGCTAGCCAGGGTCCAGTGTTGGGCAAGGAGATCACCCTGAGAAAGGTAGATTCCCGTACCATCAACTCTGCACTTGCTGTTCTTGGCAATGACGTCATTCTGAGCGTAGACGGTACCTCCCGCAACGGCAATGCCACCACCGTGAGACTCGGCCACGTTGCTGATGATAGTGTTCCCAATCAACGTTACTGTTCCACTGCAGACGTCAACGTAGATCCCTCCCCCGTTCCCATCGGCCGTATTACTCAGAATCCAGTTCGATCTGAGTCGAATCGGTGCACTGCCGACCAGCCGGATTCCACCCCCTGTCTCGGCACAGCCATTGACGAGGGTCAGACCTTCCACCGTGACGTTGCGCCTGTCCTCCACGTTGATAGCAAGTACACTGTCCAAACCCTGACCGTCTACAACGGTTGAATAGGGTTGCAGCAGACGCGTGGCCCACGCCGAGGCGTCGTAGCCGCCGAGTATACTTAGCACCTTCCCTAAAGTCAGGTTCTCAGCGTACGTACCCTGAGCCACATGAATCGTTCCTCCGGCATACGTCTGGCTGATGGCATGGCCAATCGTAGCAAACGGGGAGACCCTGCTGCCCGTGCCGGTGATATCGCTGCCGATCTCAGCACTGACGTACGCATCACGATAGAGTCGATAGAAGCCAGCAACGAGCCTCCGCGGGTCTCCCTGCTCGGACTCCGCCAGCAATAGCCCACAGTCGGGCGGGCCCAACCGATCGGCACTCACCGTGATCGCGACGGTCACAGTCGCAGAGCGGCCATGTCTCAGCGTAACCGTTGGTGGGGTTACAAGAGCTGGCCAACCCTGAGCCGACAAGTGAGTCAGCGTGAACGTGTCTACAGTACCGCTGCGATTGGTCAAAGTGTAGGAAAACGCGACCGACTGTCCCAACCCACAGCCAGTAGTTTGCTCCGGTGGCATCACCTCCAGTCCACCGATCGACCTGGCACTCTGGGCCGAACCCCATCCCTCAACATCCCGTGTCCAGGCCGTCACCGTAGCCGGCGAGCCGTGATCGAGCCCGCGGAATGCCATCGCCACGCGATACCCCTCTCCCGCACTGGTACCCCTAGGAATGATACACACATCGTTCACGAACGGATCTTCCACGGTTGCATCAACAGGCGTATCCGCGATGAGCCGAACGTAGTCGCAGCTACGTGCATCAGTGAACGTTCCGGACACGATTACGCCCACACTCACCACATCCAGCTCCGTACACGGGCTGGTCACCTCGATCAGGGCTGTCATACCGGTCACGTCCGTGTAGACGCCATCAAGCGTTATGCTTGGAGAAACATGGTTGGTCCACGGCAAGAATGGGCTACTCAGCGGATGAATAGCCGAGCATCGCGTGATACCTGTTCCCTCGTGAACCTCGAAGTGCAAGTAGGAGTCTGCGCCAGCAGCATCGTCCCCGACCCAACCGATGACCTGACCAGGCACGACCTGAACACCGCGAATGATCTCTGCGGAGACTGCTGCGAGGTTGCCATAGAGGGTTTGGCAGTCTGCGCCTTCATGCACCAGATGTACAAACCCGCCATCACTTGCACCCGGCATACCTACGCCACGGAAGGAATACACAGTGCCCGTGGTCACGGCGTGGACAGGCATTCCCTCATCTGCCAACCAGTTGACGCCCAGGCGAAATCCATAGCGACTATAGACTCCGGCCCTTGACAATTGGGGACCAAATGTATCACGGATGTTCAGCGTGGTGGTGAGAGGATAGGTGAAGACGGACGGCACTCGCAGGAAAAGCCCACTGTCAAATGGAGCAGGAACTGCAGATGGGCAGGGATCAGCCTTTGCCAAGAGACTCGTAAGGCGCAGCAAACATACAACACCGATCATGGCGGCACCAAACGCCCAGACGAGCATCAATAGCCTAGATCGACGCACCCGGGATGTATCCAGTTCACATCGCTCACGTCGTGTCATCTTGGCCCCCTCCTACTCGAGTCGTCACCGTTTAGTGGCGCTCACTGGGTGAGTAATCAACTGCACAACATCACCCTTGCCAGCCAGATGTCTTGACTTGTGTTCGTATGTCGGATCCCCGCCAGCGGCGGCAGTGGCGGCGTACGTAATAGCTATGGTGGTGGCGGTGTATCGCTCGGCACCGGGCCATCTGAGCCAAATGGGCTAAACCAGAAGTTCCACTCCTCAGACTGTGCCACAGCTTTGTGGCTTTGAACGATCACAACCAGCCATCGACAATCCCCAATATACTCAGGTACGGGCAGTTCAGTACTCCACCTTGAGGTCAGGAGTTCGGGACTTGCGAACGACTTGCCCGTAGGCTTATGAAGCACAAACACCTGGAAGGTCTGCCCCCATCCCAGGTCTTGTTCCCACTGCCATTCAAAGGTGACCTGCGTGACCTGGTTTCTCCCCACAGTTGCATTCGCTTCCGGCTTGACTAGACGCGGCGGCGGAGGGGGTGGTCTCTGTGTCGACGTGAGGGTGGGAGTAGATGCCTTGGTCGGGGTCCGGGTAGGTGTGTGAGTTGGTATAGGGATTGGGGTGGATGTCCTGGTCGAGGTCGGCGTAGGTGACATGGTTGGAGTAGAAGTTGGAGTAATCGTTGAGGTTGGAGGCCGCACATGCGTTGGTCCGGTTGGCGCTATTGCTGGCAATGAGGGACTTGACGATCTGCAGCCAGACAACACCGACAGGCCCAATGCTTCCAGTAGTGCTATGCCGACTACAGTTGCTAGCATCGCATTGGAAAGCAGGCCTACGTTGCCAGCAATCAGCCTCCGGAGTTTGTAGTAGTTGCTTGCACACATATCTGATAGAGCCTTCCCTCAACGGTAGAATCGTGATGATAGCCGGTCAACGGTACAACGGCACAGCGAAGGCCCCTGGATGCACATCTATGACACACCTGGCCCGCCTGGAACTGAACTCAATGGATCTCCACGTCGTCAACATACGTCCATGTGTTCCACCACTCATGCTCACCATTGACATCTCTTAGAGAAATCTCTATACTCTCTCCACTGTAGGAGCCTAGATCGAACTCCACATGTTGCCATCCAGAGTCCCAGGCTTCGCGGTCGCAGCTAGATGCATTCCATTCAGTATTCCCATACTGACCGACGGGCTCATCAGTATTCCCATACTGACCGACGGGCTCATCGTCTATGCTGACCTGGAAGAAGTCATAGAAATCTAAGTCCTGACTGAAGACTCGGTACCTCAGCGCAAGAGTAGGGCCAAACGTCTGCGGCACTTTGAAGGTCTGCTTCACCCAGGCCTGGCCCACCGGCACTCCTCCCTGACAATCATAGTCCGGGCTACCAAGAACAAGGAAATGCTGTCCTCCCTCAGACTGAATTCCACAACCCAGATCACCCCCATGTTGCCAACAGTCCAGATCTCTTTCAAAGTCGCCGTTACACAGTATCGGCGGCTTTGATGTCAACGTAGGCTCAACAGGAGCACGAGGGCTTCGCCGAAACAAGGTATATATGGTGATGACAAGTGCTACAATTGCCACCACACCACCAATCCCCTGCCACACTGGATCACGCAGGAACTCGGTGAACCCGTTTCTTCGCCTCGGACTCTCTGTGGCTGCGATCTGCTTGTTTTCTTTTGCTTTCTTCAGCCTGTCAACAGCATCCGGGTAATCCGGCTCCTCTCGAAGAATCGCCTCAAACCCCTCGATCGCCTGATCCCAATTCCCACTATGAAGATCTTTCAGTGCCTGATCATAGAGACTCTGGAGCCTACGCTGCCTGCGAGCATAATCCAGTTTGGCCGTCGAATCCTTGTAGGATTGATCAATCTGGACAATCCTTAGAAGCAAAGTGATCGCCTCTGCCCAACCCCCGTCTTTGAGCCTGACTTCAGCTTCAATATAGATAGACTGCAGTTCCAATTTCCTTTCCGCCCGCTTAAGCAGATCAGCAGCATCCTCGTAGTTCTCGCCCGAATTGACTATGGTCTCGAGGTACCTGACAGCGGCTTCCCATCTCCTCCTGTCGTAACAAGCCTTACCCGCTCTATACAGGTCTTCGAGATCCTGTTTTCTTCTCCCTCGTTCCTTACTCTCGCGCATGCCTGTCTTCGCTTCACCCAGCTTCTGCCAGGCATTTCTGTACTCAGGATCGACCCCGATCAGTTCGCGGAAAGCCTTTTCAGCTTCTTCCCACACTTCCTTATCAAGACACTCAACGCCCCGGGCATACAACTCCTGCAGTCGTTCCGCTTCCTGAGCACTTACGTCCCTGATCGCAGACACGTTCTGTGCCTCGGGCTCAGTACTGTTTTCGCTCTTGCCATCTGCTTCTCTCGTCTTGACTCTGAACAAAGCACCGTCGGGAGATCGCATGTACAGCACCGGCGTGCCCCACTCCAGTGTATCTTCCGCAGCGAGGCTGACAGCCTTCCGCGCCTCCGCCACCGCCGCGTCTACTGGCATACTATCTGCCAAGGCGGAGTAGAAACTGCTCGAAAACTCAATCGCCGCCTGATCACTGATTGCGTACTGCATCGCCAGAATCACCGGGATCCCCCTCTTCACCAGAGTGGCAGCAGTGCTCGAAAAAACGTCTCGCTCGCTCGCCCTCGCTCCCTCGCAGGCATTCAGCAGAACCAGCCGAAGTGAGCGGTGATCAGCCAACAATCGTCCCAACTTCGTCGCTGTCAGATTCTCAGCCTTGCCATCCGTACCGACCAGGGCGATGGTACCCTCGTCCACGTTGCGATCAAACCCACCATGTCCGACGAAGTGAAAGATGTGTCAAGGTCCCCTACGCATAGCCTGATGCAACGCTCGCCAGGTTTGGCCTTCCAACCATGTCAGCTTCACTAAGCCATGCGCTTCCAAGCTCTGGATAGCTTCCTCAACCCGCTGCTTCTCGCCAGCAACATCTAGCGGAGGCAGATCGCTTGGACTGACAACCATCCCCAGAACACGTAATGGTGGAAGGACTCTCAAAGGGTCGACAGATTGAGGCAATTCCGGATAACGCACCACCGGTGTGTTGCGAGAGAGACAGACGTATTCCCCTCGACGCGAGTCATACAGGAATTCCCAAGGCACTGCAGCCAACTCAGGTGGATGGATGCGCAGCTTCAGCCGCAGTCCCTTGCCCTGGTCCGCCGCTATCTCAAAGCTCACGTCATACCGGCTACGTACCTCACCAACCAGCAACGCGTCAAACAGGGCTTGGCCAAAGCCCTGGACAACGCGTTCTTTCTCCGAGAGAATCCTACGCAGCTTCGCGCCAGAGCAAAGCAGGGCGATTTGCAGATCCTTCAATCTACTCTCTAGGCCATGCTCGTCAAAGGGAAAGCACATCGTCTCCCTTGCTTCCCCTGCTGGCGAGCGCACCACCACCAACGGATACCCCCTTTCAGTGCCAGAGCCGACCTCTAGTTCAAAATCAAGGTAGCTCAAGTGCCTCGAACTTGAGTCAGCAAAGAGGACATCTGCATCCATGCTCCACCTCGCGCATCACTGTGAGACTGCATCGCACAGCCAACCGCCTTATGTGCCCGATTCACTGAGTCAGCATGCCAGGCCATAACTCGTGCAACTAGCCAACAGTGACTTCAACTTATGTTGCTATGACTTGGTGGACACCTGCCCGGCTCTGCGCCAGAGCCAGTCCTGCACCCAACCAGCCTATCACACCCATATGTCCAGTCCACGAATGCTTGCTGACAGTATTCGCCCTTCACCATCCACACAACCATCGAGAATACACAACCGGACTTCGCAGGTACTCATTCTGATGGTAACAGTACCCAAGATCTCGACTCCCGACAGGGTCGCAATCGGATGTTTCGACAAAGAGGAAAACAGAGATAACTCGATAGGAGACGCTCAGAGAAACGCAATCGAGTAGCTCGATTGCAGAAGAAGTGAAGAATTGTGGCAGGCGCATTGCCGGTGCGCATTGTGGTCCCCGCCCCCCAGAGAGTTGACCTTCCGGGCTGCCCAATCCAAGAGACCCGTCCCAGTGCGTTGAAAAATGCAGTTGTCCCTCTTGGGCGCTTGGTATTCTACTATACTTTCGCAGCAAAGTCAAAGACACGCATTCACTCATCTAAAATGTTACTGAGGTAGAATGGTTCTTCCAAATGATAATGTTACTGGAGGAATCATGCCCTACGAAGACAAAATGACGGTTGATGAACGACGGAAGTATCTGCGGCGGATGAAGAAGCGCTATAATGAAGCGGATCGCAAAGGCAAGGGCGAACTGCTGGACGAGATGGAAAGGTACACAGGACTGCATCGCCAGAGCCTGGTCCGGCTGATGAACGGCGATCTGTGCCGCAAACCACGTTGCAGAGAACGGGGTAGAACCTATGGCCCGGAGGTGGACGACGCGCTGCGGATCATCGCCAAGAGTCGTGACGACATCTGTGCTGAGCGGCTGCGGCCGACACTGGCGGAGATGGCCAGGCATCTGGCAACACACGGCGAACTGGAGGTAACTCCCGAACTGCTCGATCAACTCGGGCGGATCAGCGTCTCCACCGTCAGGCGGAGCCTGAACCATAGCAGGCAAGATCAGCGCCGGTTGCCCCAGCGGGCAGGTCGCAAGCCTAACAAGATACTGCAACAGGTTCCCATGGTACGTATTTCCTGGGACGAACAGGAACCCGGACACTTCGAGGTCGACTTGGTCCACCACGGCGGTCCGAGTACCTCTGGAGAATACGTCTGCTCTCTGCAGATGATCGACGTGGCCACTGGCTGGAGCGAACGAGCGGCTGTGCTGGGGCGAAGCTACGTGGTGATGCAAGATGCCTTCCAATACCTCTTGCCCCACATCTCCTTCCCGGTACTCGAGGTCCATCCTGACAACGACTCAGCTTTCTTCAACCAGCACATGTTCCGCTTCTGGGGCGACAAGCTCGCCGGCGCTCGTCTTTCCCGCAGCCGTCCCTACCAGAAGAATGACAATCGCTTCGTCGAGCAGAAGAACGCCACCCTGGTCCGCGCCTACCTGGGCCATGTGCGGCTCGACACAGTGGCCCAGACCTGGGCCGTGAACCATCTCTACGAGCGCATGTGGCGCTACTACAACTTCTTCCAGCCCGTGATGCGTCTCAAAGAGAAGATCGTGATCCCCGGTACCGATGGCCAACTGGCCCGCATCAAGAGGAAGTATGATGAAGCACACACCCCCTTCGAGCGCTTGGCGGCGACCAACGTGCTCACACCAGAACGCCAGGCCCAGTTGGAAACCATGTATGAGCAGACCAATCCGTGTCAGCTGCGGCGCGAGATCTATGACCGCCTGGAGTACATCTTCGCACTGGAGGGCGCTGTCCCGGGCGTGGCCCAAAACGTCTATCTGACGCTGAGGACCAGTCCTCTGCGAGAGCAATTCGATGACAGCGTGCCCAGCTGCGGCACAGGGTCCTAAGGATGTCGACGCAATATGCATTGCATTGGCTCCACGCGCGCGGCCCCTCGGCCAAGGCCAGGCTGTGGAAATGTGGACAACTCTCCGCAGGGCTCCGAGTTGCCCACATTTCCACAGCCTCTACGACGACGGTAGTGAATCGCCAGCCTGGAGCCACTCAATCCCTGGAAAGGAGGGGGGCATTTCAGTAACATTGTCTTTTGATAGAACCACCTGGCTTCAGTAACATTATCATTTGACTTGACAGGAGACAGAAGGCTGATGAGCGCCCGAAAGCAACAGCCATACATACTCTCGCGCGCTGGTGGATGGACGCACGATGCGCCCGGGATGCAGTTCGAGCGGCTGCGGAAAGAGCGGGGAGAGCCATCCCCATCGCCCTAGCGAAACGCTTCCGCGGGACCGTAGGGAGCGAGCCCCACTGTGATGTACGGATTGATGGCCGTGTCATCCTCGCGATGGGCGAAGCGCCACATGCGAGCGCACAGATCTCGCTTGATGCCCGCGTACGCCAGGTCGCCAGACACGTTTCTCATCTCATGGGGATCAGTGCGGAGATCGTAGAGCTCATCCCAGTCAAAACCGTTGAACACGTACTTGAATTCCTTCGTCATAACCGAGCGTTGAGTGTAATACAGCTCCACGCCATTGCACTGGGTGTGGATATCATCGCGCCAGGTGGCGGGTGTCTCGCCCCGCAGAAACGGGAGGAGACTCGCACCGGCGAAATGGCGGCCTGAGGTCACCCCGGCCGCTTCGAGAAAAGTGGGGGCGAAGTCCGCCAACGAGACAAACTCGCCCACCCACCGCCCGGGGTTCTTGATCCCGGCCGGCCAGCGGACGATGGCCGGGACGTGGTAGGCGCCTCGAAAGCAGGGGATGCCCTTGGCGAACAGCCCGTGCTCGCCGCAGTAATCGCCGTGATCCGAGCAGTACAGAACCAACGTGTTTTCCCCCTGGCCCGTGCGTTCCAACGCCTCCATAACTTGACCGAACAAGTCATCCAGGTAGGAACAGTAAGCCCAGAAGTGGCGGATGGCATCCCTGGCCTCGCGTTCCGACAGTTGGCCGAATACCTGTTCGCGCATCCGCTGGTAGATCGCCGGCTTGTCAGCCAGTTCGTCCCCGTAGCTGGGAGGCAACGGCACGTCGTCCAGGTCGTAGAGACGGAGGAATCGCTCCGGCACGTCATAGGGATCGTGTGGCGCAATAGCGCCCACGTAGACGCACCACGGCCCGCGAACATCTGCCAGCGTGTCCAGCACGTCCAGCGCCTTCTCCACTGCCATCTCATCGTGTGGATTGCCCGCTTCGCCGCTCGTGCCGTACAGCCGGTACGTGCCATAGCCCGGACGCAGCATCTCGGCATCGCCACGTCGCGTCACTTCTGGGCTCCCTGCCAGTTCACGGTAGAAGTCCCACGTCACCCCGTGATGCGTGCCGGCGGCGGCGCTCACGAAGTGCTCTGTCCATCCCCTGTCCGCCGGTGATTCCTCCACACTGACGTGCCACTTGCCGGAGAAATGCATCTGGTATCCGGCGTCAGCCAAGTCCTCACTCCACAGGCGCACGCTCTCCTTCGGTCCACGGCTCAGCGCCTGGCGGTTGCAGACGTTATTCCACACACCGTGGCGCGATGGATAGAGCCCGGTGAAGAAGGTGGCCCGCGACGGACAGCAGTGCGGCGATGGACAGTACGTATCGGTGAAGGTGACCCCTTCCCGCGAGAGCCGGTCCAGATTGGGTGTGAATGCCGGATGCCCCGCCAGAACCGTATCGGCGCGCTGATGGTCGGTCATGAAGATGAGTATGTTTGGAGATTCCATTCGCTATCCCTCTATATGGGACTTCACCTCCTGCCACAAAGCCTCTAGATCATCGATGCCCAATGCCCTCATATCCAGGCCCCGCTCGCGGGCTATCTGCTCCATGCCGCGAAAGCGCCGCTCAAAGCGTACGTTCGCTTTCCGCAAGGCGGTCTCCGGATCCAGATCGAGCCAGCGGGCCCAGTTGACCACCGCAAACAGCAGGTCGCCTAACTCCGCCTCCCGCTCGACCTGGATGGTTGCAGCCTCCACCTCGGCCAGTTCCTCGCGGACCTTGTCGGCCACGCCGCCCGTCTCGGTCCAATCGAAACCCACCCGGGCCGCACGCCGGCTGTAGGTGTCCGCCTGCTGCAGGGCGGGCAAGGCTGCCGGCACCCCGTCCAGCACCGAGGGCTCTCCCCCGGACGCACCGTCAGCATTCGCCCTCTCCTCGCGTTTCAGATCCTCCCAGCGCTGCAGCACCTCCCCGGTGTCACTCACCTGCTGATCGCCCCACACGTGTGGGTGACGGTGCTTGAGCTTGGCATCAATTCCGGCAATTACCTGTGGCATCTTGAAGTCGCCCTCTTCGGTGGCGATCTGCGCGTGAAGCAGAACCTGGAGCATCAGATCCCCCAGTTCCTCCTGCAGCGCGCGTATGTCGCCCGCGTCGATGGCTGCCACAACCTCGTACGCCTCCTCCAACAACCCTCCGCGCAGGCTGTCGTGGGTCTGCTCGCGATCCCACGGACAACCACCCGGCGCACGAAGATGGGCCACCGTGTCCTGCAATCCCTCAAAACTGGTGACGCCCGGCAGTGGCGGTAGATACAGCGCAGTGAGGTGAGCAACGCCACGGCGGTCAAGTTCGTACAGCGGCAGAGTGTCAACCTGCTGCGCGGGGGTCCCCGCTGCATGCACCAGCACCACTTCATGGTCTTCGGGATACTGGTTCATCAGGGTGAGCTTGACGTCTGCTGCCAGCGAACGGCTGTAGAGCTGGCCCACCATAGCCGGCAGATCTGGGTTAAGTGGTGGATGATCGCGCGCCGCCAGCTCTATGGCGTCATATATCTGCAGCCCGGCTAGCGCATCCATCCCCAACGCCACGAGCGTGGGCTCGACGAAACTGAGCCCCTCTACAATGCGTACCGTCAGGCCAGCCACTTCCGCGCGCGCCAGCACCTGCGTCACGGTCGCTTCGCCCACCAGCGGATGCCCGGGCACGGCGTACACAACACCCGCCGGGCGATCACCTAGCCGCAGCACTTCGTCCACGATCGCTGCGTACACCTGTGGGAAATTCGCCGCATCTTCGTAGAGGTGATCGAAGGAGTGCAGTTCCAGACGAGGGGGCAGCCCGGCCACAGCCAGGTGATGGCCTGTGCGCAGCCAGCATTCATCGCTGGCCTCTAACACATCCCACGCTTCCCGGGTCAGACAGTGTGGATTACCCGGGCCCAGACCGACAATCGTGATGACTCCCATAGGGACCTCCGTCGCCTCAGAAACCAGGCTTTTCGGAAAAGACCTGGCTCCTTGGCGCTTCCGCTTTTCTCCTCTGAAACGACAAAGGGGCAAGGCAATTCCTGCCTTGCCCCCCACGCACCTGCGTAGTTTCTTCCAGACGCTCTAGCGCTTCGTATACTGAGGTGCCTTGCGGGCGCGCTTGAGTCCCGGCTTCTTCCGCTCCTTCGCCCGCGAGTCACGGGTGAGGAAACCTCCCTTGCGTAGGATCGGTCGCAGGTCTGGGTCCAGCTTCAGAAGCGCACGCGCAATACCCAAGCGGACCGCCCCGGCCTGGCCTCTCACCCCCCCGCCTTTCACGATGACACTGACGTTGCAGCGATTCTCCGTCGCCGTTGCTTCCAGGGGCTCCCTCAAATGGATGACATCCCAACTCCGGGCGAAGTAGTTCTCAAGTGGCCGGTCATTGACGATGATCGTGCCATCTCCCCCGGGAAAGAGACGCACCCGGGCGGTAGCTGATTTGCGTCGCCCAACTGCCTCATAATACTCAGTTGCCATTCCCCTCTCCTATCAACTCAATTCCCACGTGGTGGGCCGCTGTGCCGCGTGGGGATGATCCGGCCCAGCGTAGACCTTCAGCTTCTTGAACATCCGTCGCCCCAACCTGTTCTTGGGCAACATCCCCCGTACTGCATGTTCAATCACGCGTGTCGGATGCTTCTGACGCAGAACACGTAATGTGGTCTTCTTGAGCCCACCTGGATAGCCAGAGTATTGGTAGTACATCTTCTGATCCAGCTTGCGCCCGGTCACGTGGAACTTCTCAGCGTTGACAACAATCACGTAGTCACCAACATCAACCGCGGGCGAGTAAGTAGGCTTGTGCTTGCCGCGCAGTATACGCGCCACCTGAGAGGCCAGACGGCCCAGAGTCTGTCCTGAAGCATCCACCACGTACCACTCTCGCTCAACTTCACCTGTCTTCGTAACGTAGGTCTTCATCACATACCCTCTTCAGAGACCAGGTTGTTCATGCGATGGTACATCGCCAAGAACCTGGTTGCTCCCCTAGTATTTCACGCCCACGAGGCAGAGTCCAAAAGGCGGGGCCGTTGGGCCCGCGCGGCTGCGATCACACGCAGCCAACGCATCTGCGAACGCTGCCTGCCCCATCCTGCCTCGCCCCACCAACAGTAACGTTCCGATGATACTGCGCACCATATGATAGAGAAAGGCATTCCCCTCAATGTCAAAAGTCAGCCACGGCGGCTGATCACTCCATTCGGCCACCAGCACGCGCCGCACCGTGACCTGGCCCTGCGGTGGCTGCCCGAACGTTGCAAAGTCGTGCTCGCCCACCAAGAGCTGGCTCGCCCTCTGCATAGCCCCCACATCCAATGGAGCGGCTACGTGCAGACTGTGAGTCCGACCTAAGGGACAGCGTACCGGCGCACAATAGAGCGTATATCGGTAACGCCGGCTACGGGCATCGTAGCGCGGGTGGAAATCCGGCGCACACTCATCGACTTCCTGAATAGCGATGTCGGACGGGAGAACAGCATTCAGTGCTCTCCTCAAGCTCACCAACTCATGCCGCCAGGCTGTATCGAAGGCGATGACCTGTCCCGTCGCATGTACACCGGCATCGGTGCGCCCCGCTGCCAGGATAGTGATCCGCTCCTGGGTCACTTGTAGCAGCGCCGATTCTAGTGCCGCTTGCACGGTTGGGGCGTTATCCTGACGTTGGAACCCACTATAGCCGGTTCCATCGTAGGCAACGGTCGCCCGCACCCGCATCACCGCGCCTATCTACCTCCCGCCTCTACTCCTCAACCAGCTCCAACAGAACCATCGACGCGGCGTCGCCCTTGCGTGGCCCTAGCTTGTACAAACGCGTATAGCCACCAGGCCTGTCCACGTAACGCGGCGCGATCTCATCAAAAAGCTTCTGCACGACGTCCACCTTCGTGCCATCAGGCTCCCGCACCCAACGATCCAGGCGGCCAGCAACCAGACGCCGGGCGTGAACGCCACGGTCTGGATCTTCCTGCTCCACCGCCAGACTTCGCTTCGCCAACGTGATCAGTTTCTCAGCCTGTCCACGGATCGCCCTTGCCTTCGCCTCGGTTGTCTCAATGCGCTCGTGCTGAAACAGCGCCGACACGAGGCTACGGCGCAAGGCCGTGCGCTGGCCGCTGGAACGGCTTAGTTTCTTTCCTGCGACACGGTGTCGCATCTACTCACCTCCACTCTCCCCTGCGTCCTCCTCCAGATAACCCCGCTCCTGGAGTCGTTCTCTCAACTCACCCAGCGATTTCTGCCCGAAGTTGCGAATGGTCAGCAACGTATCATCGCCCAATGCCAGCATTTCCAGCACCTCACCCACGCTGGTGATGCCGGTGCGCCTGAGGGAGTTGAACACACGCACGCTCAGGTCAAGCTGTTCAATAGGGATTTCATAAACCTCGCCGGGCAAGCCCGTGCCTTCTTCAACCGGCTCGGCCTCTTCCTCCAAAGCAAGGCCAGCAACGAGCCGCAGATGAGTCACCAGGATACGCGCAGATTCCTTAAGCGCATCCAGCGGTGCAATCCGCCCATCGCTCCAGACCTCCAATGTCAGGCGGTCGTAGTTGGTCATCTGACCCACGCGTGCCCGGTTTACATCGAAGGCAACACGGCGAATGGGGCTGAATATCGCATCCACAGGCAGCTCGCCAATCGGCATGCGCCCACGCCCATCGGCCGGCATATAGCCCTGTCCATTCTCAACTGTGAACTCGCAGTCGAGGTACACATCGTCGACATCTACAGTGAACAGGTACAAGTCCGGGTTCAAGACCTCGATTTCCGGCGGCGCCTGAATGTCGCCAGCCGTCACCGTGCCCTCCCCGCGTACCTGGAGCGTCATGCGCATCGGCTCCCGGCTATCCATCTTCAGACGCAGCTGTTTGACCTGCAACATGAACTGCATCACGTCCTCTCGCACGCCGGGGATAGCAGCGAACTCGTGTGCGATATCCGTAACACGGATCGACGTCACCGCCGCGCCAGGCAGAGAGGAGAGCAAGACACGCCGGAGAGCGTTGCCCAATGTGATTCCAAAGCCACTCTCCAGTGGGCCGATTATGAACCGGCCGTATGTCTGGGAAATCGCATCCGTCTCGATTTTCGGCAATACTTGAACTGACAAACCGTCGCCTCCTATACTCGATCAGCTCCTGAACCGAACCAGGCACCAACTCGCAAGCATTCTCACCGGATTGGGACAATCAACAGCGTCCTAGAAGCCCACACAAGCGAGCCGACCATTCCCCCAGAACAGACTCAGAAGCGAGACGTAGGATATTCCCTAGCGCGAATAGTACTCCACAATCAACTGCTCACTCAACGCCGTGTCAATGTCCTCCCGCGTAGGTACCCTCATGACTCGAGCTGCCATGGCCCGGCCATCCAGACTCAGCCAGTCAGGCACCGCTCCATCATCCAACTGCTCAGCACGGTCCTTGAAGTACGTGCGTTTCCGACTTCCATCCCGGACCGCGATGCTATCTTGCGCACGGACGATATACGACGGGATGTTCGTGCGACGGCCATTGACGAGGAAGTGGCCATGTTGCACCAGTTGGCGAGCCTGCGCCCTTGAGTCGGCGAATCCAAGACGATAGACGACGTTGTCCAGTCGGCTCTCCAGAACGACAAGCAGATTCTCACCCGTGAGCCCAGGCCGACGCTCAGCCTCATGGAAGTAGCGGCGGAACTGACGCTCCAACACACCATAGATACGCCGCGCCTTCTGCTTCTCGCGCAATTGGCGCGAGTAGTCAGACAGACGACGCCGGCGAAACTGAGCTAGACGACCGTGCTCGCCGGGTGGATAACCACGATCTCGCTCAAACGGACACTTGGGCGAGAAGCAGCGTTGTCCCTTCAGGTACAGCTTCTCCCCTTCACGACGACATAACTTGCAAACTGGGCCTGTGTATCTGGCCATACGTTACACTCCTAAACGCACTTCTACGTCTCAACCCCCGGACTACGTCCGGCGCTTCTTTGGTGGCCGACAACCGTTGTGAGGAATTGGAGTCACGTCAGTGATGGAACGCACTCTAAGACCCGCTGCCTGGATGGAGCGAATCGCAGCTTCCCGTCCGGGGCCAGGCCCCTTAACGTAGACGTCTACCTCAACCATTCCGTTGTCCATCGCCTCCCGGGCCGCTCTCTGAGCAGCCTGCCGGGCCGCGAAAGGCGTACTCTTGCGTGACCCCTTGAATCCGACTGTCCCACCGCTACACCAGTTGATGACGTTGCCCTGCGAATCAGTCATCGTGACAATCGTGTTATTGAAGGTAGCATGAATGTGAGCCTGTCCTCGCGGCACATTCCTCTTAACCTTGCGTCCCCCGCGACGCCGACTTGTTTGCCTATCTCGTGCCATTCGCCCTCCTGCCTTCGTTTGCAGCCCCGCTGCAACTACTTCTTCTTCATACCACGTCGCCGCCCACGGCCAGGCACCGTCTTCTTGGGACCGCGCTTGGTGCGAGCGTTCGTCCGCGTACGCTGGCCATGCACGGGCAGATTGCGGCGGTGACGCAAGCCCCGATAGCACCCAATGTCTATCAGACGCCTGATGTTCATCTGCACTTCGCGTCGCAAATCACCCTCAACCTGATACTCGCGTTCAATGACCTCGCGCAGCGCCGTGGTCTCCGACTCTGTCAGATCCCTAACTCGTGTATCCGGGCCCACTCCAGCCTTGCTCAGGATGTCACTGCTCAGGCTACGACCGATGCCGTATATGTACGTCAGGCCGATTTCCACCCGCTTGTTCCGTGGCAAGTCTACCCCTGCAATACGCGCCATACTTCCCTCCGCTCAGAACCTTCTAAGAGATTCCAACAACCGAACCCCAATCTCTGGGATTCGAGATCCGACGGATTGGAACAATCCGACGGATTGGAACAATCCGCATCATCCCTGACGTTGCTTATGCTTTGGATTCTCACAAATCACCCGCACCACACCACGCCGCCGGACGATCTTACACTTCGGACAGCGCCGCTTCACTGATGGCGATACCTTCATCGTACATACCTCCTCACGTTTCAACACCTACATTCGAGTCAGAATTTCAGCATCGCCATCGGTGACGGCGATACTATGCTCAAAATGTGCCGTCAACTCCCCATCGCGCGATGCCACCGTCCAGTGGTCATCCATGACTTTCACAGAGCTATCTCCGGCCAGTACCATCGGTTCCAACGCCACAGTCATTCCCTTGCGTAGGCGCACCCCCCTGCCTGGCTGACCGTAGTTGGGTATCTGCGGATCTTCGTGCATCTGACGGCCAATGCCGTGGCCCGTATACTCACGCACGACGTTGTATCCGCGGCCCTCGACATAGGCCTGAATGGCGGCGGATATGTCACCAGAGCGGTTGCCCACCCTGGCAGCAGCAATCCCGGCGTAGAGCGCGCCTTCGGTCACTTCCAGCAGCCTCTGCGCGTCAGGGCTGATCTGCCCCACCGGGATCGTGACCGCCGCGTCACCGTGATAGTCATCCAGAATCGCTCCGACATCTATGCTGATGATATCCCCTTCGTGCAGCACACGGGGGCCTGGAATGCCATGCACCAATTCCTCGTTCACCGAGGCGCAGATACTGGACGGAAACGGATTCTCACTCCCCGGGGGGTAGCCCTTGAAGGACGGAATAGCGTTGCGCTCGTGGATCAACGTCTCCGCCAAGCTGTCCAATTCGCCTGTCGTCACGCCTGGCTTAACCCACTTCCGCATGCTCTCCAATACCTCAGCCACAACCCGAGCGGCGCGGCGCATCTTGGCGACCTCCGTCGGCGACTTCAGAGTGATCAATGGTTACTCCTTACCTCTCACTTGATGAACCCCTCATAGTGGCGCATCAAGAGTTGAGCTTCCAACTGCCGCATTGTATCGAGCACTACGCCGACCACGATCAGCATACCCGAAGACGTGATGAGCAGTATCCGCGTCTGCATGAACAGATCCACAATGAAGGGCAACACCGCTACGCCACCCAGGAACAGCGCGCCTACCAGCGTAATGCGCCGATACACCGAGTTGATGTACTCACCCGTCTTTCGACCAGGCCGAATCCCAGGGATGAAGCCACCCTGTCGTTGCAGGGCACCCGGCAGATCCTGCTGCTGAACCATCACATCTGTATAGAAATAAGTGAAACCCACAACCATCAAGAAGAAGATCAGACCATACCACGGGCTCTGTCCGCCGAAGAAAGACATCACGCCTTGAGCAAACTGACTCACCCTCACGTTGTCGCTAGCGATGAAAAACTGCGCAATCACCGCGGGGAAGGTGAGAAAGGACTGGGCGAAGATCAGCGGGATCATGCCGGCGGTATTGATGCGCAATGGGATATGGGTGCTACCTCCCGCATACATCTTGATACCCCGCACGCGCTTACCATACTGCACCGGGATCCGTCGTTCTCCTTCCTGCACTACCACGATGACGAACATCGTGATGGCCGTTATCGCCAGGAAGACACCTACCATCAACACGCCCATGCCCGTGCCGCCACTGCCCGTCGTCTGGGCCTGGGTCCAGATGCGCCACAGGCTGTCCGGCACGCGGGCCACGATGCCGCTGAAGATAATCAACGACAGCCCGTTGCCTATACCCTGCTCGGTGATCAGATCTCCCAGCCAGATGGCAAACATCGTGCCGGCTGTCATCGCCACCAGCACCGACAGGGTGGGCAGGATATTCTCCGCAGGACTGAAGCCGAACTGCGGCAAGACGGGGGCACCACCCGCGCCCGCGCTGAAAACCCGGGCCTGGCTGAAAGCCTGCAACATAGCCAGCGGGATGGTCACGTAGTACTGCCACTGATTGAGCTTACGCCGGCCGGCATCCCCCTCCTCACTGAGGCGCTCTAGACTAGGGAAGATCGGGGTTAGTAGCTGGAAGATGATCGTAGACGTGATGTACGGGTATACGCCGTTCGCCATGACCGAGAAGTTGGCCACTGCCCCGCCAGACAGAAGATCCAACAAGTTGAACAACTGGCTGGTACCACCCGTGCCCGACAGCAACTGCTGCAGGGCCGCCTGATCCACCCCGGGCACCGGCACGTGCGATGCCAGGCGATATACAATAAGGATCAACAGTGTATAGAGCAACTTGCGTCGCAAGTCGGGCAGAGTCATGGCGTTCCGCAAAGCCTGAATCATCGCTGCACTCCCAATCCGTTGCCGTTCTTCAACTCGCGCTTAGCGCGTCCGATAGCCACCGCGCTGCCAGGGCAGCTTCTCCACTACCCCCCCAGCAGCCTCAATCTTGGTCTGCGCACTAGACGAGATCCGATGCGCCTTCACCGTGAGCGGGTGTTGAACGTCTCCGTGCCCAAGAATGACAACCAACTCGTCCGCGCGATCGATAATACCCGCCTCCGCCAGCGTCGCCGGTGTGACCTCGGAGCCCTCTTCAAAAGCCGCCAAGCGGTTGAGGTTAACCGGTGTAAACTGAACACGCCACGGGTCGCGGAAGCCCACGCCTCGCGCGAACGGGATCTTCCGCACCAGGGGCAACTGTCCGCCCTCGAAGTAAGGCCGCACACCGCCCCCGCTGCGAGCTTTCTGGCCTTTTGTACCACGTCCGGCCGTCTTGCCCTGTCCCGCAGCAATACCCCGGCCAACACGCTTGCGTTTCTTCACCGCTCCCTTAGCGGGCTTAAGCTCATGTGCCTTCACGCGTCACCCCCACCAACCAACTAGCTCGATTCTTCCACTGACACCAGGTGCTGCACTTTGGCGATCATCCCTCGAATGACCGATGTATCCTCCTGCTCCACCGTTTGATGCATCCGCCGCAGCCCTAGCGCCTGCACTGTCCGCTTCTGCCGAAAGGAATACCCTATCGGGCTCTTCGTAAGTGTAATGAGCAAGCGTCTACCTTTCTTCGCAGCGCTCATTTCCCTCGCCTCCAGAACGGCATCACCTTGACCTGATCCACGCCGCGCTCTCGGGCGACATCCTCTGCTCGGCGCAATTTCTCAAGGCCATCCATCGTCGCCCGGACCACATTGAGAACATTAGAACTGCCCTGCGACTTAGTGAGCACATCGCGTATGCCGGCCGCTTCGACCACGGCCCGCACACCACCAGCCGCGATCACGCCCGTGCCCGGTGTAGCAGGCCGCAGCAACACTCTGGCGCCGCCGCATGTTCCAACCACTTCGTGCGCGATCGTAGTCTGCACCATGGCGACCGGTCGCATATCACGGCGTGCACGCTCCGTGGCCTTGCGAATTGCATCAGGCACGGCACGCGCCTTGCCGATTCCCATACCGACACGTCCGCGGTTGTCGCCCACCACTCCCACGACGCGGAAACCAAAGCGCCGACCACCCTTCACAACCTTAGCGACCCGCGTGATGTCTACGACCCGCTCGTCGAGTTCCTCTCGTTCTGCGAAGACTTCGCGATCCCGTACGTTCCCTATGGCCATTCTGCCTCCGTTGCACCCCTAAAACTCGAGCCCACCCTCACGGGCCCCATCCGCCAGGGCCTTCACCCGGCCGTGGTACTGATACCCGCCCCGGTCAAAGACCACCTGCTTCACACCCTGGCTCAACGCACGATCTGCCAGTACCTTGCCCACCACGCGTGACTGCTCAGTCTTTGTCAACCCCTGAAGCTGTCCCTCCACCTCTGGGTCAACAGTCGAAGCAGAAGCAAGCGTATTGCCCTGGCTATCATCAATCAGTTGAGCATAGATGTGACGCAAGCTGCGAAACACATTCAGGCGCGGCCGCTCCGGCGTTCCAGTCACGTGCTTTCGCACGCGCTTATGCCGCCGCAAACGAGCCACTCGACGATCAATCTTTGGCATATCACAACCTCAATCCACGGACTAAGACTAAGAGCTTCCCAAGAAACCGCAAACGGATTGGAACAATCCGCGCTTACCCCGGCCCTCCATATGAGCCGGCCACAGATCGAGCAGAGCCCACGACGGCCGGCAACGGCCCCACTCCATCGGACGCCACCAACCGCTGCGGTCGATCACGTCATCCGATCTTACCGGCTTTGCCGGCCTTGTGGCGCACGTGCTCGCCAAGATAGCGGATCCCCTTGCCTTTATACGGCTCAGGTGGCCGCCAGGCACGGATTTCCGCCGCCACTTGCCCCACCAGCTCCTTGTCCACCCCGTTCACGGTGATCACTTTCTGGCGAGGCTCTACCTCAAACTGGATTCCCTCAGGCGGGGCAACACGCACCGAATGGGAGAAGCCCAACTGCATCATGAGGCTCCCATCTCCCTGCTGATCCACTCGATAGCCCACACCCTGGACCTCTAACTTCTTCTGGAAGCCTTTGGTCACGCCCAGTACCATGTTATTCAGCAACGCCCGCGTCATGCCGTGCAACGCTTTGTGGTGCCGATGATCGCTCGGGCGATACACCCGCAGATCATTATCATCGAGCTCGATCTTCATATCCGGATGGAACTCGCGGGAAAGGCTACCCTTGGGCCCTGTCACCACCACCCGGTTCCCTTGAACATCAACGCGCACCCCGTCGGGTATCGGGATGGGCATACGACCAATCCTTGACACGAACCGCCTCCTCCCTCACCACCTACCACACATAGCACAGCACCTCACCGCCCACACCCAGGCGGCGAGCCTGTTGTCCCGTCAACACGCCTTTAGGCGTCGAGAGAATAGCTATGCCCATGCCGCTCTTGACCCACGGTATCTCAGGCACGCGGGTGTAGATGCGGCGTCCTGGCGTACTCACGCGCTTCAAGCCCGTGATTACCGAGTGACGCTCTCTCCGCTCACCCACATACTTGAGCTTGATAGCCAGTTGTGGCTGTGGGTGCTCGCTCGTCACGCGGAAGTCCTCAATGAACCCCTCGTTCTTCAGGATACCGGCAATCGCCACCTTGATCTTGGACGAAGGCAATCTTACGCCCGGGTGTCCTACGCTCAGGGCATTGCGGATGCGTGTCAACATGTCGGCTATCGGATCAGATGTCGTCATCAAGCAAAACCTCGCTCCATTAGTTCACCAACTTGACTTGACTACACCAGGGATTTCTCCCCGCAAGGCAAGCTCTCGAAAGCAAATGCGGCACAACTGGAAGCGCCGCATGTATCCACGCGGTCGACCACAGATCTTGCAGCGATTGCGCACCTGTACCTGATACTTGCGTCGAGTCTCTCGAATCGGCAGACACTTCCTCGTCATACGTGATCCTCCCCAGGTTTACCAGCCCCTACGACGGAAGGGCACCCCCAACAACTCCAGCAGTCGCCGTCCCTCCTCGTCTGTATGAGCCGTGGTGACGATGCTGATTTCCATGCCGCGTATCTTGTCAATCGAATCGTAGTCAATCTCCGGGAACACCAACTGCTCACGCAGACCCAGCGTGTAGTTTCCATGTCCATCCAACGTGTCAGGGACACCACGGAAGTCGCGCTGCCGTGGCAACGCTACATTGCACAACCGGTCGAGGAATGCCCACAGACGATCTCCTCGAAGTGTCACTCTGACACCGATGGCACGACCTTCACGCAATTTGAAATTCGCGATGGACTTACGCGAGCGCGTGATCACGGGTTTCTGGCCGGTGATCGTCGTGATATCCCTCACCGTGCTGTCCAACGCCTTCGCGTTCTCCAAGGCCTCGCCGACGCCCACGTTCACCACGATCTTCTCCAGACGCGGCACTTCCATGATATTGCGGTACCCGAACTCTTCCATAAGAGCGGGCTGAATCTCTTCACGATAGCGCTGTTTCAATCGCTGCATCACTTCGCCTTCCTACTCCCGAGCGGGAAAGGGTATCAGTCAACCACCTCACCGCACTGCTTGCACACACGCACCTTGCGTCCATCGTCCTGCAGTGCAAACCCTACCCGTGTGCGCTGGTCACACCGTGGGCACACCAGCGCTAAGTTAGAGATGTGAATCGGAGCCTCAAACTCAATCACACCAGGTTGAACCTGAGCACGCCCGGCGCGCATAGGACGCTGGTGCTTCTTCACAACGTTGACTCCAGAGACAACAACCCGGCTGTCCTTCAACAGCACCCGCTGCACCGTTCCACGCAGCCCTCGGTCGTTGCCCGAGATTACCTCTACAGTATCGCCCTTCTTGATTCGACTGGCCACGCTGCACACTCCCTCAAGTGTCGCCTCTACAGCACCTCAGGGGCCAATGAGACGATCTTCATAAATCCCTTTTCCCGCAACTCGCGGGCCACCGGCCCGAAAATACGTGTGCCTTTCGGGTTGTGGGTTGCCCCATCCAGAATCACCGCCGCATTGTCATCGAAGCGGATGCCGGAGCCGTCAGAACGGCGATACTCCTTCGCCGTGCGCACGATAACCGCCCGCACGACCTCGCCCTTCTTCACC
This sequence comes from uncultured Anaerolineales bacterium, assembly GCA_964649415.1. Lineage (GTDB taxonomy): Bacteria > Chloroflexota > Anaerolineae > B4-G1 > B4-G1 > CAZYSK01. The sequence goes on from CAZYSK010000001.1 coordinate 41,233, forward strand.
TGCCCCTTCGGAGTGGACTGCTTCACAGTCGCCACAATGATATCACCCACCCTGCCATACCGTCGCCGAGAACCACCCAGCACTCGGATGACAAGGACTTCCCGCGCACCGGTGTTATCGGCCACCCGCAGACGACTCTCCTGCTGGATCATGCCTCAACCTCCGCCAGCATCCCGGCTTCAGGTCGCTTCACAACCTCTTCCACGACCCATCGCTTCTCACGGCTGAGCGGCCGGGACTCGACAATCCGCACTATGTCACCCATGCGGCAACTGTTCCCCTCGTCGTGGGCCTTGTACTTCTTCGTGCGACGCAACACTTTGCCGTACCGTGGATGGCGTACCAGGCGTTCAACCCGCACCACCACCGTCTTGTCCATCTTGTCGCTCACCACGCTACCAACGAGTCGCTTTTTTCCCGAACTGTGAACTTCCCTCACCCTGCTGCCTCCTCGACCAACTCAACCATCAACTCGCGCTCACGAAGGATCGTTCTCATGCGGGCGATGTCACGCTTCACTCCGCGTAACCGATTGTGATCCTCCAAGCGCCCCATAGACAATTCCCGGCGCAAAGTGAAGAGTTCTCGGTAGGCGTCGTCCAGTCGCCCCTGCAACTCCTCCGTTGTCCACGCTCTAATCTCTCGTGCCTCCATGACTCTCCCACTCCTAAGCGGAGGTTTCCTCGCGCTTCACGAACTGGCACTTGATCGGCAGCTTATGGGACGCCAATCGCATCGCCTCGCGTGCCAAATCCTCAGACACACCGCCCAGCTCAAACATGACGCGCCCTGGCTTCACAACCGCCACCCAATGATCTACTGCACCCTTGCCCTTGCCCATACGCGTCTCGGCCGGCTTGGCCGTAACAGGCTTGTCAGGGAAAATCCGTACCCAATACTTCCCCCGCCGTCGCACGAAACGCACGATAGCTCGCCGGGCCGCCTCAATCTGCCGAGACGTGATCCACGCCGGCTCCAGGGCCTGCAAACCATAGTCTCCGAACACGACATCCACGCCGCGCGTTGCCTTGCCCTTCATGCGACCGCGCATCTGTTTGCGATACTTCACTCGCTTTGGCATCAACATCGCCCAACTCCCTCTTCAACGAATCCGAACATCCACCCATCTAAACGACGAGCGCCTGCTCCTGCACCTTCGGCTCAGGCAACACCTCACCCTTGTAGATCCAAACCTTCACCCCAATGCGGCCGTAGGTGGTGTTCGCCTCGTCCTGGGCGTAGTCAATATCAGCACGTAAAGTCTGCAAGGGGACACGCCCTTCACGCTGCCAGGCCTGACGCGCCATCTCGGCACCGTGCAGACGGCCTTTACACATCACTTTGATCCCCTCTGCACCGGCGTTAACCGCCGAACGCACAGCGCGCTTCATCGCCCGGCTATGAGAAATCCGTCGCTCCAACTGGGAAACGATGTTCTCAGCTACCAGCTTGGCATCAACCTCGGGTTGCCCCACTTCCTGCACATCCACGGAGACTCGCTTGCCCGTTATGCCCTCCAACGCCTGGCGCAGTGCCTTGACAGCAGAGCCCTTGCGCCCAATGACAATGCCGGGCCTCGCCGTCCAGACAGTCACCGCAACCTGGTTCGGAAAACGCTCAATCTCAACACGAGAAACACCTGCGCGATCCAAGGTATCCGCGATATAGCGCCGAATTCTTAAGTCCTCATGCAACAGATCAACGTAGTCGCCGCCCTCTGCATACCAACGTGCCTTCCAATCTCGGATCACGCCAAGCCTGAAACCATAAGGATGTACCTTGCGTCCCAAATCACTCCTCCTGAGAGCAATCTGAAGCTAACCCGCTTCTAATCATAATCCGGCGTTCTCTCCTCAAGCACGACCGAGATGTGCGAGGAGCGCTTGCGGATCGGTCGCCAACGACCGCGCCCACCAAAGCGTCGCCGCCAGCCCTTCCCAGGCATCACGCCCGGCCCCTCATCGGCTGCGATGCGTGCCACATACAGATCGTCCCGCGGCACTCCAAGATTCTCCTCCGCGTTCGCGACAGCGGAGCGGATCAGCTTCCACACAGGACGGGCCGCCGCATGGGGCAAGAAGCTAAGCACCTCCAATGCCTCATCCGCATCCAACCCTCGTACCTGGTCAACCACCCGCCGAACTTTGCGTGCCGATATCGGCACGTGCTTCACCCGGGCCGTAACTTCCGTCCCCATACCCTGTCCTCCTGGCTAGACCCTCACCCGGCCCTTTCGCTCCCTGACAATGTGCCCTCGGAAGGTACGGGTGGGAGCAAACTCGCCCAGTTTATGGCCCACCATGTCCTCGGTGATGTAAATCGGCACATGCCGTCGGCCATCGTGAACGGCAATCGTATGCCCAATCATATGCGGGAAAATCGTTGAAGCCCGAGACCAAGTACGGATCAGCCGCTTTTCCCCCATCTGATTCAGCTGCTCAATCTTTCGCAACAACTTCGCATCTACATATGGAATCGGTCTCTTCAATGGTGATCGTGACATGATCTACCTCCCACTATCAACGGACGTCCGCGCCCGCGATGCCTGCACTCGCTGCCTACCGGCGCCTCTTGCCTCGCCGCCGCACAATGTACTTGTCGGTAGCCTTGTTGCGCCGTGTCTTCTTGCCCAGCGTCTTCTTCCCCCAAGGTGACTTTGGGCTCGGCATACCGATCGGTGACCGGCCCTCCCCACCGCCGTGGGGATGGTCACGAGGTGTCATAGCCGAGCCACGCACCGCCGGGCGCCAGCCCAGCCAGCGCTTTCGTCCAGCCTTGCCCAGCTTGATGTTCCCGTGGTCGACGTTGCCCACCTGACCCACAGTGGCCATACACTCCTTGCGTACCAATCGCATTTCACCACTAGGAAGCCGCAACGTCACGTAGTCTCCCTCTTTGGCAAGCACCTGCGCCGAGGTACCAGCGGAGCGCACCATCTGCCCACCTCGCCCTGGATACAACTCGATGTTGTGGACGAGCGTGCCAAGCGGAATGCGCACCAGAGGCAACGCGTTCCCCGCCCGGATCTCCGCAGCGTCGCCGCTCATCACCGTGTCACCAACCTGCAGCCCCAGCGGCGCGATGATGTATCGTTTCTCGCCGTCAGCGTAGACCAACAGTGCAATGCGGGCTGAACGGTTGGGATCGTACTCAATGCTTCTCACCCGCGCCGGAACGTCGACTTTGTCACGATTGAAATCAACCAGCCGGTATTGCCGTTTGTGCCCCCCACCTCGATGGCGCACAGTGATGCGGCCGTACGCGTTGCGACCCGAGCGCTTGCGCAACGGACGCAGCAAACTACGCTCCGGCTCAACACGCGTAATCTCATCAAAGGCCGCACCGGTCATCCCGCGCCGGCCAGGTGAGGTGGGTTTGTACACCTTTACCGCCATGCTATACCCCTTCGAATACTTCCAGCCGCTGACCTGGCGCGACTCTCACCACAGCCTTCTTCCACGGCGGACGGCGCACCATCCGGCGGCGTCCATGCCGTCTGCTCGCCTTGGCTGGCACATTGATCACATTGACCGCCACAATGCCTACTCCGTAGATGGCCTCAAGCGCTCGCTTCACCTCGATCTTGTTCGCACGGCGGTCTACCTCGAACGTGTACTGCCCCAACTCAGAGGCCTGATATCGCGTTTTCTCCGTATCAACTGGTTGGATGATCACTTTGTACGGATTCATCGTTCACCTACCTCAGAATACTCTCAACCACCTGCAGCGCGCCCAACGGCATCAACACACGATCGTATCCCAGCAAGTCACGCACATTCAGGTAACTCGCTCGCAGCGTCTTGACCTGCGGCAGATTGCGCGCCGACTTCTCTACCGGCTCGTTCCTCTCGGGGAGCAAAATCAGCACCCCTTGATCTAAGCCCAGGTCGCTCAAGATGGACACCATCTCTTTGGTCTTGGGTGCCTCCATCTCCAGTTCGTCCACCACGACGATCTGGTTCTCGGCTGCCTTTGCCGACAATGCCGACCGCAACGCAGCGTGCCGCATCTTGCGTGGCATCTTCTTGGAATAGTCGCGGGGCTTCGGCCCGTGAGCGATGCCGCCACCGACAAACAAGTTGGCGTTGCGGCTGCCGTGACGCGCCCGGCCTGTACCCTTCTGTCGATACCACTTGGCCTTGGTGCGGTTGATCTCGCCACGTGACTTCGTCCGGTGCGTGCCCTGGCGAACATTGGCTAACTGGCGCACCAATGCTTGATGCATAAGCGGCACGTTGACAGGGGTTTCAAAGATGTCAGAGCGCAACTCGACCTCGCCGACTTCCTCCCCACTGGTGTTGTAAACCTGTACAACCATTGCTCTCCTCAAAAGCTATTCGCCCCGTCGCCGCGCCAGCTCTGCCGACTTGCGGGCGACCTTGACTAACAGCAGCCCGCCCTTGGCACCAGGCACACTCCCGCGCACGGCCAGCAGATTCCTCTCCGGGTCTACCAATTCCACACGCAGGTTCTGGGCTGTCACGCGCGCGCCGCCCATACGCCCGGGCATGCGCTTCCCCTTCCACACGCGACCAGGATAGGCACAGGCACCGATGGAACCAGGCGCACGCTGCCGGTCTGACTGACCGTGCGTCTTCGGCCCACCACCAAAACCATAGCGCTTGACCACCCCAGCGAAGCCACGCCCTTTGGAGACACCGACCACATCAACCTGGTCACCGACCTCAAAGACATCAACGATGACACGTTGTCCCTCTTCGAGCTCTTCTTCGCGCAGGGCAAACTCTCGCAGGTGCCGCAAGGCGGGCACCGCATTCTGTGTCAAGTGCCCTCGCTCGCCACCGCTCAGCCGCTGCAGCTTGACCTCTTCAAAGCCAAGTTGAACAGCCTCATATCCGTCCCGCTCACGCGTCCTGATCTGGGTCACGTAGTTTGGCCCAGCCTCAATGACCGTCACGGGGACAGCCTCGCCGTGGTCGTTAAATATCTGTGTCATTCCGACTTTCTTACCCAGGATTGCTTTCACACCACCACCTCCCGTGGGGGAACATGACCTGGCACCGATACCGGATACCCTTGAATGCAGTCTGTCCACTTCATCGGGCGCCGCTGTTCTGTGCCCAGCCCTAGGCCTTCCCATCGCGTGTGAGCACTACGGGACGCCCTGCCCACATGTTAGCCCCACGTCGGAAGGGAAAATGCGGGGGGAGAACGCGCTCTCTCCCCTCATATTCACTCACCTATGGAAACAGCTACAGCTTGATCTCTATGTCTACACCAGCCGGCAGATTCAACCGCATCAAGGAATCAATCGTCTTGTTATCCGGCTCGATAACGTCAATCAGTCGCTTGTGGGTGCGGATTTCGAAATGCTCGTGCGAATCCTTGTCAATGAATGTCGAGCGGCGAACGGTAAAGCGCTCGATCTTGGTCGGCAAGGGTACAGGTCCCACCACGGTGGCACCTGTACGCTCCGCCGTCTCCACAATGCGCTTGGCCGATTCATCAAGTACGCGGTGATCGTAAGCCTTCAATCGGATGCGGATTCTCTGCTTGGCCATACTCCGTCACCTAGTCCAAGATCTTCGTGACAACACCCGCGCCGACAGTCAACCCACCCTCGCGGACAGCGAAACGGGACCCTTCCTCGATGGCCACCGGTTCGATCAGATTCACCTCCAAGTTGGTCCTGTCGCCCGGCATAACCATCTCGACCCCCTCCAGCAGGCGGATCTCGCCTGTGATGTCCATCGTGCGAATGTAGAACTGCGGACGGTAACCGGTGAAGAACGCCTTGTGGCGACCACCCTCTTCCCTCTGCAGCACATAGACCTCGCTCATGAAGTGCCGATGAGACTGTATGGTGCCGGGAATGGCGATAACCTGACCACGCTGAACGCCTTCGCGGTCTATGCCTCGGAGCAACAACCCAGCGTTGTCGCCAGCCATCACTTTGTCCAGCTTCTTGCGGAACATCTCCATGTCTGTGACAACGGTCTTGGTGGGCAGATCCTGAAGACCGACGATCTCCACTTCAGTCATCGGCACCATCACACCCCGGTCAACGCGGCCGGTTACGACCGTACCACGCCCCTTGATCGAGAAGACGTCCTCAACATACATCAAAAACGGCTTATCCTCATCACGCACCGGCATAGGGATGTAGTCGTCAATCACACGCATGAGTTCCCAGATGCACTCATACTCGGGTGCGTCTGGATCGGTGCTTTCACCCTGAAGTGCGCCAAGAGCGCTACCACGCACGATCGGCGTCTCGTCGCCAGGGAACCCATACCCGTCCAGCAGTTCCCGCATCTCGAGCTCGACCAGCTCCAGCAGCTCGGGATCGTCCATCAGGTCCACTTTGTTCAGGAAGACGACGATGGCCGGGACGTTCACCTGGCGAGCCAGGAGCACGTGCTCCCGCGTCTGCGGCATCGGACCATCCGCGGCTGAAACGACCAAGATCGCTCCATCCATCTGCGCGGCCCCGGTGATCATGTTCTTGATGTAGTCCCGGTGGCCTGGGCAGTCAATATGAGCGTAGTGCCGGTTGTCTGTCTCATACTCGACATGCGCAATGGCCACGGTCAGGATCTTCGTCGCGTCGCGCCGGAACATCTTAGCGTCCGCCTTCGCGACTTCGTCGTATGCCTGGTACTGGGCATAACCCTTGAGAGCCAGCACCTTGGTTATGGCTGCGGTCAAGGTTGTCTTGCCATGGTCAATATGCCCAATAGTACCTACGTTGAGGTGTGGCTTTGCACGTTCAAACTTCTCTTTCGCCATGTCTCACTCACTCCTTTCGGATGATGCGCGACCAGTAGAGCGAGCAGAGATGCTCGCGATCCGACAGGATTGTGGTCGCCTCTTTGCTATTCTACCAGCCTCCACCATGTGTGATGGCGTCCATCCGCTGGCGATCTACCTCCGCATAACGCTCGAATTCCATTGTGAAATCACCACGTCCCTGCGTCAAGCTACGCAGGTCCGTTGCATACCCAAACATCTTCTCTAGAGGGACAGAGGCGCGCACCGCCTGTATCCCGCCCGCCCGAGACGTCACTTCCCTGATCTCGGCCCCGCGGGCGTTTAAGTCCCCCATCACCTCGCCCGTATTCGCCTCCGGGACGACTACCTCCAAATCCATCACCGGTTCCAGCAAGACCGGCTCGGCATCTTCTACCGCCTGATTGAAGGCCAAAGTGCCTGCCACCTTGAAGGCCAACGCTGAGGACATCTCCTCGCTGAACTCGGCATCAAGCAGCCGGACCTTCACATCCACAAGCTGGTATCCGGCCAGCACGCCGCTCTCCATCGCCTCGCGGGAGCCCCGCTCCACGGCCTGGACGCACTCGGGGGGCAAGGCCCGCGCCTTCGTGGCATTCTCAAAGAGGAATCCCTCTCCCACAGGGAGGGGGCCGACCTCCAGCCAAACACGGCCGAAGTGGGCTCTGCCTCCAGTCTGCCGGTCGAAAACGCCCTCGCCTTCGGCCCGCTGCGTGATCGTCTCCCGATAGCTGACACGCGGGCGGCTCACACGTCCGCTCACACCGAACTCTCGCAGCAGCCGATCCGTCAGTATCTCAAGGTGCAACTCACCCATTCCAGAGATGAGCGTCTGCCCGGTGTTCTCGTCTGTCCGCACCACAAAGGTCGGATCTTCCTCGGCCAACCTCTGCAGTCCCTCGGCCAGCCTATCATGGTCGGCTGCCGTCCTCGGCTCAATCGCCACCCAAATAACCGGCTCAGGGAAAGGGATGGATTCCAGAACAATCGGCCCGTTAGGCGCACACAGGGTCTCACCGGTGAAGGTGTGCTTCAACCCCACTGTCGCGCCGATGTCTCCCGCGCCCAGTTCCTGGATCTCCTCCCGGCGGTCCGCGAACACCCGAACCAGCTTAGCGACGCGCTCTCTGCGACGCTTGGTGGAATTGATCACCCTCGAGCCCACCTTGATCTTCCCAGAGTAGACTCGGAAATAGGCGAGTCGCCCCACGTAGGGATCGCTTGCGATCTTGAAGACCAAGGCCGCCAATGGCTCGCCAGGATCTGCCGGACGGGGCTCCACCTTATCGGTGTAAGGGTTGATCCCTTCCACTGGCGGAACATCTAGGGGTGATGGCAAGAAATCCACAATCGCATCGAGCAGGGGTTGGACACCTTTGTTGCGCAGAGCTGACCCACACAACACCGGATTCAACTGGCCCGACAGAGTCGCCCGTCGCAACGCGCCGCGCAACTGCTCGGCCGAGATGTCCTGCCCATCCAGATAGAGCATCATCAACTCATCGTCTGTCTCGACGATCTGCTCTATGGCCCGCTCCCGCGCCTGGAGCACCACCTCTTCCAACTCAGATGGTATCTCCGTCGACTCCGGCGAAGCACCTAACTCATCTGCCCAGATAATGGCGCGCTTCTCCAGAAGATCTACCACGCCTCGGAAGCTAGCTTCGCTGCCAATAGGCCATTGAATAGCTACCGGATTAGCGACCAGCCGCTCACGGATTGTCGCGACCGCGTGAGCGAAATCAGCACCCAGCTTATCCATTTTGTTAATGAAGGCGACCAGCGGCACCCCAAAGTTCTGTGCCTGTCGCCACACCGTCTCCGACTGCGGCTCTACCCCAGCTACCGCATCGAAGACCACAACACCGCCATCAAGAACACGGAGGCTCCGCTGCACTTCTACAGTGAAGTCAATGTGTCCGGGCGTATCTACAATGTTAACCTGACAATTACGCCAGAAGCACGTCACTGCCGCGGCAGTGATCGTAATACCCCGCTCGCGCTCCTGCACCATCCAGTCGGTGATCGTCGTCCCATCGTCCACACTTCCCATACGGTGGGTACGACCCGTGTAGAACAGGATACGCTCTGTCGTCGTAGTCTTGCCCGCGTCAATGTGGGCGATGACACCGATATTTCGAATGCGATCCAACGGGGTAGTTGCGACCATCGCCTAACCATCCCTAATACCACCCCACTCCCCTAACCGCGAGCATACCCTTCCGCCAGCCAGATGAGGAGACAGCAACGAATCAACTACCAGCGATAGTGGGCGAAGGCACGATTGGCCTCAGCCATCCTATGCGTATCTTCTCTCTTCTTAACTGCAGCACCGGTCCCACGCGCTGCATCCATAAGTTCGTTGGCCAGCTTCTCGGCCATCGATCTGCCAGAGCGATTGTGCGCTGCGGCGAGCAACCAGCGCATCGCCAAGGTGACCTGACGGTGCGGTGGTACCTCCATCGGGATCTGGTACGTGGACCCACCCACGCGACGAGGCTTAACCTCGAGCACGGGTGACACGCTCCTCATCGACTCATCCAGCACCTCAAGCGGGGGCCGCTTCGTCCGTTCCCCCATAATAGCCAGCGCGTCATACATAACCCGCGCCGCCGTGCTCTTCTTTCCACCCTGCATCAGCTTGTTGATGAACCGAGCCACCAACACGCTGTTGTAGCGGGCCTCAGGTTCAACCTTCCGCCTTGGAGGACGATACCGTCGGGGCATAGTTTACCTACCTCAGCCTCTAGCTCTTGGGACGCTTGGTCCCGTATTTGGAGCGCTGTTGCTCACGACCATCCACACCTGTCGAATCCAGGGCACCACGAACCACGTGGTAGCGCACACCGGGCAGGTCCTTGACGCGCCCACCGCGCACAAGCACGACCGAGTGCTCCTGAAGCATATGTCCCTCGCCCGGCACATAGGCGGTCACTTCAATGCCATTGGTTAGCCGCACGCGGGCGATCTTGCGCAGCGCGGAGTTAGGCTTCTTGGGCGTCATCGTGCGCACGTTTGTGCACACACCGCGCTTCTGCGGAGCCCCACCAGGATGCATGCCGCGTCGCTGCTTGTAGGAATTGAACGTGTACATCAGCGCAGGAGACTTAGACTTGCGCGTCTTAGGCTTTCTCCCTTTCCGTACCAACTGATTGATAGTGGGCACATCTACCTCCCAGAACTCAGTACTCAACTCAACAGACCAGTAAAGAAGGCCACCCACCCGTACCGATGGCCTTCACAGTGTACAATCCCTCTTCGCTTGTCAACCCGGCAGCAGGGGCTCTGGCTACTGCACTGCGTTGCGAGCGCACATTCTACCATGGAATTGCCAAAAGTCAAACAGGCTATACGCGCTCGTCCACACCCTGCGCCCACGCCACTCCCCCTGCCGGTCCAGTTTCATTCCAGCCCCTATGCTGCCAACCATTGAGTACGACGAACTACCGGCCTCGGCGTCCCAGACTTAGGAGTCCCGTGCCCAGGTCGGGCAGCTTGGTTCTCTCCTCGTCCTTGCCGAAAGACAGCACCTCACCATCCTCGGTGACCGCCTCGACCGCCAGCCCCAGGCTCTGCAACTCCTTCACCAGTACCTTGAACGAAGCCGGTACACCAGCGTCCTGCACCAGTTCGCCCTTCACAATGGCTTCGTACGTCTTGACACGGCCTTTCACGTCATCTGACTTGACGGTCAGCATCTCTTGAAGCGCGTGAGCCGCCCCATAGGCCTCCAGCGCCCACACCTCCATCTCACCGAAGCGCTGGCCTCCAAACTGCGCCTTGCCCCCCAGGGGCTGTTGCGTGACCAGGCTATAAGGTCCTGTGGAGCGCGCATGCACCTTGTCCTCGACCAGATGGTGCAGCTTCATCATGTAGATCACGCCCACCGTCACCGGCCGGTCAAGGGGCTCACCCGTCTTGCCATCGTAGAGGACCATCTTTCCCAGGGTTGGCAGTGGATCGCCAGTCTCTATACTGACGCGCACAGCCAGCTCCGCAATCGCATCGTCCTCCAGGCCGGCTACTTCCCGACCCCGGTCCTCCAGCCAAATACGGAGGCATGCTGCACTTGCGTTCTCGTCTGCCGCAGTCCGCTCAGCCAAGGAGCGATCGTCATCTTCAAAGGAAAGCAGGTTGTCTGGGTCATAGCCCCTCTCGAGGAGCCATTCCCGCAGCACAGACCGCCGCGCGTACGTATGCTCCGTGATCAACCGATCTACATCGTAGCCACGCTCCGCCAGCCAGGCCACGATATACAGCCGCCGCGCCTCCTCGTCGTCCCTGAGCGTTTCGAGGGGATAGTCCTGCCCCTTCAACCACGCCCACGCACGCTCGGTGATCTCATCCCAGGCACGGTCAATGAGCCAGGCTCGCGCCAGCTCTGCCCCCACCTGGACCTCGTTGGCACCGTCGAAGACTGGCGTAACGGCACGGAAGCCAAGGCGAGAGACAGCCCATCCAAGATGCGTTTCCAGGATCTGGCCGATGTTCATCCGGCCCGGCACCCCCAACGGGTTGAGTATCAAGTCAATCGGGACGCCGTCAGCCATAAAAGGCATGTCCCCCACAGGCATGACCCTGGAGATGACCCCCTTGTTCCCATGGCGGCCCGCCATCTTGTCCCCCTCGGTGATCTTGCGCGACTGGGCCACACTGACACGCACCATTTTCTCTACGCCCACCTTGAGGTCGCGGTGCTCTTCTCGGTCCAGGACCTTGACATCCACCACTTTTCCGCGCTCTCCGTGGGGCAAGCGCAGGCTGGAGTCCTTCACCTCGCGGGCCTTCTCACCGAATATGGCACGCAGCAGCTTCTCCTCAGGGCTGAGTTCTTTTTCACCTTTCGGTGTGATCTTGCCCACGAGGATGTCCAAAGGCCCAACCTCTGCCCCGACGCGAACAATGCCATCCACGTCCAGATCCTTTAGAGCTTCGTCACCCACGTTGGGAATGTCCCGGGTGATCTCCTCAGGGCCGAGCTTAGTATCACGAGCCTCCACCTCATGCTTCTCGATGTGGATTGACGTGAACATGTCCTCACGCACCAGACGCTCGCTGATGAGGATAGCATCCTCGAAATTGCCTCCCTCCCACGAGAGGAACGCACACAACACGTTGTGCCCCAGACCCAGCATACCCTCTTCAGTAGAAGAGCTATCAGCGAGCACATCGGCTTCCTGCACTCGCTGCCCCTTGTAGACAACGGGCCGTTGATCAATGCAGGTACTCTGGTTCGAACGCTGATACTTGTGCAGCGGGTAGGCGCGCGCCCCATCGGGATGGCGGATGACGACCTTGTCACCGGTGACGCTGACTACTTCTCCGCCATCCTTCGCCAGCACGACTTGTCCCGAGTCCAGTGCCGCCCGCCATTCCATCCCAGTGGACACCACGGGGGCTTCGGGCCTGACGAGCGGGACCGTTTGACGCTGCATGTTGGAGCCCATCAACGCGCGGTTCGCATCATCGTGCTCCAAGAAGGGAATCAGCGACGCAGAGATACCCACGATCTGGCAAGGTGCAACGTCAATGTAGTCAATCACATCAGGCGAGACTGAGAGGAATCTCTCGGCTCTACGAGCCGAAATGCGTGATCGCACGAAACGCCTTTTCTCATCCAGTTCAGCATTGGCCTGTGCAACCGTGTAGCGGTCTTCCCGGTCGGCTGTGAGGTACACAAGCTCATCGCTCACCGTTGGTACGATAGGCACATCCTCTGTAAGACCCAGGGCCGCGATTTGCCCGGCGAGTTCCGAAGACACCTCCGTCCCTGCCTCCGCCACGATCTCACCGCTCTCAGGATCAACGACGGCTTCTCTCAACGCGCGCCCTGTGAGTTCCTCACTCGTGGGCCTCACCGAATGGATAACCTTGCGATAGGGGGTTTCAATGAAACCCAGAGAATTGACACGGGCGTGCGTTGCCAGACGACCGATGAGGCCGATGTTAGGCCCCTCAGGGGTCTCAATGGGGCAAATACGGCCATAGTGGCTGTAATGCACATCGCGCACATCGAAGCCTGCGCGTTCGCGCCGCAGTCCCCCAGGACCCAGCGCTGAGAGTGTGCGCTTATGAGTCAGCTCCGCCAACGGGTTGGTCTGCTCCATGAACTGCGAGAGCTGGCTCGACCCAAAGAACTGGCGGATAATGGCAACCACTGGGCGGATGTTGATCAGGTTCACCGGGCTCAGAGATTCAGACTCGCGAATGGACATACGCTCCATCACCAGCCGTTCCATACGACGCAGGCCCACCCGCAGCTTGTTCTGAACCAACTCCCCGACTGTCTTGACGCGACGGTTGCCGAGGTGATCAATATCATCGGCGTCCACGATGCCGTTGTTAATACGGATCATACGTTCGACCAGTGCGACCAGATCGCGCTTGGAGACATTGCGGTGTTCGGGATCTATGTCGAGACCAAGTCGCTGGTTCAGCTTGTATCGACCCACTCGCTGCAGATCGTAGCGCCGGGGATCGAAGAGCTGCTGCTCCAGGTACTCACGCGCGTTGTCCAGTGTAGATGGATCGCCCGGACGGAGGCGACGATAGAACTCCAACAGCGCCTCCTCAGCCAGCGTACGCCCACCTTTCGGCTCCCAGTTTGGCTCCTGACGGATGGTCGTCAGTATGTACTGATGATTGGGATTGCTATCGGCGTCCTGGAAGAGCGCCAGCAACTCCTCGTCGCTCCCCTCCGCCAGGATATTGCTCCCCGTCCCATCGTCCACCGCCGCCAAGCCCCGCAACAGGATGGTGACGGGCAGGGTGCGCTTACGATTGAACTTGATGGTGAGATAGTCAGACTTGCGGGTCTCAAATTCCATCCAGACGCCACGGTCAGGAATCAGCTTAGCTGCACTCAGCCGGCGACCAGTGACCCGATCCTCCTCGACATCAAAGTAAACACCCGGAGACCGGATCAACTGGCTAACAACCACACGTTCAGTGCCGTTGATGATGAACGTGCCATTCTGGGTCATCAACGGGAAATCGCCGAGAAAAATCTCCGACTCGACAATCTCACCCGACTCTCGATTGTCAAGGGCCACCTGGACGTACATCGGAGCCGCATGCGTGATATCCCGATCAAGGCACTCTTCTTCCGAGTATTTCGGCTCACCGAAGTGGTAACTCAAATCAAACTGCGCTTCTCGGGCTTTCACACCAGGGAAGTACAGCTTGAGGTTGCCATTGAAGCTCTCAATAGGGGAAATCTCGTCGAAGAGCTGAGCCAGACCCTCTTCTTGGAACCAACGGAAGGACTCGAGCTGAACCTCGATCAACCGTGGCAACCGCCCCGCGTTGGTGATGCGGGCATAAGACTTACTCCCCAAAGTTGTCACTATCTATCCTTTCTCTATAACCGTACAGCCCGCCCATTCCACCGACGGCCTGTGCATCCAATCATCCAAACTAGTGAACTGTAATTATACCATGAGAAGCTGGTTTGTCAAAAGCACCTGACTGAGATCCTCAGATCGAGTCGCAAACGGCCGATCGATGGGGATCGTAGGGCACAGAGCCACCTCCTCGATGACACACTAGCCTACCGCGACACCGCGATCGAAAATCTCTCTCAAATGCCGATAGGAGGTTTGTCACCCCATACAGGTGTCATTAGCCACTACGCCATATCGGCCTCATCAGGTAGCATGTAGGCGAGGTGAGCGACTGGAAACAGTCTTTTTTACACCTCTCCTCCTTTCCTTGGCCGTTGGCCCCCTGGAACTCTCCAGGGGGCCTGGTCGTTCACGGCACATATGGCTCCCTGTGACGCGTCCTGGACCGTCAAGAAACCATGCTCACGGCAAGCCGCTACTGAGAGACTGTCATTGGCCTCGCCACTCACGCCCTTTCACGGCAATTCGTGGCGACAAGCCTAGACGCATCTGCACCAGGACACGCAGTTTCTCGAAACCTGCCGCTTCCAACGCTGCCATCAGTGCCTCATTTGGATACGGGAATACGGTGCAGATCATCCGCTTGGAAGCACCACGAAGGCTGGACAGGCCGTGCTGTAGGAGCACAGTCTCAAGCCGACCGCTAGATTCGGGTTTGACCAACACTTCAAGCCGGGCCGGCCGTCGTTTGAGCTCGCGCAGTGTCCGCACCGCCCCGCTGATCTCGCCGCCTTCCTCACACATCCACCAGGTCTCGTGCCGTCCTGTGAGCCAGTGGGCGAGGGCGTGCTCCCAACCCGGCGAGTAGTCCTCCCTGCGCAGTTCAAGCATTTGACGCTGAGACTCGGAAACGGTCGCGTGCAGAAGCCGGACCACCGCGGCTGTATCCGTACCGCGCCCTCGACGCAGCAAGTGATACAGCGACGGAGTCTCAGCCCAAGGAAGACCTGCCGGCCGCAGCATATGGCACGTCCGGCCGACGGCCCGAAAGCCCCGATGCTCATAGAGATGGCGCGCTACATGGTTGTCAACCTGGACCTCCAGACCCACCCAGTGCCCACCCTGGGCGGCTATTGCATCCAACGCCGTGTCCACCAGCGCACCGGCTATGCCGCGCCCCTGACGTTCGGGGTGGACGGCCACATTGCCGATGAAAAACCCACCCCGTCCTAGGGAACGCCGCAGCGAGATGTTCCCCGTGACGCGTCCCTGTTCAACCCACACGAAACCCGATGGAATCCCCGTCCTGACTATCCCAGGCCAGTAGAGCCACCACAACAGCGGAGACCAGCGCGCAACCCGATGCATCTCGGCCAACGCTATCTGACCGTCAGGGCCTAGCCTATCGCCGAAAGCGGCAGCGATCACAGCGGCGACCTGCTTGAGATCGCGCGCAGGATCGAAGGGACGCACCTTGCCCTGGGCACGGCCACGACGCACCATCACGGCCACCACGGCCCGACTCTCCCAAAGCCTCTGGCCGGCTCGACTGGCCTACCCCAATCGAGCGCGCCCCGCCGGTGGTCTCGGGCCTCCGGGTCTATGCGCCGCACAACTGCCCCTCCAGATGGCGACGCAGGAGAGATAGGACCGCGTCGGCCGAGCGTCTCTTGTTCCCCCAGCGGTCATCATCCCACACATGTCGCTCCACCCACTCACCACCAGGCGCGGACAGCGCAACGTAGACCAGCCCCACAGGCTTCCCCGGCATACTACCACCAGGGCCAGCGATACCGGTCACGGCCAAACCCACGTCGGCCTGTAAGACACGCCGCACCTCTCGGGCCATCTCCCGCACCGCCTGCTCGCTCACTGCACCATAGCGAGATAGGACAGCGCGCGGCACGTGCAGAAGCTGCTCCTTGACAGCGTTGGAATACGCCGTGATGGAGCCCTGGTAGTAGGCGGAACTGCCTGGGACGTCGGTGATGCGGTGGCTGACGAGGCCCCCTGTGCAAGACTCAGCCACCGCCAACGTCAGGCCACGTTGCCTGAGTAAACCGCCGACGATTACCTCAAGCGCATTCTCGTCCACTGTCTGCCCCCTCCCCACAACACAACAGACCCTGGCGATGAGCCAGGGTCTAGTCAGAGCTATGCCCCCAAAGGGATTCGAACCCTTGTCGCGGGCTTGAAAGGCCCGTGTCCTAGACCAGGCTAGACGATGGGGGCAACTGCGAGGTGATTCTACCACAAAGCTGTGTTGCGTCAAGCATCGTTCGTTGAGCAACAGCGATAACCACGCCCCAGAGGCGCACAGTGGATGCTCTGACCATCCCCCCGTCGTTCATCAGGCCGTCCGCCAGCCTATGCCGGTCATAACATGCCGCTTGAGAAGGAAAGCTCCTTGCACGCCAAGCTCGGCTGCTTCATCGACTCCCGTGCGAAACACAGATCACCCCTAGACGCATCAAGGCGCTAGCGGTTGTGGCTGCCCCCCTCGCGTCGCTCCCGTGCCTCAGCCAGATTCTCATACAGCGTACGGCTGAATCCCGTCACTGATAGGAACCGATCGAGTAGCGCTCGCTCCATCTGGGCATCGCGAACGTCGTGATATGCACTGTAGATCAGCTCCAGGTCGAGGCTAAATGCCTTCCCCAACGTACGCATCACAGAGGAAAGCACCTGGTGATTTTCACCGAACCTTCGACGAACGGAATCGAACAGTTGAGTCCGCGCCAATTCCTCCAACAGGATGACGTCCTCAAAAGCCAGGCCAGCCGCCACCAATTCCCGCCCAAACGCCAGACGATCCTTGACATACTCGTCATCGAACGTGCCACCGAGCGGCCCCATCAGCCAGTCACGAAGCACGTCGTGCAGGCGACGGACAAAGTGCGCATTGGTCATCAACGGTTGTGTGCCCTTGAAGCGAACCAACTGCCTGCCGAGGGTCTCGACAACCTCGCCCAGTTCCGAGTCCAAGCAATGGCGCAAAGTGGCGAGCCGGTCCCTATCAGCAATATCCCACCCAACGTACAGTTTGACCTTGTCGAATGAGCCTATCATCGCAAGGCACATACCCCCCTTTGTGCTGCGGATCACCCAGAGCGGATTCTGGCTGCGTCGACCGTTTCCGACTCCGCCGGGCGTATCCAACATACCATAGAAAGGCATATCGGCGGGTTGCGAAGCTGTTAAGGTTTGGTTAACACAACAGGCACACTGAGGCTCACGCTGAGTCGGGGACGCTGCTTGCGAACATGTAGCCAACGCCACGCACATTGAGAATGTACGTGGGATCAGATGGATCCAATTCCATCTTCTTACGCAGGCGGCGCACGTGGACCCGGACAATCGCGCGCGCGCCCCAGGCATCCGTCTCGTAGCCCTGGGCACGGCGGACCAATTCCTGTGGACTCCACACTTGGTCAGGCGTCTCCATCAAGCAAGCCAGTATCTTGAACTCAGTTGGCGTCAAATCCAGTGGTTGCCCACGCAGCATGACGATGTGTTTCTGCCGGTCCACTACCACGTCGCGTATCTGGAGGAAACGGCTTGGCTGTGGGGATACCGCTTCCTCAACCACGTCGGCACCCTCTGCAGTGACCAACTCAGAGAGCGTGCGTTGTAGTTGGCTGACCAGGTGTTGGCGTTGCTGCTCCTGCTGGCGTTTTGCCAAGCCTTTGCGCACGCTTTCGAGGATGTCCGGGATCGGGCAGGGTTTGAGCAGGTAATCGTGCGCCCCCTGGCGAATCGCCTCAATCGCGGTTTCCAACGTGCCGAAAGCGGTCAGGAGAATGATCACCGTGCCGGGGGATTCCTCCTGCACCTCCTTGGTCACCTCGATCCCGTCCATCCCGGGCATCTTGAGATCGAGCACCATCATGTCAAAGGGACCACTCTTGCTCAACAGGCTCAGAGCCTCTTCACCACTGGCAGCCGTAGCGACGTGATAGCCCTCCAGTCTCAGTATTTCGGCCAGAGAGATACGCGCAACGGCCTCATCGTCCACTACCATAACGTTCGCTGGTTGGCCTTGCTCTGCCATGCCCCACCCTCACTGTACGACTAGCTGGTGCTCAGTTCACCATCCATCTCAGCTGGACACACAGGTAACTTTACGACAAACGTTGTCCCTTCGCTTGGCTGGCTTGATACGTCGATCTCTCCACCGTGATGGTCCACAATCCCATAGCTGATGGCCAATCCCAGACCAGTGCCGTCCGGCTTGGTAGTGTAGAAAGGCTCGAACAGATTGCCCAATTGATCCGCCGACATGCCCACACCAGTGTCAGAAAAACTCACCAACACCCACTCGGAGTTATCAGATAGCGTCGTTGCGAGCAAGAGATCCCCTCCCGAAGGCATAGCCTCAATTGCATTGATGACGATATTGAGGAACACCTGGGTAATCTGGTCAGAAACCATGGGGACCAAGGCTAAATCCGGGCTCAGTTGAGTGCGCACACGCACGCCGCTGTGTTGCAGCCGCTTGCTGGCCAGAGCCAACACGTTTTCCACCGTGCCATTGACATCAGTAGGCACCACACCACCACGCGAAGGGCGGTAGAAATCGAGCATTCGTTGTACGATCTCAATCAGCCGCTCTACCTCGGACCGGGCCATGCCCAGATATTCCGCGCGCCGTGTTTGAGAAAGGCCGTTGTGTGAGCTCAGATGCAGACTGTTGTGAATCGCTTGAAGGGGGTTATTGATCTCGTGAGCGATGGAGGCTGCCAACTGGCCGATGGCGGCCATCTTCTCTGCCTGTACCAACTGCGCTTGAGAGCGTTCCAACTCCTTGGCAAACTCGGCCAGTTCGCTGTACAGATTGGCGTTGTCCAAAGCCACCGCGACCGATGCGGCCATCGCCTGCAGTAGTTCCAGGTCCTGCTCAGTGAACACACCGTCCAGTTTGTTAATCACCTCGATGGCCCCAATCACCCGATCACGGACCATCAACGGCACGCAGAGGATAGTGCGCGACGTGAACCCCATTTCCTCATCCACCTCGGCCAGGAAGTGAGGATCGCGCTCGACGTTGTTGACCAGTTTGGAGTTCCCCGACTGCACCACGTATCCCACGATGCCATCCCCTGGTTGGATGGTACGGCCGGTGATCCATCCTCGCTCAGGGCTAAAGGCTTTGCACAGGATCATACCGCCGGTGTCCTCATCAACCATCACGAGCGAACCTGCCTCTACGTGCAGGATCTCGCGAATCCCCTGTATCGTCGCCCCCAGCACCTCGCCCAACTCCAGGCTGGACGTCACCATACGGTTGATCTCAATCAGGGCCGACAGCTCCTGATTGCGCCGCCGCAGCGCCTGCTCGCTGCGGCGAATGCGCATGACGGCGTCAATCCGTGCCAGCAGCTCCTGGGGATCGAACGGCTTGGTAAGGTAATCATCGGCGCCCAGACCCAAGCCCAGCGTCTTGTTGTTGACCGAGTCCAGGGCCGTGGTCATAATAATGGACGTGTTGCGAAGCAGTGGATCCGCCTTGACCCGTGCGATCACCTCGTAGCCATCCATCCCCGGGACCATGATGTCCAGTAGGATCAGGTCAATCTCATGCCCGGTCTTCTCTGCCTCCTGGCGCAAGAGCGAGAGCGCTTCCTCACCAGAGCGGGCCACCTGCACCTCACAGCGGACCAGCGACAGCATATTGCGCATGAGGTCCACCATCTCGGCATCATCCTCGACAATGAGGATACGGGGAGCTGCCACATACTGACTATCGCTCATCGGCCATCGTCGCTTCAGGTAGGACACGCAACATACGAACAATGCTTTCTCAAGCGCAGACGCTTTCTCAAGCGCGGACGCTTTCCTAAGCGCGATTATATGCCTTTTGCACCCACACACAAGTGCGCATGCACCGGTGCGCAATCCCTACGTGGTGCCATCGCGCACCGCTCACCTGCCTGCCCCTGCTTCAGGTACAGGCCCCGCGCGCCTACGATCCGTCTGCCCCCGCCTGGCGCTCTATGTCAAACATCTCGATATTCCACAGCTCGCTTCGGGCCGTGGAGTCCAGCGCAAAATTCAACACGTCTGGCTGAGCAACGGCAACCCGGAGCCACATGAACAACGGGATGGCGGGCAACTCCTCAGAGAAGATCACCTGCGCCTGCTGGTGGTATTCCGCATACTCACGCGTGCCAGGCAACGCGCGAAGCGCCGCTTCACAGGCCGCATCGTAGTCAGGGTTGCTGTAACCCGTGGAGTTGTCGCCATACCAACGGCCTTCATCCGGGATTTCAGAAGAGATGTAGTGGCCACACAAGGGGGTCGTATCGAACCACCATGCCGTCTCTGCCATGTCGAAGCGGCGACCAAACACCGGTCCTTCGGGGCCATCGGCGAAGAACTCCCACGAGGGCCGCGTCTCCAGGTTGACGCGAATGCCACAGTCCGCCAGATGAGCCTTGACAATGCGGGCAACCTGCTGGGATGCCAGGCTATCCGAAGAGGTTAACAGATCGACGGCAAACGGAACGTCATTGCGCACGCCTGCCACGCTGTGGGCCTCACGCACGCCATCATCATCCTCATCCAGCCAACCTACCCCCTCCAAAAGCGCCCGGCCGGCCACGGGGTCGTACTCCCAGTGAACCAAACCCTCTGCCGGGTAGAGCGGGTGATCTGGTGGGAGGTAGCTGTCTGGCACTACACTGCGCCCGTAGGTGACCTCGTCAACGATGGCCTGCCGGTCGAGGCACTGAATGATGGCCTGCCGCACCCTCACGTCCCCGAAGAAATTCGCCCTATTGTAGTCGGGACCGGGGGTGATGCCCAAGTCAATGTGCTCCCACCCGTTGTTGGTCGCAGAAACCACTCGTAGCAGACCCTGCTGTTCAGTCTGCACCAACAGCGGCATAAACGGCTCGAAGCCTGCATCCTGAGTGCCCACGTCACACTCACCGGAGAGCAGTCGAGCGACCAACTCGGACGCGCCAGACGTGAACTTGAACACCACGTAATCCAGGTACGGCAACCCCTCATCCGCCCGGAAGTAGTGAGCATTGCGAGAGAGCGTGATGTGGTCACCAGGCACCCACTCCTTGACGACGAACGGCCCCCAACCCAGTGGATAGCGCCGGATCTCATCCGCCCGTAGAAGCGCAGCCGGAGACCGACCTTCCAATTGATGACGCGGAAGCGGTGGGAAGAAGTTCAGGAAGTAGGTGGGATCAACGAAACCGGGCACGCCAACCCACTGCACATGCCACTCATCCAGAGCGCGGTACTTGGCCGTCCGATCCGTCAAGTAGTGCCCACCGGGCGTAGCCGGGTCGGAGGCAACCTGGAAAGCGAAGACCGAATCACCTGCTGTGAGCGCCTCACCGTCGGCCCAGGCCACGTCCTCCCGTAGGGCGAACGTGACCTCCATCCTGTCCATCAGCAGCGCTTCGCCCTCGAACTCGACCGTGCACTCGTCGGTCTGGCAGCCCGCCGGACGGACCCTCACCCCGTCCCTCAGTTCCGCCACCTCGCCATCAACGCTGACCACACGACTTCCTTCCCGCACGCGCACCGTGCGCGTGAAGGCATCACCATCTTCGATACTGGGTATCTTCTGTAGGATCACCGGCTGATAGGCGTAGTTGGAATGATCGATCGGGCCATCGTAGAGGGCCTCCATCACGTGCCGCGTCGCCGACAAGCGGGAGCCGCCGTAGAGATACAGCGTATCGGGCTCACCGACCAGGCATATTGAGAGCACGTCTGGATCCGGCGCTGAGGGCGTGGGGGATGGAGAGGGCGTGGCCGTGACCACGACGGTCTCCGGTGGCGTCGTCACAGTGACGGTGACAACCTCGGGAGCACAGGCAGTGAACAACAGAACCGCAATTAGGAACAGGGCCAAGGAATGCCAGCGTTGGCGCGCCATCAGAATGGCGCCTTTGTAGGGGCGTTGGCGCGCCATCAGAATGGCGCCTTTGTAGGGGCGTTGGCGCGCCATCAGAATGGCGCCTTTGTAGGGATGGTGGCGTGGCATCTTTTCTCCTCCGGGGCGAGTATAACACCACACAGGCCGGAGTGCAACCTGGAGAACGCAGCGACGCAGCGGCTGACTGGCCCTGTGTCGCCGTGCAGCGGACGTTGCGGACATTGTGGACGCTGATCGCGCGTCCGTCGATGCGTCCTATGGCGCGCTATCGGAATAGCGCCTTTGTAGGGGCGATGGCGCGCTATCGGAATAGCGCCTCTGTAGGGGCGATGGCGCGCTATCGGAATAGCGCCTCTGTAGGGGCGATGGCGCGCTATCAGAATAGCGCCTTTGTAAGGCTGATGGCGCGCGCTATCAGGATAGCGCCTTTGTGGGAGCTCATGGCGCGGAATCACCGCCTCCCGACCCATCCTAGCGTCTGAAGGCCGATCTCTATCGCCGAGCGCAGGACAGCCGGGCTGTTGACGCTCTTGAGAAACGTCCATATCGGCCCTGGCCGAAAGGCCCACTCACGGAACGCGCGCCGTTGCCAATACGCCAGTTGATCGGCCGATAGATCAGGATAGTCCAGAACCGTTGAGCGGTCCATGTCCACCTCGTCCCACTGACCGCCGGAGCGGAACCATCCCTGGTTGATCACCTCATAGTAGAATGGGGTACCAGGATAGGGTGCCGCAATGTGGAAGAGAGCGATATCCAGCGGCAGCGCCTTGGCGAATCGGATCGTCTGGCGGATCGTGTCCTCAGTCTCGCCCGGCAAGCCAATGATGAAGTAGCCCCAGTTGCGGATGCCAGCGGTGCGCGCCCAGCGCAGCGCCCGCTCCGCCTGAGCGGGATTCGTACCTTTGTGCACTCGCTTGAGGATCTCCGCGTTCCCCGATTCTATCCCCCAAGAGATAGTCCCACAGCCCGCCCGCGCCATCAGTCGCAGCAACTCCTGGTCCACGAAGTCCACGCGACTGTTGCACGTCCAGTGCAGATCGAGGCCTGCCTCAAGGATGAGTGCGCATAGTCCTTCCACTTGCTTCCGATCCACCGTGAAGAGATCCGCGTACATGTGGACGTTGTGAATGCCCAGACGCTGGAGCAGAAGGATCTCTTCGAAGATGCTCTCTGGCGAGCGAATCCGCACGCTCCTGCCGTAGGTGACGTGCTTGATGCAAAAGGTACACCCACCAGGGCAGCCTCTGCTGGTCACAACGAAGCTGTAAGGCCCGTTGATCATCGGGATGCGGTACTTATCCAGCGGCAGAAGGTCGTGCAACGGTAGCGGCAGGTCGTCCAGCTGCTGTATGAACGGACGGTCCGGATTGACGACGATCTCTCCGTCGCGTCGCCAAACCAGCCCTTCGACGCCTCCCAACAAGGCTAGCCCGTCTTGGACTCCTGCCTCATGCCTGCTGCCTCCTGCCCCTTGCTTCCTGTCCCCCGCTTCCGCCTCCAGCGTGCTCACCAGTTCCTGCAACGTCAACTCTGGCTCCCCACGCAGCACGAAATCCAACGCCGGGAAACGCTCCATCGTCTCCCGATGCATCGGTGTGACGTGGGTGCCGAAGGCGATCGTGAACGCCCCGAGATCGTGTGCCAACGATACGCCACGCATGTCGTTGTCCAGCGTGGGCGCTGTCACCTGTGTCACGTAGTAGCGCGGCTCGCGCTGCCGCAACAGCGACTCGAACTCCGGCCAATCCATCCGCAATGCCACTGCATCCACGATCTCGACCGTGTGCTTGGACACTAGGAGCGCAGCCATCTGCGCCAGATCCACCTGTGGCCAGATCATATTCTCCCGCGAGCGACGTCCCACCCGGTGCTGCGAGCGTATCCAAATCCCTCCGTCCGGCGTTGGCGGATTGACGAACAGAACACCGCCGGACGCACGGGCGGACGCCCGAACATTCTCTGCAATGCCCGCCTGTGCACCGGATCGACCCGGAGAAGCATCCAAACGCGGCCGCAGGGTTAAGGTCCGCAGATGCAGCCGACCGGAGACGGTCGGGGTCAGGGTCAAGGTCTGCCTCACCGTCCTCCCCCCATATCCTGATCTATCCGCACATCCCGCCGGCTGATCTCCTCCAGCACCCGCATCAGGAGCCAGGACACCATTAACTGCACGCCCATCAGGATGAACAGGGCGCTGCCCGACAGGTATAGCCACAGCCGGACAAGCTCCCATCTGCCTCCCCCAACCACCAGGCTGGCGACACCCACGACCACGCCAGCGACGAATGCCAACATCCCCATCCAGCCGAACTGTCGGTCCAGCCAAGGCGACAGGATGGGACGCCCAAATACCCCTTGCCGGATCGGGCGCTCGTAGAACAGCGAGATCAGGTAGTTGAAGGTCGAACCGAGCGTGTACAGGCTGACCCCGCACACGCCTAGCACCAGCGCCCCGTACAGCGCCGCCACCCGCCATAGATTCAACGTGGTCACGCCAGAGATGCGAACGGCCACAAACCACGCGCTCAGCCCCAGCGCAGCCGACAGGGCCAGAAGCCCCAGCCCACCAAATATGCGGACGGGGTTGTAAGACAGCGCCGTCCAGATGATGGACTGCAAGAACCGCGCGCCATCTCGCACCACGCTCAGTTTGGAACGGCCAGCGCGCTCGTGATACGGGATCGGCACATCGACGATACGCAGGTGCTCGTGAATCGCCCGAGTGGTCATGACGGGAGTGAAATTGAGACCGTCAGGAAGCGGGTAGAGACGAGACAGCACATGCCTGTGCAGCACCCGCATACCACTGGCGCTATCTCGCACGCGCTGCCCACCCACCAGCGTGACCAGTGCCGCGAAGAGCACGTTGCCCACCCATCGCACAGGGGGCATACGGCTCTCCGTGCCGGACATGCGAGAGCCGATCACCAGTTCCGCGCCATCCAGTGCCGCCTGGCACAACTGTGGGAAGTACTCCGGCGGATAGGTGCCATCTGCATCCAAGAACCCCAGCAAGTCACCGGTCGCCTGGCTGAAGCCGGTCTTGAGCGCCGCGCCATACCCCAGATTGCTCCCGTGGTGGATCACGCGCACGCTGTCCCCGAGCCCCGCCGCAATCTCCGCCGTACGATCCAGGCTGCCGTCGTCCACGACGACGACCTCCACATCGCTCACACCCACCGCCAACACGTCAGGGACAGCGGCCAGGACGCGCTCGACGATGGAGGCGATACATAACTCTTCGTTGTACGCGGGGATAACAACGGAAAGCCTGCAATCGGCCGGCAGCATCCGCGGACTTCGTGCCGGCAGGGATGCAGCGGATGCCCGACCGTCTGCCCCCGACCGTCTGCGGTCGGCACCGTCCGCGGTCGACGTCGGCTGCGTCCGCTGTGGTGCGCCCAGAGCTACTTCCGCATCAGGAAACCCAACATCATGGTGGCCATGTGCGTGCCGGACACCAGGCACGTCAGGCCTTCGGCCTTGATCCACTCCTCAATCTCCTCTGATAGATAGAAAAGCACATAGGGGTTCAGGAATTTGTCGTGAAAATCTGCCTCCGCCTGCCGGTATGGCACAGGCACAAGCCGCTTGACCGCCAGCCACACGATCGGTGCATAGGCCAGCGCATAGAGCGGGATCAGGACACAGCGCACCAACAGTCCCAGTCCCCAACGCACGAGCGCGCGGACCACCCCTCCCGCGTAGCGATAGACTGGATAGTAGATGCTGCGTCGGTTGTAGACGGATACAAACAGCCCTCCACCGGACCGGACTACTCGCGCTAGCTCCCGTAACGCCCCGCGGGGGTCGAGCGTGTGGTGAATGACGCCGGTGGAGACGGCGAAGTCAACGGCATTGCTCTCGAAAGGGAGGGCCAGGACGTTGCCATGGACGAAGGGCACGTCAATCCGCCCTCGAGCCTTCTGCAACGTCCCCCACGAGAGATCTAGCGCGATGGCCTCCCGATTCCAGTACCGCCGGGTGAAGAAGGGGGTG
This sequence comes from uncultured Anaerolineales bacterium, assembly GCA_964649415.1. GTDB lineage: Bacteria > Chloroflexota > Anaerolineae > B4-G1 > B4-G1 > CAZYSK01. The sequence continues at coordinate 67,228 of CAZYSK010000001.1, forward strand.
CGCGCCGAAGCACCACATCCCACGTCCAGGATACACTGCCACTCACCCGGATCGAAGTACCGCTCCACCGCTCCCAGGAGCGTGTGGTTACGCACCTCCTCCAGCACCACATCACTCATGCAGTCGAAGCTGTGCTCATCGTAGTGCCGCTGCACGGCGTGCGTAACAGATTCCGCTGTCGGAGGCTCGCGCCTTGCCAATTATTTCACCCGTCTTCGCTCACTTTTTCCACCAAGTAGTCTCCGATGATTAGCCGATCAATGCCCGTGTTCAGGAAGCACTCGACAGCCTCGCAGGGTTGACAGACGATGGGCTCTCCCCTCACGTTGAACGACGTATTGAGCACCAGCCCCACGCCGGTGAGACGTTCGAACTCCTTAATCAACGACCAGTAGCGGAGATTGGTCTCACGACTGACCGTCTGCACCCGGCCGGTACCATCCACGTGAGTGATCGCCGGGACAGTCTCACGCTTCTCGGGGCGCACGTCGAAGACCAGGATCATGAACGGGGAGGGGTAGTCTGCGGTGAAGTATGCGCCGGTGCACTCCTCAATCACCGACGGCGCAAAGGGCCTGAAAGGCTCACGGTGCTTCACGTGGGCGTTCAGGATATCCTTCATGTCGTGGCGCCGGGGGTCGGCCAAGATGGAACGATTGCCGAGTGCCCGAGGACCGAACTCCATCCGTCCCTGGAACCACCCCAGTATCTCGCCCCGGGCAACGATCTCGGCCCCAGCCCGAGCGGGGTCGTCCACCCGCCGGTAGGTCAAGCTGCCGTCGTACTGAGCAAGGGTTTCTGAGATCTCGTCGTCTGTGAAGCCCGGTCCCCAATACGCGTGCTTCATTGGCGTCGGGCGAGGCAGGCCCAGCAGGCACGAATGAATGCACAGCGCCGCGCCCACGGCCGTGCCTGCATCGCTGGCAGCCGGCTGGACGAAGATCTCCTCGAAGGGACCATGCTGCAGGATCTTGCCATTCATCACGCTGTTCAGTCCCACCCCGCCGGCGATGCACAGGTTTGGCTTCCCCGTGATGGCGTGCAGGTGCTCGGCCATGTGCAGACCGACCTCCTCGGTGATCCGCTGCAGGGCGGCGGCGATGTGCTGGTGACGCTTCTCAATCGGTTCCGCGCGCCCACGCGGAGGGCCGAAGATCCGCACAAACTTATCGGAGACCCAATGCCCGCGGCCATAGAGATGATAGTGAAGGTAGCTCATGTCCAGTGCGAAACGGCCCTTTGGCTCAAGTCGGACGATCTTCCTGAACTCGGGCAAGTACACCTCTGGATCACCGTAGGAGGCCAATCCCATCACCTTGCCCTCGCCGGAGGCGAAGCGAAAGCCCAGATACTCCGTCACCGAGCCGTAGAGCATGCCCAGGGAGTGGGGAAACCCAATTTCGTCCAGTTTGCGAAAACTGTCCCCCTCACCAACGCCAAACCACGTGGATGCCCACTCGCCCACGGCGTCCACCGAAAGGATCGCAGCCTCTTCGAAGGGGGATAGGAGAAACGCACTGGCGGCGTGCCCGGCATGATGCTCGACGCGGTGGATACGCCGTGCCTTGCTACGCGCGCTCAGTCCCAGTTCGCGCCGCAATGTACTATCCAAGCGCACCATCGGCAAGAAGTTCCTCGTCAGCCGGCTGCGCACCAGTGCCAGCGAGCGCGGCAGATAGCGGACAATGTGCCATATCTGGTCGAAGACGTGCAGACCGGGATCCCAGTAGTACGCGATATGATCCACGTCATCTATGGTGATGCCAGCCTCGCCCAGGCAATATTGGATAGCGCGGGCGGGGAAGGCCATGGTGTGCTTTTGGCGCGAGAAGCGCTCCTCCTCCGCCATGGCGACGATCTCGCCGTCGCGCAGAAGGGCGGCGGCCGAATCGTGACCGTAACAGTCAAACCCCAAGATATACAACGTTCGTCTACCTCCACTCATCGATAATTGCCGCGGCCCCAGGCAGCGGCTCCCCATTGGCGTCCCAGGCCGGCAGCCGCCGATCTGGGTCATAGAAGCCCACGGCAATGTGATAGTCGCCCCTACCCTCTGAGGCCGGCATGCTCTCGGGCAACGGTACCCGATGCTCGTCAACGATCAGATCCCCGGCGCGCCACCAATCTGTCGGCATGGCACCGCGCCGGGGGGGACCGTCCCCACTAGCCTTCAAGTTCCAGTTCTCATCCAGCAATTGCACGAACACCGTGTATTCCCCGTTCAGGGGTTTGCGCGCGCGCCACCAAAAGGTCACGCGCAGATCTGCCCCATCCGGCACGACCTCCGCTGCCTCCAGCAGAACCTCCCGCTCGGGTCCAAAGGCAGGCGCTGAATCCAGCACCACTTCTGGAGGCGGCGAGGATCGTCCCTTGGCGGGCTCGACGAGCAGGCGGGTCAACGTCAGGGATGGGTCGTTCGCCACGCCGCCAACACGCACGGGGAGAAGCTCATACTCCCCCGTCTGACCCTGCTCCCGTCCCGCAGGGCGGGACCAAAGGAGTTGCAGGTCCCACAACTGCAGTGCGGGCACATCCGCCGGCAGCCGGAGCCGGTAACGGTCCGCAATCACCTCGCCCGGTCGCCAGGCAGTCGTGGGATAGTTCCCACCGCCGGGCCAACTCCTGAAATTCACCAAGACAGCGTCATCTTGTGGCCCGGCCGACACCAATTGAAGCCACAAAGTCAGATCCTCGGTTATCGGACGCTCCGCCCGCAAATAGAGCGTGACGTCCACGGCCCCAGGCCTCAGGCCTGCCGCACCCCCAACCCGGGGAACTTCGCTGCTCACGTCGTAGCCCAACAGCGTGACCTGGTCTCCAAACGAGGCCTCCAACGGGTGGGGGATCGGGGCCTGGCCGTCTGCGTAGCGCGGTGGCAGGCTGAACAGCGGCGCCAGCATTCCGACCGGAGTGATGATCGCCAGCACGGCCATCCCGAGGATCAGTCCGCGCCACGTCACGCCGTACACTCTCGGCCCGAAGCGTCTCAGCAATGCCAGGAGTCCCGCCGCCAACAGCGGAGCGATAGCCGCGTGAGCCTGGAAGAGATAGCGGCCATCAGGGGCCCAAACCTTGGCGTTGAACCAGAACCATGCCGAGAAAACCACCAGGGCCCAGATCAACAACAGCGCGACCGCCCGCCGGACCGGGCGATCAGCCCGCCGCGTGGCGAGGATCCCGCCAAACAGCCCAAACAGGCCCAGGGTCCCATACACGGCCGGGTAGCCGAGGGGGATTCGGCAATAGCTGGACAAGGCCCAGTACGACCTCAAGAAATCAACCGTCTCTCCAGCGACGAGGTACAATGGCCATCGCCCCCGTTGGCCGCTCGCCTGAGTGATGAGGGGTACCAGGCAGAGGTCTCCGTAGCGGACGATGTTCCCCACGTACCACCAGCCGCCGATCAGCAGCGCCAGGAGCACCACCAGGCCAACATGTCCCAGCGTGCGCACCCATTCGCCTTCGCGCCACGCCACGTCAGCCAGCGCCAGGACGGCCAGCGGAATCAGGAAGATTCCACTGACCTTGGTTAGGGAGGCCAGCCCGGTGACGACGCCCAGAGCGAGCGACCGAACGACAGAGGGGCCCCGGCGCAGCGTGGCCACCGCCAGATACACGCCCCATGCTGACAGTGCCGCCAGCAAATTGTCGTTGGTAAGCGTGGCGGAGTGTGTCACAAAACGCGGGCTAAACCCCACCAGCGCGGCAGCCACCAGAGCGAGCACACGGCTTTGAGGGAAAGCCGCCCGGGCGGTCATGTAGACGCCGACGACGGTAAACATAGATAGCGCAGAACCGAACACGCGCAGGACGTGTACGCCCAGCGCCGCCCCCTTGTAAGGCCACCTCTCGCGCCAAGGGTCGCGCATCCACTGTCCCTTGCTGTACGGCTGCGTCGTATCCCCACAGGTGGACAGCGGATTGGACACAGTCAGCGTGGCGACATCGCTCATATCACCACCCAGGGCACGCAGGATGGGCGCATTCAGCAGGTAGTAGAGCGGTGCCTGACCGCCCTCCTGACAATAGCCGTACTCCTCAGCCAAGACGACATCGCGCTGATCCGGCAACCCGTTGCCCTCCGCCAGATAGCGCGCGAAGTTGAAATGGCCAGACTCATCCATAGCCTCGAAAGAAGGGATGATCAGTCCATTCGCCATGGCTAATGCGAACGAGGTGCAAAGCAGCCAGGCCAGAGGATGGTGCCAGATGGGTTTCCCACGCATAACGGGGCTGATTCTAGCACACCTCAGGGCCTTTGTCCAGAGGTTTGGACCTCAGGTTCTCGGCCAATGCCGGCGGGGCGCGTGGATACTTCCTCTAAGAAACCAGGTTTTTCGGAAAAAACCTGGTTTCTATCACCTGGCCTCGATGCTCCCCAATCCAGCCAGGCTGTCAGGCTGAGGCTGCCCATCCGCTCCAAGGACTGGAAGACGGGCCAGATCGGGCCAGGCGTACATGCCGCACACCAGCCGGTATTCGCCCGGCGACGCGCTTGCCGGCACCGGCAGGTCGAACGTGTCGGTGACGACCTCGCCGGGCATCCAGAAGGAAGTGGGGTACCATCCGTTCCGGGGAGGGCGATCTACTTGCGCAACCACCTCCCCGGCGGGGTCAAGCAGATGCACGAACGCGGTGTAGTCGGCCGGCGGCGCGGCCGTGGCCTGCCAGTATACGGTCAGGCTCAGCACCTCACCGGCGCGGATAGCTTCCGGCAGCGGTCCCCGCCCTACCAGCGCCAACGCATCCCCCAGCCCGTAGTCCAAAGGGACAGGCACAGCTACGTCCGGCAGGCTCGCCGGGCCCACGCGGACACGGGTCAGTACCAGCGGTCCATCCAGCGGCCCGCCGGCCGTGGTGACAGGCAGACGGGTCCCGGATTTGGCATCGAGCAGACCCACCTCCACCCGGTAGACCGCGGGAGCAGGCGGCGAGCCGCCCACGTGCACGCGTGTTTCGTCGCAGAAACGGTCGCCGGAGCGCCACTGGGAGGTCAAGAAACGGCCCTGGCCCGGATAGGTATGGCGGCTGGCCACCAGCCCGCCATCCACGTCCAGCAGTTGGACGAATAACGTGTAGTCGGTGTCCGTGCGCCCGACTACCTCCCAACACGTGGTGACAGTCAGCCAGTCGCCGGGGGGGAGTGACGTCCGGTCGAGCCGGTATCCGATCAGAGATGCCAAGTCGCCCAGCCGGAAGTCAGCGGCTTCAGCGCGGGCGGCTACCTGGGCGGCCGTGAGCTGCGCGGGCCGTGCATAGGCCGGGCAGATGACTGCGGGCGGCGCAACGGCGCTGAGGAGCAAGAGACCCGCCACCGGCACGAGAAGCAGCGGTCGCACGCTCGGGACCCATACCCACCCGCGCCACCCCTCCACCAACAGACAGGCGATCGCTGCAAGCGCTGGAAAGAGCAATCGCCCCCAGGGAGCCAGCACCAACTGCATCCAGCGCACCTGCAGCGCCAGGATCAACACGAGCCAGGCCCACAACAACATCCACACCGAACGCCGCCCGTTCGTAGTAAGGCACGTAGGTCCGCCGGAGTGCCGTCTGACGACCCAGCCAAGCACGGCCAGCACGCAGACTGCACGCAGCGCCGTGTATATCCAATCGGGAAAGCCCACGTTGCCCGCGCCAAACACGCCCCAGAATGAGCGCTCGACGCCACCCATCTGCGCCAAAGCCGCCCACACCGAGACAGGCTCATCCCAGGCCCACGGAGAAGTCCTGTGGACCTCGGTATTGAACGGATCACCGTACGCCAGCCAATTCCGGGCGTACCACCAGCCGCCCACCAGCGCAGCCACGCCGAACGTCAAACCCAGCACGACCAGCGTCGCCCGCCAGCTCAGCCTATCCCGCCGCGCCGTCGCCAACATCAACAGGCCCACCAACGGGATCAGCCCCAGCACGCTCAACTTGCTAAGCCCGGCCAGGCCCAACAGCACGCCCAGCGCCATCGCAAGACGCGCGCTCACACCTCTGCGTGCCGTGGCCGCCGCGCACCAGAGGACACACGCCGAGAGCGCCATCGCGGCCGCATCATTGCTCACCAGGCCGCTGGCAAAGACGAACTGCGGCGTGCCGGCCGCCACGCCCGCCGCCAGCAGCGGCAGCCATGTCGATGTGGGCCACAGCTCTCGCCCCAGGCCCCAGGTAGCCACGACCCCCAACGCACCGAAGAGCAGCGACACCAATCGTGTCAGCCGGACCGCCAGGACGGTGCCGCGCCAGGGGAAGTCCTCGGCCGGTGTGTGCAGCCAGGTGTTCTTGTTGTCCGGCACCGTCGGCGGCGCGGGATAGGAAAAGTGGGGATTGCGCGCCAGCAGGTCCGCGTAGTCGCCTTGGTCCGGCGCCCAGAACGTGAGCCCTGCCGCGACGGCGTAATAGAGCGGCGGCTGGCTGGTCTCTTGATGGGCAGGATGACCCTCAGACGCGCGGGCACCATCCGCCCCATAGCCCACCACCGGCGGCAGATGGCCCGTCTCCACCAGGTGGCGGACGTAGGCGTAGTGCATCGGCTCGTCTGGACCTTCGTAGATCGGCGTCGCAAGCCAGTAGACGAGACCCAGACCACAATACACGATCAAGAGTACCAGCAACGCCGCCCGCGGGCGGATCCTGGAAAGCCATTCGTGTATTTCTCCCATCCGTGGTACTCCCTACCTCATTCCAGATCGCTCTGTTCTATGGAGTAGATCTCGATCACCGGGCCGGGTCGTTCCCGTTCCCACAGGCTGACCACCGGACCGTAGATCTCACCGAAGACAAACGAGGGCTCAACACCATCCTTCCCCGGCCAGAACACGCGTACCAATCCCGGTTCCCGCTCCAGCGCAGCGTGGAACGCCTGGCGAGTGGCGTCCATGTCACCATCTATCAACAACAGGTTGGTGACGAAGCTGCTGGTGACGATGAAGCCAAAGCCGTTGTCCCGATACCAATCCAGGGAACGCGCCGAAAGCCCGACGCCACCCACCTCGTCCACCTCGTAGAATTCCCTGGAGAGCGGCGGCCCGTACACCGGCCAGTCCATAGCGATCTTCGCGCCCGCCGGGATATTGGCCTCTATCCACCGCTTCGCCAGGTTCCGCGTGTCCTCTCGGGCCAGGGTTACATCGTGCCGCACGCTCCAGGCAAGCGGCTGAACGACGGCGGCCAAAGTCAGAACGACCAGCCCCCAAATGGCCACGCGTGGGCTCCAACCCCGCTTCACACCACGAGAGCCCGCCCACGCTGCGATGGCAACCACGGTCTCTGCCCCAAACAGAGCGCAGAAAGGCACCAACGGCAGAGCATAGCGGGCGAAATAGTGGCGCGTGAGACTCATAGGCAGGAAATAGAGCAGCGGGAATGATAGAAGAACGACGCTCATTCGATCCCGGCATCGCACGGCCATCACCGCGCGGCGGACAAGGCCGACCAGAGCCAACCCTAGCAAAACGGTGCCCAGGCCATAGTTGAGTGTCTTGAGATAGAAGAGCCAGCCGGGCACCGTATCCACGTGCCAGATCCAGAACCCCCCCGCCCGACCGGCCTCCAACTCATAGCGGGCGTAATCAAGATACAGCCCCGGCTTCAGCGCCAGTTGGAATCCCCCGACGAGCACGCCGCCCAGGAGAGACCCGATGAGCAGTGCCCAGGACGCGATTGGGAAATCGCGACTACGGGATCCGGAGCCACCAGAGGGAAGTCCATGGCCGTCATTCCACGCCCTGGCGGTGGCAGCTACAGCCAGCGGAACGAGCACGGGCCAGACAGTCCACTTGGTGGCAATGGCGTAGCCTGCGCACGCACCGGCCACGTAGAGGAACCTTCGCCGGACGCCCGACCAACGCCCGCGTCTTCGCCGGAGCGCAAGCGCCGCGCACGTCACCGAGAAACTCGCCAGGCACGCCGCCAGCACGTCAGGGGTGGCGTAGTGGGAATCCCGCACGTGGAGAAAGGACACCGCCAGGAACAGGGCGGCCAAAGACGCGGCGGACATTGGTCCCGACCGTGTGCCCGACCGTCCGCGGTCGACGTCGGCTGCGTCTGCGGACGTCATGCCGGCAGGATGCCGGCGGTCCATTGGTCGGGCAGCCGCGGACGTCATGCCGGCAAGATGCCGGCGGTCCACTGGTCGGGCGGCAGCTCTCCCAAGCCGGTACACCGCCAGCACGTTCAACGTCCCGGCGAATCCACTGGTCAGCCGGGCCAGCAGCACCAGGAAGAAGCTTGGATGCAAGGGCCAGGCCTGCTCGCCGCCAAGCATGGGCGCAGGATGCACGGACGGACGCGATCCCAACGCCTCCGTAACGAGCGCGCTGACCCGGCCGAAGGCCGCGCAGGCCGCATATTCACCCAGGAGAATATTGGGAAAGCCCGTCGGGTTGGGCTGGCGGCCCACGATGCCCCGTCCCATGTCCAGTGCGATGCGAACATAGGTCGGCTCATCGAAATGGTAGTCGTACGGATAGCCGAACCCGATTCCCCACAGCCGCAGTGCCAGGGCCAGGATCAGGACACCGGCCCAGGGAAGCACCGGCGGACGTAACGCCCGCGGACGCAGCCGACGTCGACGTCGACCGCGGACGGTGCCGACCGCAGACGGTCGGAGGCAGACGGTCGGGATCAATGTCCGCGCAATCCTCCCGCCCATCTTCTTGCCCCCTGCCCCCTGGCTCTTGCTTCCTGCATCCTGCATCTTGCCTCCTGCTTCACAGGGAAGGGCGCGGTGACCGCGCCCCTACCGCTGGGAGACGCGTACCTTGCCTAACCGGATCGCAGCATCCGGCACCTGGCTGCCATCGGCAGCCAGCGCCGGCAGCCGCTCGCCGGTCTCCCAGCGATACAACCCCACAAAGAGATCATACGCCCCCTCCCCAGTGCCGGCAGGCATGACGACGTCCCGCACGTCTTCCAACTCTTCGCCGGGCTCCCACCAGGAGGTTGGGTAGGCCCCGGCCCCAGGGCGCTCCAGTGGCGGCCCGTCCGCCTGGGCGACCATCTTCTGCGCCTCATCGAGCAAGTGAACAAACACAGCGTAGTCGGCATCGGGGCGGCGCTCCGCGCGCCAGTATAGCGTGAGTGTGAATGATTCCCCTGCGTGCACCTCGCTTGGCTGTGCGCCGTAGCCCAGCAGGACAATCTGATCGCCTATGCGGGCGTTCACCGGATGCGGCGGCGACACCGCCTCACGCTCTGCCACGGACGGAGCCGACGTCGACCGCGGACGGTGCCGACCGCAGACAGTCGGGAGCAGACGGTCGGGATCAACGTCCGCGGACGCGCGATCAACGTCCGCCCATACCTTGACCTGCCCCACCAATACCGGCGCTACCACTTCGCCCTCCTCACCCCGTGCCCCCAACCGCCGGTCCTGCTCGCCATCGTACAGGCCAACCTCAACGTCGTAGACAGCCGGCGCCGGCGTCCATTCTGCCACACGTATGCGCACCCTATCGCAGAACGCATCCCCCGGCTGCCACGCGCTGGTCGGAAAGGTACCCAAACCCGCGTGGGTGTGTCGCTCGGCCACGATGAGATTGTCCGGGCCGAGGAAATGCAATAGCACTACGTGGTCTTCCTCTAGCGGCGCTAGCGATTGCCAGCACAGCCTGACCCACGTCCATTCACCGGGGTGCACAGGCCGCGGGTTGACCTCGCCAGCAAGCAGCTTGGCCCCGTTCCCGAAGACCACGTGTGGCCACTCATCCAGGGCGACCAGTTGCGACGTACTCAACTGAGGCGGCCGCCGGTACGCAGGGCGGATAACGAGCAGCAAACAGACCACGGAAAACGCCAACAAGCCAGCAGTCATGGCCCATAGGCCAGCCGCCCGCCACCGACGTGGCAGCCAACTCTGCCACCCTATCACCAACAGCACACCGATCGCCGCCACCGCAGGGAACATCAACCGCCCCAAAGCCAACGGAAACGCCCACAGCCACACAAGCAAGGCCACCAGGTAGACGAACAGACATATCAGCAACAGGGCAAGCAGCCACCCCTTCCGGTCTAGACGTCGCCACGAGCGCCAGACATAGAGTCCCACGCCCATTACGCCAATCCGCCCCCACCACACGACGGCTGCCAAGAGCCAATTTGGCGGCTGGACAATCGAGCGGCCGAAGGCGGCCCAGTATGTCCACCCAACCTGCCACACCTGGGACAGCTGCTTGAGCACCGAGAAACGCTCATCAACCCGCCCGGAATGACCAAAGTGTGGCCCAAGGCCCAACGGATCCCCATACAAGACCCAAGCCCGCACGTACCACCAACCGGAGAGCAAGAGTACCAGCGCAACGATGACGATCGCGTACACTGTGGCGCGACGCCCCGGCGCAGAGCGCGCACCCACCCAGAACCCCAACACGCAGATGGGCACGATCGCCAGCGCGCTGACCTTCGAGAGAGCCGCCAGACCCAGGGCCACGCCCCAGACCATGGCCCGCCTCAGCGATGGGCCACGAATCACCCACCCGGCCATGATCCACAATACCAGCGCTGCCAACCCGGCTACGGTGCTGTCGTTGTTGACTACGCCGCTGATATGCACGAACTGGGGATTGAACGCCACCCAGGCAGCGCTCCAGCAGGCACTCCGCCTGTCCCCATCAAAGCATGTCAAGCCCAACCCATACGCGCCGACCAAGGCTACAACCCCAAAGCACGTGGACACAGCGCGAGCCAAGTGGACGGCGAGAACGAAGTTTGGGTCCATCGCGCCCACATGGGGACTGCGTAGCCAGAAACGCTCGTTGTCCGGCCAGGAGTTCGGAGCTTCTGCAGCATAGTAAGGATTCGGCCTCAATGCGCCCTCGGCATTATCTGCTCGAGGTATCCACGCAGTAGCCAGCGCCGCAAGAGAATAGTACAGCGGCACCTGGAGCATCTCCTGCAACGGGCGATAGCCCTTGCTATAGGCATCATAAGTGCTCTTGGAGGGCAGGCCATATCCTTGCGCCAGGTGTTGGACGTACGCGTAGTGCATCGGCTCGTCGGGCCCCTCGAAAGGTGGCACGAGCAGGTTGTTGACAGTGGCAAGCAAGGCAAAGACGACAACGACGATGATAATGCCATAGTGCATACGAACCGACGCGCAGATTCGACGGAGGAGGTAACTGACGCGAGATACCAGCGCGTGGCTTGCCTCATGTTCGCCGGACGCGTAATCGACATCCGCCATGTGCATACTCCCTCGATTCGGCCAACCAATTTTCTATTCTGCCATTGGACTGCTGGAAAGTCAAGCGCTTCTCCTCCGTCGTCCATAGGTCCAGGGGCGTTTGCCCTCAGACGGATTCAGCGTATACTCCCCGCACAGGAGCTTCACTTTGGATCAAAGACTGCTTATCGGCATCGACGTAGGCGGCACTTTCACCGACGCGGTGGCGGTTCACTCAGGCAACGTAGTGGCCACCGCCAAGGAAGTGACCGAGCCGGAGGACCTATCCCGCTCGCTGCTAGGCGCGTTGGACAGCGTGCTGGCCGGCGTCGCGCACACGCATCGCGTTGCACGCCTTTGTCTCAGCACCACCTTGATCACCAACCTGCTGGCCCAGCGACGCACCCCCGAGGTAGCCACGCTGCTGATCCCCGGCCCCGGGCGCGATCCGACAACCTACCACCTGCCCGGTCCCTATTGGGTCGTCAGCGGGATGATGGACTTCCGAGGCCGCGAGCGGGTGCCCCTGGACCGGGCGGAGGTAACCGCGGCCCTCAAGGAGATCCATGCGACAGGGGTACGCCACCTGGCGGTCGTGGGGAAATTCTCGCCGCGCAACCCGCGCCACGAAGAACAGGGGATCGAGTGGGCCAGGCAGCTCGATCCCGCGTGGCGTCTGCACGCGGGGCATGCGGCCTCCGGTCAACTCAACTTCCCCCGCCGTGCGGCAGCGACGGCCATCATGCTGGCCGTGGAGGAAAGCTGGCGTGCCTTCTTCACCCAACTCCAGGACGCCCTCACCGGGCGCGGCCTGACCTGCCCTATCGTGATACTCAAGGCAGACGGGGGCACGCTGCCGCTCGAAGCCGCCGAGCGCGAACCAATTCAGACCATCTTCTCCGGACCGGCAGCCAGCGCGATGGGCGTGGTGGCACTGCGACCGCAGGGCAGCACATCTATCGTGGCGGATGTAGGCGGCACGACCACCGACCTGGCCCTGATCCTGGACGGCCAGCCGCTGCTTGCCTCCCGCGGTGGCTCAATAGCCGGCGTCGATTCACTCCAGAGGGAGACATCTCTCCATCTCCCCATCCGCGCCTTCGCCGTGCGCTCTGTACCGGTCGGGGGAGACAGCACGATCGCAGTTCAAGGGGAAGGGAAGTCTCGACGTGCCACTCTCGGCACGACGCGAGCAGGCGTCGCGGCCTGCATGGGAGGACCGGAGCCCACGTTGACCGATGCGCTCCGCGTTCTGGGGTGGACGACAGTGGGCGATGTGGAACTGGCAAACCAGTCCATGGCGCGAATCGCCCGGGCGATGGGTCTGGAGAAGCGCGCCGTGGCCACGTCCATCGTCGAGGAAGCCCTGGCGCGCATCGAGACCAGCCTGGAGAGTCTGTTTCTCACCTGGCAGCGCGAGCCGGTGTATCGCCTCTGGGAACTGAAGCAGAAGGGCCACCGCCGGCCCGAGACCGTCGTGGGAGTGGGCGCCGCGGCTGAGTCTCTGGTGCCCGCGCTGTCGAAGCGGCTGAACGCCCAGGTTGTCATTCCCCGCTACGCACCAGTGGCAAACGCGCTCGGCGCAGCCCTGGCCCGGACCACCTACACGACCAGCCTGCACGTGGACACCGAACAACGCCGGCTCGAGATCGCCGAGGAAGCCATATCCCAGGCTCTGCCACCGGGCAGGTTCACGTTGGACGACACCCAACGGATCGCCCGCGAGTGGATGGCGCGCCGTGGGGAAGCCTTGGGCATTCCCCATCCACTCGAAGACTGCGAGATGGTGCTGGCCGAGCAGTTCAACGTCGTGGAAGGCTGGCGCACTGCGGGACGCATTTTCGACGTGCGGCTGGAGCGGCGCTGCGGCCTGGTGGACGAGTGGGTGCATTGAGGCCAGGGGGGAAGTCATGATGCGGGCATTGAGCCGGCAGGGATGCAGCGGATGCCGTCCGACCGCTGCGGTCGGCACCGTCTGCGGTCGGCAACATCCGGGCGGTCCATATACCGTGCATTAGCGGAGGTTGACCGTGCGTCCGAAGCGAACCCGACGTGAAGGCAAGATGGGGCTCCTCTTCTTCCCTGCCTTCGACTGGGCTATCTCACCCACCCATCCAGAGCGAGAGGAACGGCTGCTCTACACCAAAGATCAGATCGTCGAGGAAGGCCTGCTCGACATGGACGAGATCGCGGAATACGCGCCGCGCAGCGCGGCGGATATAGACATCGCCCGGGTGCACTTCTGCGTGCCCGATGTCGCCGCACAGGCGACGGAGGCACATCACGTCGCCGTGGGGGGAGCACTGACGCTGGCGGATGCCTGGGCAGCGGGGGAAATCGGCAACGGATTCGCCATCATCCGCCCACCGGGACACCACGCGATGCGGGTCGTGCACGGGAACCGGGGGTTCTGCAACGTGCACAACGAGGCAGCCATGGTCGCGTACCTGCGCCAGAAGCACGACGTGCGGCGGGTGGCCATCGTGGACACAGACGTGCATCATGGTGACGGCACCCAGGAGATCTTCTACCACGACCCCGACGTCCTGGTGATCGGACTGCACCAAGATGGGCGCACCCTCTATCCCGGCAGCGGGTTTGTGAACGAGCTGGGCGGGCCGGGGGCCTTCGCGCGCAACCTCAACGTGCCGCTGCCGCCCGGCACCGGAGACGAGGGGGTGCTCACCGTGATGGAGAACCTCGTGCTGCCGGTATTGGCCGACTTCGAGCCAGAGATCGTCATCAACTCGGCAGGCCAAGACAACCACTACTCCGATCCCCTGGCCCACATGCGCGTGTCGGCCCAGGGCTACGCGCGCTTCAATGAACTCCTGGCCCCCGATTTGGCGGTGCTGGAGGGCGGATACGCCATCCAGAGCGCCCTCCCCTACGTCAACCTGGGGTTGGTGCTGGCAATGGCGGGTCTGAGCTACGAGCACGTGCGGGAGCCGGACTATGACGCCGGGAGACTGCGCCAGTCACAGGCCCAATGGGACAGCATTCATCGCACCGTTGACCTGCTGCACGAGATCTGGCAGCGTCCCGAGCAGGCGTTTGCCCAGGTGTACCCCCGCCTGGACGATACCTACACGCGTCAGAAGCGGATCTTCTACGACACGGACGGCATCCACGAACGCCAAGCGGAGACCGTGAGAGTCTGCGACGTGTGCCCCGGCTGGCTGAGCATCGACTCACGGGCGCAGGGCGGAGACTTCGGACGCCGGCGCGTCTGGGGCATATCCATTCCGTGGGCCGCCTGCAAACAGTGCGCCGATGAGGCGCGCGCGCAGTACCACAAGATGGTGCGCAATCCCACCACGCCCTACGACTGGCTCTATCTGCAGGACCGGCCCGCCGACACGTACCACCGCTACAGCGTCGCCACCGAACGGGAAGACACGCTGCGTGCGGAGTAAGTCACAGGTCGTACAGCTCCCCATACTTCGAGCGCAGATACCGCACGTATGGCTCAACGCTCAGCGGCCCGCCGGTCACACGCTCGATCAGCTCGTCCGCCGTGTACTTGCTCCCGTGCTGATAGATGTTGTCTCGGAGCCAGCCGTGCAAGGTGCGGAACGCCCCGGCCTCGATTTCACTCTGAATCTCTGGATGGGCCTGTAGCGCAGCCGCGAAGACCTGCGCACTCATGATGTTGCCCAGCGTGTACCCCTGAAACACGCCGCCGATGACGCCGCCGTACCAGTGCACGTCCTGCAGCACCCCGTCGCGGTCATCTGGGGGGACGACGCCCAGGTCGGCCTTCATGCGCTCGCGCCACGCCTCAGGCAGATCTCGCACGGCCAAGTGACCCTTGAGCATGTCCAGTTCCAGATCGAAACGCAGCAGGACGTGCAGGTTGTAGGTCACCTCGTCGGCGTCCGTGCGGATCAACGAGCGCTCGACCTTGTTGATCGCGCGGTAGAACGCCTCCAGGGACACCTCGCCCAGTTGAGAGGAAAAGACCGCCTGCAGTTCCGGATAGAAGCAGCGCCAGAAACCCAGGCTGCGCCCGACAACGTTCTCCCACAGGCGCGACTGGCTCTCGTGGACGCCTGACGACGTCCCCCTTGCCAGAGGCGTGCCCTCGAACTCCGCGCGAATCCCCTGTTCATACATCCCGTGGCCCGCTTCGTGCATCGTGCTGAACAACGCCTCGCCCAGGTCCCTCTCGTTGACGCGGGTGGTGATGCGCACGTCACCGACCGAGAAATCTATCGTGAACGGGTGATGGGTCTTGTCCTCCCGCCCCCGCTCGAAGTCGTAGCCAAAGCGCCGGATCACATCGCGCCCAAAGGCCAACTGCTGCGCCTCAGGGAAAGACTGGTGCAGGCAGGTGTCGTCAGCAGGGGACTGGGCGGTGATGGCCCGCACAAGCGGCACGAGCTGCTCCCGCAGGTCCGCGAAGATCACGCGCAAGGTCGAGGCCTTCATGCCGTAGTCGGAGTAGTCAATCAAGGGATCGGCAATGTGTTCGTAGCCAGGGAAGAAATCGGCCAACTGACGGCTCAGGTCGAGCGTCTTCTCAAGATAGGGCCGCACCCGGGCGAAATCGTCCGCCGGCCGGGCCTCCGTCCACACCTGGTAAGTCGTGGAACGGTGGTCGGATAGCTGCGCGACGAACGACGGCGGCACTTTCACCGCGCGTTCGTAGTCACGCCGTGTGACCCGGACGAGGCTGGCCTCGTCTGAGTCGTAGGGCAAACTCTCCTCGTAAGGCCGCAGGTCATCCAGGAGCCGTCCCAGGGCTGGATCGGTCAGCTTCTCGTGCGCCAATCGCTCCAGCGTAGCCATCTGTCGCGCCCGAGCACGCGCACCTCCCGGTGGCATGTAGGTATTCTGATCCCACTCCAACAACGCAGCGGCAGATTCAAGATCATTGATCCCAACGAGACGAGCCTTAAGTTCCTCTAGCTTGGTTTCCATACGGTTCCCTTCATGCTGAGCCGACACCAGTTTCACGCTTGACGAGAGCGTCGGCCCATATCAAGGCCTGACAGTTTCAGGATACCACTTCTTGGCGTAGGTGTTCTTCCGAACGCTGAGCCCCTTACCTCAGGGATTCCGTGGAAACCTGTCAGGTCCATTCCAGTCGGACGCACGATCAATGCCCACAGCAACAGCGCAGTAGTATACTATGCCGTGGGGTTGGGCGCAAACCGCACACCTCGACGATGCATTGCCAGGGGCTCACAGAGCGAGGCACGCGTCTCCCATCCGTAGGGGCGCGGTGGCCGCGCCCGTCCCTGTGAAGCGGAACGCAAGACGCAGGATGCAGGGGGGAAAGACACAGGCCAGCTCGTTGAGCTAGCCTGCATCTCACAAAAAAGGAGGAGGACAAGGAAAAAGCCACAGAGCCGCCGTGATTCCCTTGTGTCTACAATATAGCACACATTGGTTAGCCCTCGATTAAGGGCTGGTTAAGAATCGGTTAAAGCCCAACACAAGACAGGGTCAAGACAGAGAAGACCCTGCCGCATTGGCAGGGTCTTGTACTATCAAACTCGTCGCCAAGCCGTGTCGTGCTACGACTCCGGCGTCGGAGAGGGCACGGGGGTCGGCGGGAAGGGCGGCTCATCCACCAGCCTGAGTAGCTCACTCAGGTCACCAGTTGACACGATATAGACCAAGGGGTCGCCCTCTTTCCGAACGTAGCGGGCTGTGCCACCTGGATTCTCCCCTCCGACATCCGCGTTGATGCTCGCCCCGTCGCTGAGCACCAGCGTCACCTGCAAATCCGGCTCCTGGAGGCCAAAGGTCGCCAGGTCCCCGATATCGGCCATCGCACGGCTGAACTTCATCTCCGCTACCGGATACACCAGGCCATTCAGCCGCCCACTGTCGGCGTCTCCTGTCTCCGGTGCGGTCATCCGCCAGTCAAGGCTGCCGGCATCGCGCTCGACCGAGATCGTCTGCTGTCCCTTCGCCACGGTGATCTCGACCACGTCGGTGCCGCTGACCTCCCAGAGCGGCGCGGGCGTCGGCTGGGCCCCCTCCTCCGGCGGTGGCTCCCGCTTGGATTCCACCAGGAAGACATAGGCCGCGAGCAAGGCCAAGACACCAACCAGCACCAACGTGGGCACCCACGGTTTGCGCTGACTCACGTGTTCACCTCCTCTGCCACCACACGACCACGCCCGCAATCAGCAACCCCAAGGGGATGAGGATCACGCTGACGAAGAACGTCGCGTTCGCCTGCACCTGGGACAGAAACACGTTTCGAGGCTGCGTGCTCTTGGGACCGATGGCGATCAGGCTCTCCTCCTCCGCCAGCCAGTTGACCGTGTTGAGGATAAGCGTGCCATTCCCCAGGCTCCTGACGAACTCGTTGGCGGCGAAATCCGAATCGCCGATCAGCACCAGGCGCGTGCTCGCGGACGCAGCCGCGTCCAGCAGGGCCGGCGCTTCGATGGTCGCCACCAGCGCGAGCGGGCCAGACGTATCTACCCCCTCGTCAAGTTCCACCTGGGCCGTCTCCGTGTCCAACTCCGCCCAACTCTGGGGACTCGTTTCCGCCAGTGGCGTAAAGGTGACCGTGCCGGTAGTATCCTGCCCCGTCTGCTCAATCGAACGGGCCAATGGGAAGAACGCCATGGGCAGGTCCTTGGTGATCTGGCTGAAGCGGTAGGCAGAGACGACCGGGCTGGCCACGCTGCCCATGAGCGAACTGGCCGGGTCTACTACGGCCCCATCCCCAAACCGCACGTACCAGTCTGCCAGCACGTCATTTAGGCCGGTCTCGTAGAGCGGGTCTTGCATGATGAGGGCCTTGCCCCCCTGTCGCAGATACGCTCGCAGCCGCGCCCGCTCCTCTTCGAGCAACTCGGTCTGTGGGCCGGCGACGACGAGCACGGACGCGTCGCTTGGGACGGTTGTGGTAACGGCCAGGTTGAGCTCGCGCACGTTGTAGTTCTGACCGCCCAAGGCCTGGGCCACGTCGGAGTACCCGTCGGTGTCGTAGCCATACGGATCCCGCTCCTGGTGGCCGGTCAGGAAGTAGATGACCTTCTGCTCCTCCCTGGAGACCTTGAGGATCGCGCTGGTGATGTCCTGCTCGTCGAGGGTATAGACTCTCTCGACACGCTCGCCGGACTGCATGACCAGACCCCCGTAGGGCACCGGCTCGTACTGGCTTGCCTTAAGTGGCTCGCGGTCGGCGTCAATCACCGAGTAAGACAGGAGATCGCTCTCCTCAACGTACTGGTCCAACAGCTCCTCGAAGCTCTCGCGCCGGTAGTCATCGGCAGAGAAGAAGCCCACGATGCTGATCGACTCATCCAACTCGGCCAGCACCTGGACAGATTGAGGCGATAGGGTGTGTTCCTTCAACTCGGTGGCGTCGTAGCGGTAATGGTAGCGCCCGCCGAGGTAGTTTAGCAGGATCAGGATGCCGATCAGAGCAACACTCATCACGGCAGCATTGGAACCGTAGCGGGTGGTCCGCCCCGTGAGCGCAGCACGCACCTGTGCGGGGTGCACCAACACGAACAGCGCCCCCACCACCACACCGCCGATGAGCAGTCCCTTGGCCCAGGCGTCCATCTCACCCCAGATGAAATAGCGAGCCGCGCCCGCCGCCAGCGCCGCCAGGGCGACGTATCCCAGGATGAACCCATACCGATCTAAGAACCGCCGCAAGTTCAAACGAGCAATCCAATCCATCATCGCCACCTCCTCGCTGCGAGCACCCGCGTGGCCAGGAAAAGACTGACGACCACCAGGCTGAGGTAGTAGAGAACGTGCTGGGTGTCAATAACCCCATCTATGAAGTCCTGGTAATGGCCAAAGATAGCCAACTGAGTCAGGAAGTCACCCACCAGGGTGCCAGCCGAGCGAGAGCCCACGAACTGAACCAGCCATAGTGCCACAGAGATGGCGATACCCGTGATCGCGGCGACGACCTGGTTGCGGGTGACGGTTGAGGCCAGAGTACCGACGGCAAGCAACGCCGCCCCGACCAGGATGAAGCCCAGATACCCGCTCACGGTCGCCCCGATGTCGGGGTTACCCAGTTGGACCAGGATGAGCGGCTGGTACAGGCCGATGGCCAGCATCGTGAGGAAGAGGATCAGGCTGGCCAGGTATTTGCCCACGACCAACTCCCAGTCACGGACCGGCGCGGTGAGCACCAACTCGATCGTGCCGGAGCGTTGCTCCTCCGCCAACAGCCGCATCGTCACCACCGCGGCGAACAGGATGAGGACGAAGAAGACCCAGCCGCTGCCCAGAACGTAGCCCATCACTGCCTGCTGGGAATAGACGATGATGAGCCAGAAGAGCAGCCCCATCACTCCCAGGAAGGCAGCCATCGTCACGTAGGCAATGGGGGAACTGAAGTAAGCGTACAACTCGCGCCGTGCGATGGTCCATACGTTACGCATCGTGCTCACCTCCCTCGGACGCAAGATCAACGTCTGCGGACGCACGGACGGACGCACTATCAATGTCCGCAACGTCCGCGGACGCGCGATCAATGTCCGCCTCCTCAGCGTTCACAGGCACCTCGTCGGTGGTCAGTTCAAGGAAGATGTCCTCCAGGCTCATGCCCACGCTACGGAGCTCCAGCAGGCCCCAGCCCCGCTCGACGACGGCGCGGGCCATCTCGGCGCGCAGGTCGTGCCCCTGCGCGCAGGCGACCTGGTAGACCCCTTCACTCGCCGCTTCGACACCGACGACCCCGTCCACGCGTCGCAGCACGTCCGCGACCTCCGGGCCGGCGTCGGCGACGCGCACCAGCACGCGCTCCATGCCCTGCAGTTGAGCGGTCAACTCATCGGGCGTTCCCGTGGCCACGATCTCACCCTTGTTGATGATGAGCACACGGCTGCACGTCTGGCTCACCTCGGGTAGGACGTGCGAACTCAGAATGACGGTGTGCTCGCCGCCGATCTCCTGGATCAAGGCCCGCACGTCGGCCACCTGGCGGGGATCCAGGCCAATCGTGGGCTCATCCAGGATGAGCACTTCCGGCTCATGCAGGATGGCCTGGGCCAGCCCAACGCGCTGGCGGTACCCCTTGGATAGCTTGCTGATCTCCGAGTTGGCGCGGTCAGCGATACCACATGCCTCCAACGCCCGATCCACGGCCTGCCGGCGGTCCGGCAACTGGCGCAGCGCAGCCATGTATTCCAGGTACGCCCACACAGTCATTTCCGGGTAAAGCGGCACAGTCTCCGGCATATAGCCGACGCGACGGCGCACCTCCAACGAATCATAGAACACGTCAAAGCCGGCTAGGCGGGCCGTGCCATCGCTAGGGGGCAGGAAGCCGGTAAGCATGCGCATCGTCGTCGTCTTGCCCGCCCCGTTGGGTCCCAAGAAGCCGACGATCTCCCCTTTGTCCACGTGGAAACTGAGATTGTGGACGGCCCGGGTAGAGCCATAGTAGCGGGTCAGATTCTCCGCCTCGATCATACGCGTAACCTCCCAGTCTTACACGAAGTCCAACGCAAAACAAAGAGCACCCAATATCTCACCAAAAGACTCGCTCGCAGAGTGCTCTTCAGGTCTATCAGATTGTCCCGAACGCCGCCCACCCGCCCCCGACCGTCTGCGGTCGGCACCATCCGCGGTCAACGCCGGCTGCGTCCATAGCAACGCGTACTTATACCATCACCGGGCGGAGTTGTCAAGAAAAGGCGGACGTTGATCGCGCGTCCGCGGACGTTGACTCCGACCGTCTGCGGTCGGCTGCGTCCGCGGCATCCGGCCCTATCACGAAGGAGGGCTCAACCCATCACCACGTCAACCCGATGAGACTTGCCGTCTCCAAAGGCTGCGACGACGTCGCCCTGGATCTGCGCGCCGTCCACCGTCACGGACCGCACCCCTTTGCAGACGTGGCCGGGGTTCCACGCCTCGATCCGATAGAGCGCGCCTCTGAACGCTCTAGTGACCTGGAACCCATCCCACGCCGCGGGGATGCAGGGCACGATTCTCAGCCCCGAATAGGTCGGCTGGACGCCCAGGATGAACTGAACGCCTGCCTGGTAGGCCCAGGAGGCGGTCCCTGAAAGCCAACTGTTGCGGGCTAATCCAAACTGGGGATGCTCGTCGCCCAGGATATTCTGGGGGTAGACGTAGGGTTCACACTCGAATTCCTCTATGCGCTCGTTCTTGGTCACCGGGTTGATCTGGTCGTAGTACTCGAAGGCCCGGTCGCCGTTCCCCACCAGCGTCTCAGCGATGATCACCCACGGGTTGGTGTGCAGGAATATGCCGCCGTTCTCCTTCGCACCGGGCGGATACGTGGTGATCCCCCCTTTCGTCGGGTCGAAGCCATCGTAGCCAGGAGCACTCAGCTTGACACCTTTGGGCGTATTGAGCCGCCGGTATACGGCGTCCAGTGCCATGCGCGCCCTGTCCAGCGGGGCGAATCCCGCAATCACCGGCCACGACTGGGCGTTGGCGTAAATCTGCCCTTGCGCGTTCGTACGGGAGCCCAATGTGCTCCCGTCGGCGTCGAAATAGCGCACGTACCACGCGCCGTCCCAGGCGTGCGCGTTCACCCGCTGCCTCATCGTCTCGTAGTCAGCGGTGCACCTGGCGGCTGACTCCGCGTCGTCCAGGTGGTGAAAAAGCTCGACCATCTCCAGCAGGGCCTTGCCATACAGACTGGCCACGAACAGCGACTCGGCCCCCGCCCGCAAGTTCACCGTGTCATTCCAGTCGGCAAACCCCAGCAGCGGCAGCCCGTGGACGCCCACGTTGTCCCTGGTGAACGCGATGGCCCGCCGGACATGGTCGAGGACCGTGCCCGACGCCAGAGGCCGTCCATCCCGGGCCTTCTCGTAGTATGGGATCACCTCGTCGAGGAACGCAAGGTCGCCGGTTTCCTTGAGGTACGCGCTAACGGCGAGCACGATCCATAGCTGATCATCGCCGTAATACTTCGGGGCGTCCTCCACCTCCCTGGAATCTCCCGCATTGGCCTCCATCGTGAGCGGATTGAACTGGTGCATGGCGGAGCCATCCGTCCTCTGCACGTGCAGGAGTTTCTTGATCAGATCCCTGCCCTCTTCGGGCATGCCGATCAGGATACCCATCACATCCTGCGCACTGTCCCTGAAGCCAATGCCCCGCGCGCCCAAGCCCAGTTGATAGAGTGAGAGATAGCGGGACCAGTTCTTGGTCGTGTGACACTGCCGGGGGTTGTGGACGTTCAGCAGGCGGTTCACGTTCGCGTCGGGGGTCTCGACCTGCATGCGGGACAGATAGGCCTCCCAGAAATCAGCCAGGTCGTGCAGCGCCTGATCCACGTGCGCCTCGTCCAGGAAACGTTCAATCGAATGACGCGCTTTCTCCACGCTCTCATCCTGCGCCAGTTGCGTGATCAGCCGGGTGCTTTGACCGGGTTCCAGGACGCCCAGATGGTGGAGCAGCGCGGCGATGTTGTCCCCGCGCCGCGCTTCGTGGTTGCCGAGCTCATCCTCCTGGAGGCTGAGAGGGTTCGCCCAGGTGCCGTATTCGCTGGCCCCCAGGAAATGCCTGCGGTCCGTCTCGAAGGAGGATGCCGCCCGATTCGAGGTGAAGACGTTGACCCGGCTATCCCGATTCATGAACGCAAACTGCGCCAGGATGACCCTGCCGCCCGCCTCGTGGCAAGCCACACTCTGCATCGTCTGGGGCACCCAGTCCGCGTTGGTGAACTGCTTCAGCGCGTCGAAGTGCGTGTACTCGACCACAGGAATTGCGTCTATCTCTATGGGCCGGTCAGAGACGTTCATGACCCGAATATCACGGATGACCCGATCCCCTCCCAAGGGAACGAAAACCGTCGCCTCAGTCCGGACGCCGTAGAACTGCGACTCAATCCGGACATAGCCCAGCCCTACGTGACACTCGTAGAGATCGTAGGGGTCCAAAGTGGGGACGAAATACGGGGAGAAGATCCGATACCCATCCGCCTCCTTCAACCGGAGGTAGAGCGTGGTCCCCTTGAACTGCGAACTGGGCAACTGGGGAATGTACTTGGTGATCCGGTTGAGGGCCGGATCTTGCTTGCAGACGAGCGCTCCGCCAGTGTGATCCACGATTCCCCCAAACGCCAGAGTCCCCACGTAGTTGATCCACTTGACCGGCGTTATCGGCGTGCTAATCACGTACTCCCTGCGCTTGTCGGCGAAATGCCCGCACTTCATAGCGTGTACCCGCTCCTCTCAGCTCAACGTGACCGTAAGCACCACATCGCGCTGGCCCGCTGGTGGCAGTGGCACGACGTTCCCATCGATGGGCCTGCCGTCCACCGTGAGTGAGACGCTATTGCCCTCGCCAACACGCTGCACGGAGATGCGATAGGTCACCCCGCGGAAGACCCGCGTGGCCTCGAAGCCCGGCCAGTCATTCGGGATGACCGGAGCGATCTGCAGGCCCGCGTACGTGGGGCAGATGCCCAGGATCCACTGCGTGATGGCCACGTGATTCCAGGCAGCCGTGCCGGTGAGCCACGAGTTCTTGGCCTCGCCCTCGCTGGGCGCGTCGGGTCCAGCGATCGTCTGCGCGTACACGTACGGCTCACAACGGTGGATCTCGCTGATCGCCTCCCGTGCCGACGGGTTGATACGGGTGTAGTAGTCGTGCGCCCGGTTGCCGTGTCCCAGCCTGGCCTCGGCGATCATGATCCACGGATTGCAGTGACAGAAGATGCTGGCGTTCTCCTTGTATCCCGGCGGATAGGACGAGATCTCACCCAGGTTCAGATAGTAGCGCGTGTAGGCCGGCTGGTGCAAGACGATGCCATGGGGCGTCGCCAGGTGTTCCCGCACCGCTTCCAGCGCCCGCTCTGCCCGCCCGTCGGTGAGTCCGATGCCGGCAAGGGTGCAGAAACCCTGCGGCTCGATGAAGATCTGTCCCTCCTCGCACTCACGCGAGCCGACCTTGTGGCCAAAGGCGTCGTAGGCGCGCAGGAACCACTCCCCATCCCAGCCATACGCGCACACAGCGGCCTCCATCGCGGCCGCGCTGTCCAGGTAGTGCTGCGCTTCGGACGCACGATCAATAGAGGCCGAGCTGGTGCTCAGCGTTCCCAAGGCCGAGCTGGTGCTCGGCGTTCCCAGGTCCGCAATGTCCGCCTCCTCCAGGCCACGCATCCGGGCGATGGCGGCCATTTCCCGGGCTGCCAGCACAAACAACCCGGCGATGAACACCGACTCGGCCGTCCTGCCCTCTTCGCTGCCCGAGGTCTGGAATGACTCGCCAGGCTCCGAGGAGAAGCAGTTCAGGTTCAGGCAGTCGTTCCAATCCGCATGCCCGATAAGCGGCAGGCCGTGTGGCCCAAGCCGGTCCAGCGTGTGGCGTATGCTGCGCTGCAGATGCTGATACAGTGGCTCTTCCGTCCCAGGTCGATTTTCATACACCACCGGCTCGTCGAGAATGTGCCAGTCGCCGGTCTCCTTCAGATAAGCAGCCACGCTCAAGACCAACCAGAGAGGATCGTCGTTGAACCCGCTGCCCACCTCGTCGTTGCCGCGCTTGGTCAGCGGCTGATACTGGTGATATGCGCCGCCTGTCTCCAATTGCGTCGCGGCTAGATCCAGAATACGCTCACGCGCCCGCTCCGGGACCAGGTGAACGAAACCCAACAGGTCCTGATTGGAGTCACGGAAGCCGATGCCGCGCCCGACGCCCGACTCAAAGAACGAGGCCGAACGCGACAGATTGAACGTGACCATGCACTGATACGCATTCCAGATGTTGACCATACGGTCCGTGTGGACGTCCGGCGTCTGCACCTGGCATACCCCCAGCAAACCGTCCCAGTAACCGCGCAGCGCATCGAAGGCCGCATCTATCTCGCCCGGGTCCGTATACCGGGCGATGACGGGCCTGACCGAGCGCTTGTCGATCACCCCCGAGCCGGGAGGATCGAGCTTCTCCTCGTGAGGATTCTCATGGTAGCCGAGCACGAATATGATCTGGCGGCTCTCGCCGGGATCGAGCGTGACCCTGGCGTGGTGTGCCCCGATCGGCGACCAACCGTGGGCCACGGAGTTCCCGGCCCGCCCGCGCTCGACCGCCACCGGCTTATCCCATCCCCGGTACGCCCCCAGAAAGGCCTCGCGCTGGGTGTCATATCCAGCCAACTCCTCCGAACAGGCGAAGAACGCGAAGTGATCCCGGCGCTCGCGGTATTCGGTCTTGTGGTAGATCACACCGTCCGCGATCTCCACCTCGCCGGTGTTGAAGTTGCGTTGGAAATTGGTGGCATCGTCCTGGGCATCCCACAGGCAGAACTCAACGCAGGAAAAGATCGATAGATCAGCGACTTGCTCGCGCCGGTTCGTCAACGTCAGTTGCCACACCTCCAGCGTCTCGCCCAACGGCACGAAATACCGGGTCTGCGCCTCGATCCCCCTGTAGATCGAGCCGATGATGGTATAACCCAGCCCATGGCGGCAGACGTAATCCTCCAACGCGTGGCGAGTAGGCTGCCAAGAAGGAGACCAAAACTCGCCCGTATTGTCGTCCCGGACGAAGACATAGCGCCCGCCGCAGTCAAAGGGGACGTTGTTGTATCGGTAGCGCGTGACACGCCTCAGGCGGGCATCGCGATAGAAGGAGTAGCCGCCAGCAGTGTTGGAGATGATACCGAAATACGCCTCGCTGCCCAGATAATTGATCCAGGGCAGCGGCGTGTCCGGCTGGGTGATGATGTATTCACGATTCTGATCGTCAAAATGCCCGTAACGCATGCTTTCTCCTATTCAGGAACCGACAAGTCGTAGCTACTGGCTTGTGGCGTGGTGCCGCTCAAGACACTGAGCTTCGATATGCTTCATACAAGGAGGACTTCTCGAAAACCCGCCAGGCCTAACCAGGCGGAGTGAACATCGCGGATATTGCGGACATTGACTCCGATCGTCTGCAGTCGGCACCGTCCGCGGTCGACGTTGGCTGCGTCCCATACGTTCGCTACTCAGTCTCGACGCAGCGGGGTGAGTCCCTTGGGCCTCCGTTTCGCCACAGTCGTGTCTGTGCTTCCCGCCCGCTCCGGGAGACGCACGGTGAACTTGCTGCCCAGTCCCTCCACGCTCTCCACGGTGATCGTGCCACCGTGCGCGCTGACGATCTCATTCGTGATCGCCAGCCCCAGACCAGCCCCCCGGCTATGCTGGCGTGCCTTGTCCACCTGGTAGAAACGCTCGAAGACGCGGGGCAGATCCTCGGCGGGGATGCCCTCGCCCGTATCGGTGACCGCCACCTCGACGGCGTGTGCCGCTTCTATGCGGCGCGCTGCCACAGTCACCCTGCCCCCAGCAGGCGTGTGCGCCACGGCGTTATCCAGCAGGTTGCCGAAGACCTGCGCCAGGCGATCAGCATCGCCGCTGACGAACAGATGCTCCGACGGACCGGAACAATCCGCGACATCCAATTCCAGGGCCACGCCGGCCTCCTCCATCTGGGGTGCGAGTTTCTCGGCGCACCCGCGCACCAGCGCGACCAACTCCACCGGATGGCGCGCCATCACCAACTGCCCGGCGTCGAAGCGGGCCAGGATCAGCAGTTCATCCACCATTCGGCGCATGCGGTTCGCCTCCTCGTGGATGACGCGCGCGGCGCGGGCGATGGTCTCTGGCGTCGATGCCGTGCCGTCGAGCAGCGCCTGCGAGAAACCCTGAATGGACGTGAGGGGCGTCTTGAGTTCGTGGGAAACGCTGGCCACGAAGTCGCGCTGCGACTGCTGCGCCGCCTCCGCGGACGCACGATCCACGTCCGCCTGGTCCGCCATAGCGTTGAAGGATCGAGCCAGGCTGCGCACCTCGGACGGGCCGGAGACTGCCGCGCGTGTGTCGGACTCACCCCGGGCGATAGCTTCCGCCGCGCCCGCGACCCGCCGCAGTGGCGCGACGACCGAGCGACTGACGAGAAACGCCAGCAGGATAGAGAGCACCAACGCTACCGCCCCGGCCTGCACCAGCGGCGGCAGCAGGTTCTCCGCGAACCACGCCAGCATCAGCAGTCGCCCCTGCGGGGAGACGAAGAGTATGGTGTGTTGACCTCCACCCGGGGCAGCCACCCCGTGGCCGACAAAGGCCCAGCGTCCGCCTACGGAGGACCCTGCGGGGGCCGAAAACGTGCCCCGGGAGTACCCGCGCACGCTCCGCGCACGAGCCAGGTCTTCCAACTGCTCGGCACGCACGTCCAGTGTCCGCCCTTCCCAGGCTCCCTGGCTGTCGAAGCGGACCGTCCCCTCGGCGTCCAGCACCAGGTTCCGCACGCCCTGCTCCTCGGCAGCCTGGGTCAGCAGGGCGCGTAGGCGCTCCGGAGGCAGCTTCGCCAGCGGACCGGCCTCCTGCAGGGAGACCATCGCCTGCCTCGCCGCCGCCTCGAGCCGCACAAAGACCGCGTTGGTCCACAGCGGGCTGGTGCGCACGAAAACCAGCAATCCCAGCCCCACAACGGCCAGGCAAACGAGGACGATGACCACGTAGGAAAGCAACAAGCGAGAATTGAGGTTACGAAACATGGGAAATCAGGCCACGAGCTTGTAACCGACGCCGACGACCGTCTCGATCTCGACGCTGGAACCGACCAGGCGCTTCCGAATCTGGGCGACATGGACGTCCACGGTGCGCGTCTCGCCATAGAAATCGTAGCCCCAGACAAGATTCAGCAGTTGCTCTCGACTGAGGACGATGCCGCGGTGCTCAGCCATCGCCAGCAATAAGTCGAACTCCTTGGGGCGCACGTCCACCGTCCGCCCGGCGACCGTGACCTCGTGCCGGGCCGGGTCCACGGTGACGTCACCCACGTGGACAGGGGCCTGCGGCTTGACCGCGCGCCGGGTGCGCCGCAGGATAGCCTTGACGCGGGCGACTAGCTCGCGGGGGTTGAAGGGCTTGGTGAGGTAGTCGTCAGCCCCCAGCTCCAGCCCCACGATCTTGTCCACGTCGTCGTCGCGGGCGGTGAGCATGATGATCGGGAGATCAGAGGCAACCTTGCCGGCGCGCACCCGGCGGCAGACCTCCCAGCCGTCCACCCCGGGAAGCATCAGGTCAAGCACCATGAGGGCCGGAGGCTGGGACGCGATCATGTCCAGCGCCTGGGTGCCGTCCGTGGCAGAACGCACGCGGAAGCCCTCCTGCTCCAGGTAGAGCGCCGCCAGTTCGATGATGTTGGCCTCGTCGTCCACGACCAGGATTGTCTCTCCCGCCATAGCTCGTTCCTCCCGGCCGTCATTCTATCCAGTTTCGCGGCAAAAGGCAAGACTCGGACCGGCTTAACCTTTCGCGCCGGACGCACAGACGGACGCACGATCAATGTCCGCGGACGCACGACCGCCGTTCGTAGTGAGGCACGAAGGTCTGCCGGAGTGCCGTCCCGCGGACGCACGATCAACGTCCGCAGTGTCCGCCCTAGTGGCCGGTGACCACGTTCAACTCCGGCAAGAGGATATAGGGCAGGCACAACCCACCGTAGACCCATTCCGTCTCCCGGCTCAGGGCCTCGATGTGGCGCAGGTCCTCGTAGACGTTGCCCGAAACAGACACGTCCTTCACTCGGCCCACGATCTCGCCTCCGCTGATGCGGAAGGCCAGGCTCAAGTTGTTGGAGAAGACACCGCTGATGATGTTCCCCTGGCCCAGGCCGAGAGGGCTCTCCACCAGCAGGCCCTCCTCGATGCCAGCGATGATGTCCCCCACGGGCGTGTCCCCTCCCTCGAAGACCAGGTTGGAGAAGGCGGGATAGGGCGGGGCGAAGAGGCTTCGCTCGCCGTGCCCCGTCGGTTCAGCGCCGGCCTGCGCCGCGGTCTTGAGGTCGTAGACGAAGCTCCTCAGCACGCCGCGTTCAATCAGGGTCCGGCGCTGGCGGGGAAAGCCCTCGTCGTCGTGGGAACCGCTGCCTGGACGGCCGTCCAGCGTGGGATCGTCCACCACAGTCAGCTTCTCGTCGAAGAGCCTCTGCTCTAGCTTGCCCACTATGGGGGAGATACCTCGATAGACCTGCTTGCCGTTCAAGGCGCGCATGATGGGCAGCCCCAGAACCGGCGCGCCGGCGGGCGAGAAGAGGACCGGCATATGCCCTGAACGAAGGGATGCCGCGCGCTTGGCCAGGCGGAGCTTGTCCGCGATGCGCCGGCAGAAGGAGCGATACTCCCCATCGTCCTTGAGCGCCGTGGTGAAGTAGTCGTACAATATAAGCACGTCGTCCCCTTGCACCCGCTCTACCATCGCGGAGATGGAAAGCGGCGCTCGCTTCACCGCGATGTCGCTCCCGGCGCTGTTGCGCACGCGGCTCTCGTGCACCCGCCGCTCCAGGTCCAACTGGACGTGGGCCTGGGGCTCGACCTCCAGCACCGTGGCGATGATCTCCTGCCCCATCTCGACCAGACGCTCGGTCGGCAGCGCGGCCAATTCGGGGTCGTATACCCGCACCGCCGGGCCGGGCTGTGGGCCGGGGAAGCGAAAGGGGATCGTATCCCCATGGCGGGCGGATTCGAGCGCGTTGGCTACGAGCTTGTCGGTCGCGTCCACGTCGCTGGAGGCGGCGAAACCGAGCCGCCCGTCCACGACCACACGCGCCGCCACCCCGTGCGTCTCCGCTGCCTCGAATGACTTCATCTGGTTGGCCTCGAAGCCCACCTTACTCGACTCACTCTCGATCTCAAATACCTCGGCCTGCTCGGCCTTCTGCATCAGGCGTTCAAGCATAGTTCTATGCCTCTCTGCTATCAAGAACCTGGTTCTTACTGCCCACCGACGATCACGTCGCGGATGCGAACGTGGGGCGAGCCCATGGTCACCGGCAGGCCACTCTGCCCCTTGCCGCACATACCCCACTCGACGCGCTGGAAATCGTCACCGACGGCATCAATGTGATCCAACGTGACGAAAAGATTGCCGCTCAGGACCACGTCGCGCACCATCTCGGCGATCTGTCCATCGCGGATCATGTAGGCGTAGGCGGCACTGAAGGAGAAGTTCTCCAAGGCCGTCTGGCCACCGAACGCGTCACAGGCGTAGACGCCCAGGTCAATGCCGGCTATCATCTCCTCGAAGGAGGTGTCGCCCGCCTCGATGAAGGTGTTGGTCATGCGCACGATAGGTGGGTACCGATACCCGGTGGCACGGGCGTTGCCGGTGGGCCGCTCGCCCATCTTGGCCGCCGTCTCCCGGGAGTGGAGCCGTCCCACCAGCACACCGTCCTTGATCAAGTCAGTGCGCCCGGTGGGCGTCCCCTCGTCGTCGTACCTATGGGAGCCGCGCAGGCCCACTATCGACCCATCATCGGCGATGGTCAGTATCTCCTGGCCGAAGCGCCGTCCCAGGACCATCATCTCTTGGGCCTGAGGGTTGGCGTAGACGAAGTCGGCTTCGGAGAGATGGCCAAAGGCCTCGTGCGCGAAGACGCCCGCCAGCCGGGGGTTGCAGACCACAGTGTAGCGCCCGCCCTGGACACGGGGGGCGGCGAGGAGATCCACCGCACGCTGCGCCACAGCCTGGGCCAGTCCCTCGTGCCCCACGACGGCCTCGAAGCCAGCTACCTTCGACACGGCCTCGAAGGCCCGCTGCACGTTCTCGCCCTCGCGGGCGACGGCGCTAAACGCCACATTGGACATGGGGCGCTCTTCCTCGATGTACGTTCCCTCGGAGTTGGCGAAGGTGACGTAGCTGAAGACGTCGGCGTAGGCAGTCCGGGTGTCCACGATGCGCGGGTCAAAGCGCAACAGAGTGTCGTTGTATTCCTCTGCCAAGGCCTTCTTGTCCGTCATCGAAACGCCCCGAAAGTCCCGCGCCAGGTGGACGGTGATCGTGTCCTCCGAAACAGGGATGGGGGCCAGTTCGACCGGCTCCCCCTCGACGGCGCGCGCGCCCTCGTACGCCTGCTCCACCCGGTGAGCCAGGTCGTCCCGGCTGTTGAACGTGGCGACGCCCCAGCCGCCATCGCGGACCAGGCAGCGCACGATGCCTCCCCGATCCAGCACCGCGTCGGCGGTCTCCAGGTCCCGTCCGCGGAGCACGACCCGGGTGCTCTCGCGCTCCTCCAGGCGGATCTCGGTGTAGTCCGCCCGGCTGGCACGCAGCGCGGCTTCAATCTGTTCTCGCATACGATTCCACCTCCCGTTCGATTGGGGGCGCGGACTCTACGTCCGTCCCGCGGTCTACGCCCCCGTCCCCGTATCTGGCTTCCTGCCTACTGCATCCTGCCTCTTGCCCCCTGCACCCTGCCCCCTGCTCCAGACACACGGTAGCCGCCCGCCGCGCCCGGCTCCCGCGCTCGCCGAGGCGTACGAACACCACGCCAGTCGTGATCAGCCCCGCCCCCACAAGCTGCGGCACCGTCAGGCGCTCGCCCAGGAACAGGAAGGACAACCCGGCCGTCATAGCCGGCTCCAGCGTGGTGATCAGATTGGCCGTTGCGCTGGGCAGGAGCGTCAGGCTGACGGTATACAGTCCATAACCGCCGATTGTCGGACCGACAGCTAGCACGATCAGCATCCCCCACCCCAGCGCGGCCTCGCGCCACCCCGCCGCCCCGGCCGCCAGCGGACGGGACAGCCAGAGGAACGTGGCCGGGCGCTGCAAGAGCAAGAGGAAGGCCGCCCCGAACACGAAGGCGTAAGACGTGGTCGTCCACGGGTTGATGCCCCGCTTCGACGCTGCCTTGCCGAATAGGCTGTAGGCGGAAAACGCCACGCCGGCCACCAGGCCGACGACGACGCCGATCGGGTTGACCGACCAGACGGCCGGGTCATAAGCGCCGGACACGAAGGCGCAGCCCACGATGCTCACGACCACCGCGATGATCTTGAGCGCGTCCAGCCGCTCGCCCCACAAGCGCCACCCCACCAGTGCCGTGATGGCCGGTGAGCTGTAGCCCATCACTGTGGCCACCGCCGCCCCGTTGAGCGCGATGGAAAACGTCCACAGCACGTTAAGCACAGACAGTACTAACCCGTAGAGCACAAGAAACAGCACGTCTTCGCGCTCCAGTTTCAGCAGGGGGCGCGCCATCAACGCCAGACCCGCGAACAGCGCGCCCGCCGCGAATAAGTCGCGCCAGAATGCCAGAACCAGTGGTGGTATCTCGAAGCGCGTAGTCAGATAGCTTATGAAGACCGCCGTCGTGGACCAGATGGCCGTGCCGACGAGAGCAACGAGGTAACCGCGTCCAGAACTACGCTTGACCTTGGCCAGTGTACCCATGTCGCCCTAATCCAGCAACATGACTGCTACCCGCGCGCCGGCCGGCACGTGGTCCCAGTCCTCTGGAATGATGGCGAGCGCGTTCGCCTTGACCATGGAGCTCAGTATGCCCGATCCCTGCCCACCGGTGAGCGTGGCCCGGTAGTCGCCCGCGCGCTCCTCGATCCGGACGCGCAGGTAGTGGCGACGCCCGTCCTTGTGCGCCACCTCGTCCACCAGCGTGGCCTCGACGACGGGGCGCTCCCACTGCGTCACACCCAGCATGGTCATGATCGCTGGACGGGCGAACATCTCAAAAGACACCATCACCGAAACCGGGTTGCCCGGCAGGCCCAGGACAGGCACCGAACGCTCCTCCCCCGCGCTTTCCCCATCACGGGGCAGGTTCAGACGGCCGAAGGCCAGAGGCTTGCCGGGCTTCATCCGCACCCGCCAGAAGCCTATCTCCCCCTCGGCGGCCAGCACGTGCTTGACCAGGTCGAAGTCACCCACCGAGACGCCGCCTGAGGTGAGGAACAGATCCACCCCCCGGGCCAAGCCAGCCCGGATTCTCTCGGTCAACTCGCGGACCTGGTCGCGGGCGATACCCAGCAGGAGGGGCGTCGCTCCACAGTTCAGCACCTGGGCCGCGTTGGAGTAGCTGTTGGCGTTGCGGATCTTGCCCGGCGCGAGCGGCGCGTCAATCGCCACGACCTCGTCGCCGGTGGCCAGAATAGCCACCCGGGGACGGCGGGTCACCGCCACTTCCCCATGCCCGAGCGCGGCCAGCATCCCCACTTCCTGCGGTCGGATGACGGTCCCCCGTGACAAGACCAACTCCCCCTGGCGCACGTCCTCACCCGAAGGGCGCACGTACTGGCCCACCGGCGCTGCCGCGAAGATACTCACCCATCCCTCCTCGGACGCCCGGTCAATGTCCGCAATGTCCGCGCCTGCCGTGTCCTCAACGCGCACGACGGCATCGGCCCCTGGCGGGATGGGGGCACCAGTCATGATGCGAATCGCGGTGCCGGCGGTCACCGTCTGCTCAGATACGTAGCCCGCACCGATCGCATCGACGATGCGCAGGCGCACGGGCGTCCCCCGGCTGGCCCCGGCGGTGTCGGCAGCCCGCACCGCGTAGCCGTCCATGGACGAATTGGCATAGGGCGGGATGTCCTCGCCTGCGGAGACGTCCTCGGCCAAGACGCGCCCCAGCGCCTCCAGGACAGGCACGCTCTCCGGCTCCAGGGGATGGAAAGCCTTCAGCACGCGCTCCCGGGCTTCCTCCACACTCAACATCGCTTCAGTCATATACCGTGTGCCTACCTCTACTTTCTCCGTGCCTAGATATTCACCCTGGGCCGGTACTCCCCCCACACCCGCCGCAGGACGCCGCAGATCTTGCCCAGCGTACAGTCGGCCTCCACGGCGGCGACAAACAGGCCCATCAGAGGCGCGTCAGGAGCGCGGGCGGCCGCCTCGATACGGTCCAGGGCCGCCGACGCCCGCTCGTTGTCCCGTCGCGCCCGCAGCGCGGCCAATCGCGTCCGCTGCTGCTGCTCGACGGCCGGATCCACCACCAGCCGCCGCATGTCCACCGTTTCCTCGTCCACCCGATAGTCGTTCACCCCCACCACGACCCGGTCACCCGTCTCCACCTGCCGTTGATAACGATAGGCCGCGTCGGCGATCTCCTGCTGAACGTAGCCTTCCTCAATGGCCGCCAGCGCCCCGCCCAGTGCGTCGATCCGCTCGATGTACACCTCCGCCTGCCGCTCAATCTCGCCGGTGAGGTGCTCGATGGCGTACGAGCCGGCCAGAGGATCCACCGTATTCGCCACACCCGACTCGTGAGCGATGATCTGCTGCGTGCGCAGTGCGATACGCACCGACTCCTCTGTCGGCAGCCACAGCGCCTCGTCGCGGGAATTGGTGTGCAAGGACTGCGTGCCCCCAAGGACCGCCGCCAGAGCCTGGAGCGTCACCCGAATCACGTTGAGCTCCGGCTGCTGCGCGGTGAGCGTGCAACCGGCGGTCTGGGTGTGGAAGCGCAAGCGCCAGGAGCGCGGATTCCGAGCGTCGAAGCGCTCCCGCATCACCCGCGCCCAAAGGCGGCGGGCAGCGCGGAACTTCGCGATCTCCTCCAGGAAGTCGCTGTGCGCATTGAAGAAGAACGAAAGCCGCGGCGCGAAGGTGTCCACGTCCAATCCGGCGTCCATGGCCGCCTGGACGTAGGCGATGCCGTTGGCCAGCGTGAAGGCGACCTCCTGGACCGCCGTCGAGCCGGCCTCCCGGATGTGGTACCCGCTGATGCTGATCGTGTTCCACCTGGGCACCTCCGTCGCGCAGTAGCGAAACAAGTCGGTCACCAGCCGCATTGATGGGCGCGGCGGGAAGATGTAGGTGCCTCGGGCTGCGTACTCCTTCAGGATGTCGTTTTGCACCGTGCCCCGCAGTTTTCCGGGCGCTACCCCCTGCTCTTTCGCCACCGCGATGACCATCGCCAGCAGGATGGCAGCCGGGGCGTTGATGGTCATCGAGGTGCTGACCTTGTCCAACGGGATGCCGTCGAAAAGCGTCCGCATATCGTTCAGGCTGCTGATGGACACTCCAACCTTGCCGACCTCCCCCTCTGCCAGCGGGTCGTCGGCGTCGTAGCCAATCTGTGTGGGCAGGTCGAAAGCGACGGACAGGCCAGTCTGGCCCTGCTCCAGCAGGTACTTGTAGCGCGCGTTCGATTCCTCGGCGCTGGCGTACCCCGCGTACTGGCGCATGGTCCAGAAGCGGCCCCGGTACATCGTAGGCTGCACCCCTCGGGTAAAGGGGTACTCGCCGGGGAACCCCAGGTCGTTGCCGTAGTCCACGGCCACATCGGCGGGGGTGTAGACCCGCTCCAGCGGAATCTCCGACAAGGTCTCGAAGCACTCCCGTCGCTCCGGGAAACGCTCCAGGACCGGCTTGACGCTCGTCTCCTCCCACGCCTGCTTGGCCCGTTCCAGTTTGTCCAATACTGCCTCCGGAATGCTACGTGTTGCGTACTACGCTGCAAATACAGGCCCCCGGTGAAACGAAGCGTTCCAACCGGTGGGGCATCCAACCTGCCCCCTACTCCTCGACTCCTGTCCCTTCAGCTCTGTGTCCCCCTCCCATCGGGTATTTCTGCCATCCGTGGTACTCCCTCCCCCTTGCTGAGCACACGCCGGACACGGGGCAGGTTCAGCGATCCCCAGACAAATCCCAGCAGAAGCAGCGTGAGCATCAGGTCCCACGCCCACCTCTGGCGGGCATAGTCGGACGCATCGAAAAGCACGTGATCCACCCACACGTGGACCTGGTATACAGTCGTCGCAGCCAGCGTGAACCACCGGCTCCAGGGACGGAAGCACACGAGACCGATGGCACATGTGATCAACACCACGCCCCAGAACGCACCCGAAACCGCCAGATAGCGCCAAGACACTGTCATAGGCAGGTCGGGCAACATGGCTGCGTAGCGCGGGACCAACAGCGCCCGCCCTATGTTGCTCAGCCCCAGGGCCAACATCAGAAGTCCCACGATAATCACCGGACGCGCGGACGGACGCACGAACAACGTCCGCAATGTCCGCCACTGCTGAGACAGGGACAGGCGCTTCTCTCCTCTACGCTTGCTTGACAAGGCAGACACTGATCATGCGTCCAGTGCGAAATCCAGCCGCCCAGGGCGGTGACAGAAGCAAGGCAGCGCTCCGCTCCCGCATATCACGGCGCGAGTACGATTTTCCCGAACTGCTCCCCCCGCTCCAGCGCTTCAAAGGCTGCCTTGCCCTCCGAGAGGGGCACGACGCGGTCCACCACCGGCTTCAGTTCGCCCGCCCAAAGTAAATCCGTCACGTCGCGGAAATCCTGATGGGTCCCCATCGTGGAGCCGATCAGGTTAATCTGCTTGCCGAAAATGAAGCGGACGTCTATCTCGACCTTTGGGCCGGACGTATTGCCGACGATCACGATGCGCCCGCCCCGGCTCACGGCGCGCATGCTCTGGGCCAGCGTCGCCCGCCCCACGTTGTCCACCACCACGTCCACCCCTCGCCGGCCGGTCATCTTGTAGAGTGTCCTGCTCCACTGGGGATCCTCCTGGTAGTTGAGCACGACGTCGGCTCCAAGTTGGCGCGCCTTCTCCATCTTCTCCGCCGTGCTAGTGAGCGTGTAGACCGTGGCCCCGGCCAACTTGGCGATCTGTATGGCCATCGAATTGACCCCGCCGCCCGCACCGATGACGAGCACCGACTCGCCGGCTCGTAGACGGGCACGGTGGATGAGCATGCGCCAGGCCGTCAGGCTGACCAGCAATGGCGCGGCTGCATCGGGGAAATCCCAGCCATCAGGCATGGGCACCAAGCTGGCGGCCGGCACAGCCAGGTATTCCGCCTGACCACCCCGTATCTGCTCACCTAGGATCACGTAGCCAGGGCTAAGAGAGTGCTCTCCCCGGCGGGTGAACGCGTCTTCGCAAGTACACGTGCCAGGCTCCACGACCACCCGCTGGCCCACCTCCCACCCAGCGACACCCTCGCCCAGCGCGGCTATCTCCCCGGCCACGTCCGCCCCGGTCCAGTGGGGCAAGTCCAGCTTCAAGCCCGGCCAACCCTGTCGCACGAAAACGTCCAGGTGATTGAGGGCGCAGGCTCGCACGCGCACCACCACCTGGCCCGGGCCAGGCTCGGGGTCGGGCACGTCCGCGTATTGCAGGACGCCTAACTCGCCGTGTTCATAGAAGCAGAGGGCTTTCACAATGTTCCTCCCCTAGCGCAATCCGGTCTCCAGCCGCGCGATCACCATGCGCTGGATCTCGCTGGTCCCCTCGTAGATCTCGGTGACCTTAGCGTCGCGAAAGTAGCGCTCGACAGGCAATTCCTTGCTGTACCCCATCCCGGCGTGGATCTGGATCGCCTGGGTGGTGACCCACATGGCCGTCTCGGAAGCGAACGTCTTGGCCATGCAAGATTCCAGGCTGTAGCGCCTGCCGGTCTCCATGGCCGCATCCTTCGCCAGCGCCGCCTGGTAGATGAGCAGGCGGCTGGCCTCGACCCGGATCTTCATGTCGGCCAGCTTCTGCTGGATCATCTGGAACTGGCCGATCTTCCTGCCAAAGGCCTCCCGCTCGCGAGCGTAGAGCACGGAGGCCTCGTACGCGGCCTCCGCAATACCCAAGGCCTGAGAGGCAATGCCAATGCGGCCCGCGTCTAGCACCGCCATGGCGATCTTGAAACCCGCGCCATCCTCGCCCAGCCGCGCTTCCACCGGGCACCGGTAGTCCTCAAAGTGAACCTCGCAGGTGGCGGATGCGCGGATGCCCAGTTTGGGTTCAGTCTTGCCGCGCGAGAAGCCCGGTTCGTCGGTGTCAATGATGAGCGCGGTGACACCCCGGTGGCGAGGCTTGGCGTCGGGATCGGTTTGGACAAACAAGGCGATGTATTTCGCCACCGGTCCGCTGGTGATCCACGACTTGGTGCCGTTGATCACGTAGTGGGAGCCATCCGGGGAGAGCACCGCGCTCACGCGCATGTTGCCGGCGTCGGAGCCGGATTGGGGCTCGGTCAAGGCATAGGCGCCGATGGCCTCGCCGCTGGCGACAGGTCGGAGGTACTTCTGTTTCTGCTCCTCAGTACCGTAGCGCATGATGCCGTAGCAGAAGAGGGAATTGCACACGGACATGATGACACCGTGGGAGGCATCCGCCTTGGAGATCTCGGCCAGAGCCAGCACGTAGGCCAAGGTGTCCATCCCCGCGCCCCCGTACTCCTCGGGCACCGCGATACCCATGAAGCCCTGCTTCCCCATCCTGGCGATGGTCTCGCTGGGGAACTCGCCGCTTTCGTCGTACTGAGCGGCGATCGGTGCGATCTCCCTCTGAGCGAAGTCGCGCGCCATCTCGCGGATCATGCGGTGTTCGTCGCTGAGCTGCAAGTCCATCGATGTTCCTCCTTAGTTGATGTGATGATGAATGTCGGCAACTTATCCCAAATCCCATTTGGGATAAACTTGGGATATTCTGGGATATGGACATCACTTCAGGATGTAGTACGTCCCCTTCTTGGCTCCAACCTTCAACAGAACCCCGCTTTCGACGAGGTCAACCAGATCGAGGCGCAGCGTCTCGGCGCTGACGTCGGGACAGAGAGTCCGATATTCGCGGTTGGTGATGCGACTGTGCTCTTGTACATAGGCCAATGCCTTGGCCTGCCGCTCGTTCATCGTACGCGTCCAGGCGGGCAACGGAGCGCGCTCGCGGACGTTGTAGAGCGTGACGGTGAACGCGTAGGGCGTATCTCTGAACCTGGGTGGGGGATGGCCAGCGCGCACCATCTCCTCAATCATCAGGTCCACACCCAGCCCCAGTTCCTCAATATAACCCCACCGGTACAGACCGGACACGAGGCGCGGGTTGCGGGAGAAATGCTCGTCGACGATATTGTCGACCGTGATGAAACCCGGCAGCCCGCCCGGGCTGGTGATCTCCATGCGGTCGGCGAACATGCGTACCTCGATGCGTCGCCCGCCCAGCCGATAATCCCGGTGAGCAATCGCGTTCACCAGCGCCTCGCGCACGGCAGCGACGGGATACTCGGTGCGTTCCTGCCGTTCGAGGCCGGTGACGACCGCACCGACGCGCATCTCTTCCCCCACGACCTCCCAAGTGCGCTGAATGATGCGCGCCAGAGGGCCGCCGATCTCCTCACGCCGCCCGTACCCCGGCTGCCCAGCCTCGCCCCGGGGCAGTGTGCCCACGAACTTGACGAACGTCAGTCCGCTCTGGGGAAGAAACGCCTGGGGATTACGGGCAAAGAGCAGCACGCCTGCCACAGTAGGCCGGCCATGTACATCCAAGGCCCCCACGTCGAGGAGCAAATCGTCCACAGAATGGGTCCACTCCCGATGCTGGCGCTCCTCCCATTTCGCCACAAACTCAGCGATCACCTCATCGTCGAAGTCCTCACGCCGGGCACCAGGGGCGATGTCCCTCTCGAAATCGCCCGTCGACTTGGTGGCAGCTAATTGACGGATCTGGTCGCCACTGAGAGGACGGTTCTCCGAGCCGGCCCGCACCAGCACCCGGCCATCAGCCAGGCTGTGAAGCTCCGGGCTACGAGTTACGACGATGGCGAAGGCCAGCCCCTCCTCAGCCGCCGCTTGATGCCAGCGGGTGTCTACGGGGGGGCGGCATTCCCGCACCGCGGCCTGCAGTGCGACCTCGACCTCATCCTCGTAGGCCCTACCCGTGAGCCGTCCCGTCTTTCCGACACCGATCAGTATCGTGCCCCCGTCGGAGTTGGCAAAGGCCACCAGCGTCTCGGCCAGTTCGTCGACCTCCGGCTCCGGCATGAGGGCCAGCATCTGCCCCGGGCGACGCTCACGCAAATCGGTCCACATTTGGCTCTACTCCACTAGACTTGCCAACAGGCGCGGCACGCACGATGGACTGAAAGGAACGCCAGACGCACGGCCAATGGCCCGACCGTCCGCGGACGCAGCCGACCGCAGATGATCGGGGTCAATGTCCGCCCTCAGTCTTCCTGCTGCTTGGCCTTGCCTGGCTCAGGCTCGTCGTTGACGGATACGACCGCCACCGACGTCGCTTCATCGCCTTGCCTCAAGTCCATCAGTCTCGCTCCCCGGGTCGCCCGTCCCATATGGGGGATATTGGCCACGGGCGTGCGCAACGCCATCCCGTCGGACGAGATCAGCGTGACTTCGTCTTCCGGGCACACCACCCGGGCAGCCGCGATGATCCCTCGCGTCTTCTGCTTGCCGCTGAGACAGCGCACACCCCTGCCGTAGCGCCCCTTGACCTGGAACTCGCTCATAGGTGTGCACTTGCCATACCCCTTGGTCGTGATAACTAACAAGCTGGCTTCCGACCCCTCGGCGGTGCCTGGACAGCGCGGGACGATGACCGCGCTGGCGACGTAATCGCCCGGCATCAACTTGACGGCATTGACGCCGGCAGCAGAACGCCCCATCAAGCGCACGGTGTCCTCAGGGAAGCGCAGCGCGTAGCCTTGCTCGGTCACAATCACGACATCTTGGTCGCCCTCTGTCAGGCTCACCCAGCCCAGTTCATCCCCATTGTCCAGCCGCATGGCGATCAGCCCGCTGGGCCGGACGCTTTCTAGCTCGTTCAACCTCAGACGCTTGGCCCGCCCCCGGCGCGTAACCATCATCAGACAGCCGTCTTCGGCGGACGCACGATCAGTGTCCGCGGAATCGGGCACGGCCAACGCCGCCGTGACCCGCTCGTCGGCATCGAGGGCCAGAATGCCGGCCAACAACACCCCCTTGGCCGTGCGGTCGGCGCTGGGGATCTGGTAGACGCGCTCCCGGTACACCTTGCCATGATTGCTGAAGAACAGAATCGAGTCAAGCGTGCGAGCAGAGAACAGATACAGTATCGCATCCTCGTCGCGGGTGGACATTCCGATCACGCCGCGCCCACCACGTCCCTGAGCACGGAAGGCGTCTAGCGGGACGCGCTTGATGTAGCCGCGTTGGGTGATGGTAACTAGCACATCCTCCTCGACGACCAGGTCCTCCTCGTCGAGGTTGGCCTCCTCGCGGACAATCCGGGTGCGGCGGCCGTCGCCGTAGGTGCGCTTGAGCTCGGCCAACTCGTCCTTGATCAAGTACAGGACCTTGCGGGGCGACGCCAACAGGTCCTCAAGGTAGGCGATACGCTGGATCAACTCCAGATACTCGTCCTCGATCTTCTGGCGCTCCAGCGCGGCCAATCTTCGCAGTTGCATGTCCAGGATCGCCTGTGCCTGGATCTCCGTCAGTTCGAAGCGCTCTATCAAGCGCTCGCGAGCCGTGTCGGCGTTGGGCGACTGGCGGATCGTCTGGATGACGGCGTCTAGGTGATCGAGGGCAGTCTTCAGCCCTTCCAGAATATGCGCCCTGTGGCGCGCCCTCTCCAATTCATAGCGCGTGCGCCGGACGAGCACGTCGCGGCGATGCTCGATGTAGATCTGCAACCCCCGCTTGAGGCTCAACATGCGTGGTTCGCCGTCCACCAGCGCCAGCATCTGCACGCCGAACGTGGACTGGAGAGGCGTGTACTTGAACAGACGATTGAGGGTCTTGCGCGGCTGTGCGCCCCGTTTGAGCTCGATGACGATGCTCATTCCTCGCCGATCCGACTCATCCCGCAAGTCAGAGATGCTGCTGAGTCGATCGGAACGCACAAGCTTGGCGATACGTTCCAGCAAGGACGACTTGTTGGTCTGATAGGGCAGTTCGGTGATAACAATGCGATGGCGGCCGCCCCGCATCTCCTCGATGTGAGTCATCCCCCGCACGACAATGTGGCCGCGGCCGGTGACGTAGGCTTGCAAGATACCGCCCCGTCCAACGATGACACCGCCGGTAGGAAAGTCAGGCCCCTCAATGTATTGGATGAGGTCATCGATCGTCACGTCGTCCAGTTCATCCCAGCGGTCAACCAGGTAGCCCAGCGCGTCGCATACCTCGCCCAAGTTGTGGGGAGGGACATTGGTCGCCATGCCCACCGCAATGCCCGAAGCACCGTTAACCAGCAGGTTAGGCAAGCGCGCAGGAAGCACAGAAGGCTCCTCCAACGTCCCGTCGAAGTTTTCGGCCCAGTCCACCGTGTCTTTCTCAAGGTCAAGCAGGAGCTCAATTGCAGTGCGCGCAAGCCGAGCCTCGGTGTATCGCATCGCAGCCGGGCTGTCGCCGTCGACCGAGCCGAAGTTCCCCTGCCCATCCACCAATGGGTAGCGCAGACTGAAATCCTGGGCCATGCGCGCCATCGCGTCGTAGACCGCCGTATCACCGTGGGGATGGTACTTGCCCAACACTTCACCGACGATACGAGCCGACTTCTTATGCGGCGTGTCGGCCCGCAGCCCCAGACCGTGCATCGCGTAGAGAATCCGGCGCTGGACGGGCTTCAGGCCGTCACGGGCATCGGGCAAAGCACGCGATACGATGACGCTCATCGCGTAGTCCAGGTAGGCGCTACGCATCTCGTTGTCAATGTCTACTGTCTGTACAGTGCCAATCTCCAAATGTGTGACCTCCACAAACTATGGCTCAGTCTGCTATTATACCGCAAAGAGGCCAAGAACGCGAAGATAGAGGGAGAAATCCGCATCGGCGTAGCGAGCCCCGCACTGAAGCACCACGCCAGGCAACCAGGGTTGCTCCAGTCACGCGATCAGGCGTTACCGGACGTAGCGGTACACGTCTACGTGCGCAAAATGCGCCTCATCCACCCGCTGCGCATTAGCATCAAGCCAGGCCTGCACCAACCCACGCTCGTCCCACATCGCCATCTCGGTCACGACCAGCCACACCACCTCATACCCCGCCGTCGTCTCTTGCATGTGATGCGAGACCTCAGACTCGCCCATCAGATATGAACCGTCCAACGCCCGGTAGTTGGTGTACAGGCCCTCAGCCCAGGGGTGCGTCCCCCCGTCGAAGTAGTAGTCGAACGTATACCTGCCATGGGGGATCTGGAAGAC
This sequence comes from uncultured Anaerolineales bacterium, assembly GCA_964649415.1. GTDB lineage: Bacteria > Chloroflexota > Anaerolineae > B4-G1 > B4-G1 > CAZYSK01. The sequence continues at coordinate 110,025 of CAZYSK010000001.1, forward strand.
GATCAAATCAGGGAATGAATTGCCGCCCATAGCGACGAGCGGCAGGTAACACCTGAAAGGCCCTGTTTCGCCGGCCGGGGCGGGCACGTGTGAGGGAGCTTGCCGGCGATAGTTGGCGACGTAGGCAGCGGCCGCGCGGAAGTCCGATTTGATGGGCGCGCGAGCCTGCTGCCACAGGTTCACGCCGTCGAGAACGAGGACGACGCCCAAGACAAGTGCCACCACGCAACGGCCCCACGTGCCAAAGCGCCGAAAGGACGCCAGCCCCAACGCGACCATCAGGTAGAAGGCTGGCGCAGCCCACATCATGTAGCGATCGGTGAAGAGCGGCTGCCACAGCGAGACCAACCACACGAGCAACACCGGCAGCCCGAGCCAGCACAACAACGCAGCGCGATGGACCATCGCCTCATCGTCCGAGACGTACACCTTCCCTGGGCGTCTCCCCAGAGGCCAGAACCGAGGCAAGAACAAGGGGCTCGCCAGCCCCCATGCAGCCAAAGCGGCTACCAACCCCGACCCCCAGGGCCGTCCCCAGGGCCGGACACCGAGGCTCCAACCGTCAAGCAGAATCTGGGCCATCTCGTGCAGTGCATAACGATGAAAGCCAGTCTCACGAGCCCGAAACAGAAGTGGCCCCTGCCACGCCGCCAGGGGCAGGTAGGGTAGGGTCAACGAGGCCAGGCTCACCAGCGCGCCCGTCCACCGTCTGCGTGTCTCAGGCCACCAGACGAGGTAGAGCAGCACGTGAACCGGTATCAGCAGGGCGGCCAGGATGTGCGAGTAGAACGCCAGCGCGGTGGCGACGACGTGCACGGCCCACCAGCGCCGGCCGCGCCCGGCGAGGGCCCGGCGCTGCCCGTAGATCGCCAACAGGCTCAGCGCAAGCACCAGCGTGTACATCTTCACCTCCTGCCCATACCACGTCAGGTAGGCGGAGGCGGCCACCAGCAGCGCAGCCAGACATCCCACGAATTGATCGAACAGGCGATGACCCAACACGTATGCCAACGGTACGCAGAGGACGCCGAAGCAGAGCGAGAAAAAACGCATGCCGTACCCGGTCGTCCCGGTGAGCCCGATCCAGCCGCGCAACAGCAAGAAGTACAAGGGGCCGTTCCAACCAGGGCGGGTGAAGTTGGAGAGCATCTCCGCCCACGGCGCGGTGGCGAAGTGCAGCGCGTCCACCTCATCTCGCCACAGCGACTGAGCGTCAAGGGACAAAGCGCGCACGGCGAAGGCCACGAGTGCCCACATGCCGATGACAGCGACGCGCCGGGAAACCGCCTGTCTGCTCACCTGTTGGGGCTATGCCTGCGGAGCACGAGAAGGACAATGGCGAGGGCCAATACGATGCCCAGGGCCACCCACGCCAAAGCCGCTCCGGTCCAGGCAGCGGGCGCGGCCACGGACGCAGGCTCGGTATCCGCCGCGACGTCCGAAGCGGACGGCGTAGAGATCGGTGACGCGCCATGGATGGAACGCGTAGGCACGGGGGACTGAGAGCTACCGGGGAGTACTGTGCCGCGCAGCCAGAGCACCGCGGCTGCGATGAGCACCGCTGCCAGTGCCAAGAACAGCCATAGGTGGGAACGCGGACGTTGATCTTGCGCCCGATGCAACTGAGTCATACGCCAATTATAGCGCAACTCCCTTGCCACGCCAATCACGCGCGCGCCCTCGACATCCCGGCAGCGACCGTCCGCTCACGCCCACACCTCAGGGCTAGGCGGGAGTGACGCTTGTCATTTGGCTCCTGTGCGGTTAGAATAGCGCCCATGAACCCGAGACGGAGCGTGAGGCACCTACCTCGTGTCCTGCTGGTCACCATTGTCGCCGCCTACGTCGCGATCGGTGCTCTCTATGCCGTCTTCACCCCCATCTGGCAAGTCCCCGACGAGCCCGCTCACTACAACTACGTGCGCGCACTGGCGGAAGGACGTGGCTTCCCGATCATCGAACCTGGCGACTACGATCAGGCATACCTGGGCCGCCTCACATCGGAGCGCTTCCCCCCCGAGCTTTCGGTCGAGCCGCTGGAATACGAGGATCACCAGCCGCCGCTCTACTATCTGCTAGCAGTCCCGGTCTACCGGCTCTTCGACGGTGCGGTGCTCCCGCTGCGACTACTCTCGGTGGTGCTTGGGGCCACGCTCCTGGTCATCACGTTCGAGACCGTTCGCGCCATCTTCCCGGCACAAGCGGATCTGGCGCTGGCGGCCGCCGCTTTCGTGGCCTTCATCCCTCAGCACGTTGCTATGACCGCCGGCGTGGACAACGACACGCTGGCTGAGGTCGTGGTGGGCAGCACATTGTGGGCCCTGCTCACCTACGTCCGAGGGAACCACAGGGGACCGTGGCCCATTGGCCTGCTGCTGGGTGTCGCACTCCTGACAAAGACGACGGCCTACGTGGTCCTGGCAGTCGCCGTGATGGCGGTACTGATCCGCTGGCGGCGGGAGCGCCGGACCTGGGGGTGGATGGCGGGTCAACTGGCGCGCATGGCTGTCCCCGCGCTGCTGCTCTCCGCCGCCTGGTTTGTCCGCAACGGGCTCACCTACGGCTGGCGGGATCCGTTCGGACTGGCACGGCACAACGCGGTCGTCGAAGGGCAGATGCGCACCTCCGAGTACCTGGCACTCTACGGATGGGGGAATCTGCTGGACCGCATGGCCCGCTGGACGTTCCGAAGCTTCTGGGGGCAATTCGGCTGGATGGGCGTCGTGTTGCCGGCCCGCATCTACCAGGCTCTGGGCCTGTATTGCGCACTATTGCTCGGCGGCTTCCTGGCTTGGCTGCTCAGTCCGCGCCGTCCCAGGCTGACGTCGCTCCAGCGCGCCGGCCTGACCCTACTGCTCACATCCTGCGTCCTGACCGCGCTCTCCTTCCTCTGGTATAACCTGACATTCGTTCAACACCAAGGCCGCTACCTCTTCCCCGCCCTGATTCCTGTCGCTGTGGCAGCCGCCCTGGCCCTATGCACGCTGGCAGGGATTCTGCCGCGCCGCACGCGTGCCTGGGCCTTGGGTGCGCTGTTCGGCGGGATGGCGGCACTGGATGTGTACTGCCTGTTTGAGTTCATCATACCGTCTTTGGCGAGGTGAGCGATGCACGAACTGATCCCCGGCTTGATCGGCGAAGTGGAGACGAGCGTGACTGAGTCAGACACGGCGACCCGGTGGGGCAGCGGCCTGGTGCCCGTCTTCGGCACACCGGCCCTGGTGGGCTTGATGGAAGGAGCGGCGGTCAAGGCGCTGGCAGGACATCTGCCGCCGGGCCAGACGTCGGTAGGAGGCCACATAGACGTCCACCACTCGGCCCCCACGCCTGTGGGTCAGCGCGTCCGTGCCCGCGCCGAACTGCTCGAAGTACACGGGCGGCGGCTCACGTTCCACATCGAGGCTTGGGACGAGGCCGAACAGATCGGAGAGGCCACACACGAGCGCTTCATCGTGGATGAGGAGCGCTTCATCGCCCAGGCGAAGGCAAAAGCCCAGCCCCACCCGACAGCGCCATAGACCGGGCAACACCCTCCGGCGTCACGCATCCAGCATCCAGTAGCGCTCCACAGCACCGCCGCCGTGCCGTTGTGCGAACGCGCGTATGGAGGCTGCCATGTCCGCCCCGTTGTCCCAGAAGGTGCTGATCTGGGAGCGATAGCACGCGATGGCGGCCGTCTTGGCACGCAGCGCCTCCTCGGAGAGCGACACGATATCTGCTCTCGCCCGCCTGTCGCCCAGTGCGGCGCGGACCCCCTCGGTGTCTTCGGCGTAGGGGAAATCCTCGTAATACGTCAATGTGCGTCCAGAGCCCTCCGCAGCGCGGCGGACGACCTGATGGTCCACATGGTGTCCGACCCCCAACGGCGCATAGAGCGTGCTGTCCCGCGCCAGCGGCAGTCTCGTCAGCCGGCCCACCAGCTCGCCGATCAGACCCCCGTCAGCGGAATGCATCTCGCCCCACAGCGCCTTTTCGTCAGGGTAGAGAAAGCGTCCGTCGGCGGCCTGACGGTAGATGCAATCGGCATAGGGCCAATGGCACGCGTCCGCTCCGAGGCGAGCCAGCGCCGTCAGGTCTTCGTCCCGCCGACTGGGCGTCGACGTAGCCAACGTCGACCGTGGACGGTCGGAGTCGATGTCTGCCACGTCGTCCAGGCCTGCCCAACGGCTATGCAGCTCCCGGACAAACGGCGACAGCTCCGCGCCCGGGGGAGGAGATCCGGCGAAAACCGTGAGCACCAACACGCGGTCGCCCGCCTGCACCTGCTGCCAGATGGTCCCCCCACAGGACAGAACAGCGTCGTCCAGATGCGGGGAAAGGTAGATCCTATTCGCGCTGGCTTGCACAGCTAGACAGTTCACGGTATAATATTACCTTAGTGGACTCTACGGGAGGTTCTATTCCAGTATGCCGTTGTATGAGTATCAGTGTGAAGCTTGCGGTGTCCGGTTTGAACGCCGGCAGCACATCGACGAAGAAGCAGTGAAGGTTTGCCCAGAATGTGGAGGCAAGGTGCACCGCCTGATTCATCCTGTTGGCGTGATATTCAAGGGCTCTGGCTTCTACGTCACTGACAACCGCGCCAAGTCGTCCACCGCGATACCGCGAAACGCCAAGAAACACTCGGACAAGCCCCAGGGAAGCACGTCTGCAAGCGAGAGTAGCAAGAGCGGCAAGAGCGACGAGAGCGGCAAGAGCGACGAGAGCAGCAAGAGCAACGAGAGCAGCAAGGCTAGCAAAGGGAGCGGCTCAAAGAGCGACTAAGGGGCAACGCCTACAGCACAGCGGGCATGGGTGCTCACCCACGCCCGCCTCTAGCTTCTACCCCACGTTCTAGGGCCCTGTCTGGCGGGCCCACTACAGTTGAAACCCCCCACTGGCGCGGACTATCTTCTGAGTGTAGTCGGTCACGTAGACGAGTAGCTTCTTCTTCAACTTGCGCCACTCATCCGAGGCGAGCGCATGCTGCAGGCTCTCCAAATCCTCCATCACGCCGCCGGTGAGGATCTGTGGCCGGTCACCGTACTGCGTGTACCACGCATCGGTAGGCTGGACACCGAGCTTGACCAGCCCCGGCCCGAAATCTCGAACCACGAACTCGAAGTACTCGTCCTCCCGTCCCGGCCTGATGTTCCAGGACATCAGAAGCTTGAACATGCCCACTCCTCAACCGCTTTCACAGATCCGACAGACACCAGAATAGCCCTCGCTCAGACTCGACCAGGGCTCACGGGCACCCCAGCGCGCCCAGCGCCTGCTCACCCTGGGTGCGCCAGCTTGCCGGTGGGTCAAGCGCCAGGAAATCGCTGTACGCCTGGCAGGCGCCCGGCGTGTCACCGCTCCGTGCGTATGCCTCCCCTAGCGCGTAGTATGCCTGGGGCAGATCCGGCGCCTGTTCGACAGCTTGTTGCAGCACCTCGACGGCGGCTGCATAGTCTGCTTGCTGGATATAGACGTTTCCCATGCCGATGAGCGCCTCAGGCATGCCCTCCCTCAACTCCAATGCCCGCTCGAACTCGGACGTCGCCTGCTCCATGAGCTGCAAGTCCAATGAAGCCATCGCGTCGGTCCCCGAGAGCGCCAAGACAAGGTAGGCGGCACCCAGTTGATAGTGCGAGTCTGGATCATCGGGATCTATCGCCAACGCAGCCTCAAACTCAGCCGCAGCACTGTTGGGGTCCTGCAACTGGAAGAACGTCACACCCAGGTTATGGTGAGCGGCGGCGTTGTCAGGGTCGAGCGCTATCACCGTGCGGAACTCGTCCTCGGCCTTGAGCAACTCACCGATCTGGTTGTACGCCTGCCCCAGCAGGAAATGCGCCTCGCTGCTCCCCGGGTCCAGCTCGATCGCAGACTCTAGATCGACAACCGCCTCGGCGGGTTCATCCACTTCCAGGTGAGCACGGCCTGACTCCAACAAGCTCTCCAGGTCTGTGCCGTCGGACTCTGCCTGGCACGCAACCAACACCACCACGAGCAGCGCAGCGATGAACACAAGAGGTCTCCGCATCTCACCCTCCATTCCGTAGCCTGGGTTCCAGGACGATGACCTGAGTTTCCTCTGACAAGCTGGACCGACTGACCTTGAGCACCTCCTGACTATCCACGTTCTCCAGCCCCATCTCCTTCAGGAAACGGCCCAACGTGCCCAGCTTGAGCTTCAGACCGGGAATCTTATAATACATCGGGACGACGATATTCGGCTCGAAGAGGCTGATCACTTCGGACGCGCGCGCCGTACTGAGGCTCCCGCCGCCCCCCACAGGCACGAGCAGGATGTTCACTGCACCCAGGTTCTCCACCTGAGACTGAGCGGGCACGTGCCCCAGCCGTCCCAGGTGGCACACCGTCAGCCCATCGTATTCAAAGGTGAAAACCGTATTGGGCCCACGCAATGCCCCCCGCTTGTCGTCCGCGAAGGTAGCCGTGCCGGATATGAACACGCCGCCGATCTCGTACTCGCCCGGCCCGTCCAGAAGCTTGGACGGCCCGCGCACGCCGGATGTGAAACGACAATCGGGGTCATCGTGACTCAGTGTGACGACACCTGCGCGGAGACGCGGAAGTGATAGGCCGACGTCGGGGGGATAGGGATCGGTCACGACTGCCACCATACCCCGCTGGTTCAGCCGGAAACAAGTCTGTCCGTACCAGGTGATCTCCATGTGTGATATCTCTCCGCAGCGCCCGTAGTGAATCGAGCGAATTATACTGTGAATCCAGATTCCGGGCAATGACCAGCCCGTGAGGTCACCCCTGCCGCCATTGCTGTGTGAGGGCTACCTGGGCGGTGTAGTCGGCTACCTGGCGCTCGATCTCCAATTCGTCCCAGCCCAGACGCGGAGCCATCAGCTCGGCCACGGCCCGAGCCCTTCCGATCCCGCCGTCTCGCGTCTCGTAGATCACGTGCGTGCGGCGCATAAGCACATCGCACACGGTCAGAGCCATTTCGTGCTGCACAGCGTAGAGGACCTCCGCCAGCAGGTACCGATTCTCCGGCACAATGCGCTCTCCCAAGGCCGGGTTCTCCTCAGCGTAGGCCAGCACCCACGCGGCATCACGACCGTACGTGTCCACCAGGTATTCCCCGGCCACCTCATCCACGCCGCTCACGGGCACCGGTTCTATCTGCGCGCCCTCCAAGGGCTCCCGCGTCCGGCACTGAGATCGCGCGTGGATGCCGAACTCCCCTGCCAGCCTCTGCGCAACCCGGCTGGTCATTTGCTCGCCCATGAGCCGATGGGTGGTCAGTTTGCCACCTGCAACGGTGAAGAGGCCAGACTCAGCCTCGACAATCACGTGCTCCCGAGAAACCGATGACGGGTTGCCAGGGGCCGAAACGAGCGGGCGTAGGCCGGCAAACGTGCTGACGACGTCGTCTTCATCCATCTGAGCCCCAGGGAACGTTTGCTGGATCGCTTCCAGAAGATACTCAACGTCCTCGGTCGTAGCGCCGGGGGTGTCCATGTCCCCCTGGTAGTCGGTGTCCGTAGTGCCGATGAGCGTAAAATCCCCCCAGGGAATCAAGAAGACGTGCCGGCCATCGCGAGGAACACCAAATATGACCGCGTGCTGGCTGCGCAAGCGCGCCTGAGGGATGAGCAAGTGAATACCCTTGGTCGGCCGTACCATCGGTTCCCGGTGATCCCCGTCCAGATCGAGGACATCGTCAGTCCAGACGCCGGTGGCGTTGACGACGACACGGGCGCGCACCTCAACCTCCCGCCCGGCGACCTCATCCCGCACACAAGCGCCGACGACCTGCCCGCCCGCATGCATCAGGCCAACCACGCGGGCGTAGTTGGCCGTGACTGTGCCATGGAGATGCGCAGCCTTGGCGGTCGTCAGCGTCAAGCGGGCATCGTTCACCTGAGCGTCGTAGTAGCGGCCCGCACTGAGCAGACTCCGTCCAGCAACCAAAGGCTCACGTTGCCGCACTTCCTCCGGGGACAGCCAGCTGTGGTTCTGCACGTTACGAAACAGGCTCAGTGCATCGTACAACACCATCGCAGCGCGTATCTTCAGCGCGGAGGGCTTCTGGGCCCGGTAGATCGGATAGATGAACGGCAACGGACGCACCAGCCGGGGAGCGATGCTGCGCATCACGCGTCGCTCGCTACAGGCATCGAAAACCAGCTTGAACCCACCGTACTCCAGGTAGCGGATGCCGCCGTGGATCAGCCGCGTGGAGCGACTGCTGGTCCCGCTGGCAAAATCCTGCCTCTCGACGAGCGCGGTGCGGAACCCTCGCAAGCTCGCGTCTCGAGCAACAGCCACGCCGGTGATACCGCCGCCGATGATCAACAGGTCGAACTCCTCCTGGGCCAGGCGCTCCACATTTTCGTTGCGCACGGCGGCGGAGAAGGGACGACCCAGAGAAACGCCGCTCTCTTCCATAACCCCTACCCCTCTGGCCCGGGCAACAGGATACCAGGATTCATGATGCCGGCCGGATCCAAGGTGCGCTTCAACGCATGGAGTGCCCGCATCCCTACCGGCCCGACTTCCTCCTCGAGCCAGGGGATGTGATCCTGGCCAATACCGTGATGGTGGGTCAGCGTGCCTCCAGCAGCCAGAATGGCGTCGGTGGTCGCCTGCTTGACCGCCCACCACTGTTCCTGCCTGGCCAGCGGGTCGGGGTCAGACACCTGGCGTCCCAAGAAAGTCGCGTAGAGGGAAGCACCGTAGGGATACGCGTGAGACACGTGGGTCATCACGTACCCCGGACCTCCACCGGTCGCGGAGATGGCACCCTTCATCGCCACGGCCATAGCCTCGTAGAGGTGTACCAGGTTCGACCACGTAGTAGCCGTCTCCAACGTGTCCACCATAACGCGGTGAGCAAGAAGCGTGTCGCGCAGGTACGGCTGCGCATAGCGGTCACGCGCCCAAGACCGCCCCACCCCGCGGCCCAGCGAAAGGCCACGATGGTCGCCGCATATCGTCAGCGCCAGGTCCCACTGCTGCGCCACCCACTCGATATCTCCGTCGAAGCCCAGCATCATCAGGGTACTGCCCATCGCAAGGTCGTATTTCTGTACCTTCAGGTAACCCTCAACCAGGCTGTCTGCCACCCGGCGCAGCCCGTGGTGCTCGTGACTCAGCACGGCCGAGGCTGCCGTCTCAGGCGCGTCGGACAGGCGTATGATGGCGGGACGCAGGGCCTGGGACTGCATCAGTTCGCGGTATGCGGCTACACCCTCCTCGAGGGTGTGGAACAGGACACCCCGATAATCGCGCACCGCGGGCAAGGGGTGGACGTGCATCGTGGCCTCGGTGATCACGCCACAGGTGCCCTCAGAGCCAACCAGCAGTTCCAGAATACTGGGGCCGGCCGCAGTGGCAGGCGTGTCCTTGGTTTCCACAATACCCACCGGTGTGACCGCCCGCACAGCCTGGGTCATGTGCTCGATCTTACCGTAGCCGACGGAGTTCTGCCCGGCCGAGCGCGTGACGATCCAGCCGCCAAGGGTAGAGAATTCGAAGGATTGGGGAAAGTGGCCCAGCGTGAAGCCGTGGGCGTTCAGTTGAGCCTCTATCTCCGGCCCAGTCGCGCCAGCCTGGATGCGGGCCGTGCGAGACACGGGGTCCACCGAGAGCACACGATCCAGCCGGGCCAGGTCAAGCGTAATCGCAGGGCGCTCGTCGGGAGCCGGCTCAACGCCCGCCAAGACGGTACTGCCACCGCCGAAGGGGATAACCACGACGTCACGCTCGGCCGCCCACGCCAGCAAAGAGGCGACGTGTCCCTGGTCGGCGGGGTACACCACGACGTCAGGGGGATTGGGTACGTAGCCAGCGCGGATGCGGACCAGGTCACGGTAGGATTTCCCGTAGGCGTGCTCGACGCGGCACAGCTTGTCGGTGCGCACCGCGTCTTCTCCCAGCAGTCTGCGCAGAGACGAGAGCATCGGATCATCCAGGCGCGAGGGCCGTAGCTCTACGTCCTCAAGCGAGACGGGAAGGATCTCCTGTTCAACGGCATCGTCGGGCAGTTCGAGCCACTCCCGGATTGTGGGCCAGAAGGCAGTGCGCCCCTCCAGCGAATAATCCTGGTCGAGGGTGCCCCAGCCCCACCAGCGTAGGTTCGGAATGTCCATAAGCCCTCAGTCCTTAGTCTCCAGTTCTCAGTTCAAAGCCCTGTTCGAGTCCTAGATCTCTGCCTCAGGGTGTCACGGTCCGCTCGTCGCCTCGCGCGCGAGGCAATCCTATGCAGTCTCAACAATCCACGATAGTATACCCGGATTCAGGCAGGATGGGAAGCTGTCACGAGCGCAGCCAGCGCCCCCAACACGGTGAAGAGGCCCCCTCCCAGGAGCCTCTTCACGCCAGTCTAGCGCTCGCCATCCACGTCTGGAAACCGCAACGGCCCGCGAACACTTGCCTACCCCGGACGCAACGTGCGCTCCATCACTCGCCAGAGCAAGCCAATGCCCAGGCAGACGGAAACAGCTCGTGTCCGGCGTGCATCAGTCTGATCCAGGCGTCTCCCCAACCGCAGGCGCCCCACTGGCCGCCGACGCGTCCGTGTACGTGACACTGAGATAGGGATCCAAGGACGTACCGCTCCGCTCGCGCGCGTAGAATCCCAGCCGCGCCGAATCGTTGCCCGAGCTCTCCGGGCCGCGAAGCGTGATGCCGTAGTTGGGGTAAGTGCCGCCGACCCACGCGCGCACCAGATCGGTCACGTCGAGCGTGTAGTAGTCCCAGGTTCCGGACGTGATTGACACAGAACCATACCCCTCGGCGGTGCCGGGCTGGGTATTCCAGGTGACAGACGACTCCAGCCAACTGCTGCTCGTGCGGTATGCAGTGACTGTGTGTGTCCTGTTGCCGATATCACAGTAGTCCACGTGATACACGTGGAGAGTGGCATCCTCGATCGAGGCTCCCGACGAGATGCCGGACAGGTCGAACTGAAGCAAAGCACGGGAGACCTGCGCACCGTCGCAGTGGTCGTATCCCGTCCACATTTCCGTCTCGGATCCACGATTCAGCGTCGCATAACCCTGACGGACGTCGGCATCTGCAGTGGAGTACAGATTGACCGTCTCTGTCGGCGGCCATTCCATAATCGTCAGCGGCAGGTAGACCCGACGCTCTGCCACGAACACCCAACTGGTGTTGCTGGAAGGCGTATCATCCTCCGGGTCCCCAATGGTAGCCTCGTTAGTAAAGGTGGTCTCACCGTCCCAACTGGGGTCAATCTGGCCAGCGATGGTGATCACTCCCGTCTCCCCTGCCTCCAGCGGCTCGATGTCCCACACGTAGGATATCGTGCCGGTCGGCGTGATGTCGAGCGTGCTGTCAAACGTGGGGTTCAACACCTGGGAGGGCAGAGCATCAGTGACCACGGGGTGAGCAGCCACCTGTCCCCCGCCATTTGCAACGCTAAGGGTGAACGTTATAGGATCGCCGGGATCGAAGTCGTTGCCGATCACTTGCTTGGTGATGCTGACGTTCGGAGCAGTGTCCGCGCTCGTGCGCAAGCGGATGGCGACGTCTTTCGATGCCGACGTCCAGTAGACACCGCCGATACTCACGGACGTGCGCCCCTCCGCCGGTCCGTTGACATCAATCGGAACGGGATATATGTACCCGCCACCGTTCGCGAACTTCACAGCGACGAAGACGTCATTGCCTGCGTTCAATGGTATCGGCGGGTCCAACATGACCGAGTGGTAGCCAGCCTCGTTGAAGGAGTTCCCCAAAGATTGCCCCAGTTGGTTGCTCAGTGTCGAACCGTCAAAGTCATCGTAGATTGAGACGTCAACGGTCGCGGGGCTATCCGTCGTCCAGAACTCCACGCGCGTGGCGTACGTGCTGGCCGTGGCCGTATACACGGCCATACCCCAGGCCGTCGTGCCGGCCCCTCCCCATTCGGCCGACCAGCCGCCTTGATCGTAGTACAGGAGGTCGCCTTGCGAGTCGTATTCCTGCCAATCGTACACAAATGAGGCGTCCATACCGATGCTGGCCGAGCCGTAGGCGATCCAGAAATAGCCACTATCGCCCCAGCCGGTGCCCCAACTGTTCTTCACCAGCCAAGCGCCGCTGCCTCCGGCGTGGCTGCGGCTGTCATCCCAACCGACGATCAACACGGCGTGGTTGGGCATCTCGGTCCCTGAATAGTACAGGGTGTACGAGCCGTCGTAGCTACTGAATTCGGTGTCCCAGGCATCGTAGTAACCGGCGTACATCGCCGTATAGACCGGGCCGTACGTCTGGATGTATTGCTTCAGTACAGTCGTGTCGGCCACCGAGCCCGCGGAGATGATGCGCCAGTCCAACAGAGTCTGCCGGAAAGGGCCACTGCCGGAACTGCACGGAACATCGCTGGGAACGAACGGATCATCCGCCTCCAGCACGGTGCCCTTCTTGGAGAACAGGCTGGCAAGCTGATAGAAGTTCCCGCCGCTGCAGCTGGCATCGTACCAGTTACACTCCTTGGCGTGGTTCTCCGACAGGTCATACGTGCCCATCCCGTCTATCAAGATCTTGGACTCGAAGTTGCCGAGGGCGGCGAAAGCGTAGCAGCACCCACAGGTGCTCTGGTTCTTCACAGGGGTGACGTAATTCTGCCCATCCTTGTCGCGCCAGTCGAACGTGGAGGCCAGTGCCTGCACCTGAACACCGCCGTCGGGCGGATTCTGCCCGGTCAGATGGGAGAGATCCATAGCCGGGGGCACGTAGCCCTTGGCGTGGACGGGCTCCTCCAGCGCGTTCTGACCGGACGGAGCGGCTGGGAAGGTTGACTCTGCGTCTTCCTCCCAGGGAGGCAGCGGAGAGAGGGGAGCTTGTGCACCGCTGATCGAGTAGAATGACAGTAGCCCCAGGCAAAGCAGCGCGATCAACATTACGTGCAGCTTGCGTGTCTTCACTTTTGAACCTCCTGTTTGTTCCCTTGGGTGCCCTACCACGGCTGCGGCAGAAACACAGAATGAAACGAACCTATGTTAAGGGGGTACTTCTCACTCGCGACATCCGGACTGGCGAGAGGCACTCTCTGTCCGCATCTGTCGCCCAGCGGCGAGTAGTATACAATGAAGTCACGACGGCGTCAATCGCTGGGGGCCAAGCCCTGGCGCTGGGATGCGCGCAAAGTTCCGCTTTCATCACGATTGGGGTATAATGGATCGCAAGAAACGAGGTTGATAACTATGCCACCTATCTTTCCATTCACCGCTATCGTCGGACAGGAGCGCATGAAGCGCGCCCTGATCCTCAACGCGATTCACCCCCAGATCGGCGGCGTGCTCATCCGTGGCGAGCGCGGCACCGCCAAGTCCACCGCCGCACGCGCCCTGGCCGCCCTCCTGCCCCAGATCGAGGTCGTCGCCGACTGCCCCTTCGGCTGCGACCCTGACCAACCCGCCACCTGGTGCACCCAATGCCAGGAACGCGGTGCGGCCACGCACGCCCTACCCCGCACCCGCCACCGCACCCGCTTCGTCGACCTCCCCGTCAGCGCCACCGAGGACCGCGTCGTCGGCACCCTCGACATCGAGCGCGCCATCCAGCAGGGCGAACGCCACTTCGAGCCCGGCGTCCTCGCCGCTGCCAACCGCGGCGTCCTCTACGTCGACGAGGTCAACCTCCTCGACGATCACGTCGTCGACCTGCTCCTCGACGCCGCCGCCATGGGCGTCAACATCGTCGAGCGCGAGGGCATCTCCTTCAGCCACCCCGCCCGCTTCATCCTCATCGGCACCATGAACCCCGAAGAGGGCGACCTGCGCCCCCAACTCCTCGACCGCTTCGCCCTGTGCGTAGACATCCAGGGCATCCGCGACCCGGCGGCCCGCATGGCGATCATGACGCGCAACCTGGCCTACGAGGCCGATCCCGAAGGCTTCTGTGCCGAGTGGGCACCCAGGGAGCAGGCGCTGTCGGAGGAGATCGCCCGCGCGCGCCAACTCCTGCCGGCGGTCAGCTATACCCAGTCAGACCTGGCGACCATCGCGGCGATGATGAGCGAGTTGGGCGTGGACGGCCACCGCGCCGACCTGGTGGTGCTCAAGGCCGCCCGGGCACACGCGGCCTTCGAGGGACGCACCCGGCTGAGCGACCACGACATCCTGTTGGCCGCCGAGCTGGCGCTGCCCCATCGCCTGAAGCGCAAACCCCTGGAAGATGCAGAGGTCACGATGGGGGACCTGTCGGAGCGGCTGGCCGAGGCCCGATCTCAAAGCCCAGTCGAGGCCGTGACCGGCGAGAAAGACACGGACGCCGAGGTGATCGCTAAAAAAAAAGCCGTGTCTGGGGAGACCCGTGACGAGACGCCTCCCAACGAGCGGGGAAAAATAACGCGGGAGCCTGTACTGCAAACCATCCCGCAGTGGCCGTCGGATGGTCGATGGTGGGAGGGGGGTGAAGAGGTCGCCCCCAGTGATAGCTTCGTCCCGCGTCGCCTGGACACGCCCCTCGACAGACTGAGCCGCTCAGGCAGAGGTCGCCGCAGCCAGACGTACACGGAGGGCAAGCGCGGCCATTACGTTCATTCCCGTCCCTCTCCCGGTGATGCCAGTGACCTGGCCTTCGACGCCACGCTCCGTGCAGCAGCTCCCCGCCAGAGAGAGCGGAGACGCGAAGGAGGGCCCGCGTTGGCTTTGCGTCCTGACGACTACCAGCGCAAGGTGCGTATGCGCCGGGCCGCAAACCTCGTGCTCTTCGTTGTGGACGCCTCCTGGTCGATGGCCGTGGCCGAGCGCATGCAGGCCACCAAGGGAGCCGTAATGTCGCTGCTGACGGATGCCTACCAGCGGCGAGACCGGGTAGGACTCGTCGTCTTCCAGAAGAACAGCGCCCGCGTCGTGCTCCAGCCCACCAACAGTGTCGAGCTGGCGCGGCGCGCGTTGAGCGACATCCCCGTCGGCGGCAAGACCCCTCTGTCAGCCGGGCTACAGACCGCCTACAATGTGATCACCCGCGAACTGCGACAGCATCCTGACCTGATGCCGTTAATGGTACTACTCACCGACGGCGCTGGCAACGTCTCGGTGACCAACCTGCCCCCCCAAGAAGAAGCCTACCGTATCGCGAGCATGTTCCCGCAGGCCCACTTCCGCTCGATAGTGATCAACATGGAACATGAGGCCTTCGACCAAGGACTGGCACAGGCACTGGCCGAGCATCTCGAATCTCCCTGCTACACGCTGGATGAGCTGAAGGCCGAATCCCTGCTGCGCACTGTGCGCGGCGAACTGGCGGAGCAGACGTCCCAATCTTAGGTTGTTGCGGAGACGGGGCAAGAAACCAGGTTCTTCGCTGTCCAACTGTCGATCTTGGCATGCCTTCCAACAGCCCAAACCTGGTTTCTACACAGAGCGTGCCCAGCTCCTTCTCGCGACGCTCCTGCGTCGCGCTAGTAGCGGCGCTCCCGCCTACCACCTCCGTAGGATCCACTGTGGGAACCCCGATCACGCTGAGGGCGTGCCTCTGCAACCTTGATGGCCCGACCTTCTAGATCACGGCCGTTGAGTTGGTCTATGGCCTGTTGGGCCGCTGTGCTATCCACCATCTCCACAAAGCCGAAACCCCGTGACCTCCCCGTCATGCGGTCGGTGATGACGGTAGCCGATACGACCTCGCCCACCGAGCTGAACAGTTCCCGCAGACTGCCGTCGGTCACGCTGTAACTAAGATTGCCAACGTACAATTTCTTGGCCATGCTACCCCCTCTTGTATGTCACTGGCGCTGCACACAGAAAACTCGGGCGATCCCTACAACACAATAACGTTGCTAGCTTGCAAGCCCTTTGGCCCCTCCTGCACACTGAACTCAACACGCTGGCCCTCTTCAAGCGTCTTGAAGCCAAAGCCAGTGATGGCAGAGTAGTGCACGAACACGTCCCCACCTTCATCGCGCGTGATGAATCCATAGCCCTTGGCGCTGCTGAACCACTTCACTGTTCCCGATTCTTTCTTCTCCACCTTGCTGCTCCTTACTTGTGATACGTGCGCTATGAAATCGGCCAATACATACGCAACCGGCCCAGGCATTGTAAGCCCGGGCCGGATGGACATCACTACCTGAACTTACCGCGTCCTACCGACTACACTATAGCACATTTGAATTCAAAGTCAAATCGCATGCCCACGCCGGTCAGATTCGGTCGGCCAAACCCAGCCGGCGCCAACTGTCTCCCCGTTTCCGGGGCAACCTTGGCGGGCCAGCCATCGTCGTGTATAATCTCCTCTGATGCGCATTTCCGTCGTTGCTACGGTCCTGAATGAGGCCGGCAGCCTGCCCCAGCTGTTGGACAGCCTGGCTGCCCAAACGCGCACCCCAGACGAGGTCGTCATCTGCGACGGGGGTTCTACCGATCGCACGCTGGCTTTGCTGGAGGCCGAGAACCGCTTGGCGCTGCACGTCATCCAACTGACGGGGGCCAACATCTCGCAGGGACGCAACGCGGCCATCCAGGCCGCCGGTGGCGACGGCATTGCCGTCACCGACGCGGGTGTGCAGCTGAGTCCATCCTGGCTGGAGAAGATCGTCGCACCGTTCCAGAAGCCAGAAACGCAGGCTGTCGCCGGCTTCTTCGTCCCCGATCCACGCACGGTTTTCGAGATAGCCATGGGCGCGACCGTGCTCCCACGAGTGCACGAGGTCAACCCCGAGCGCTTCGACCCATCCAGCCGGTCCGTCGCCTTTCGCAAGAGCGCCTGGGCTGCGGTGGGTGGCTACCCCGAATGGATTGATTACTGCGAGGATCTGATCTTCGACTTCCGGCTGCGGCAACGCTTCGGGCCATTCTCATTCGCCCCCGAGGCACTGGTGCACTTTCGACCACGGTCCAACCTCCGCGCCTTCTTCGTCCAGTACTACCGGTACTCGCGCGGCGATGGCAAGGCAAACCTGTGGCCGCGGCGACACGCGATTCGCTATCTGACCTACCTGGTTGCTGCGCCCCTCATCGCTGTCGCCGGGGCGACCCTGAGCCCATGGTGGTGGGGGCTCTATCTGATCGGCATACCGGGGATGCTCTGGAGGTCCTGGCGGCGGCTGGCGCACGCATGGGGCGGCCTGAGCCTCGGTCAGAAGCTGGAGGCGGCGCTATGGGTACCGGTGATCCGTGTCACTGGTGACATCGCCAAGATGATCGGCTACCCTGTGGGACGGTGGTGGCGCTGGCGGCACCGGGCGCAGGTGCCGAACTGGCGCGAGCCGTGGGAGGGGGAGAGCAAGTGAAGCAATACACCATCGCACCGGAGAAGCAGGCCCATATGCTGGCACTCCTGGCCATGGCGTGGGATGGGCAGTGGTTCCTCAAAGTACACGGTGAGTACGGATGGGAAGCCGCCACACGGTTGAACGCGCAGGTACGGGCGGCGTTCGGGCGCATTGAGATGCGCAGGACGTTGCGCGCGGTGGGCAAGCGAGTCGCCGACGACCTGGGAGACGCTGTCCGGATGATACAGGCGTACTTCCAGAGCGTGCTGACGGCCGGCTTCGACGCCGAGTTCGACATCCAGGGAAACCGTGCCACGATCACCGTCACGCGTTGCGCCGCGCTCTCAGGCGCGAGGCGGGCGAACCTAGAACGACACGACCAGGCCTGTATCGCGTGCCTCGGACTGTGGCACGCCTACTTCGACGTGCTGCTACCGGACACCCCGGTCGACGTCGAGGTCAAGGAGCAGATGGGCTACGGCACATCTCAATGCCGGTTCGTGATCCGAGCGGGCGGGGAGCCGTAGGGATTTCGGCTAGAGACCATCCGGGGCGCTTCGCTTCATCGGCGGGCGCTGCAAGAACAAGACCGCCAACTCAGGCGCACAGGTCGATATCAATGAGGATCACGAGAGCGGCCAGCACCAGAGGAGCCTGGCGCAAGGGCGTGGCATCCGTCTCAACGACGTAGCTGGGACCACTCACAGGACGGCTGATCTGCCCTACCTTGACGTCCCCGGCCGGGATTTCCCCCTCGACTACCCCGGCATCCTCGATGCCACCTCCCGCGCTCCCTTGTCTCCGGTCCGCCGTTTCTCTGCCACCAAAGAGCTCGTAGAAATGCCTGCCGTGGCGGCTGCCCCGGGCGACGTAGCCGTACCGTCCCAGTTGGACGATGTATAAGGGCAGGCGCAACAGCAGGATGTCCACCAACCTCCACCGATCCAGAATCACAGCCTGGGATTTCTCCGTCTCCCCACCGGCGAAGACCTCATATCGTTCCCCACGTCGCCACGCTGCGACATCTGATGGCTTGATACGCCCGACCGGGCCATGGGCAGGGTCGAGGAACTCGACCAGGCGCGTTGGACTTGGACGCATCAACCCTGCCGGCTCAGCGACGTAGCACAGATGCCCAGCCTCGTCCAGGATACGGTAGCGGTAGGCCTGTCTATTGGCATAGGTCTGTTTGTGGATCGCGTAGTTCATGGCTCACCCTCTTCCCCTGCCGTCTGGGGCTGGAGCAGCGCGCGGGCTGCGCTAGGGAAAACCTCGCGCGCTTTCCCGCCCGGCGGTTGCGGACCCACTACACCGTGCCGTTCGAGAATGTCCATGATGCGTGCCCCGCGCGTATAGCCGATGTGCAGCTTGCGCTGGAGCAGAGAGATGGAAGCTCGATTCTCCCTCAAGACGACGTCAATCACGTCCGGCAGCAGATCGTCTTCGTACTCTACCTTTGGTTTCTTCTCCGCCATGCCTTCCCACAGCGGCTGTTGCACCGGCTTCTCGGTCGGGATTGCCTCTGGTCTGCCTTGTCCCTTCCAGTAATGCACCAGACGGCGCAACTCATCATCCGAGACGAACGCGCCCTGCAACCGCAAGGGCGTGGGAGCGTCAGGCGGCAGAAACAGCATGTCGCCCTGCCCCAGCAGTTGCTCAGCGCCGGGCATGTCGAGAATGACCCGCGAATCCACGGATGAAGCCACGTTGAAGGCAATGCGGGCCGGGAAGTTCGCCTTGATAAGGCCCGTGACCACGTCCACACTGGGACGCTGGGTGGCGATCACCATGTGGATGCCGGTTGCCCGCGCCATCTGCGCGATGCGACAGATGGCACGCTCGGTATCCTGAGGAGCCATGATCATCAGGTCCGCCAGCTCGTCGATGACGACTACGATGTAGGGCAGTCGTTTCCGGCCCAGGCGCGGGGCGGCGTTTTCGTTGTAGTCGACGATGTGGGTAGCATGCGCCTCGGCGAAGCGCCGGTAGCGGCCATCCATCTCGCGCAGCACCCATTGAAGCGCCCCCGTGACCCGCTCCATCTCCACCACGACCTTGGACAGCAGGTGCGGAATGCCGTTGTAGCCCGTCAGCTCCACGCGCTTGGGGTCCACCATCAGGAACTTCAGATCGTCGGGGGTGCTCCGCAGAAGCAACGCAGCGATGATCGAGTTGATGCAGACCGACTTCCCCGAACCAGTCGTGCCAGCGATGAGCAGATGGGGCATTGCCGTCAGATCGGCGACGACCGGATGGCCGGAGACGTCCTCACCCAGGCACAGCCGCAGTGCCGAATCCACCTCGGTGAACGCCTCTGATTCCATCACGTCCCGCAGCGCGACCAGCGAGACATCCGGGTTGGGCACCTCGATGCCAATCAGTCCCTTGCCGGGGATCGGGGCTTCGACGCGCAGCGTCTTGGCCTCCAGCGCCAGTGCCAGGTCGTCCGCCAGCGCCTTGATGCGGCTGACTTTGACCTTGGTCTCCTTGCCGTTGCTGTTGGCGACGACGAGGGGCTCGACGCCGAACTGAGTCACTACCGGTCCATGGTTGGTCTCGTGGACCCGGACCGGCGCACCCAGACTCTCCAGCGTCGCCTCAATGATGCGCGCCTGCTGGCGCAGGATCTCCGCGCCGATGTCTGTACCGTTACCAGGCTCCAGGATCTCGTCAACCAGAGGAAGTTGCCACACCGGAGCACCACCGACCGACCATGGTTCGGCCGGAACCGGCGGCGCGGGAGGCACAGGTTGAGGAACAGGCGTGGGAGCCCGTGCACGGGGGGCCGCGGGCTGCTCCCGGGCGGTGGACCCTGCGCGGGGCGCGGGACGCGGCTGTCGAGACTCACTCTCCCCCAGGCCAGCAGGCGGCGGCGTGGAGGACTGGGGCAGAAGCTGCCCCGCCAAGTCCCGGAGCGCCCGGGCGGCGTCCTGCACCGTCAGCCCGAGCGTGAGGGCCGCGACGATGAGCCAACAGGTCACGAGCACGACGACCACGCCAACCGCGCCCAGGCCGTCCAGCAGCGTTCGCCCCATCGCGGCACCCACGAGGCCGCCCCCGTGGCCGGCCTCGGCCGTTGCCCGGAGGTCGCCATCGAACAGCACAAACGCGGCAGGAAAATGGAGCGTGACCAGCAAGGCCAGGTATCCCAACAACACGCCCACAATCTGCGGCGGGGTCACGTGGGGCAGCCGGTCGCCAAACTCGCGCAAGACAAGCCATAGCCCGACGGCACCGATGAACAGTGGCGTCAGATAGGCCCCCCACCCCAAGACACGTCGCAGCAAGCCTACCCACCAACCGGGAATCAGGCCTCGGTTGGCCGAGAGGAAGCTGAGGATCGTGAAGACGGCCAGGGCGAGCAACGCATAGCCCAGGACATCAAGTTGCTGGTCGGGCGTCAGGCGGATGGCCGGCGCTGAGCGCCGTTTGCCGCCCTTGCGGCTGCTCTTGCTCCTACCCGTGCCCCTGGTGGAACGCCTCTTCGTCATGCTCGATACAGAGAACCTCTACACACAGAATACGACGGGCTGGCAGCATCCAGGATGTCTGATTCTGTATTCCAGTTCAGTAAGTGATAACACGCGGCAGGCTCTTGGCCTGCTTGATCCAGTCATTGACCTGAGCCAGGCCCGGGAGTTTGCGGACGAGTTGTTTTTCCCGGTTGACGGCCACCAGTTTCTGGTAGAGATTCTCAGGATTGCGCTGGGCCAGTTCAGGCACGGTATCCACCCCGGCCTCCTCCAGCAGGTCAGCGTACTCCTCGCTGACTCCCATGATGCGAAAGAGATCCACGTGGTTGACCCATTCCAGGATCAGTTTGCCGCTGACGCCGGCCTTCTCGGCGATCTCCTGGCGGCCCTTGGCCGTCGCGCCCTGCTTCAGCAGCGCGTCCGTGCTTCCGACGCCGGCCTCACGCAGCTTCCCGGCGTACACTTCCCCAATACCTTCCACCTGTTCCAGTTTTGCCATGATACCCTCCTTTGACATCGTGCCTGATGCTGCCAGCCCATACCTAGGTTGCGTGGGACGAGACCCCATCGCGTCCCACGTGTTTGCTAGATCATGCGGTCTCAGAATCCATTCGTCGCATGTCGAAGCGCCCCGGGTCAACGGCATAGCCAGGCGGCATGTGCAATCGCCCGTCTTCCTCATAGATCGCCCGCACGTCCGCAAACGGCGGGCTATCCACCAGCGTCAATGCGGCGATCCGGTCCAGCAGCGACACGTCATCCGGCGAGAGCGCGTCATCCGGCTTCACCATCACCCCCCAGCCGTCCCAGGGCAGAATCTCGATCTTGTTGAGCGCCAGGAAGTCCCGCACGAGATCGCCGCGGATGAAACCCATACCGTGCATATCGAAGATGCCGAAGTGATCGGGGTTCGCCTCCCCAGCACGACACATGCGCCAGGCCTTGCCGCCGACCACGAACTGGTCACGCGGCACGCCGCACGGGTCAAAGGGAATCTGCAGCACCTCGCGTTGCAGCGCGTCGAGCTGCGCATCCACCATCACCCAGCGACCCTCGCCCGCGTTCCAGTACCCACAGACCCAGTGGTCCTCGTAGTGATTGGGCTCGAAATACGCTCCAAACCCACAACGCGCGCGAGCGGGCACGCCCTGATGGCGCAACATCGCGCACATCAGCACGGAAAAATCGCGGCAGTTGCCCACGAGCTTGTTCTCGAGGGCGCGCCCGGTGGTCAGTGGCCGGGGGTCCATCTCCCGCATCCGCGCCAACATCCGCGAGACCCGGCGGATCTCAACTTCCTGCTCCCGTTCCTCTGTAAGCGTCACGCCGTACCGTTCGGCCCAGAAGATGTGCAGCAAGAGGCCCTGCACCACCTGGCAGAGCGCGGGGATCCCGATGGGCAGGCCGTCGAGCAGGTCGGCGTGCTCCCCCGGATCGGTCACAAAGCCCTGGCGAGTGTAATAGTGCAACTCGTCGCCTGTCATTTCTCCCCTCATCGCTGCGCCTCCTCCAGCATCAATGCTCGATTATATCACATCTCCCCCGAGATGCTACACCAACGCCTTCTGCACCGCCTGGGCCACGGAGCGCACGGGGACGACTTCGATGCCCTGCGGTGGCGGCTCCCCACCCCGCCGCACCGACCGGGGCACGAGGCACTGGCTGAAGCCCAGCCGCGCCGCCTCCTTCAGCCGCGCGGCCGTCTGGGCCACCGCCCGCACCTCGCCCGACAGCCCCACCTCTCCGATCACTGCCAGGTCTGCCTTCACGGGCCGGTCGCGCACACTGGACCCAATCGCCACCGCCACCGCCAGATCCGCCGCCGGTTCGCCCACCTGTAGTCCGCCGATCACGTTGGCGAACACGTCCTGATCGTATAGCCGCAGCCCCACCCGCCGGGTGAGCACGGCGACGATGAGCAGCAGCCGGTTGAAGTCTACCCCGTTGGCCGTGCGGCGTGGATGGCCGAAGCTGGAATGGCTAGCCAGGGCCTGGACCTCGACCAGCAGCGGGCGCGTGCCCTCCATCGTCACGGCGATGGCCGACCCGGGCGCGTTGACCATCCGCTCGGCCAGGAACACCTCAGACGGATTCGCCACCTCGACCATGCCCTGCTCCTGCATCTCGAACACTCCCACTTCCGAGGTGGCCCCGAAGCGGTTCTTGACCGAGCGCAGCAGCCGGTAACTGTGGAAACGGTCGCCCTCGAGGTAGAGCACCGTGTCCACGATGTGCTCCAGCACCTTCGGCCCGGCGATGGCCCCCTGCTTGGTCACGTGGCCGACCAGGAAGACTGCCACGCCCTCAGCCTTGGCCCACCATTGAAAGCGAGATGCCGCCTGGCGCACCTGGCTGATCGAGCCCGCCGCCGACGTCAGCTCCTCTGAGGTGACCGTCTGGATCGAGTCGACAATCAGCACCACCGGCTGAACCCGCTCCGCGTGGCGCAGGATCGCCTCCAGGCGGGTCTCGGTGACGACGAACAGGCTGTCATTGCGAATGGAGAGCCGGTCCGCGCGCATCTTGATCTGCCGGGCCGATTCCTCGCCTGAGACGTACAACACCGGTCTCCCCGTGGCCTCAGCCATCAACCCGGCCGCCTGCAGCAGCAGCGTGCTCTTGCCGATGCCTGGGTCGCCGCCCACGAGGATCAGGGAGCCCGGCACGACGCCGCCGCCCAGCACGCGGGCAAACTCGTTCAACGGCAGTGGCAGCCGCTCCAGGCCCTCTGTCCCGATCTCGCTGATGCGCAAGGGCTCGCTGCCGGGCACGCTCAAGCGTCCGGCCTTCGAGGGAGCCGGCTGCTCCAATACCTCGACCATCGTGTTCCACTCACCGCAGCCGGGGCAACGCCCCATCTCGCGGAGCGTGGTTCGCCCGCAGTTCTGGCAGACCCAACGCGTGTGTGTCTTGGCCATGGTGCCTCCTGATCCAATCCTGTCCCGGCCTCCCGCTCGCCACCCGCACTATTGTAGCGGAACATTTGTTCGTGCGCAAGTATGCGCGCCGGCGCCGGACGTTTCAGCCCGCAGGGCTCCGTCTCAGCACGGATGGCTGCACCCAGACGCGGCTCCGTCGGCGATACGGCGAAGCGGAATCACCGCAACAGCCGGTTTGCGTCGCTTGACGGGTTATGCTACACTATTCTCACAGTGAAAAAGCCCGCGGCCTACCTGGCTCCTCATCCACGCTGACATCGTAGCTCGGGCTACCCACTCCGGACGCGGAGTGACGGCAGCTAATCCAGAGGGATAGCGGTCTGTAAGCCTGACCGCACCTGTTCACCTATGCGCCGTGCGGGAGGGGAGAAAAAGACCCGGTGGACCCATCACAACTCCGGCAGATCCTGCACAGTCGTCACGATGCCATCGCCGACAGTTGGTATCAGGCCATCGCTCGAGTCAGCCACGTGCCTCTTGAATCGACCGAGGTACGCCAGCGTCTGGCTGATCTGACCGCACGGGTCATCGCTCTCCTGACCACAGAGCCGCTCAAGCGGAGCGTGGCCCAGGCAATCGGCGTATCCCTGGCACAGCTTACTCACGCCCAGCCCGGGGCACTGGGCCAAACGCAGGAGGTGCTGGGGCAACTGCTCCTCGAAGCGGCACCCATGGAGCAGGCCGTAGCGCTCCAGCCCTCCCTGGCTACGCTGCTTGCCGCGATGGCGACCGGTTTCCTCCGGCAGGCCCGCGACACGATCCTGACTGAGCAAGAGCAGATCCGCCGCGCCCTTGTGTCTGAGATCCGCGAGGCCGAAGAGGCACTGCGGACAAGTGAGAGAGCGGTGCGCGCGCTGCTGGACGCTCCCGGCGACCTGGCGGTGCTGGTGGATCTCGATGGCACAATCCTCGCCGCGAATGGGGCTCTAGCCCAGGGGCGGGGCCAGAGCCCAGAAGAGCTTGTCGGCACGTGTGTCTTCGATCTCTTCCCACCCAGCGTGGCCGAACTCAGAAGGGGGCAGGGCCGCGAGGTCATTCGCTCGGGCAAGCCCATCCGATTCGAGGTGGAATGGCAAGAGCGGTGGTTCGACGAGCACATATACCCCGTCCTGAACGCGGAAGGGGAAGCCGTGCAACTGGCAATCTTCGCTCGCGAAACCACGAAGCGCAAACAGATGCAAGAGGCACTGCAGGAGAGCGAGGCGCGATACCGGACGCTGTTTGAGAATGCCCCCATCGGCATGGGGGTCGTCGACGCGAAAGGGAAGGTTCTCACCGCCAACGACGCGCTGCTCGACCCCCTTGGCTATACTCAAGAAGACGTCGCTGCCTTGAAAAGCATCGCAGATGTGTGTTACGACCCGGAAGAGAGAGACCGGATTTTGGACATCATTGATGAACAGAGGGTTATGCGTCAACGCGAAGTGCGGATCAAGCGCATAGACGGCGCCTATTGCCACATGTTGCTCGGCCTGGTCCCCATAGCGTGGCAGGGAGAGCCTTGTTGGCAGGTGATGGCACTGGACGTCACCGCGCACAGGCAGGCAGAGCGGCAGGCCAGCCGGGCCGAGCGCATGGCAGCCATAGGCCTGTTGGCGACGAGCCTGGCGCACGAGGTCAACAACCCATTGCAGGCTATGCGCAGCAACCTGGAACTGGTGCAGGACTTCGACCTGGAGACGGACGAGCAAGCTGGCTACCTGGCCGTCGTCCTCCGAGAGATCGAGCGCCTGTCGAAGATCACCCGGCGCGTGCTCGATTTTGCGCAACCCGCCGACGAGACGCGCCTCCCGGTATCCGTCGCGTGCCTGGCGAGAAGAGCGCTCGAACTGCTCAGCAAGCAGATGGAGATCACCCACATCCAGACGAGTACCGATTTCCCTGCCGATCTGCCACCTGTTTTCGTCGCCCCGGATCAGATCGGCCAGGTTCTGCTCAACATGGCCGTCAACGCCATCGAGGCCATGCCCGGCGGCGGTCATCTGCACGTCACGGCCCGCGCCGATGGAGACTCAGTCGCGATTGTCTTGAGCAACGACGGCCCCCCGATTCCCTCGGGAGACATCGAGCGTATCTTCGATCCATTCTTCACCACCAAGCCGGGCGGCACCGGTATGGGCCTCACCATCAGTCAGAACATCGTCCACCGGCACGGTGGTACAATCAGCGCAGAGAACCTGGAGGGCGGCCAGGGTGTGGCCTTCACCGTGACGCTGCCCGTCGCCCTCGCCCCCAGGTGATCGGAGGCTCCTGTATGCACAGCTCGAACACCGACCTCCCCATCACCTCAACCCGCGTCCTGGTGGTTGACGACGAATCCTCGGTGCGTTTGGCGCTGACACGCTATCTCAACTTGCTGGGCTTCCGGGCCACCGCTGCTGCCTCTGGGTACCAGGCCCTGGAGATGCTGAAGCGCGAGCCCTACGACGCGATGGTGCTGGATATCCGTATGCCGGGTATGGATGGCATTGAGGTCATGCGGCAGGCCCACCAGAGGTACCCACACCTGTGCATCGTTTTGCTTACCGGTCACGCCTCGCTGGAGAGCGCCATCGCGGCCGTCCGATCGCACGCCGACGACTACCTGATCAAGCCGGCCGGCGGGCGCGACATCGCCACCGCGATCGCGCGGGCACTGCAAGATCGGGTCCCGCAGAGCCCACCGCGAGACACCGTCCCGGAGCGCTTCGTGCGCGCGGGACCGCTCATCCTCGACCGGGAAAGACACACAGTGTTCGTGGCGAGGTCGGACGATGCAGACAGAATCGCTGTCCCACTCACGACCAGTGAGTCGAAGTTGCTGGACCACCTGATGCAACGTCCCGACACCGTCTTCTGCTGTCGCGAGCTGGCCCAGGCAGCCCTGGGCTACGAACTGGGCGATGACGAAGCCCAGGCAATCGTTCGCCCGCACATCAGTCGCCTGCGGAAGAAGATCGAACCCGACCCCAGTCTCCCCCGCCTGATCCGGACCGTGCCGGGCAAGGGCTACTACCTCGCCGCGGGCTAAGGTTTTCCATCTCTGGATCGCTTTCTGCAATCCAATTGCAACCGCAACTGTGGGGTTTCCGTGCTATAATGGAAGTGGCTTTGCTTCGATCACTACCGTCACTGAAGCAGTGAAGCAGTCAGCCCCGCGTGGCCGGCACCACCGGGGCTGGTGGCACTGGGTGGCGGAGCACCCTGTGCAGCTCTATTGTACCACAGTTTTCACACTCTGTCACGCGTTTGCTGGGTGATTCGACGTCCAATTCAAGCTGTGGACGCCGGTACTGTGGCCGATGGGGCGCACAGGGTCTTGAGTTCGGTGGCACACACGAGACTTCCCTCTCTGGAGGAGGGAGGTCTCGCTCTTTGTACCACCCAGAGTGCGCGCGCAGAGGGGGCAGGCGCGGATCGTTCCGATCCGGCGGCGGAACCTTCATCTCCCCTTCATCGTCTATAGGGCAAACCACGATCAGGAGGAGAGAGATGAACAAACCCAAGGTACTACCCGCTGTAGCAATCGCCGCCGTGCTGCTAGTCGGTACGGTCCAGCCCGCGCTCGCGGACGGCATCATCATCCCCGACCCGCCCCCAGGCCCCGAGCCGATCCCGTTGCAGGAGACCTGGCTCACTATCCGCTATCACCGCGTCACCGTCAGCATCGAAGAGCAGGTGGCCATCACCCGCGTGGAGCAGGAGTTCCTCAACGAGCACGAATGGGAAGCCGAGGGCACCTACGTCTTCCCGCTACCGGAAGGGGCAGCGGTCTCCGAATTCATCATGTGGGTGGACGGCAGCCGCGTCGAGGGCCAGATCCTGGACGCTGACGAGGCGCGCGCCATCTACGAGGACACCGTGCGGCGGCGGCGCGACCCGGCGCTGCTGGAGTACGTCGGGCGCGACGCGGTGCAAGCTCGCATCTTCCCCATCCCGCCCGGCGGCTCACGCAAGGTCGAGCTCGAATACAGCCAGGTGCTGCCGGTCGAGAACGGGCTGGTACGCTACGTCTACCCCCTCAACACAGAGAAGTTCTCCGCCCGCCCCCTGGAAGAGGTCAGCGTCCACGTTGATATCCGCTCCCCCAGAAACGCCGCGATGCGCGCCATCTACTCGCCCACGCACCAGGACCGCGTGTTCATCCAGCGGGACGGTGACTACCGGGCCACCGTCGGCTACGAGGAGATGGACGTGCTGCCTGACCAGGACTTCGAACTGATCTACACCGTGGCCCAGGAGGACGTAGGGCTGAACCTGCTGACCTACCGCGACCCGGACACGGACGATGGGTACTTCTTGCTCCTGGCCGCTCCGTCCATTGAGGTAGAGCAAGGACAGGTCATCCCCCGGGACGTCATCCTGGTACTCGACACCTCCGGGTCCATGGCCGGGGAGAAGATCGAGCAGGCCCGGGAGGCGCTGATCTACGTGCTGGAACACCTGAACGAACAGGATCGTTTCAACATCATCGCCTTCTCCTCTGGGCTGCAGCCCTACGCCCGTGGGTTGCGCCCTGCGTCCGAGGCCGACCAAGCAGCCACGTGGGTGCGGCGGCTGGAGGCCATCGGCGGGACCGACATAAACCGGGCGCTGCTGGAGGCATTGGCGCTCCTCGACAGATCGGAGCGCCCGGCGGTGCTCATCTTCCTGACCGATGGGCTGCCCACCGAGGGCGTCACCGAGATCGAGCACATCCTGGCCAACGTGGAATCGAGCGCGCCCGACAACGTGCGCCTCTTCCCATTCGGCGTCGGCGACGACGTCAACACCGTCCTTCTGGACACACTGGCCGAACAGCACCGGGGGACGACCGGCTACGTGCGCCCCCACGAGCGGATTGACGAGGAAGTGTCCGCCTTCTACGCGCAGATCAGCACGCCGGTCCTGGCCGACATCGAGCTAGACTTCAGCGACGTGGTGGTCGAGGACACGTATCCCTATCCCCTACCCGACCTCTTCGCGGGCAACCAGCTAATCCTGGCAGGCCGCTACCGGCTCCCTTCATCGCACAGCCAGGGGACACGCATCGTGCTTTCGGGCCGGGTGAACGGCCAGCGGCGGGAGTTTATCTATGAAGGTGCTTTTCGCGCCTCCGGCGGCGACGCAGGCACGAGCACCCGCTACATCCCCCGGCTGTGGGCCACGCGCAAGATCGGCTACCTGCTGACGCAGATCCGGCTCCACGGCGAGCGCCGCGAGTGGGTGGACGCCATCGTCGCGTTGAGTGTTCGCTATGGCATCATCACGCCCTATACCTCGTTCCTCATCGAGGAGGACGACATCCTGACCCAGTCAGGACGCGATGAGGCGGTCGAGGAATACATGGCCGCACCTACTGCGGCACCGTCCGGCGCGCCCGCGGCGGAGAAAGCCGAAGCAGAGGGTGGCATGCGCCACGCCGAATCGGTCGGCGGTGGAGCGACGATGCCCGAGGAGGCCGCACGCATAGTACGGCACGTGGGCAGCAAGACCTTCGTGCTGCAGGACGGCGTGTGGACCGACACCGCCTTCGACCCGTCGCAGATGGAGACGTTCCAGATCGGATTCGGCTCCGGGGGATACTTCGATCTGCTGGCAGCCCGGCCAGAATGGGGCGCGTACCTCGCCCTGGGCGAGCGGGTGATCTTCGTCGCCAGGGATGCCGCCGCGCTGACAGCTTACGAGGTGGTGGCCGAAGAGGAAGGGGCAGGAGAGTTGCCGCCGCTCTCTACCTCCGAGCCCCAACAGCCCACGGCGGAGCCCTCCAGACCCAGCCATCCTACAGCCACGCCCGCGCCCACCCGTGATCCTGCAGACGCGGCCGGGACACCGGGCGGCATCTGCGCAGGCGCGGCGGTGATGCTCCTCGCCGCCCTGGCCCTGACCGCGCTGTGGCAACGGGCGGTGGGATAGGGTGCGGATCTGGACTCATCCGTGAGTTGAGACCCCACTCGTCACTCAGCAACCGTGTTGAGCAGCAAGCCTTGAACAACAACCTCTCAGGTCTGGTCATACCGGGAATCGCAGGCCCCGCAGCAAGTCGCGGGGCCTCGTTGCGTCAGGCGCAGTCGCGTTGGTGCCGACGTCCATCCGCGGCTTCTTTCGATGGCTCGAAAGGCACAGCGTTTTTTAAGACTTTCGATACCCGCACATTACCGCCCTTGCTTACAATGACAACAGTGTTCTAGGGCTTCGGCAGGACCCGCTATTGCGGTCGCCGCTGTACAACGAATGCTTACAAATCTGAACAGAAGTGGCGGGGGGATACACTGTGAAGCGAATGCGTTTTCTGGTAGCCATACTCATCATTTGGCTGTTTTTTTTCTACAACATAGAGCGCCTGAGCAGACCTGTGAACATCACCAAGGTGGCCTATCTGCTCGTACCGTTCATGGGGGTTCTCGCCATTCTCGTTCCCCACCTGCGCAAGGTCCCCTTGTGGGCGATCTTGGGGGCACCTGTCCCGGTATTCCTGATTCTGAAGTACTGGTCTGGGGAGCCTGTGGTAGGTGCAAGCCTTCCGCTCACAGTGACGGAGATATGCATACTCGCTGTGACGATCATCTTGGTGCGTTGGGTAAGCAACGGACTGGGCGAGTTTGAGGAAGCTGTGGTGCACATCACCATTGGACAGCACGACAGGCTGCCTGAGTCGTTCTCAACCAGTCAGGGCGAGATGTACAGGGAGTTGAGACGCGCCCGCCACTACCAGCGGCCCCTGGCGCTGATGGCCATTGGGGTTGAGAAGAAGTCGATGGAAGTTGCCGTGGATCGGATGGTCCAGGAGGTCCAGCAAGCAATGGTGCGAGAGTACGTGCTGTCCGACGTCGCCAAGAAGCTAGTTGATGGGTTGGAGGACTACAACGTCATCGCTCGAAGGAACGAGCACTTCCTCATACTCCTGCCCGAGGTGTCGTCAAACGATCTGCCTGCCTTGGTCGCTCGACTGCGCCAGGCCATGGCTGAGCAGACGGGAGTGACTCTGCAGATTGGCTGCTCATCCTTCCCCGAGGATGCCGTGACGTTTGATAGCCTGGTGGAACAGGCAGTCAAGGCAATGGACGGGAAGAGGGAAGAGGCGCATTCTGCGCTCTCCCCACAGTTGGCAACTGAGCAACGTACGACATATCCACTGTAGATCACATTGCAAAGGAGAGGAGCATGGAACTAGTGATCGTCAGTCGCCCGAGAGTGTTTCCTTATAGAAGGGATTATCAAATCATCAAGCGCGCTATGGACATCGCTTTGTGCATCATGGTGTTGCCTCTGGCACTGCCCTTGATAGCCATCTGTGCGCTGGCCATTCGGCTCGATTCGCCCGGGCCCGTTTTCTTCATCCAGGAACGCGTGGGAAAGGACGGGCGTCTCTTCAAGATGTACAAATTCCGCACGATGCAGCACAAACTCGACGATAGCGTGCACCGCACCTTCATGAAGGCCTTCGTGAACGGGAAGATCGGGAGCAACGGGAGCAGCAACGGAAACGGTGGGGATGCAGCGTTCCATCGGGCCTTCTCGAGAGCCTTCGTGAACCAGCAGGCCGCGGGCGTACAGGATAGTGGGGAGGTCTACAAGCCCTTCCAGACCTCGCAGGTCACCCGAGTGGGCCGCATCCTGCGCAAGATCAGCCTGGATGAGTTGCCGCAGATATTCAACGTGCTAAAGGCAGATATGAGCCTGGTAGGTCCTCGACCCAACGTGCCGTGGGAGGTTGAAGAGTACGATCCCTGGCACTACGAGCGTCTGGAGGTACTGCCCGGTATCACCGGCCTGGCTCAGGTACGAGGCCGCAGCGGCATCGGCTTTGACACCATAGTGGGGTACGACGTGGAGTACATCGAGAATTGGAGCCTGCAGCTCGACCTGAAGATCCTGTTCAAGACGGTGTTTTCGGTGATCGACGGGGAGGGAGCCCAGTAGGGGAGCTTACACGAATCGCGCGTGGCACTTGTTCCTTAACAACTCTAGAGGCAACAGCGTGAGAGTAGGCGGAAAGTTCTATTGACAACTTGCCCCGGCCATTGTACCATGTGTCGGAAGTCCTCGCAGTACGCTGCGCGTTGGCAGGTGTGTACCCTGCGTGGGCTTCACTCCGTTCAGTCAGGGTCCCTTCGCGAAGTGGTCCCAAGACTCTGAGCAAGCGTTCACCAAGAAGCGTTCACAAGGAGGATTGGCACATGCAACTGGTCAATGGGCGGGTTACGATGATTTTCCCAGCGGTCTTGTTGGCAACGGTAGTTGGCGTGGTGATCTGCATCGTCGCCGGCTTCCCTGGCAAGGTTGCGCAGGCTCGAGAAGGGGCTCCCGAGCCCCAGGTCAACGTCATCGAGATCAATGGGAATAACGCAAGCAGTGTCGTGACGGTCACATATCCGTCTCCTGCCACAATCAGCGTTCGCGCGACCAACGTCGCGACCTACACAGGCTATGGCGTTGGGATATACATGAGCTTTCCAGAGCTCGACTCAGATGGAGACGAACACGTCGTTGATATGGTCAATCTCTGGACCAGCAACGACGACGACGATTTGGCGTACTACGAACACCGACCTGGGGTCAGTAGCATTTGGTACAACTGTGACCCCGGCTATTTCGATAAAGCACAGCAATTGCTCATCGCAGGATACGCGCCATCGGATTGGGAACCCGGGGAAGAGATCGGTCTAGAGGTCAACGTAGCACCGCCGCCAGGCACGTATCAGGTTTACATCAAAGTATCTGTGGCAGGCGGGGTTGGTGGAAGCTCTTACTACCATGACCCAGACAGTGGAACGTACACAGATCAGCAGTGCGACTACATCTATCGTCGGGTTATCACGGTGGAAGGAAGCGCAAGTAGGGTTTACTTGCCGGTAGTTATCCGAAGATACGCCCCCCTCAAGGTCATACGTGGGGTGCGGACGCAAGCTTCAGCTTGTTCTTCCGCCAGCAGATGCGATCAGAGACTTGATTGCCTGGAAGCCGCGGGGGCGAACGTTGTGTACTACTCTATCTATCACGACGGAATAGCGTACTATCACAGTGATCTGATGCCTCACCGGAGTTTTGACTCCCTGGCCTACCTTGTGTCGGAGGCACATAAGCGCGACATAGAGGTTTACGCACTGGTTACCTCTGCTTTTCTGGGTTGGCCGGAGCATCCAGAGTGGAATGCACGTTACAATCACCCTTACGTGGCACACGATTGGCTGGACTTTACCATACCCGAAGCGCGTTCCTTCGTCGCCGACGTAGCTGAAGAACTCGTGATCAACTACGACATTGATGGCATACTATTGGATGCCACACGATGGAGGAATGAGTGGATTAAGAAAGCCAATCTCCAGTCGGAAGACATCACACTCACAGTACAGGGCATCAGCGAGCGTGTGCGAGCGGCACGCCCTGTGCAGATCACGGCAAGTCCGAGTGCCGATCACGGCTTCGCCGTGGAATGGTGGGGACAAGAATGGTTCTACTGGCTCGAAATGGGCTATATTGACTATGCTACACCGCTGACGTACGTCACGCGGAAAGAACTCTTGAGCCGATGGCTCACTGAATGGCAAGATGCCGGCTACCTACCGGATCGCGCTATCCCTAGGTTATCTTGTGCCTGGTTCGATCCCGAGCGGCCCAAGACAGTGGCAGAAATCCTAGATTGGATTGACGAGTGCTACGACTTGGGAGCAGTTGGGATGACCCTGTGGGACGACCGATACATCTGTGGGAACCAAGCATTGATCGACGCCCTGGGGGCAGGAGGATGGTAGCGTTGAGGAGGAACTATGGAATTGCGACACTATTTTGACATTCTAAGGAGACGGATTACTCCAATAGTCATCGTCACCGCACTAGCAGTGACGGTGGTGGCTATGGCCGGCCTGGTGACTTCGCCCGTGTACACCGCTAGTGCCACGGTGCGAGTGCTTCAGGACGTCGGTGTTCGCGACTTGCGTCTCGGAGACACCTACACCAAGCGATTGATGAACACCTACGTCACAGTCCTGAAAAGCTGGCCTACCCTGGAGGAGGCTGGTGCGCGCTTGGAGAGCTCGCTTCCTGCCGCGGTCTTGTACCAGAAGGTGACGGTTGACGTCGTCCCTAACACAGAGCTCATACGGGTGACCGTCGCGGATGAGAACCCCGCATTCTCGCGCGATCTTGCCAATACGCTGGCCCAGTTACTCGTCGAGTATGCCCAGGAAATCTACACGGGCAACGGCAAGAGCGCCATCCAGATCGTGGAAGAGCGCTTGAACGCTCTGGAGGAAGATCTGAATGAGGACCGTCAGCGCCTTGAGGTCCTCCTGGCTGAGGGCAAATTCGGCGCTGAAGTCGAAGAGATCCAAAGTCAGATTCAGTCCAAGGAAGATACGTACGACTACTTGCTGGATCAGTACGAATTGGCCGGGTTGAATGAGTCGCTGCGAGCCAACAGCGTCACCATCGTTTCACCAGCCCGGTTGCCCACGTTGCCCTCCAACGGACTCGGACTGAAGCAGGTAGGCCTGAGCCTCGTCGTCGGATTGGGCGGCGGCATCGCCTTGGCGTTGGCTACGGAAAACGTGGACACGCGCATCCATAGCACCCATCAACTGGAGTTCCTGACACGCGTGCCCGTGTTGGGTACGGTACCTCAGGGTATGCTGCCTCTAGACAGCTCTATGCATACGAATGGCGTAAACGGCGGTCAAGCGATTGGAGAAGCCTATCGTCTATTGGGCATCAATCTGCAGGCGTTCAGGCAAGATGTTCCTGTGCAAACTATCTTGGTCACCAGCGCTGTTCCGCAGGAGGGCAAGTCAACGGTCGCAGCTAGCCTAGCTAACACCCTTGCCGAGCGTGGCCAGACCGTCTTCCTCGTAGATAGTGACTTGCGGCATCCATCCCTGGTGGACATGTTTGGCATCGAGAACGACGGCGTAGGGTTGAGCAATCTGCTGACCGACCGCGCCCCGCTCGACGGCGCAACACTAGGCAAGGCTCTGCACCCTGCTGAACAACCGAGTCTCTTCGTCATTGGAAGTGGTGATAAGCTGGCCAATCCAACACCAATGCTTGCTTCACCGCCGATGGGAGCGTTTCTGAGTTATCTGGGGTCCCAAGGGCAGACCACCCTGCTGGATGCACCGCCGGTCCTGGGCCTTGCGGATGTCTCTGTGCTGGCTCCGAGGGTGGATGGCGTTATCGTCGTGGTGCGGCAGTCTCACTCCAAACGTGAAGACGTGTTGGCTGCGCTCAAGCAGTTGGAAGCCAGCCGGGCAAACGTGCTGGGCATTGTCTTCGTTCAGAAGAGCGACAGGGATTGGGGCTATGAGCGCGGTACAGAAAACGGACATCCTGTAGGCTCCCTGAGCAAAAGCATCTTCTCGGTACTGGGCGGCGGAACCAAGGTGCTGAAGAGCTTGCTCGGGTAGCGCCTTCTCGAGCAAGCTCGCTGGATGGACGTGTGGTGTCACGGTCAAAGCAGATCTCTGTGATCAAGTCCGCCCCGTCGCCGGGGCTTACTCAGGCGAATCTATCGCGGGAAGCATGCGAATCCTGGGAGGAAGCGACGCGTGAACTGGCTCGACCTGCGGCATAAATGCCGGATGTGGGGAAAGACCAGCCCGGCTCGGGAGTTGTTTGAGCTGGGCTTGTCTTTGCTGGTTGGAGTGCTCGTGGGTGCTCTGATCGTTTTCTCCTATGGACTCGCATCGGAATGGCAACAGCTCGTTGTCATCATACCTGTAGCCCTTGCCTTTGTCCTGCTGATCAACGATCTGGACAGAATCGTGTTGGCCGCCATAGCCATCGGCGTGCCTCTGAATCTCGACGTTTCACTGATCATCAGTCCGTATGCACGCAATCCAGCGAATATCGCCCGCGGAGGGCGTACCATCATTGCCCTCACAGAGCTTCGCGTTTCGATAGTCACCGCTATGCTGATAATTGGCTATGCGCTGTGGCTGATTGAAGCTCGGGGACCAAATCGCAAACCGGTCCGGTTTTTCCCCGCTATCACCATACCTGCGCTGGGACTCATCGTCTTCTCTGTTCTCTCCGTTTTCCGTGCCCAAGACCAACAACTGGCTCTGTTTCGCATCGTGCAGTTAGTGGAGCTGTTCCTGACCTACTTCTACCTGGCGAACCACATTCGGACGGTCGATGACTTGAAGTTCTTCGTCTTTGTCTCGATAGGCGGGATGTTTGCGGAGAGCATCCTAATGATCGTGCAATGGATCACAAACAGACCTTTCTCTATTGCGGGCGTTCAGGCAATCGTAGTGGGGCCAGGGCGGGTGGGTGGAACCTTGGGGCATACCGGCCCAGCAGGTGGCTACCTGTCTGCCCTGGCCGTTATTGCCTGTGCCGCGATATGGGCTTCCTCCAAGCTATACAACAAAACGTTCGCCGCGCTCAGTTTTGGATTAGGGTCCATAGCGTTGATCAGCACAGGTTCGCGCATCAGCTGGATCGCCTTCGCTGCAACGCTGCCGCTCCTCGTCGTGTTCGGGCAGAGGCGTGGCTGGGTAAGAGCAGGGAACGCGGCCTTGATAGCCGTCGCGGTGCTCGTTGTCGGAGCAGGCTTCTACGACGCGATCGAAACGCGTCTTTCAGCAGAGGATTATGGCTCGGCCGAAGCCCGACCGATGATGTGGCGGCTGGCGTGGAATATGATTGAGGCCCACCCGTGGCTGGGCGTGGGAGCGGGCAATCACGCGCTGATGACGCCGGAGTACTATACGCCGGACGTAGGTGATCCTGGGCAAGTGATTGACATACAGGTCCACAACAGGTATCTGCTGATATGGGCCGAGAGCGGGACGTTCGCTTTCCTGTGTTACGTCGGGTTTCTCGGCAGTGCCGTTGTGAAAGCATGGTCATGCATCGGCGCGCGGAACCGTTGGATATCGCTGACGGGCGCAGCGTTGGGTTGTGCGATCATCTCTCTCTGTGTCCAGATGGTGACTGCGACCTTTGTCGGTCGCTCTCATGCGCTCTTTGTGTGGTTGATGCCTGCCCTGGCTGCGGCACTTGCTGCCCTCAAGCACGTGGACCCATCCGAGGGCACCAGCGAGGAGCCCGCATGGGCGACGGCAGGCCGCACCGGTCCCAGGAGTCACATCGGTCTCCCCTCAACAAGCCGGAGAAAAGCCGGGCTTGATCAGGCAGCCCGATCCGATTCGCGCGGACTCAGGCAGCCGCAGCAGTTACCAGAGGCAAACCCCACGCCAGCGGCAAGGCGAATCTAGAGGATTCGAAAGACGCAACGTCAGCCGCCAAACCAAGGCATCTGATGTCATCCGTCGTTGGTCTCGTGCACAAGACGTGGAATGGAAGCAAGAGCATGACGTATCAGAATTCTGCAACCCCACTGGAGCTTCCGGGATCAGGGCAAACCCGACAGCACACGCGAGATTCCAGTACTCAGCTGGGACAAGCTCGGCAGCGCCTGCCGATCAACCTGCTTTCGAACTTCGTGTGGCTGGTCGTGAACATGGGTGTAAACCTATGGTACACACCATATCTGATCGCTCATCTAGGGGTCAGCGCCTACGGGCTGGTGCCGCTGGCCGGCTCGGTCACTTCTTATATGACCGTCTTGACCACAGCCCTTAACGACGCGATCAGCCGGTTCCTGACGATTGACCTGGCCAAGAAGGACTTAGACGCGGCCAATCGCACGTTCAACACGGCCATCGTAAGCAGTTTGATCGTCATAGCGCTTCTGCTTCCTGTTGCACTGGTCATCTCCTGGTTTGGCCCCCAGATCTTCAACATACCTCCCGGGCACGAGCAGGACGCGCAGTGGCTGCTATTGCTGAGCACGATGACGTTCCTGACTACCACCTTTGCCAGCACCTTCGCGGTTTCCTCCTACGCTCAGCACCGCTTTGACCTGCGGCTACTCGTCAACACCGTTCGCCTGGGGGCCCAGCTTGTCACAGTCGTGCTCCTGTTCAACCTGCTAACCCCCAGTCTGTGGCAGGCGGGCCTTGGAATGCTCGTTTCGGCGTTCCTCCTGCTGTTGGGACAC
Source organism: uncultured Anaerolineales bacterium (assembly GCA_964649415.1). Classification (GTDB taxonomy): domain Bacteria; phylum Chloroflexota; class Anaerolineae; order B4-G1; family B4-G1; genus CAZYSK01. The sequence goes on from CAZYSK010000001.1 coordinate 147,576, forward strand.
AGGGAACTCTGGCGCAAACTGACGCCAGAGCTGACGCTGAAGCTTGGCTTGTTTGACCAACCCCTGTTGAAGCAGTTCATGGCGTTCAGCGGATGGGTGCTCGTCAACTCGATGGGCGCTATGCTGTTCTTGAACATTGATCTGATCGTGGCCAACCTCATCTTTGGTCCAGAGGTAGCCGGACGCTACGGCGCTGTGGTAATATTCCCCAGCGTGTTGCGCGCCGTAGCGGGGACAGCCAATGCGGTCTTGGTGCCGATTGTGATGACGCTATACGCACAAGGCAACCTGTCTGGACTCGCTCGCTTCTCTCGTCTGTCCGTGAAATCCATGGGCCTCATGGTAGCCCTGCCGATTGGGCTGCTATGTGGTTTGGGGAAACCTCTCCTGACAGTGTGGTTAGGCCCCGAGTTCTCAGACCTATCCCCGTTGGTCGTGGCACTGGTGGCACACCTGTGCATCAACCTGGCTGTCTCACCGCTGTTCTCTCTACAGGTGGCCACGAACAAGGTGCGCGTTCCGGCGCTCGTAACGCTAGCGATGGGGTTGGCCAACGCTGCTCTGGCCGTATCGCTTTCGCTGTGGACCGGTTGGGGGTACATCAGTATCGCTATCGCCGGGGCGATCGTGCTGATCATGAAGAATGCGCTCTTCACACCGCTTTACAACGCGCGGATTCTGGGCTTGTCTTGGTGGGCTTTCCTGCCGGCTCTGGGTACCAGCGTTGTAGGATGCTTGTCCGCCGGCGCAATGGCCTACCTGATATCCCTGAACTGGAGCCTGACAGGATGGGTACAGCTCATCAGTGCGTGCGCGCTCGTTTCCGTTGCGTACCTGGTTGCCGTGTTCTTTCTAGGTCTCAGCGCGGATGATCGCCGATTCCTCAAGTCTGAGATGCAGCGCAGGATGAAACATGAGTGACGCAAAGAACTCCGCATTAACCCTGCTGAAGCGCGTTTGGAGGACGGTGTACCAATTCGTACAGCATAATCTGGACGCGTTCTACAGTCACCTTCGTTACTTGAGATTCTCGAACTCATTCCATCGCTCCGCACGCGATCGCCAGAAGCTAGAGGCATTGTTGTTCTTCTACTACCACAAGATCGAGAAGGCGTTGGCCCTGCCTGAGGTGAAGCCGCTGTTCGGGCTGGGCTACATAGAGACGGTGCTTGACCTCATGGAGAGATGGGACAGTCTCACCGGTGACCGCGACGCAGTCGTGTTTCGCGGTGGCTACGCCTCGCTGGTCCGCTACCACACACACGTGGGCGAGGCCCTGGCGCAGGCGCGGCCGGCCCTGGCGCGGCGCATTGACAAGTTCCTGGCGGACTACGAGAGACCCGAGGAAGACCTGAGCGCCGGTGGCACACGCACAATCACCGCCGCGACGCTGCAGACGTGCTCGGGTACGCTTTTTGAGCATTTCGTCGATTGCCGGCACAGCGTGCGCAACTTCACCGAGCGCCACGTGCCCGACAATGAGATCGTCCAAGCAGTCAGGCTGGCCCAGCGCAGCCCTTCCGTCTGCAACCGGCAGTGTTGGCGCGTCCACGTGTTCACGTCTGAGCACGACAAAGGCCTCGTGCTTCATCAACAGAACGGCAACGCCGGCTTTGGTCATCTGGCAGACCGCGTGCTCTTGATCACCGCAGACCTCAGGGCCTTCATCTCCACCGGTGAGCGTCACCAAGCCTACGTAGATGGGGGCATGTTTGCGATGACGCTGGTTTACGCGCTGCTTGCTCGGGGAATCGCGTCCTGCTGCCTCAACGTGTGCCACTCTTCCTCTCAGGACCTTGCGCTCCGCAGAGTCTGCAAAATCCCCAAGTGGGAAGTTCCCGTGATGATGATCGTCGTCGGTTATCCACCCGACAGCCTCCAGGTAGCCGTCTCGGCCCGAAAGCTCACGGAGTCCATGCTGTTTTTCCGCAGTCTAGGCTCGGAAGCGCCGATTGGTGCGGAGTAGCTGGGCCGGGCTCATTCCTGGCTTAACCGAAAGGAACCACATTCAGAAGGAACAACATGAAGACCGAGGCCAAACCAGACAGCTTCGTCCTGGCAGGGAACGGGCCGTACGCAAACCGGGGTTGTGAGGCGATTGTACGAGGAACGACGGCGCTGCTGCGCGAGCAAGCTGGCGAGTGCCGCTTCATATCCAACTACTTCGCCTGGGAAACTTGCGAGGATGCAGCGCGTGAGATCGATCCAGCCATCGTCCATCAGCCGTTTCCTCAACTGAAGCGGTACAGCCTGTCCTGGCTCACGGAACAGGTCGCCCGTAAGGTGTTGCACCGGCCCTATAACATCGCGGGGATATCGCGGACACTGCGCCGTTCGTTGCAGGAGGCCAAAGCGGTACTGATGCTCGGAGGCGACACCTACACGCTGGATTACGGGGTCCCACACTTCCGCTTCAAACTCAACCATATTGCCTTAAAGCACGGGGTGCCGGTTGCCATTTGGGGGGCCTCCGTGGGCCCCTTTTCGAGCAACCCCGAGTTCGAGCGCTGGGCCGCCCAAGAACTCAGCCGGGTTTCACTCATCTGCGCCCGCGAAACTGAGACCCAGGCGTATCTTGCCAGTATTGGCTTGGAAGAGAACGTCACGCTGGCAGCAGACCCAGCTTTTCACCTCATACCCTCGACGTGTGAGTTGCCGGCTGATATCGAAAGATGCTTGTCAGAGGGATGCATTGGCCTGAACCTGTCATCCCTTCAGCGCCGCTACATCCCGCGCGAGAGACTGAATAGCTCTGGGCAGGGCACGCTCGCGGCGTGGACCGAAATCGCGGCAGACGTTGTCCGCAGCCTGTTGCGTCGCTTCTCGCAGCCCGTGTTGTTGATCCCCCACGTCATATCGCCGGGTGGCGACATAGACCGCGACGACCACGCCTTCTTGAAGCGCGTCGCGCAGTTGATTCAGGAGCCCGACGGAGTGCTGGTGCTGGGACCTGATCTGAACGCGGCACAGACGAAGTGGGTGATCAGCCGGGTGCGTGTGTTCGCCGGGGCACGAACCCACTCAACTCTGGCTGCGATTTCGTCCAGTGTCCCAACTGTCTGTATAGGCTACAGCATGAAGGCCAGGGGCATCGCCAAGGACGTGTACGGACACCTCGATTGGCTTGTCAAAGGACAGGAGTTGATGGACCCTGCTGTGCTGTGCGATCGCTTGGTGTCGCTGTCCCGTCAAGAAGTCGAAATACGCTCGCACCTGGAGCGTGTCAACCCGGTGTTCCGCAGGCGGGCTCGAGAGGCAACACGAAGACTTCTTGATACTGTCGAGGGATATAGTGGATCCACAGGTGACTCCTGATTGAAGCGTGGGCCTGGCGCAGTTGAGTGAACGGCGGGGGTTTAAGGAGACGAGGATGCGAGTCTTATACCTGGGTGCGAATTTGCGAATGGAGCTATCCACGTCCTCAGGGCCCCAGATTCGTGCCCTGGGATTGAAGCAGGGACTTGAACAGGCAGGTGTCGAAGTGATACCGCTCATGGCGGGCGATCAGACCAAGACCGAGGGCGCACGAACCGTATACCGGAAAACGTTGAAGCGCTCCCTGCCGCCGAGAATCACCGGCGCTATGCGGGACGCCTATGAGATTCTCAATGATTGGAGGCTCTATCGGGACATCAGAACCCAGGTCGAGGAGATAGAGCCTGATGTCATTCTGCAGCAGCACGTGCGCTACGGGCAGGTAGGTGTCCGATTGAGCCGCAAGTATGGCATACCGGTCTTCCTCGATGACATCACACCGATATGGGAAGGCGAGCGGTACTCTGATCGGAGTCTCAAGCTCATTGCTCAATACATTCGGAAGCGGGTATTCGCTCAAGCCACCGGTCTGATCGCCGTCTCGCGGGACATGGAGAAACAGCTTCGCTCCGAAAACGTGCCCGATCATCGCATACACTTCGTGCCCAACGGCGTGGATTGCACCCGGTTCGATCCCGATGCCGTTTCGATGGAAGTACGCCAGAGATACGGTCTGACCGACAAGACCGTCATCGGCTACGTGGGCGGATTCGCGCGCTGGCACAAGCTGGATTTCTTCGTGGAGGTGGCTTTCTCCGTCGCCGAAGTACTCCCCGATGCCCACTTCATCCTGGTGGGCTACGATCCAGGCGGAAGCGTGGAAAGCCTGGCCCGCGAACGTGGGTTGGCAGATCGCTTCACTTTCCCAGGCGGCGTACCGCATTCCGAAGTACCTCTCTACCTGAACGCTATGGACATCGCTATCCTGCCAAGCACCCTCCCATATATGTCGCCAATCAAGATCTACGAGTATATGGCCATGCGCAAGCCAGTTATCGCACCCAGCGGGAACTCGATCACCGAGGAGATGGTCATTCCGTACAAGAATGGCTTGCTGTTCGAGGCAGGGAGTGAGGACGCCATGCGGGAAGCGATAATCCTGCTGGCAACTAACCCTGAGCTCAGGCAAAGGATGGGTGTAGAGGCACGAGATTGGGTACAGACTAGCTTCACCTGGTATAATCAGGCGAGCAGATTGCTCAAGGCATTCCAGGCCGCGCAGTCTGGGAGCTAGTACGCGCGACGGAGAGGCTCAGTTCGGGCAGTTCTGTGCGTGGGTTGTGCATGATCCGAGATTGATGTCGAATGAGAGCACTAGTCGTAACCAACATGTATCCAACTGCCGAAGAGCCAGCCTATGGCACCTTCATCCACACCCAGGTCGAGTTCCTGAGAGCAAACGGTGTGGAGGTGGACGTCTGCTTCATCAACGGGCGCAAGAGCAAGCTGGATTACTTGTGGGGCACGTTTCGCTTCTGGCGGACTATCCTGAGGTCCAAGTATGACGTGGTACACGCACACTACGTGCAGTCGGGAGCCGTGGCCAGGCTACAGTGGCGCTCGCCAGTCATCCTCACGCATCACGGCTCCGATGTGCTATCCCAATCCTGGGAAGCGACGCTTTCCCATCTGCTCCACCCGTTGTTCGACCGGGTGATCGTCGTCTCCAAGGAGATGTGGCAAGTGTTCAAGGACGATCGAACCGTCGTGATCCCGGGGGGAATAAATCTGGAAGACATGCGGCCTATGCCGCAGGCTGAGGCCCGCGAGGAGTTAGGGCTTCCACCGGACAAGCCATTGATCCTGTGGGCCGGCCAGTATTGGCAACCTGTCAAACGTTTCTCTATGACCAAACAGGCGGTGGCCTTGGTGCAGGAACAGTGTCCGGAGGCTGAGTTGGTCGTCGTGGCGAACGAACCCCATCGAGTCATGCCACTGTACATGAATGCCTGTGACGCGATTGTGCTCACCTCATATACTGAAGGGTCGCCCACGGTCATCAAAGAGGCAATGGCGTGCAACCTGCCGGTCGTCTCCGTGGATGTTGGGGATGTGGCGGAGGTCGTCGAAGGGGTTGAGGGGTGTCATATCGTCGAGCCCAATGCCCCCGCTGTTGCCGAGGGCCTGCTGCAGGTGCTCAGCAAGCGGCAGCGCACCCAGGGGCGTGGACGTGTAGCCCATCTCGATTCCCGACTGGTCAGCCAGCGCGTCGTTGACGTCTACAAGCAGTTGTGTGCGTCTTGATTGACAGGGGCCGAGACATGCGGACTGTAGACCAGCAGAGAACACAGGCGGAATGGGGCATACCCCGGCTACGGGTGTTCTGGCTGCCGGCAGTCCTCGTTCTCATGGCGGTTGGGCTGCGTTCTACTGCCGCACGAGCCGAGCCCAACTCATTTCCTAACGGGGGCTTCGAGGTCTTTCCCAGCAGTGGACCCGACGATTGGCAGTGGCCTGGCACAGACTGGACCTGGGACAGCGGGGGCGCTCACAGCGGCGAACGTTCCGCTCGCGTTAGCCGCAGCTCTGGGAGCGGGACGGCCAGCCTGTGGTCTGCCTATGTATCGGTACAACCTTCGACAGTCTACACGCTGAGCTATTGGATGCGCACACAGTACGCCACCTGGTATCCCCGGGTCGGCATATACCAGTACACCGGCGGCGGAGTCCGGGTCGGTCCCAGCCTGAACGCGTACGTCAATATCGGAGATGGCACCAACGATTGGACGCGCGCGACGTACCGATTTCAGACGATGCCCGACGCGGACACAATTCGGTTGCGGATCTACCTTTGGACGGACACCACGGGTACCTTCTGGTTCGACGACTTCGACCTCAGCCTGGACGCGCCGGCGACATACCCGCTTCAGCCCGGTTTTCCGATGTTTGCCTCGGGCTGGGTGTTCTTCTCCTCTCCGACCGTCGCAGACATTGACGAGGACGGGGACAACGAGGTACTGGTGGGCGGGGGGAGCTACGTGGATGGCTGGGACGACGCCGGTGACCCGCTATCTGGTTTTCCCCTGGCCACCGGGGATCGGGGCATTGTCGGTCAGTTGGCTGTAGCAGACCTCGACGGCGATGGGGATATGGAGATCGCTGCGGGCACTCAAGCACCCTTCACGGGAGCGCAGGGACGCGTGTTCATCTGGCATCACAATGGCACCTCCCTGGCTGGCTGGCCACAGAGCGTAGCCTGGAATACCCAGTACTCCACCAACTCGTCCTGGGTCAGCTCCATCGCGCTGGCGGATATCGATGGAGAAGGCGATCTGGAGATCCTGGCCAGCACGACGAACAACGCCGCCTACTTTGGAGCGAATCCACCCGCAACCCCCGATCTGTATGCCTGGCACGCCGACGGCTCTTTGGTCAGCGGGGACTGGCCTGCCTCGCACACCATTGCCGGCATCTATGGCGCTATCGCAACGGGCGATCTAAGCGGCGACGGACGCAGTAACGTCATCGTGGGTCGGGACCATCACTATCTCAACGCCTACGCTGCTGACGGGCGCGCTCTGTCCGGCTGGCCGATCACCACCTTCGTGAACGGCAACGACGGGGAGTACTACACAGACCAGCGCCTGGAATACAGCAATGGCGCTCCGGCCATCGCGGATATCGATGGCGACGGCACGGTGGAATACATTGCGATGGGCAATGTGTTCAACCCTGGAGATGGGGGGAGTCCTGTCAACAGTGGGCTGCTGGTGCTGGAACCCGACGGCACGCGGCTGTCCGGCTGGGAGACAGCAGCGCTGGGCGCAGGAATCCTGACGCACGAAGAACAGCCGCGCCTGGCGCCAGCAGTGGCTGACCTGGACGCTGACGGTCAGCTTGAGATCGTCGTCGCCACTCCCGATGGCTGGATCCGAGCCTACAGGGCCGACGGGACAGTCCTCTGGGCGTTCAACTACACTCAAGGGGCGACCCTCTTCGCCAGTGAACCCGTGATCGGGGATGTAGATGGAGACGGTGCCCTGGAGGTCGTCTTCGGCACGTACGTTCCCCTACAGCGGTACAGCGACAGGGACGGCCCGGTAGGCGTATGGGGGCTGGAGCCCGATGGGGCGGTCATGTCGGGCTTTCCTTTGCCCGTCAGCACCCCCGGCGTTCGTGCGGCCCCCACACTGGCGGACTTGGATGGCGATGGCGATCTGGAGGTTCTGGCAGTCAACAGGGCGGGCCTGGTCGTCGCCTGGGACGTCCCAACTCCCTATGAGCCCACCAGATTGCCCTGGCCGACGGGCCGTCACGATTTGCGTCGCAGCGCAACGTACCAGCGGCCTGAACCTGACTTCAGCTTAACCCGCAAATTCGCCGCCCCGCCCGTGGCGCAGCACGGCGAGACCGCTGTGTTTACGATCCGGCTGGTCAGCAATGAGCCAGTAACCCACACCCTGCGACTGACAGATGTCATCCCGGGTGGCGTATCGTATGTGGCGGATACACTGCACGCGACAAGCGGGGCAGTCACGGAAACGAATGGAGTCCTGCATTGGCAGGGCGCGCTGACAGGATCATCAGCGGTGGACGTCACGTACTCAGTAATTGTCACTGCGGACGCCCCGCGAATGATCCGCAACACTGTCGAGATTGATACAATCGTCAGTGGGGTGATATCTCGAACTGGGTACCTGTGCGCCAACGGGTTCTCTATCCATCTACCTGTGATCGTGAGGGATTTTGTAGGGCACGCCTCGCAAGCGCGCGAGACGGGCCCACCACAGACAGCAGATGCATTTCAGTGGGAGAAAGACAAATGAGCAATAAAACATGCAGATTGTGGATTTCTATCGTACTCGCATTTACGTTGCTGTCGGGGTTTGCACAGCACGGACATGCACAGTCCGTAGGTGAATACGACGTCACACTCGAGATGCTCGGCTACCAGGACGTGAGGTTGTCGGAGACCACTTCCAGCACGTACTACGCCTTCAATCTGCCAATCGGCTGGGAGATACAGCAGGGCAACTATCTCACTCTGGACTTCGAGTACCGGATTCACTTGCCTGAAGGCGTAGCTTATCCCCCGGCGCTCGTAGAGGTCCGATTCAACAATGAGATCCTGCAAGTTGATGAGGTACTGACTCCGACAGCCCGACGCCTGCAGGTTGAGCTGCCTGCGGATCAGTTCCGGCTGTCGGAGGATACGCGCCCCAACGTCATTGAGGTCTCCATTGACGTCATTGCCCCCTGCGAACTGGTTCTGCGCAGTGTCCTGACGATCAAGAACACATCCTCGTTGCATCTGGCCTATACGGAGCGCCCACTGTCGGTTGACTTGGCGCGCTTTCCCAGCCTCATCTATCAGAGGTATGCCTTTGAGCCCAGCCACGTGCGCTTTGTCCTCCCCGATGCGTTCGATGAGGCTGACGTTCGCGCGGCGGCGGTGGTCGCTGCACGACTGGGGCAATTGACGTCCCACCAACTACCAATCAGCGTGACGGTGGCCTCCGAGCAACTCGCTTCCAGCCGGGCCGCCGAGCACCTGCTCGTATTGGGCCAACCAGACGATAACCCGATGATCGGGCAACTGAACCTGCCGATAGCGCTGGCCGAACGGCAGTTGGCGCTGTCGAGCCAGATGCCGACGACGGTCTCCAAGGGTTCGGTGCTGACCTACACGCTATCCGTCGAAAACACAAGCGCCACTGGTCTCTCGGTGATTGTCGAGGATCGGTTTCCGGCCGCTGGCGTGGAGTTCCTGGAGTGTGGTGCGGCGTGCAGGCAGGTCGCATCGGGCAAGATTCGCTGGGATGTCGGCCAGCTTGCAGCGGGTCAACAGGCTTCGACGTCGGTCGTGGTGCGGGTGAAGTCCAACACCTCGTCGGATTCTTTCCGGCATACGGCCACGCTTCTCGACCAACAGGGAATCGTCCTGAATGGAGACACGCGCTCAACCCACATCGGGGAGGGCGCGGATGAGGAAGCCGTCGTTTCTCCAGAGCAGGAGTCTGGCACGTTCTTCGTCCAAGGGCAGGAGGCGGTTGCAGAGGATGCCGGCGTGCTGCAAGAGATCGTATCTCCCGTGGATGCACGTCGCGTGGTGGTGGTTGTGACAGGATTGAGCGATGAGGCAGTGCTCAAGGCCGCGCGCGGCCTGAACCCGCGGAACTACTTCCCCGGTATGAGCGGAAACACGGCCGTCATTGAAGGCGTGAACCCACTGCCTGACGCTGCGCCCACGTATGAGCGTAACATCCCATTTGTCTCATTGGGATACGGAAACTCTGAGCTAAACGTGGTTGAACTGGAGGCGCGGGAGTACGTGTTTGACTTCCCACCAGGCTCTACTCTGGGTGAGGGTTCTCATCTCGCCTTGCACCTGGCACACGCTGAGATTGTGTCCGCCGTCGGGGGCGGGATCAAAGTCACCCTGAACAACGTGCCCATAGGGGGTGCTGTTCTCGACGATGCGAACCTCAATGATGCCTGGTTGCTGGTACCCCTGAACAGAATGGCCGTTCGACCCGGCACGAACCGGATTCGTGTCCAGGCCACCATTGACTATCTGGATCCGTGCATAGTGACACGAGGGAATCCCTACTGGGCGGAGATCTACGCGGATTCCTTCCTGAGTCTTGATTTCCGACCGACTCAGATGGACTTCGATCTGGTCCGGTTCCCGTATCCACTCAACACCCCTGGAGATATGACGAACGTCCTCTTTGCGTTGCCCGAGGATCCCAGCTTGACAGATGTTGAGGGGCTGCTGCGCATTGCATCCCTGGTGGGGAGTGGTTCCGAGAGCAAGACGTTCATACCGCAGGTTGCGTTTGGTGTGGACGCCGATCAGGCTTCGCTGTCGGATTACCACGTCATGGCTATCGGTTTGCCCACGACGAACCCACTCATTCGCAGCGCCAACGCCCATCTTCCCCAACCGTTTCTAGTGGACAGCAACGATATATACCAGAGCATTGATGGCCCAATCTATGGCATTCCGCCGGGTGCGGACCTGGGGCTGGCGCAGGAACTGACTTCCCCGTGGGACAACGCGGGAGAGCACGCCCTGGTGATCGCCACGGGGGTGACTGATGCAGGTGTCCGTCAGGCGGTCTCTGTGCTTTCCCAGCCTTCGAGGGATCTAGGCGGGGACCTGGTTTTTGTACGCGACGGCGGAGTGCATAGCATCGACACGCAGCCGATCGTCGCTATGGAGGTATTCAGCATACCTACATCTATCACTGCCACCGTCAGCGGCGCGCCTAGCGAGGCCGCCGTCGAAACAGCGACTCCGGAGCCGGTGTCAGAGCAGACACCCCAGGCCACGACACAGCAGCCGGATTCCACGCAGGTTAGCGCGGGCGCCACGCCTGAGGAAGACGCGCAGGTGACGCCCCCAACACCTGCCCGCCCAACCTGGCTGATTCTCCTGGTCATCGTCGGTGTGCTGAGCATTGTGGGTGTGGTTGTGCTGAAAATCCGGAAAGTGCTGTAGCGATTCGGAACTCGGAGGAGAAAGCTATGGGCGACAAATCGAGCGACTCCGTGGCCGTCGGTCGGGCCCGGCCTATGCGCAGGCGTGCGGATGCCAACACGCAGGACATCTCGGTCGATCTCACCTGGGTGGATATGCTCAAGGGGATCGCCATCATTGGCGTGTTCTTCGACAACTGGACGAGCTATATGAGGTTTGCGAGTACCCCCGCTCCGCTATATTCACTGGCGAGCGCTTTCGCTGTCGCAGTGGGCCCGTTCGTCCAGCTCTTCTTCATTCTGAGCGGTTTTGGGCTGACCCTCTCGTACCTGAAACATGGCAAGAGCGAGTGGAGCTGGAAGAGATGGGCATGGAGACGAATCACCAAGATCGTCATCCCCTACCTGATCTTCGTCCTATGCTCGTTCCTGCTGGGGATAATCGGCTCGTATCTATACGCGTCTGTTGACATGCGGTTTTCGTGGGCCTCTCTGCTCGCACATCTCACGTTCACCCGGAACTTCTACCCGCCAAGTTGGGGGTGGAATCCGCCGCTCTGGTTCATGCCCATTATCATCGGCCTGTACGTCAGCTTCCCTGTGTTGATCAAAATCCTGGAGAAATGGGGACCGTGGGTGTTGTTACTCATCTCGGCATTGGTCACCTACGGCACACTGATGGCTTCAGTTTGGATTGGGTGGTCAGGAGGACACGCAGCCGATCTGTTCACCTTCGAGATGGTGCAGTTTGCGTTGGGCATGGTGCTGGCCTACGTGAGGAACCGAGATCCCCAGAAACTCCGCCACTTGATCGGCCTCAAGGCATTGCTGCTGGGCGTGGGGCTGATAGCCGGCTCCTGGGTGTTGCGCACATACGTGCCATTGGGGAAGACTTTCAACGACTTGCTTACGTCGATAGGGTACTTCCTAGTGCTCTTGAACGGTGGGTGGATCAGCCGAGCCGCAATCCCGGCGGTGGGCGAGATGCTCAACGCGCTTTCAAGCAAGTCATATCTCATGTACCTGATACACTATCCGATCATGGAGTTCCTCATCGGCCCACCACTCAGGGTTCCGATCAATCCCGCCGTCGTTCTCGCTCTGGGTGGCCTGTACATCTTGCTTATATTCTTCCTGTGCCGTCTCATCTCTCGTCCCATAGACAAACTCGTCACGTGGGCCTACAACCGGCCGTCAAGCGGCTGATGGCAGTAGCCTGGCGCGACGCCAGGGTGAGCAAGCGGGTCCCGGGAATAGGCGGCAGACTTGGCGCGCCATCGGAATGGCGCCTTTGTGAAGCTATCGGCGCGCCATCAGAATGGCGCCTCTGGAAGGTGAAGGCACGCCATCGGAATGGCATCTTTGCGAATCTGACGGGTGCCGTCAGCGTGTTGAGCGCAACGTGGCGCTTCCAGGCAGGCCCACGCGCTGCGTGCCGCGATGCAAGCGGCACCGAGGGGTTTAGCTGTGAATAGAAGAACGCTCATCAAGGTATTCCTGGCCCTGAATCTCGCTCGGCTTTGGCCACACGTGCTGGTCATGAGGTTGTCGCCAAATCATGAGACGATCGTGTTGGACACGAGAAGATGGGCGAAAATCATACTGAACCAAGAGCCCGGCCGAGGAAGGGACGTCTTGTGGACCTTTGTCTATCTGATGGTGTTCTACCCCGAATACAGATCCCTCTTCTACTACAGATCGGGAATAGCGGGGAAAGTGTTCAGATTTCTATGCAGACCCATGCCCAACCTATGTATTGCCACCCCAGACATAGGACCAGGGCTCTTCATCCAGCACGGGTTTGGCACAGTGATCTCGGCCAGGAAGATCGGGGAGAACTGCTGGATAAACCAACAGGTATCAGTCGGATACTCGAACAAGACTGACTGTCCGACAATAGGCAACAACGTAGTCATCAATGCCGGCGCGAAAGTCATCGGCGATGTCGTTGTTGGCGATGGCTCAAAGATCGGAGCAAACGCTGTCGTCGTCAAGAACGTGCCGGAGAACTGCACGGTAGTGGGCGTACCCGCGTATATCGTACGCAGGAACGGCATACGCACCAATGAACCACTGGTGTAGAACGCAAGGATTCCCCATGGAGCCAGGAACGTGACTCCTGCCAGGCTTCTCCCGGCGGACGCGATGTGTCCGCGGAAATCCTGCCGCTCGCGGCGGGATTCTTCTCTGTGTCTCGTCTGAATCTACATTCACTCTTTTGATACTTTTCTTTCACCTTGGCTGTGTACAATGATGCCAGTGCCAGATAGGACGGCCTGTCACAGTGTGACGGGTTTGTCGCGATGATTCCATAGATGCCTGCGACGATCAACCAACTACAATGCTCAACAACACTCATGTACCCATACTAATCACCTGGGACGTTGATCCTGACCGATGGGCGACGCCAGAGGACCGGCGACTTGCTCTCAAGATGGCTATGGATCTCTGCCAGGAACTGGATGTCCGGTCCACATTCTTCTTCACTGCCGATTTTGCGCACGAATACCCCAGCGAGATAGAGCGAATGCGGACGACGGGCCACGAGATCGGCTGTCACGGTCTGAATCACGCCGGTGACGAAGAATACGATCGCATGCCGGAGGCAATCCAGCGCGCTTACATCAAGCAAGCAACCGCCAAGCTCGAGGCACTGACGGACAGCCCAATCCGCGCTTTCCGCAGCCCTCGCGTGAAAATCTCTGCCGTTACGCTGCAGCTATTGGCCGAAAACGGATACCTGGCAGACAGCTCCATCTGTTCGCAGCGCTTGGACCTCGTCAGTTCGAATCTCATCAACAAGGGATGGCTCGTAGCCCCCAGACGTCCGTACCGCCCCCATCGTGCCAACCCGTTCAAGCGAGGGGATCTACCGATTTGGGAAGTGCCGCTCTCGGCATTGGGGCTTCCCTTCCTATCCAAGACGCTGAACGTGCTGCGGGTTCCAGTTACGAAGCTCTTCTTCAGACTGTTGTACGAGGAGTCCAAGCGCACGGGCAAGCCCATCGTCTACCTATCACATCCCACCGAGTTCATCGTACCCGAGGAAGACTGTCAGCCAACGCTGCGATACTTCAGTCCCAAGCTGCTGTCTCCCAGCTACGTCCGAACCCATGGTTTTCTCCTTCGAAACCTGCTGCTCAGGATGGATGGGGAGACCCTGTTCAAGAGTTCTCGGGAGCTCTTCGCCTATATGGCGGCTTGTCCTGACACGGCGTTCATGACAGTCAGTGAGTACGCTAGCCAGAACCTGCAAGGCGTGTCCTGACGTTCGATTGCGATTATCTATGCATCCACACGAGAGGTCGTCACGTGAACAATCCGCTCGCCGTAGCCGTTAAAGGCAAAGGTCTACCCAACCTGCTCAAGCGATCCCTGGCCATTGGGCGGCGCTACGGGCTGACCTCCGCCAGGATGGATCGCCAACTGGGGATATTCACGCGGGTACTGGAAGCGTTCGACTGCGGCGCTACCTTTCCGCTAACCGCCTCCACGCTCGCGCGAAGCAGGGGCAGGCTGGAGAAATACCAGGACCAAGGCATCGAATTCGCGATCCACGGCTATCATCACGTGGATTACTCACAGTTGTCACTGGATCAACAAACGGAGCACATGATCCAGGCTCGCCAGGCGTTTGAAGGGGATCATCTGCGGTGTAGCGGCTTCCGCTGCCCGTATTTGCGCTGGAGTCCGGACACACTAAAGGCCCTGTCTGCGCTGGGGTTCAGTTACGACAGCAGCCAGGCGCTGGCCTGGAGCGTCGTGGATGATTTCGACACGGAGGCCTACCGCCAGGCACTGGGCTTCTATCGAGCACGCTCAGCCGACGATTACCCGTCCTTGCCCCGGCTGACTGACGGCCTGCTGCGGATTCCGTATAGTCTGCCGGATGACGAGGCTCTGGTCGAACGATTCCGCCTGGCTGAGGCGGGTCCAATGGCTGACTTGTGGCTGAAAGTGCTCCAGCGCTCCCACGAACTGGGAGAGATGTTCACGCTGGGCCTACATCCAGAGCGAATCACGCTCTGCAGGGAGGCGCTGCGGGCCGTCTTGGCCAAGGCTCGCTCCCTATCGCCGTCCGTGTGGATTGCCCGGCTGGATGAGATCGCCGATTGGTGGCGCGCGCGGGCTGAAACGACGTACCGGGTGACGGAGGCGGGCGAGGGTTCCTCCCGAGTGACCGTTGACGGGCCCCGGGGAGCGGTGGTTCTGGCTCGTGGCCTGTCAGTCCAGGCGCCCACCCAGCCCTGGAATCGGGGCTATCGTCGGGTGCAGGCCAACGACTTCGTGTTCCAGGCCGACAGGTTGCCCCTCATCGGCGTATCCCCTGGTAGCCCTGACTCACTGGTCAGTTTCCTGCGTCAGCAGGGGTACCTCACTGCACGCGTGGCCGATGCCCGCTCATACGCGTTCTATCTTGATCGGACGGATTTCGCCGCCGAGGACGAGCGTCCACTGCTCGCGCAGTTGGAGCAGGAAACCTCGCCCTTGATACGCCTAGCCCGCTGGCCCGATGGCACACAGAGTGCTCTGTCTATCACGGGTGACATAGACGCGTTCACTCTGTGGGACTTTTTCTTACGAGCTTTCATCAGCTAGCCATGGAGCGTCATCAGAATGACGCCTTCTTAGGGACGCATGGAGCGTCATCAGAATGACGCCTTCTTAGGGACGCATGGAGCGTCATCAGAATGACGCCTTCTTAGGGACGCATGGAGCGTCATCAGAATGACGCCTTCTCAGGGGACGCATGGAGCGTCATCAGAATGACGCCTTCTTAGGGACGATGGCTGTGGTTCGTCTTGGCTTTGGGCGCTTCCTTCTGGTGGTTGGTTAGTAATCAAAAGGGAGCACACCAAGCTTCGCGGGAGGTTCAAACTGTGACAGAGAGCAAGCCCAAACGTCATTGCATGGTTGTCTACGCCGGATACCCACTGGGCGAAACGAGAGTTCAGCGGGAGGCGGAGGCATTGATCGGCCGCGGTTACGAAGTGGACGTCATCTGCATACGCTTCCCTGATGAACCAGCCTCGGACGCCCATCAGGGCGTGCAGATTCACCGCGAGGAATTCCGGTTCCCGTTGCGCCTCGGGAAGAAAGGTGGACTTAGACGGCGGTTTCTGAATTACGCGCGTTTCTTCATATCGGCCGGTACCCGATTGACGCGACTACACAGGCAGAGATCCTACGACACCATCCAGGTGCACAACCTGCCTGATTTCCTGGTGTTCTGTGCGTTGATCCCCAAGCTGAAAGGCGTTCCCATCATCCTTGATCTTCACGACCTTATGCCCGAGTTCTACGCGGGCCGGTTTGGAAAAGACGGAAGTACCCTGGCTGGGCGTTTGGTTCGGTGGCAAGAGCGGGTCTCGTGCCGTTTTGCCGATCACGTGATAACGGTCAGCGAACACTGGAGACAGGCACTCATCGAGCGAGGCGTGCCCCCTCAGAAATGCAGCGTGGTGATGAACGTGGCTGATCAGAGCATATTCCATCCTCTGGAGCGTCATCAGAATGACGCCTCTGTAGGGACAATGGAGCACGATCAACCCCGGCAGCCTGAAGACTCGGCGTTTCGGATGATCTACCATGGGACAATCGTTGCCCGGTACGGGCTGGATCTGGCTATTCGGGCTGTGGACTTGGTCAGACGCGAGATTCCTAACGTTCACCTCACCGTGCTGGGGATGGGCAGGCACGTGCCAGAGTTGAGGCGACTCATTCAGGAACTTGATCTGGAAGAACACGTGGACTTGATCAACGATATCCGCCCGGCGGAGGAACTTCCGAAGATCATCCGGGCAGCTGACGTCGGCATCGTTCCCTACCGGAACGATGCCTTCACAGACGGCCTGCTCCCCACCAAGTTGATGGAGTACGCGGCTCTTGGCATGCCGTCCATCGCTTCACGAACGACCGCCATCGAGACCCTCTTCAGTGACACGATGGTTGAGTTCTTCGAGCCCGGGGATGCCGAAGATCTGGCTCGCTGCATTCGCAGGCTGCACGAGAATCGAGAGCACATGGCAGAGCTGGCACGCGGAAGTGAGAGGTTCAACCAGCAGCATAACTGGACCAAGATAGGCGCGGAATACGCCACACTTGTAGATCGGCTGGGTACCAGATAGGCTTCCGCTTGGAGCGCGCGATGGAGCGTCATCAGAATGACGCCTTTGTAGGGACGATGGGGGAGATATGTGTGGAGAGCGTGTGAGGATTGTCCAACAGTTGGATGAGCACCTGTGGAGAGAGTTCGTCGACAACCACCCACAGGGCAATGTGTTTCACACCCCAGAGATGTTTGAGGTCTTTGACAAAGCCGAGGGACACCGACCGATGATGTGGGCGGCCGTGGATGGCGATGGGCGACCACTGGCTCTACTGCCAGCGGTGCAGATCACGCTCATGGGGGGATTGCTTCACCGGCTCACCACCCGTGCTGTAGCCTACGGTGGCATACTGTGTGCCCCCGGTCCCGAGGGCACGGACGCGTTGTCCGCGCTGTTGGAGGTCTATAGGCGAGAGGGCACGGACGGTGCCCTGTTCACCGAGTTGCGCAATCTGTCGGACGTGAGTGGCCTGCAGCCAGCCTTGAAAGAAAGCAATTTCGTCTATGAGGATCACCTGGATTACCTGATCGACCTGGATCGCTCGCCCGATGACCTGCTCAGCAGCATTGGACGCCGCACGCGCAAGAATATACGGCGCGGGCTTCGACGGGGCGACGTCATCATGGAAGAGGTGAAGGGACAGGAGGGAGTGGACACCTGCTACGACATGCTGCGTCGGACGTACAGTTCCGCCGACGTTCCCCTGGCTGACAAATCTCTCTTCGAAGCCACCTTTGACGTGCTGTATCCGAAGAACATGGTGCGGTTCACGGTGGCCCGTGTGGATCAAGCCATTGTCGCCATCTCGGTGGAGTTGCTGTACAGGGACGTGGTCTACGGTTGGTACGGCGGGCTGGATCGCGAGTACGGAGCGTATGTGCCCAACGAGTTGCTGATGTGGCACATCCTTGAGTGGAGCATAGAAAACGACTACAAGGTGTATGATTTTGGCGGGGCAGGCAAACCCGACGAGGAATACGGCCCACGCAAATTCAAGGCTAAGTTCAGGGGCGATCTGGTGTGCTATGGCCGCAACACCTGTATCCACGCCCCAGCTCTACTGCAGTTGAGTCAATGGGGCTATGCGGCCTATCGCAGATTTCTCTAGCATCGAGCGCGTGGGCCTGCCTGGAAGCGCCACATGATGCACCACGGCGTGACTTATCACAAGCCGATGCTGGTACCAGGATGGAGCGTCATCAGAATGACGCCTTTGTAGGGGCGATGGAGCGTCATCAGAATGACGCCTTTGTAGGGGCGATTGGGAGCCATTGGGTCAAGGGAGAGAAGATGTGAACAGCATACGTGAATTCCTGCGCAGCGCATGGATCAAAGCACGATTGACGAGTCCCTCTTTCGTAAACCGTGCTATAGAGCCCTATCTGCACGAGGGAAAGGAAATCGTTCGCCTTCTGTCGCAACCCCATTTGCCGATCTATGAACTACAGGGGCAAGGTCAGGGAGGCCCTCTATCCGTAACCTACGTCGGTCTGAACCTCGCGAAGCCGTATCTGAAGAGCATCTTGTTCGAAGAGGACCCCGTGGAGCGGGAAGTTGGACAGGCTCCGTTCTGGCGCACTGACCGCTTGGTAGACGGGCTCCCCGGCGACATCGTCATCGTCGAGGCCTATCAGCGACTGATACACAGATTGCCCCGCCAGAATGCGCTCGTCCTACCCCATTACGTATTCCCCATTCTGGATGTGCGGGGAGACTGGCAGGACGTCCGGAGTCGCCTGTTCAAAACCGTTCGGACTCATGAACTGCGGCTAGTACGAAAGCACGGCTACACATACAGAGTGAGTCACGACCCTCAGGATTTCGAGGAGTTTTACCATCAGATGTATTGGCCTACGATGGACGGGAGACATGGAGAGCTCTCCTCCCCTATGTCCATCGCCAAGGCACATCAGTATTTCCAGCACGGTTGGCTATTCCGAGTGGAACGCGACGACGAATGGGTGTCGGGATTGATCTGTTATCTGCAGCAGAACACGGTCATCGCTCAGATCATGGGAGTGCGGGACGCCGATACACAACTCATGCGAGACGGAGCCGCGTCGACGCTCTACTACACAGCAGTCCATTGGGCCAATCAAAACGGCTACGAAGCGGTCAATTTCCTGGGAACCGAGCCTTTCTTGGATGCGGGTCAATTTCGATACAAGCGCAAGTGGGGCACAGCGATGAGCATCCCGCCTCAGCTACACAGGCGAATTTGGCTCAAGGTCCAGCGTGTCACACCTGCCGTATCCACATTCCTGCAAGAGAACCCCTGCATCGTGGTGGATGATCGGCGGAAAGAGCTATACGGCCTTATCGTGGTGGATGACCTGGACAGTGTGACCACTGATACAAAGGAGAGGTGGGAGGAACGCTACACAACGCTAGGGCTAAGCCACCTGGCTGTTCGATCTGTGAACGATTTTGCTGAGGGACTGCTGGACGATCACGGACCGGATCTGGTCATCCCGATAGCATCCACCTCTAGTTCCAAGAGCGCGCATGATACACAGAACAAGTCCCGATCTTAACGCATTAGATATCTCATCCATACTGCGCTCGCGGGCTACCCGGCGTGAGTTTGAGGACGCAGTGGCCACCGTGGCCGGCGCTCGCCACGGCCTGGCGTTTGCCTATGGCCACGCGGCCTTCTACGCGCTGTTGAAGGTCCTGAACCTGACAGGCGCGGAGGTCATCCTGCCGGCCTACACGTGCAGGATCATGCCAGAAGTGGTCGTCGCGACCGGCAACACGCCGGTATTCGCAGATATCGACCTGTCCGACTACAACATGGACCTGGACGCTCTGAAGTCGGCAATCACCACCCAGACGAAGGTCATTGTCGCGACCCACATGTTCGGTTATCCTGCCGACGTGGATGCCATTCGCGAGATAGCCACAGACAAGAGTGTCATCATCGTGGAAGACGCAGCCTTGATGTTCCCTCGTTCGGTACACGACCTGGGAGGGCTACGGGGTGACGTTGGCCTGTTCAGCTTTGGCCCCGGCAAACCACTGTTCACCATCCGTGGTGGCGCAATGATCACGAGTGACGCCGCGCTGTATGAGAGACTGCGGTCCTATCGCGACGAAGCGATGAACGATCTGCCGTCCAAGGAGTGGGTCAAACGATGGATGTTGTTGATGTGGCACTACCTGGTGTCCCATGAGACGGTCTATGGCATGACCCAGCGACTGGGTTTTTCCAAGAAGGGATTGCACGCCTTGACATCGCGCCTACGCCCGTCGAGCGACGGCGCTCGTCATCCTGCGTCGTTGATCCCCGGCGATTTCGCGACGCGCTTCACCGATTTCCAGGCACGTCTGGGATTGGTTCAATTGCGGAAAGCAGACCGGGTTTGCTCGTGCCACCAGACCCTGACGAAGCGATATGACGAAGCTTTGCACGGTATCTCGAACCTCACGCCTGCACCAGTCGTGGAGGGTGCGTCCTATGCCCTGTACCCAGTGCGGGTCAAGAATCGAGACGCCATTCACTTCATTCAGAAGATGCGGGCGAGAGGCATTGAGACCGCCCGCGTCTTCAATGACCTGTCCAACCTGACGAGATTCCAGCGTTATGCGCGGGATTCCTATCCGCGTGCCGAGCAGGCAGGTCGCGAAGCGGTGAGCCTGCCCGTTCATACAGGTCTGACCGAGCAACAGACCCACTACATAGCCGACGGTATTCGTCAGGTGTTGGCTAACACTTGAGACGTTTGATGAAAGGAGATTCCCATGAGCCCGTTGCCTCGTCGCCCTATTATGCAGCTTCATCAATTGGCTACCGGCCGCCGCGTCCTGGATCGGCTGGACGAGTTAGATCGAACGCAGTGGTTCAGCAGAGACGACCTGCTGGCCTTGCAGAAGGACAAACTGCATCGTCTACTGACCTACGCGTACGAGCACGTGCCGTACTATCATCGCCAGTTCGACCAGTTCGGTTTCCAGCCCGACGACGTGCTCGCTGAACCAGCCAGTCTGCGCAAGCTGCCGATTCTGACCAAGGCCATCATTCGTGAGAACTTCGACGATATGCTCACCACCGAGAGCAGCCGACGCTCCCAGCTAAGCCAGCTCACCACCGGCGGTTCGACAGGGCACCCCCTGATCTTCATGCAGGATTCGAACTTCCGGGACTACGTCACTGCGGACATTCATCGCCACCTGGGGTGGGCCGGCTGGGAGTTGGGACAAGTCCACGCCTACATCTGGGGAGCCCACTTTGAGGTAGAGACGGCCGAGTCCGTCCGCACCAGGCTGATGAACTGGGTACTCAACCGCTTTGTGACCAACGCGTACGTCCTCTCCGAAGAGAGCATGGGCGCGTTTGCGGCGCAGATCAGGCGCCGCCGCCCTCGAATCCTGTTCGGCTATCCCTCCAGCCTGTACCGTTTCGCCGAATTCGTGCGTGATCACAAGTATGATGACATCAAGTTCGACGCGATCTTCTGCTCAGCCGAGTTGCTCTATCCAGACCAACGGGAATTCATTGAGGGCGTTTTCGGCGGCAAGATGTTCGATCGTTACGGCACGCGGGAACTGGGCGGCATTTGCTGCGAATGTGAGGCCCACACGGCCCGGCATGTGAGCATTGAGAATGTGTACGTCGAGATTCTCAAGGACATCGACAGCAACGAGCCCGCCCTGCCGGGCGAAGCGGGCCACATCATCGTGACCAACTTGAACAACTACGGAATGCCCTTCATCCGCTACAGTATTGAGGACATGGGGACTTGGAGTCGCCTGGACCACTGCCCGTGCGGACGCGAGCTACCCATGATGGATCTCGTGCAAGGCCGGCGCATCGATATGTTCAAGACCAAAGACGGCCAATCCGTGTGGGGTGGCTTTGCCAGTCCTATGTTTGGCATGAAGGGAGTCAAGCAGTTCCAGGTCGTACAGAAGTCCCTGGACTTGATCGTCGCCCGCATTGTGAAAGAAGGAGAGCTAGACCAGGCTCAACTGGATGCCATCGAACGCACTGCGAAGACCGCTTTGGGCGATGACATCGAGGTCCGATTTGAGTTCCCCGATGAGATACCTGTTTTGGAATCCGGGAAATACCGCTACGCGATTTCCGAGCTGAAAGAGTGATGCGAGGACTCGTGCTGCGTCGAACAAAATCTAACTTCCAGGAGAGAGAATAGCTGTGAACACGAATCTTGCTTCCCAGTTGGGATCCTTTGCCTTCTTTGGCTTCACCCAATCCCGGGATAACCTTCAGAGATGGGCCGAGCGCCTGGGAATCACCCCGTCCGTGGTTGAATTCGGTGATTGGGGATACCTCTTCTTCCACACGTCCTACGGGGACGTCGAAGAGACAAAGGAGTGCATAGCGCTCAAACTGGGCTTCATCCGTTCTCCCGATGGGTCTCCGCTCTCGACGCGGGAGCTAGTCCATCACAAGACGGTTACTCCCCAGACAATCGACCATCGCGCCGCGCGGGGGAATGGGCTGCTGGCATGCCTGGGAAAGACGGAGGGTAGCTTCTCCGTATACCAGACGCTGTTGTCAGCCTACCAACTGCACTACACCGCATCGGACGGCGACATACTGTGCTCAGACAGCCTGCGCTGTCTCGTAGCTGCACTCGGTCACGTAGAGATGAACGAGGACCTGCTCCCCTACCATTTCGGGTTGCTGTATCTGCCGGGGCGTTTCACGTTCCTCCGTGGCATCCACCGCCTGTTGCCGGGAGAGATGTTGCAGTGGAAAGAGGGTAACTTGAACGTTCAAGTCGCCCAGGACCTGCGTTTCTCCGGCGATGGTTCCGGGAGGTTTGACCAGGCCGACGATTCCACGACGGCGTTCGTGTACGAGCGGTTGGGAGATGTGCTGGGGAGCTACATCGAAGCCGCCGAAGCGTCTGGGGGCGTGGGCAGCTTCCTATCAGGCGGGATTGACTCCTCTCTCCTGCAATTGATCATCAATGAACGGTCTTCGCAGGCACCGCGTTCGTTCACCTACGCGCCTACTCAGGCACCCAACTTCGAGTTCGAAGTGGCGTACGCTCGGCAGGCGAGCGAGGTGTTTGGGACCGAGCATACGTTCGTCGAGATCGGCCCGGAGGATTTCTCCGACCTGCTGATCGAGGCCACAGACATACTGGCTCAACCCGTCATTACAGATCCGGAACCCAACAAACTGGGGTTGGCCAAGTACCTGGCCGAGAACGTCGATGATCTTCAGTTCTTTGTCAATGGCCTTGCAGCCGGCACGCTTTTTGGCGGTGAACAGGCCAAGAAGCTGAAGATACTGGAGATGATGAGCCGGCTCCCCTTGTCAAGGCACGTGCTGGGGGCGGCGGGATCGCTGCTCAGGCCGTTCACGCCCAAAGCCCAGACTCTGCTAAGGGCGGCGACCTTTCTCGGTGAGGGGGACGATCCCGCCTCCTTCGCCAATCCAATCAATACCAAGCAGACAGCGCTTGCCTGGACCGACCTCCCACGCCAGGTGTTTGGCGACGAGGCCATCCTGAAGGCACTACAGTACAGGCGCGGGTTGGAGGCCGAGTATCTCGGCAGTCACTACACGATCGAGAAGGCGTACGTGGTATCCCTGCTCACCTTCGTCTATGAAGTGCAGGTTCAAAGCCAAAGGCTGTTCCTCTCTCAGAACGTGGAACAGATCTACCCATTCATGGACGAAGACATCGTGCGACTGGCCTTCGCTTTTCGCCCCGAGGTCAGATACGTCGCACACCTCACCTACAAGTACCCGTTCAGGAAGATACTGGCTCAGAGATCGTCCTCGACCATCGGGAAAGGTGGCAAGCGCAAAGGGGGATCGCTTGTGCTCGAAGACCTCTTCACCTGGATGCAGTCGGGCCCGATGCAGGACAGGGTCAGGGAGATCGAGTTGCCCGGGTTCATGAGCAGGAAGGACTTCGAGCAACTGGTCGAACAACCGAACATGTTTCTCTGGAGTCTGTTGACGTTTGACGTTTTTCAGAAAAGGGTCCTCAAGTCGTAGGAACCGATTCTCGTTCTCAAGGCTGACTCAAGGGTGAGTCGGAAGCCTGCTCGGGAGGTTCGAAGATGGAGCGTCATCAGAATGATGCCTTTGTAGGGACGATGGACAAGCCCATTTCCGTTCTGATACCAGATGGCGAGAGCGATTTCGCTCTGTTTGTCATGCACGGCTTCGCCGGTCTCTCCAACGTGAAGCTCATTCTCAGGTCCAATGACCGTTGGGCGCCGGCCCGGTTCTCCCGCTACTGTGCCAAGTTCGTCCACAGACGGATCGAAGCGGAGCCTGAGGAACGGCTCAACGCCGTCGCCCAGCTCGTGGAGGAAACGCAGGCAGATGTTCTTCTACCCGTTGAGACCGACTGGATAGAGTTCGCAAGCGCTATGCGTCAGCCCCTGTCACAGTTGTTGGCCGTGGTCCCCGTTCCAGAGCCCAAGACTTACGCAATGGTCAACAATAAGTGGTTGCTGGCCCGGTTCATTGAGAAACACCAGGTGCCCGGGCCACCGACGGTACTGGGTACGCTGGACGACGACTTTGAGCGGCAGGTGCGCGCTATGGAATTCCCGGTGCTGATCAAGCCTGTAACAGCCTGGGGAGGGGAGGGTATCCAACGGTTCGACAGCGTAGATGAACTACAGGCATTCCTGGAGGAATATGGCCAGGAGAAGTTCAAGGACCGCTACATCGTTCAGAGCTTCCTGCCCGGATATGTGATTGGACTGAACGTCCTGTGCCGGAACGGAGAAATCCTGGCCTACACGATGCAACGCGGCACCATACCCAATCCTCAGAAATGGGCCGCGGCCGCCGCCATACGATTCATCCGGCAGGAGGGCGTGCTGGAGACCGCGCAGAAGCTATTGCGCGCCATGAACTGGAGTGGTTTTGGCAATCTGGACATGTTCTACGATACGTCCGACCAGCAGGTCAAGATCCTGGAGTTCAACGCGCGTTTCTGGGGCAGTCTGCGCGGGTCGTACGTGGCGGGGGTGAATTTCCCGTATCTCGCCTGTTTGGCAGCGCTAGATATGCCGTTCCCGGTCCCAGAGTACAAGCTCGCCCAGTACATTCACCCCAAGACAGCCTTCAAAGAGGGGATTCGGAGATTGGTGAGCAAGAGCGAGAACGATTTCTCGTTCAGTGAGACGGGTCTGAGGTATCTCCTGAACGACCCGCTTGCAGAGGCTGCCAGAGCAATCCGACAGGAATTGACGAGCGAGCGATGGCAGTAGTCCAGCATCTGTCGCACTCCGGCAGAGCTGGATGGCTATCAACACAATAGAACGTATCAATAGAACGTATAAGGAGCAGAGAGTTCAATGAAAACGATCACCAGTGTTTTGTCACCGTTGGTCCCGCCCTTCGTAAAGCGGCCTCTCAAGAGGCTGCTCCACCCCGAGTGGCACAAGGGCCTAGTCGGTGGAGATTGGGCGCAAATCGGGCAGATGCAGATCGATTTCTGGCTGGCGCATGGGCTGAAGCCGGAGCATTACTTCTTGGACATTGGCTGCGGGGCCTTGAGGGCGGGTGTTCACTTCATCCGATATCTTGAGACCGGGCATTACTTCGGCATAGATATAAACCGGGAGGCAATCGAGGCCGGGCGGCAGGTCGAGTTGGTGAAACACGGGCTGACCGACAAGAACCCGACCCTGGTGCACATGGACGACTTTGACCTCCCCGCTCTCGACAAGCAGTTTGACTATGCCACGATACACTCCGTGTTTCCCCACCTTACGCTCAACAGCATCATTCGGTGCATCATGAATCTCGAGAAGGTGCTTGTTCCCGGGGGGCAGTGTTACGCCACTTTCTACGAGAACGCTCAAGGGAAACTCAACCTGGACCCAATCGTGCGTTCTCCCAACACCACGTATTTCGACAAGCCGCTTTACCACCAAGATTTCGGGACGTTTGAGTGGATATGCGAGGGGACCGACCTGGATGTCGAATACATTGGCGATTGGAACCATCCAAGGGGCCAGATGATCATGGTCTTCACCAAGGCCGATTCGCCAGGATGACGCAAGCCGTCGTCGCGAACGGTGGATTTGTCGGGCGCTGAGAACGACGATCTCCCACGCGCTCAACAAGGCTCAGGGCCGGGGGTGAGGATTCACCTGAGAATCCCGGGTACGGAGCTGACCCGTACCAGTTCCCCGGCCCTGAGGTGTTGAAGCGGCATCCCATTATGTACAACCCCGTTCAGGGGTCAGTCATACCCTGGCGTCACCATCCTCCTCCTCCCAACGCGTCCACCAGCTCAGCATTCTGGCAGATGTACCTGTCATCCCACAGCGTCATACCCGTCGCGCCTCCATCGTAGAACGCCTGGATCTCTCCCAATATCTGATCAACGGGCTTCACCTCAAACTCAGGTTGGAACCAACAGGTGGATACGCGCGGGATAATCCGACTGGGAAAATGACCGGTCTCCGACCATTCCTGGCACCATTCGGCAGCGCGATCGCCTCCCTTGTCCACGTAGGCCATGGGAGTCACATGGTCAACCCACCCGGCATCAAGCCAGGTCACCCAGTCTTGCTTCCACCACTCCTCTGCAAACTCGATGTCTGCGCTCGGGCTGGCAGCCACTTGCACATCGGGCCGAACAGCTTTCACACGGTCGTGGACACCTTGCACAGTCAGGGAGATCTCCGCGCAGGAGAGCCCGGCCTCATTGCTCCATTGCTCTGACCATCGCGTGTAGTCCAGCAATATGCCGTCCACCTCGTAG
The DNA here is from genome assembly GCA_964649415.1 of uncultured Anaerolineales bacterium. Taxonomy (GTDB): domain Bacteria; phylum Chloroflexota; class Anaerolineae; order B4-G1; family B4-G1; genus CAZYSK01. Next base: position 174,139 of record CAZYSK010000001.1, read on the forward strand.
TTCGTTATGATCTCCTCAGCCAGGTCGGCCACGAAGGCCCGTGCCTCGGGCACCGCGAAATCCAGCCAGTCTTGGGTCGCAGCGGGGTAATTGAGCCGGGCATTCCATTCTGGGTGCTCCGACCAGCCAACCAAGGCAACGGGGATGAGCGCGTAGACCTGCATGTCCCGGCCGTGTGCCCGCGGAAGCAGATATGCCAGCGAATCAAACGTGCGATGTGGCAGCAAGTCGCTGTGATAATACGCCTCTTGGTAGAAGACGGCGTAGTGCAAGACACTCGTCCCAGCGGCCTCCAGACAGTCGAGGCTCTGGTCACACGTGCCAGCATCAGCGCACGCGCTGGCCTGCGTCCGCACGCCGCGCACGGTCTGCGGGGTGGCGGATGGCGTGGGGGTAGCCGTCGGCGTCGGAGTCGGGGTACTCGTAGGTGTCAGCGTCCCAGTCGGCGTCGAGGTGGGAGTGGATGAAGGTGTCAGCGTCGGCGTAGCCGTGGGCGAAGGCGTCGGAGTTGGCACGGCAGTAGCCGTCGGGGTTCCTGTCGGCGTCGAGGTGGGAGTGGATGAAGGTGTCGGCGTCAGAGTGGCGGTAGCCGTCGCGGTCGGGGTGGCAGATGGGGTGGAGGTGCTGGTGGGGCTCGGCGTTAGCGTCGGAGTGGCGGTGGCCGTTGCGGTAGCCGTCGCGGTCGGAGTGGCAGATGGGGTGGAGGTGCTGGTGGGGCTCGGCGTTGGGGTCGGAGTGGCAGTGGCCGTTGCGGTAGCCGTCGCGGTCGGGGTGGCAGATGGGGTGGAGGTGCTGGTAGGGCTCGGCGTTGGCGTCGGAGTGGCAGTGGCCGTTGCGGTGGCCGTCGCGGTCGGGGTGGCAGATGGGGTGGAGGTGCTGGTAGGAGTGGGCGTTGGGGTCGGGGTGGGCGGCGACATCAAGTCCCCAATCTCGCTCTCGCTCAACGCGCGGCTGTAGACCCGCCAATCGTCGAGCCGGCCGTCGAAGTTGCGGGTGACCTGGCCGTTGGCCAGGCAAGCACCCAGCATGAAGGGAGCCGTGGAATCGTAGATCGTGTCATAGGTGACCGAGCGCGACCCGATCGGATCGCCGTCGAGATAGATGGAGAGGGTCCGCTGCTGGGCATCGAACACGCCGGCCACGTGATACCACGTGCCCGCCTGCAACGTGAACGGCGGACTCGCCGCCAGCAGGGATTCCCCGGTGAGCCGCCCATCGGGCGAGAGGAGCATGCCCACCTGGTTGCCCGGCCGCAGGTCGAACCGATAGGCACGGTTGTTGAGGCCGAACTCGTACTTGGCCGCCATGACCTGATGGCGCTCCAGACTCTCGGGATTCATCCACCCGACGAGTGTCAGACTGCCCACGACGTCCAGACCGCTCTGGTCCGCGTCCTCAATGGACAGGTACTCTCCATAGTCGCTCTCGAAGTCGGCCGCTAACCCAATCTGACCGGCGGTCGAGCCGACCGTGTTGTGATCACCCAGGTGGTTGCCCCATCCGGAACCATCCTGGCGTTGCCCCCCCGCTTCGTCCAGCGTCCAGTACCCACGCAGGGCCGGCACCGGCGTCGCCGTCGCCGTCGGAGTAGCGGATGGGGTGGGCGTGTCGGTGGCAGTGGGCGTGGCTGTCGCTGTTGGGGTATTGGACGGCGTAGGCGTATCGGTAGCGGTGGGCGTGGGGCCGGGCGTCGCCGTCGCCGTCGGGGTCGAACTGGGCGTCGGCGTTGGCGTCGGCGTCGGCGCGGGAAGCGCCATCAAGTCCTCGATCTCGCCCTCGCTCAACGCGCGGTTGTAGACCCGCCAGTCGTCGAGCCGGCCGTCGAAGTTGCGGGTGACCTGCCCGTTGGCCAGGCAAGCACCGAGCATGAAGGGAGCCGTGGAGTTGTAGAGCGTGTCATAGGTGACCGAGCGCGATCCAATCAACTCGCCGTCGAGATAGATGGAGAGACTCCGCTGCTCCGCATCGAAGACACCGGCCACGTGATACCACGTGCCCGCCTGCAACGTGAACGGCGGACTCGCCGCCAGCAGGGATTCCCCGGTGAGCCGCCCATCGGGCGAGAGGAGCATGCCCACCTGGTTGCCCGGCCGCAGGTCGAACCGATAGGCACGGCGGTCGACGCCGAACTCATACTTGGCCGCCATGACCTGATGGCGCTCCAGGCTCTCGGGATTCATCCAGCCGACGAGTGTCAGACTGCCCACGACGTCCAAACCGCTCTGGTCTGTGTCCTCGATAGACAGGTGCTCGCCGTGGTTGCTCTCGAAGTCGGCCGCCAACTCAATCTGACCAGCGGTGGAGCCGACCGTGTTGTGATCACCCAGGTGGTTGCCCCACCCCGAACCATCCTGGCGTTGCCCCCCAGCCTCGTCCAGCGTCCAGTACCCACGCAGGGCCGGCACCGGCGTCGCCGTCGCTGTCGGCGTAGCGGATGGGGTAGGCGTATCGGTGGCCGTGGGCGTCGCTGTCACCGTTGGGGTGTTGGATGGGATGGGCGTATCGGTGGCGGTGGGCGTGGCGCTGGGCGTTGCCGTCGCCGTTGGCGTAGCGGATGGGGTAGGCGTATCGGTGGCGGTGGGCGTCGCTGTCACCGTTGGGGTGTTGGATGGGATGGGCGTATCGGTGGCGGTGGGCGTGGCGCTGGGCGTGGCGCTGGGCGTCGGGGTCGAACTGGGCGTCGGCGTTGGCGTCGGCGTCGGCGCGGGAAGCGCCATCAAGTCCTCGATCTCGCCCTCGCTCAACGCGCGGTTGTAGACCCGCCAGTCGTCGAGCCGGCCGTCGAAGTTGCGGGTGACCTGCCCGTTGGCCAGGCAAGCACCGAGCATGAAGGGAGCCGTGGAGTTGTAGAGCGTGTCATAGGTGACCGAGCGCGATCCAATCAACTCGCCGTCGAGATAGATGGAGAGACTCCGCTGCTCCGCATCGAAGACACCGGCCACGTGATACCACGTGCCCGCCTGCAACGTGAACGGCGGACTCGCCGCCAGCAGGGATTCCCCGGTGAGCCGCCCATCGGGCGAGAGGAGCATGCCCACCTGGTTGCCCGGCCGCAGGTCGAACCGATAGGCACGGTTGTTGAGGCCGAACTCATACTTGGCCGCTATGACCTGATGGCGCTCCAGACTCTCGGGATTCATCCACCCAACGAGTGTCAGACTGCCCACGACGTCCAGACCGCTCTGGCCAGCATCCTCGATGGACAGGTGCTCTCCATAGTCGCTCTCGAAGTCGGCCGCTAACCCAATCTGACCGGCGGTGGAGCCGACCGTGTTGTGATCACCCAGGTGGTTGCCCCACCCAGAGGCATCTTGACGTTGCCCCCCCGCTTCGTCCAGCGTCCAGTATCCACGCAGGGCCGGCACCGGCGTCGCCGTCGCTGTCGGCGTGGGGGACGGGGTAGGCGTGTCGGTGGCGGTCGGGGTGGCCGTCGGCGTCGCCGTGGCGGTCGGGG
>CAZYSK010000002.1:0-74629 GCA_964649415.1 uncultured Anaerolineales bacterium
GGGTCTTGCAACGCGTTGCACCTGGCGCATGCTATGGCAACAGTGTCAATCCAGTCATCAACATACGCGTCCAGCCAATTCGCGAATACTTGGAGATGGCCATCAACATAGTCTTTCCGAGCCAGGCGCGCCCAGCGAAAGGCCGTGATTCTGTGTTCATAGACCATCGGTTTCAGCAAATGCTCACACAACGCCAGTCGCTGGTCGATGTTCTCGGATTCGATCGGTCTGTAATACTTGTCTGCGATTTTGTGGATTGCAGACGTGTGTACCCCCATAAGATGATCAACATTCATGTTGTACCGATGATGCACCAAGTCGCGAAGCGAAGGATCCGCTTGAGCCTGCAGCTCTGCGTCTATTTTTGGACAAGTTGACTTGGATCCATACTCACGCATCCCTTCGGTTCTCAGCACTGCTGGCCCCGCTAGTAGGTAGTTAAGCTGATTCTTGATCTATTACAATTGGATAACGTCGCTTCAACTTGATACCCGTGAGGTTAGCCCCATCCTGCCTTCCCGGGTTACTTTGTGGACCAGGCCGAAGCCGAAGACTATTTCGACCAATTCTATCCGTGGTAAAACGACGTGCATCCGCACACGCGGCTCAACATGCTGACTCCTGATCAGGTTCACTCGGGGCAAGGTCCGCGCTTGCTGGCTGAACGATCTGCACTGAAGGCCGCGACCCTTGCGGCCCGCCGCGTCGATCCCGGCGCGCGCACATTCACACTGGAGGAGCTTATTGCCGATCATTTACCTGATGTGTCCAACTATCCGTGTTACTCGTGGATGAGGCCGAAAACTGTCCCCGTAAGAAAGGCGACACCTCTTGACTAACTCACCGCTTCCACACTCTGCCTGCCCATCCCAACCCTCCACCTCAGAAACCAGGTCTTCTGGTCCCATCTTGCCGAGAACCCCCCGGCGCTCCAGGACGCGCCCAAACCAGTCAGCAGCCCCCCACCCTGCCCTGATTCTCACTGAAATAGAATTGACATGGAATTGAAAGCGCAGGGACGCTTGCCTGTGCTATACTCTTCACCGATCAAGCACTTCGATCTTGGGAAGGCACGCTATGGATTCTCTCGCCCAGAAGAAGAGAACGCCAGAAAGGCAGGTGAGATAGACCCAGGCACAACATAGATCAAATAGGCCATAGAGAGAACAGGACAGGGCGGGAGAGTGTAAAGGCACTTCAGTCACACACGTGACAATCATATTCAGTGGAGGAAAGACATGCTCAACAGACTGAACGAAATTCGGAAAGACGAAAGCGGCATCACCGCACTAGAGACGGCCATCATCCTGATCGCCTTCGTCGTGGTCGCGGCTGTATTCGCCTTCACCGTACTCTCCGCCGGAACCTTCACGACCCAGCGCAGCCAGGAAGCCGTGTACGCCGGTCTCTCCGAGGTCCGCGGCTCCCTGGAGCTACGGGGCAGCGTCATCGCCATTGGCGAAAGCGACGTGGTTTCAGACGTAGTGTTCACCGTGGCCAACGTGGCCGGCGGCGAACCGGTGGACTTCACCACGGGGTCCAACTCGGTGGTCGTGATCGAGTATCGCGACAACAGCCAGCGACAGGAGATCAGCAATTGGACCACCAGTTGGCTGGGGTATAACGATAGCGACGGCATCCTCGAGGAAAGAGAACTGGTGGAGGTCACCATTCCATTGTCGGGAACCCTCGGAACCGACCTGGGCACGAACACGACCTTCGTCGTCGAGGTGAAGCCACCGAACGGTGCCGTCCTCAACATCCAGCGGACCACGCCAGCCGGCATCGAATCTGTAATGGACCTGCAGTAGAACGCTCTGCAGGCGCGTCTAGAAGCCAGTAGTATACAGGAGGCAAAGAATGAACAGCAGAATGGGAAAACTGCTAAGGGATGAAAGCGGCATCACCGCACTGGAGACGGCCATCATCCTGATCGCCTTTGTCGTGGTCGCGGCTGTATTCGCCTTCACCGTGCTCTCCGCCGGTACCTTCACAACCCAGCGCAGCCAGGAAGCCGTGTACGCCGGTCTCTCCGAGGTGCGGGGCTCCCTGGAGCTACGCGGCAGCGTCATCGCCTACGGCACCGACCTCACCGGCACCGCCTACGTGTCTCAGACAGTCTTCACCGTGGCCAACGTGGCCGGCGGCGAACCGGTGGACTTCACCACGGGATCCAACTCGGTGGTCGTGATCGAGTATCGTGACAACAACCAACGACAGGAGATCACCACGTGGTCCACCAACTGGCTGGGGTATAACGATGGCGACGGTATCCTCGAGGAAAGGGAATTGGTGGAGGTCACCGTCCCCCTCGGCGGCCTGAGCACCCACCTGGCAGAAAACACGACCTTCGTCGTCGAGGCAAAGCCACCGCAGGGCGCAGTCCTCAACATCCAGCGGACCACGCCGGCTGGCATCGAAGCCATCATGGATCTGCAGTAGGGCGCATAGCGAATCAAGTCTATACAATACCATCGCTATGCATACAAGAGATAGGAGGCAAAGAATGAACAACAAAGTGAGAAAGCTGCTGAAGGACGAAAGTGGCATCACCGCACTGGAGACGGCCATCATCCTGATCGCCTTCGTCGTGGTCGCGGCTGTATTCGCCTTTACCGTGCTCTCCGCCGGCACCTTCACAACCCAGCGCAGCCAGGAAGCCGTGTACGCCGGTCTCTCCGAGGTCCGCGGCTCCCTGGAGCTACGGGGCAGCGTCATCGCGTCCGGCACCGACCTCACCACCACCGCCTACGTCACCAATACCATCTTCACTGTGGCCAACGTGGCCGGCGGCGAACCGGTGGACTTCACCACGGGATCCGACGCGGTGGTCGTGATCGAGTATCGCGACAACAACCAACGACAGGAGATCACCACGTGGTCCACCAACTGGCTGGGTTACAGCGATGGCGACAGCATCCTCGAGGAAAGGGAATTGGTGGAGATCACGGTGCCTCTCAGCGGCCTGAGCACCCACCTGACAGAAAACACGACCTTCGTCGTCGAGGTGAAACCACCACAGGGTGCGGTCCTCAACATCCAGCGGACCACGCCGGCTGGCATCGAAGCCATCATGGATCTGCAGTAAGGTGAGGAAATCCCGCAGAACATCCGAGGTCGAATGGAGCGGTTCGGCTGGCCCTGGCGGGCCAGCCGAACCGCCAAGCGTCACCAAGAGGAGTTTCCTATGCAATTGGAGCAGAGGGTAGAGAGACTCGAACGCGAGATCGAGGTCCTCAAGAAAGACATACGACAAACCCTGCTCGACGTTCAGGATAGCCTGCCGGAGAAGCCTGCCAGCCCTTCGCGTTGGCGAAACAAGGCATGGGTGCTGGCGCTACTCAATCTGCTTCTGTCCATTGCCCTGTTCACCAACATCCGCTTCTATACGGCGGATAGTCCCTTTGGAGTGAGCCCTGTATTGGCTCCCTGGCTACGCGCATTCTGGGTGGCGTTGATGTTTGTATGGCTGCTCCTACAGATGTACCCGCTGATGCTGCTTCTAGATCAGGAGGAAAAACAGTTGCGTGATGGCGCTTGGCGCAACACGGCTACATTCTTCATCTCCAACCCCGCACTCACCCTCGCGCTGACGGCGGCGGTCCTGGCTATAGCCGCCATCAGCGCGCTGTTTCCCTCACTGTGGATGGGGGTTATCGCGGTGCTGTTTATCATCGTGTGCATCAACGCGGCGTTGTACGTGCTCGGGCTACATAGACAACGAACGCAGTGACACGAGCAGACGAAATCATACCGTAACGGAGCCTTAACCGAAACCGGACAAGGTGCATGGTAGACTGATGTTGTTCAAGTGTATCAAGCGCAATCCTCTGGATCCAGCCGACATACCCAATCAGCCACCATATCCTTACAGAGGCGCCATTCTGATGGCGCGCCATCGATGCCAAGAGAGTAGGGGAACACCATGACTCTGGAGAAAAGAGTAAAGTCACTCGAATACGAGATCAAAATCCTGAAGAACGAGATTCAGCGAACACTGCTAGACATTCAGGAGCAAATCCTGGTCCACTACTACCCCACCCTAAGGACCGAAGAGCTAACGCCGACGGAAGGTACGATCCAAACCATAGAATCCATCAAGGCGAAGAAGCGTCAGCTAGAGGGGCGCTCTGAGCCCTCAGAATTGACTGAGGACACCGAACTCCCGGAGGTGAAACAGGTATCACTGGAGACACTCACGAAGACCGAACAGGAAACCTCCTCCATTCTGGAGGAAGAGACGGCTGCCCAGACCAGCCAGGAGGATGCTGCACGTGCCAGGCTCTCGGCGCTTTCGGGATGGGTAAGCAGCACGGCGAAGAAGATTGGGGGTGAGCGCACAGCCAGACTGATCCAAGGATGCACAGGCAAAGGGGTCCTGGATTCCGAGCTTGAGAGTCCCCTGCTTCGAATCACCGGGCTCATCGCCGAAGACTACGCTCCGAGACAGGTAGCGGTGAACGACATACTGAGTGCGCTCCTTAAGCTCAACGAACTGCTAGACCACGAGATCAACATAGACCAGGCTCTCTCAATCATAGAGGAGACGAACCTTGGATAGGACGATAGTCACAGCCCTCATGATCATAGCGGGTGTGATTACCGCGGTGCTTGTCTTCAACACCATCTACCCGGCCGTGGTTCAGAGCGGAGATGCCCTGGTTAGCAGGGAGCAGAGGATCGAAGAGCGCATGAAAAGCCAGGTCGAGATCATCCACGCTACCGCAGATGGGAGCAATGCACTCGTCTGGACCAAGAACATCGGTTCCCTGTCCATAGGAGCGATCGACAGGTGTGACGTCTTCTTCGGGCCAGAGGGCGACTTCTCACGCATCCCCCTCGAAGATGAAGCCGAGGGGACCCCTTACTGGGAGTGGCAACTGGAAAACGACACCGACTGGAAACCCACGGCGACGCTGCAGATCACCGTCACCTACGGCTCAGTTCTATCGGGTAGATACTTCGTCAAAGTTGTGACGCCCAACGGCGTCTCGGACGAAACCTATTTCAGCAACTAACACAGACTGGCTATGGACGTAGCACTCACTTCTCTCATTCTCCTGTCAGTTCTGGTGCTTTCAGTGTTCACTATCGCCGAGCGCCATCTTTCTTCCCTCGACTTGGCCATGGAAGCGCGGCAGGAGATGGAGAAGCGCATGGAAGAGAGGGCCAAGACAGACCTCTCCCCCGTCGAAGCCACGACCAGGAGCGACGGCGCCATCGTCGAGGTCACTCTGAGGAACGACGGAGATACCAAGCTGACCAGCTTCGACCAATGGGACGTTATCCTTCAATACACAGCAGATGATGGCCTCCATACGAACTGGTATCAGTACATAGATCCGGGTCTTTTCGGATTATGGCAGGAAGAATGGACCCACCATGATATACTTCTAGATAGCTTCGACCCAGACATCCTCAACCCAGGAGAAGAGCTGGTGATCCAGGTTTCCGTTTGGCCTGCCGTAGCAATCGGCACGACCAACCAGGCCACCGTGGCCACGGCCACTGGCGTCACCGCCTCGACGGTCTTCACACGCTAGACCCAGGAACGGTCTACAGCGGATCATAAATCTCCATCGACCAAACACCGAGTGCCCATATCCCCGATCACACGAGAAAAACCGTGAAAGCGAAGCGTATGCCAACGATCGATGCCCCCGTCCATCTCGGACGTGTTGGGAGGAAAGAAGACTCAGAAGCGCTGCAGGATGAAATGGAGATGATAGAAGCGCTTCTGGATGCATCCATCGACGCCATCACACTGATAGATCCCCAGGGGATCATCATCAACGCCAATGAGGCAACCTCGCGTAGATTGCGCAGAGGCGTCGCTGAGCTCATCGGATCGCGTATCTGGGACCTGCTCCCAACAGACAGAGCCAGACGTGGGAAGGCGCACGTTGAGGAAGTCGTGCAATCGGGTAAGCCCGCCCGCTTCGAAGAAGGCCACCAGGGCATGTGGGGTGACCACGTCGTCTATCCTGTCTTCAGTGCGCAGGGAGAGGTCACTAGCCTCATCCTTCTGAACCACGACATCACCAAGCGCGTGCAAGCCCAAGAGGAGATCAACCGTGTTTTCGACCTGTCGCTGGATATGCTCTGTATCGTCGGCCGCGACGGTCACTTCGAGCGTCTGAACCCGGCGTTCGAGATCACCCTGGGTTACACCAGAGATGAACTCCTCGCCGCGCCTTTGGTCGCGTTCATTCATCCCGAGGACCAGGACGCGCTGCTGGCTGAGATGGAGAGGCTCCGCACAGGCACGCCGGGCGTGTACTTCGAGAATCGCTGCCGGTGCAAAGACGGTTCGTATCGATGGCTGGAATGGAGGCTCGTCCCCGTTCAGGCAGAAGACTTGCTCTACGCAGTGGCTCGCGACGTCACTGAGCGCAAGCGAACGGAGGAGACACTCAGGCGACGCAATGAAGAACTGACAACCCTCAACGCCATCGCCACGACGATGAGCCCTCCGCTCGATCTCAATTACACGCTGAACACAATACTGGACAAGGTACTCGAAGTGATGGACGTTGATGGCGGCTGGGTGCAACTGCTCGATAGGGGTAGCGATAACGACGCGCCATCATCCTTACAGAGGCGCCATTCTGATGGCGCGCCATCAGAACGGCGCGGCCCGCTATTGATGGTCGCTCATCGCGGCCTCAGCGAGGAAATGGTCAGCGAGGCAGAGAGTATCCAACTGTGTAGGAGCGGGAACAGCGTAGAGACCATCAAGTGCGATTTGCAACACGCCTTCAATTGGGCTCCCATCAAATCGCAGGACAAGGTATTGGGGCTGCTTGGCGTCTTCAGGCAGAGCCCCTGCCAACTGAGCCCATGGGAAGAGCAACTGCTCACTGCAATCGCCCACCAGATCGGCCTGGGCATTGAGAATGCACGCCTGACCGAGGAAGCGTCTGAGATAGAGATCATACAAGAACTGAATCACCTGCGGTCGGAGCTGATCGCCAACGTGTCTCACGAATTGAGAACTCCCCTGGGACTCATCAAGGTCTTCTGCACTACCTTGCTGAGGGAAGACGTGGAGTTTGGCCGTGAGGAACAGAGGGAGTTCCTGCACAACATAGATGAGGAGACGGAGAGGCTGGAGAGAATCGTTGACAACTTGCTGGATCTCTCCCGCATGGAAAGCGGACGGCTGCGGCTCGACAAGCACCCCACAGACGTGGGGCAACTTGCCCAAAGGGTCCTAGAGGCCACGAGGCTGGAAGTGGACGCGCAAACCAGCCAACATCGCTTCGTCCACGATTTCCCATCCCGCCCGCTGATAGCAAACGTTGACGCCCGGTGCATTGAGCAGGTGCTGCGCAACCTCCTGGGCAACGCTGTCAAGTACTCGCCGCAGGGAGGAACGATCACCGCGCGGGGCCTTGGAGATCAATGGCGAATTATCATCTCGGTCAGCGACAAGGGAGTCGGCATCCCTCCCCAAGACCTGGAGAGGGTTTTTGAGCGCTTCTACCGCGTCGAAGGCGAAAGCACACAGAGGATTAGCGGCGCCGGCCTGGGGTTGTCCGTCTGCCGGGGCATTGTGGAGGCGCACGGGGGACGCATCTGGGCCGAGAGCACGTCCGGCGCGGGAAGCACTTTCTACTTCAGCTTGCCCGTCAGCGATGGCCAGGCATCCGATTCCAACCAGCCACGACTCGATACGATCGGGGCCTCGGAAGCCGCAGAGACCCGCTAGGGAGGAAGTAGATATGCACAAAGGCAAGATCCGCATTCTGGTAGTCGATGATGAACCCCGGTACGTCCGGGCCATACAGGTGAACCTGGAGGCCAGCGGCTACGAGGTAATCACCGCAGAGGATGGACAGCAAGCCGTGGAACAGGCAGCCAGTGAAGAGCCGGACCTCATCATGCTGGATATCAGGATGCCTGGCATGAGCGGCTACGAAGCCTGCCGGCGCATTCGCGAGTTCTCGACGACTCCTATCATCATGCTCACCGCTCTCGCAGCGGACTCTGACAAAGTAGAGGGACTGGAAGCTGGCGCGGACGATTACGTGACCAAGCCCTTCAGCGCCGATGAGCTTGTGGCGCGGGTGCGCGCCATCCTGCGACGTGTCGAGTTCTCCGAGCAGCAGAACGCGTGCCCTAGCTTGCAGGTCGGCGATCTCACCGTCGATTTCGTGCAGCAGCGGGTGTTTGTGCATGACCGGGAAGTGACCTTGACCCCCACGGAATACCGCCTGCTCAGCGAACTGGCCAAACAGCCCAGGCGGGTACTGATGCCCGACTACCTGTTGGAAAGGGTGTGGGGAATGGGATACGAGGGTGAGAATCGCCTGTTGTGGCAAGCCGTTCATCGCCTGCGGCGGAAGATAGAAGCCGATCCGGCGAATCCACAATACATTCAGACCAGACCTGGGCTCGGCTACGTGTTTGACATCCCGAACCAGCGCCCCACCGCCTAGTCCCTAACTCCCCAGCAACAAGCGAATTCGTGTAAGTGCCCCGCACCTGGAGGTGCGGGGCGCTTTTGCATACGCGCCGTCGGCCCCTCAGCGAAGGAAACCATAAGTGACTCATCACGTTTCACAGATCGGGTCTCACGGTTTGGAAGGTTTTCGGAAGGTAGGGGCCCCTCTTTGCAAGGCATTCGGAAGGTGTCGAGGATACAATCTAGCAAGTCTAGCCGTGTGTGCTGTTCGAGACGCAGGGCGGTGGCAACGGAAGTGTAGTATCGCACTGGAAGGGCGGAATAGCCGGTGACAGATCCTGCAGGAGGACATGTTATGGCAAAAGAAATGAGCACACAGCGCTACGGGTGGTTGAACGTTTTCCGCTTCGCCAACTGGAAGATGCAGGCCAAGATATTGAGCATGGTGCTCGTCACGGTGCTCCTGTCAGTAACCGCCCTGACTGCCTACAGCTACATGACGTTTTCCAAGAGCAACACCGAGGCAGTCGGGCAAGAGATGGTAGCCTACGGCAACGAGGCGCTCCACCGATCCGCGGATATCGTCGCAGGCAGTGTGAATGCGCTGGAAGCGCTAGCCCTCTCGCCCTCGATCATTGAGGCAGTAGAGACGGCCAACCAGAGTTACGTCGGTCGCGACCAGGTCGAGTTGGAAGCGGAGATCGCAGCGCTGGATCAAGCGTGGAAGGACGAAGATCCCAGCGTAGACGCCCTGGTCGGCCAAATCGCCGAGAACGAAGTGAGCACCCACCTCAAGACGTTTATGCAGGCATTTCCCGAAGAAGTAGAAGTCTTCGCCACCGACGTCCAAGGCCTCAACGTGGCCATGACCGATCGCACGGGTGACTACTTACAGGCCGATGAGGGATGGTGGCTTGGCGCTTACGCTGGCGGGCAAGGGGCTACTTCTGTGAGCGAGGTTGATTACGATGAGACAGCCGGAGCCTGGGCGATAGACATCGGCGTCCCCATCCGTGGCGAAGAAAGCCAGGTCATCGGCGTTCTGAGAGGTACTGTCGATATCTCGGTCGTGTTTGATGCCCTTGCCCAGATACGCTTTGGAGAGACCGGGCATGCAGCACTTCTGGACAGAGAAGGAAAGATTCTCTACACCAGTAACAGTGATCTGCTCATGCAGCAAGCACCTGAGGAGGTGCTCACCGCCATTGAAGGAAGAGAGAGAAACTGGCGCAGGGACTTGAAAGACCTGGACGGAAATCCGGCCGTCGTCGCCTACAGTTTCCTGGAAGAAGACTCAGCCGATTCGGAGAGAGGTTTGTCCAAGTCATTGGGATGGACCATTGTACTGGATCAGGATCTGAGCGAAGTCAATGCCCCAGTGCGGAGAGTCCTCGTCAACAGCCTGCTAGCAGCCGCTTTGGTCTCTATCGCGCTGGGCGCTTTGGGGCTGTGGGCTGCTCGCTCGTTGGCAATGCCACTGGTAGCTGCCACGCAAGAGGCCCACAGACTGGCCGCGGGTGACGTTGCAGAAGCAGACGCACAGACGATGAGCAGACTTGTGGACAGGAAGGACGAAGTTGGAGACCTGATGCAAGCTTTTCAGAGTCTGCGCATCTACGTTCAAGAAATGGCGTCCACTGCGGAATTGCTCGCAAACGGTGACCTGAGGGCCGAGGCCACACCCCAATCAGAGGCAGACGTGCTGGGCAACGCCTTCCAGCAGATGATCGCCAACCTGCGCGAGCTGGTCGGCCAGGTCACCCTCAGCGCCAACTCCGTCGACGCCGCCGCCGGCCAGCTCTCCGCCGCCGCCGAGCAGGCCGGTGGCGCCACCCAGCAGATCGCCACCACCATCCAGCAGGTCGCCCAGGGCACATCTCAGCAGACCGAGGGTGTGACCAACGCCGCCAGCTCCGTCGATCAGCTCTCCCGCGCCATCGACGGCGTCGCCAGGGGCGCTCAGGAACAGGCCGCCGCCGTCGGCAAGTCCTCCGAAATCAGCACCCAGATCATCACCGCCATCAAGCAGGTGGCCGCCAACGCCCAGTCCGGCACACAAGGCGCTGCTCAGGCCGCCCAGACCGCCCGCGACGGCGCTCAGACTGTCCAGCACACCATCCAGGGCATGGACGCCATCCGCGTCTCCGCCCAAACCGCCGCCCAGAAGGTTCAAGAGATGGGACAGCAGTCTGAGCAGGTCGGCGCCATCGTCGAGACCATCGACAACATCGCCTCCCAGACCAACCTCCTGGCGCTCAACGCCGCCATCGAGGCCGCCCGCGCCGGCGAGCACGGCAAGGGCTTCGCTGTCGTCGCCGACGAGGTCCGCAAGCTCGCCGAGAAGTCCGCCGCCGCCACCGGCGAGATCGCCGCCCTCATCCAGGGCATCCAGGACACCGCCGCCCAGGCCGTCCAGGCCATGGACGAGGGCACCGCCGAGGTCGAAGCCGGCGTCGGCCAGGCCAACGAGGCCGGTCAGGCCCTCCAGAGCATCCTCCAAGCTGTCGAAGCCGTCAACCAACAGGTCGACGAGATCGCCGCCGCCGGACTACACATGAGCACCTCCGCCGGCGAACTGGTCAACGCCGTGGACACCGCCTCCGCCGTCGTCGAGGAGAACACCGCCGCCACCGAGGAGATGGCCGCCAGTTCCGGCGAAGTCTCCCAGGCTATCGAGAACGTCGCCAGCATCTCCGAGGAGAACAGCGCCGCCGCCGAGGAGGTCAGCGCCGGCGTCGAGGAGATGAGCGCCCAGGTCGAGGAGGTCTCCGCCTCCGCCCAATCCCTCGCCGCCATGGCCCAGGAACTCCAGGCCGCGGTGGCCCAGTTCAAGCTGGCCGCAGGCGGAACGGTCGGCCAACCAGTGCAATTCACCAAAGAAATCATGCAACTGAGAGGCTAGAACTATGAATGACAGCTACCGAATGGACCTACGCGACTGGATATCACAGGTCAGAGTGCGTCTGACTGGACTGATGATCGCTATGGTCTCGCTACCTATCGTCAGCCGTATCGCCTGGGAGTACTGGGCCGGCGGCCACGAGGGGTGGGCGACGCTCATCAGCACATTGGCCGGAGGGCTATGTCTGGCCATCGGTATCCGGGAAATCGGGCGCATATCGCGGAAAGTGAAGGCGATTGGCACCGCAGCGGACGTTTTTGCGAGCAGAGGCGATCTGGAGCAGCGGGTGCCGGAGCAAGGGCGAGACGAGTTAGCTTGGACGGCCCACTCATTCAACAGAATGATGAAACGCCTCAACGAGGTATCCGACGTGGCACAGTGTGCGGCCACCGGCGACCTGACGGTACAGGTCAAGACGAAGTCGGAGGACGACCACCTGGCGTACGCCATAAACAAGATGATCGGCGACCTGCGCCAGTTGATCGGCCAGGTCACCCACAGCGCCAACTCCGTCGGCGCCGCCTCTGGTCAACTCTCCGCCGCCGCCGAACAGGCCGGTGGCGCCACCCAGCAGATCGCCACCACCATCCAGCAGGTCGCCCAGGGCACATCTCAGCAGACCGAGGGTGTGACCAACGCCGCCAGCTCCGTCGATCAGCTCTCCCGCGCCATCGACGGCGTCGCCAGGGGCGCTCAGGAACAGGCCTCCGCCGTCGGCAAGTCCTCCGAAATCAGCACCCAGATCACGGCCGCCATCGAGCAGGTGGCCGCCAACGCCCAGTCCGGCGCTCAGGGCGCTGCTCAGGCCGCCCAAACCGCCCGCGACGGCGCTCAGACCGTCCAGCGCACCGTCCAGGGCATGGACGCCATCCGCGTCTCCGCCCAGACCGCCGCCCAGAAGGTCCGGGAGATGGGGCACCAATCCGAACAGGTCGGCGCCATCGTCGAGACCATCGACGACATCGCCTCCCAGACCAACCTCCTGGCCCTCAACGCCGCCATCGAGGCCGCCCGCGCCGGCGAGCACGGCAAGGGCTTCGCCGTCGTCGCCGACGAGGTCCGCAAGCTCGCCGAGAAGTCCGCCGCCGCCACCGGCGAGATCGCCGCCCTCATCCAGGGCATCCAGGACACCGCCGCCCAGGCCGTCCAGGCCATGGACGAGGGCACCGCCGAGGTCGAAGCCGGCGTCGGCCAGGCCAACGAGGCCGGTCAGGCCCTCCAGAGCATCCTCCAAGCTGTCGAAGCCGTCAACCAACAGGTCGACGAGATCGCCGCCGCCGGACTACACATGAGCACCTCCGCCGGCGAACTGGTCAACGCCGTGGACACCGCCTCCGCCGTCGTCGAGGAGAACACCGCCGCCACCGAGGAGATGGCCGCCAGTTCCGGCGAAGTCTCCCAGGCTATCGAGAACGTCGCCAGCATCTCCGAGGAGAACAGCGCCGCCGCCGAGGAGGTCAGCGCCGGCGTCGAGGAGATGAGCGCCCAGGTCGAGGAGGTCTCCGCCTCCGCCCAATCCCTCGCCGCCATGGCCCAGGAACTCCAGGCTATGGTAGCCCAGTTCAAGCTATCCGCTGGCGAGACGGCCAGCCCGCCAACGCGCGAACCGCAGGCCGTGGCAGCCGCACAGGCCCCCGCCCTCGAAGGCGGCAATGGCCACGGACACAAAGCACTGTCGAGCGTGATATAGGAAACGGCGCGCGCATTGCGTGACGAAACACGCACCACGCAATACGCAACACGTCTTAGAAGGAGAATCTCAGATGGAACAACAACTTGTCGTCTTTGACCTGGCCAACGAGCATTACGGCGTCGACATCGCTGCCGTGGATGGCATCATCGAGATGCAGCCCATCACCGCCGTGCCCCGCGCCCCCGCCTTCGTCGAGGGGGTGACCAACCTGCGCGGCACCGTGCTGCCCGTGATCGACCTGCGCAAGCGATTCAAACTCGCCGCCGAAGACGCCACCAAAGACACCCGCATCGTCGTGGTCGAACTCGGGGACGCCACGGTCGGCATGGTGGTGGACGCCGTCACCGAGGTGCTGCACGTGGCCGAGGAGTCCGTCGAGCCGCCCTCCCCTCTCGTCACCGCGGGGGACGGCGACGGCAGCGGTCACAACGCCTTCATCACCGGCATCGCCCGCGTGGACGAACGTCTCATCATCCTCCTTGATCTGGGCAAGGTGCTGGCGGCCGAGGAACACATCGGCTTGCAGGCCCTGGCTCAGGACACCGACGAGGTCTCTCCCCAGCAACGCACGTGAATCAACGCGAGACAAGATGCCGCGCCATCAGAATGGCGCCTTCGTAAGATGACGGCGCGCCATCAGAATGGCGCCTTCGTAAGCTGACGGCGCGCCATCAGGATGGCGACTTCGTCAGGTGGGACGCACTTTCTGAAGTGCGTCCCACCTTTTTCACGTTTTGGAAGGTTCTTGGAAGGCCGTGGGAAGCGTTCGTGAAGCGGATGGAAGGTAGAGAAAGTATAATATGGCGCATAATGGAACGCAAAACCCGGCAAACCATCATCCTTACGAAGGCGCCATTCTGATGGCGCGCAGTCATCCTTACAGAGGCGCCATTCTGATGGCGCGCAGTCAGACACAAGGGGAGCAGCAGTCAATGATGGCAAATCTGGCGAGAAAGAACATTCTCGTTCTCAGCGACAACGAAGGACTCTCGAGAGCGATAGAGTTGAACCTGAACGGTCACCTGGAACTGGAGATCGTCAGACTGACCGCCAGTTCGCTGGAACGACAGGCGAACCAGGAGAACGACAACCTCGCCCTGATCATCCTCGCCGTAAGCTCGCTGGCGAGCGAACCAGTCGTCGCACTGTCCAGAGCATCGCTGGCCGATAGGATCGGCCAGGTACCCCTGCTGATCATCTCCGACAGGCCGTTTGACTCTGACCCGGCAGACCGAATCGCTCACCTCGACTTTCCCTTCAAAGTCGAAGATCTCCACGACAAAGTCGACGAAATCTTGCTCGGAGGCGACTCGTGAGTGAACATCTGACTCTCAACATCGATGCTGATGAACTTGAGATGTTCCTCGACGACGCAAACGAGCTCCTGCAGGACATGGAAAACGGCATCCTGCACATGGAGCAGGCGGACGTCGACCGCGGACGGTCGGTGTCCGCCGCGTTCGAAGCCGATGCCGAGACGCTCAATGCCACTTTCCGCGCCGCCCACACGCTCAAAGCGATGGCCGGGGCAGTGGGCCACCGCGAGATGGCCGACTTGACTCACACGCTGGAAACGCTCTTCGACCGGATGCGCGAAGGGACACTATCCCCCTCATCAGCCGTGGTCGATGAGTTGCTCGCTACTATGGACGTTCTCAAGGCCCAGCGAGACGAGGTGGCCAGTCGCCAACGCAGCGGCACGGATGTGGACGCCGTACTCGCCCGGCTGCGCGCACTGATGGAAAGCGGCGATGGTCACGAGGGAGCA
The DNA here is from genome assembly GCA_964649415.1 of uncultured Anaerolineales bacterium. Taxonomy (GTDB): domain Bacteria; phylum Chloroflexota; class Anaerolineae; order B4-G1; family B4-G1; genus CAZYSK01. The sequence continues at coordinate 14,771 of CAZYSK010000002.1, forward strand.
AGTGTAGCGTCCACATCTGTGCGGCGTCTGACGCCAGAGCAAGCAGCCGAGGCTGACGCTCGCCGCGCAGAGGGACACAGCATCCTGGAGATCGAGGTGATCGCCAACCCTGGCGGGTTCGCCCCGGCCGCCCGCCTCGCCCAGGCATCGATCGGATTGATGGAAGCAGGCCACATCCTGGCCCAAGAACCCACGTTGGAAGACCTGACCGACCACCCGGATGGCAATCGACTGTGGCTCGTTCTCACTACAGAGTCCGAGATCGACGTAGTCGAGGAGATCTTGCGCGACATCTCGGAGTTGGACAAATGCCACGTCCAACCATACGAGCCCGGCACGCCCGAGAACGCGTATCTCGACCGGGCCCAGAAGGCACCAGACGCCCGAACGGACGCAGCCGACGTCGACCGCGGACACAGCCGACGTCGAACGCAGACGGTCGGGCAGACGGTCGGCGGCAGACGGTCGGTGTCCGCCTCCAGCGACGGCCTGGGGGTCGACAAGACGGTGCGCATCAGCGTCGAACGGCTGGACACTTTGATGAACCTGGTGGGTGAGCTGGTCACCGACCGCACCCGATTGATGCAGATCGACAGCACGTTGAGAACACAATACGGCAAGGAAGGAAGCACGGACATTGCCTCCGACCATCTGCGGTCGGCTGCATCCGTGGACGCGCTCGGCCAAACGGCATCTCACTTCGGACGCGTGGTGGACCAGTTGCAGGAAGAAGTGATGCATGCGCGTATGTTGCCCATCTCCCACCTCTTCAGCAAGCTCCCCCGCCTGGTGCGCGATGTGTCTCGCACAGCCGGCAAACAGGTGACCCTACACATCGAGGGCGAAGCCACAGAGGTGGACCGCTCCATCATTGAGGTCATTGGCGACCCGCTCATGCATCTGCTGCGCAATGCGGTAGACCACGGTATCGAGCCGCCCGAGACACGCCTGGCGGCAGGCAAGCCGCCCACCGGCACCGTGAGACTATCAGCAGCGCACGAGAAAGGCCACATCGTCATCACCGTCGAGGATGACGGCCAAGGGATCAACCCAGATGGCGTGCGCCAGGCAGCAGTGGACCGCGGCCTGTTCTCAGAGGAAGAGCTATCCCGTATGGACGATGATCAGGCCGTGGACCTCATCTTCACACCCACCCTGTCCACCGCCAAGCAGGTGACCGAGGTTTCGGGTAGGGGAGTAGGCCTGGATGTCGTGCGCACCAACGTCGAGAAGCTCAATGGATCGGTTACGGTGGAGCACGAGGTAGGCAAAGGCACCAGGTTCAAGCTGACCCTGCCCCTCACGCTGGCCATTATGCAGGCTATGCTGGTTGGACTAGGGAAGGACGTGTACGCCATCCCTCTGACAGGAATCGTGGACTCCCTATACCTGGACGAGACGATCATGCACACAGTGAGAGGGAACCCGACCATCCGCTGGCGCGACTCTGTGCTGCCACTGCTGCATCTGCGTGAGTTCATGCGACTCGACGTCGCCGGGCGCACAGATGGACGCACGGCAAATCCCTGCAATGCCCGCTCCCACTCCGGCCCTTCGAACAGTACGCCACCAGCCGTGGTGACGGTCGGATGGGGCAAGCTAAGACTCGGTCTGGTGGTGGACAGAATCATCGGCAAACAGGAAATCGTGGTCAAATCGTTCAGCCCCATCGTCGGCCGAGTGCCGGCGTTATCAGGCTGCACCATTCTGGGCGATGGTCGCATCGCCCTTATCATGGACGTCTCAAGCCTCATCAACACCGCAATGCAAGCCCATAGGCTGTAGGGGCGGGGTTGCCCCGCCCTCTCCTTCAGGAGGGAGATCGTATGAGCGAACAGGTAACATCTTGGCAGAACATAGGACCCATATCACGGTTGTCAACTCTGGTATGCGCGGCCGTGCAGAACGCGGCCCGCGGGCTATCGGGCATGGTGGGACTGCCTATCACAACGGGCACTTCCCAGGCAAGAGTGCTGCACTTCAACGAGATGGTGCGCCATCTCGGCGATCCGGAATCAGAGATGGTGGGCATCTACTTGTTGCTGAAGGGCGACTTGACCGGGCAGGCTATTCTGATCCTCCCCCTTAGCAGCGCGTTGCACCTGGCCGATGTGCTGATGGACGTGCCTATGGGCAGTTCCACAATCTTGGGTGACATGGAACGCTCAGCTCTGGCCGAGGTAGGCAACCTGACGGTCTCTTACTTTCTCAACGCGATGGCCTCGCTCACCGGCCAACCACTGCGCCCATCCCCACCGGCAGTGATGGTGGATATGCTCGGCGCGCTGATGGACGTGGTCGCCACGCCAGTGGCTGCGGTGAGCGACGACCTGCTGATTATCGAAACCGTCCTCCAGGATTCCGAGGGGGCTCTCCAGGCCCGATTCTGGGTGCTGCCCGATCTCGCATCCCAGCTCATGTAGCCCCGCACCGTGACAGGAGGACCTGTGACCAAGGACGCGATCGAAGCCAACGGCGGCACGGACAGATGCACGACCAGTCTGCCAATCTCCCAATCTACCGGCAACGTGCGTGCAGTCGCCATCGGAGAAATCGCCACCAGCGATGCCCCAAACGACGTGTTGGTTGCCTATGGGCTCGGCTCTTGCGTCGCGATCTGCCTATACGACCCGGTGGCGCAGGCGGGTGGCATGCTCCACGCCCTGCTGCCCACCGCTCCCGACAAAAGCAAGACTCGGGAGAACCGCCCGAAGTTCGTGGATGAGGGGGTGCCTATGCTGCTAGAGGCGCTCTCAAGGCTGGGCGTCAAGCGCCATCGGCTGACCGTGAGACTGTGTGGTGGGGCAGATGTACTATCTGCGCTCAGCCTGAACGGGACATCGAGCATTGGAAAGCGCAACGTGCTGGCCGCCGAGGCTGCCCTGCTGGCAGCCGGCCTGAAAGTGCAGGCTCAGGCCACCCGAGGAAACATCGGACGTACGGTGAAACTGCACATCAGCAACGGCCTTGTAACCGTACGGAGTCTGGGGCACGCCGAACAAGCTCTGGAAATACCGTAAGAGAGAATAGGAGGATCACATGCATACTGTGATGGTTGTAGACGATAACCAGTTCATGCGCCAGCGCCTGTCAAAGGTGCTCAGTGGAAGTGGCTATCAGGTCATCGAGGCAGAGGACGGAGAACAGGCTGTGAGCGCCTACTCCTCGTCTCGCCCTGACGTAGTGCTGATGGACGTCGTGATGCCGCAGAAGGACGGTCTGGAAGCTCTGGCGGAGATCCGCCAGTTCGATTCCCAGGCCAAGGTCATTATGCTCACCGCGTTGGATCAGCAGTCGGTGGCGGTCAAGGCAGTGCAGTCCGGGGCCAGGGATTTCCTGGCCAAGCCTGTCGCCCCCGAGCAGTTGATGGAAACGTTGCACAAGATATTGGGGTGAGAGATGGATAATCCCGTGCGCGTCCTGATCGTAGATGACTCGGCCTTCATGCGTCACGCCGTAGCGAAGTACCTGGAGACTGACCCCGAAATCATCGTCGTCGGCAGTGCCTACGATGGGTTGGATGCGCTGGCCAAGATTCACGCCCTTCAGCCTGACGTGGTCACGCTCGACGTGGAAATGCCGCGCATGGACGGTCTGACCGCGCTGAAACGCATCATGGCGGAATGTCCGACGCCGGTGGTCATGCTCAGCGCGCTCACCCAGCGTGGCGCTGAGGCCACCGTCCGAGCCCTGATGCGGGGGGCGGTCGACTTCATGCCCAAGCCTTCCGCGGGCGTCGATATCGGAACAGTCATCGAAGAACTAACCGCCAAGGTGAAAATCGCCGCCGGTGTGCGCGCTGCCAACCGAGCCCTGGCAGGAGCAATGGATGCAGGACCAAGGTCCGCACCAGCACCCTCTGCCAGCCAGTCGGAACCACGCCCATTCCGTAAGGGAGACCCCGTGATCGTCATCGGGGCGTCTACGGGCGGCCCCAGCGCACTGAGACAGGTCCTGTCCGGTCTGCCGGCTGACCTTCAAGCAGCCATAGCAGTGGTGCAGCATATGCCCGCCGGCTTCACCCAGTCGCTGGCCCGGCGACTCGACGAAAGCTCCCCGCTCGCAGTACGGGAAGCCGTCGACGGCGACCGCCTGGCGCGCAGACTGGTGCTGCTGGCCCCTGGCGATTATCACCTGCGATTCGAGGGCATGCGGCGGGTCACCTTGAATCAAGGTCCTCCCCGCCATCACGTGCGACCCGCCGCAGACGTCGCGATGGAGTCGGCCGCCGAGTGTCACGGATCGGCAGTGATCGGAGTGGTGCTCACTGGCATGGGCGATGATGGGACCGAGGGTGCCGGTCGGATCAAGACGGTTGGCGGCAAGGTGATCGCAGAACACGAATCGACCAGCGTGGTCTATGGCATGCCACGCAGTGTCGTCGAGGCAGGTCTGGCAGATCAGGTCATCCCGCTGCCCGAAGTGGCGCCGGCCCTGGTGGAATTGGTGAGCAATGGAAGCACAGGAGTATAGCTACGTCAAGCGCGAGATACTGAAGCTGACCGGGGTGGATCTGAACTGCTACAAGACCCCCCAGGTGCAGCGCCGTCTGAGGACATTCTTGCTGCGGTCAGGATACAACGTGTGGACAGATTTCTTCCACGCCTTGCAGGATGATGCGGACATTGATCGTGCATCCGTAACACTCGCTAACCTCAAGGACTACCTGACCATCAACGTCTCTTCCTTCTTCCGCGATCCTGACAAGTTTGAGTATCTGCGCGAATCCATCCTGCCGGAGCTGCTGCGGAACCGCCCGAGATTGCACGTCTGGAGCGCAGGCTGTTCGCATGGCCACGAGCCCTACACCCTGGCTATCCTACTGGCTGAAGCGACCGGTATCAACTGCCGGCACCGCATCCTGGCTACCGACATCGATCACTCCGCCCTGGAGCGCGCACGGGCCGGCGGCCCCTACTCGGCCGAGGAGGTGGGCAACTTGCCTCCTCTTCTGCTCAGTCGTTACTTCGAGGTGTACAGGGACATTGATTCGCGCGCGCGATCAAGGTCCGCTGCATCCGAGAGCAGCTACCGGATCACCCAATCCCTGCGAAACAGAATCACCTATCGGTACCACAACCTCCTGGCTGATCCCTTTGAGAACGGATTCGACCTGATCGTATGTCGAAACGTGGTGATCTACTTCACACCCGAGGTCAAAGCCCGATTGTATGACCGCTTTCACCAGGCGCTGCGTCCTGGAGGTGTGCTCTTTGTCGGTGGCACCGAATTCCTGTCCAAGGCGTCGGACATAGGTTTTGAATCGGCAGGCATGTCGTTCTACCGCCGCATCGGCGACGTGCCGCGCTCGAGAGAGTACCATGTTTCACCTGAAACCTAATCTTAACGCAAACGAAACCCGGCAATGGCCGACTCTATGCTACCCTATAGCTCACGTGAGCACCAAGCCACGGGAGTGGCTGGCATAGGTTATGAGATAGTTTATGGGGCTAGGGATTGATTATGTCGACACGCGATGATGAGACTCAATTGGTAGCATTCAGGCTGGGAAGCCAGGAATATGCGCTGCCCATTGAAAATGTCGTACAGGTTACCCGTATCGTCGCCATCACCCCGACGCCCGAACCATCGGATTATGTAAAGGGAGTGATCAATCTCAGGGGCAAGGTCGTTCCCGTCATCGACACCCGCAGGCGGCTGGGTATGCGAGTCAGGCCCTACGATCTGGACACCCAACTGTTGATAGCCCGGCACGATGGGCACGTGATCGCGTTGCTTGTGGATGCTGTCTCCGAAGTGCTAAGCCTGCCAACCGGCAGCATCGAGCCATCTTCTGAGCTCGGGTCAAAGATGAAAGGCGTGTCGGCGGTAGGCAAACTGGCCGATAGGCTGTTGCTGATCCCCGACATCGCCAACATGGTGCCTTCTGACTATCGAGAGCAACTGGAGCAAGTTACGGGAGCCGGGGTTCAGGCGGATACTACGGACATCGCGGACACAGAGTCCGTTCCAGCAGGATCCCGGGTTTCCAAACAGGGTGAATGGCTATTCTGAAGCGAGGGTGCTTGTGAAGCAAGAGGTAGTCCTAGCACAGCAAGACTATGGACGCTTCCAGGATCTTATCCTGGAGCGAAGTGGTCTCTACTTCCCAGAGGAGAAGTGGCACAGCCTCAGGAGACACATGGCTGAGGCGCTGACATCGTCGCCCTGTGCTAGCTTGGATGAATACTACACAGTGCTCCAGGAGAATCACTGCACCCACCCCGAGTGGGAGCGGCTCATCAGCGTATTGACCGTGGGCGAGACGTACTTCTTTCGCAACAAGGGACACTTCGATGCACTGGTCCAGCGTATCCTGCCCGAGGTCATCGCGCGGCAAGAGCAATCTGGTCGCTGCATTCGCATCTGGAGTTCAGGCTGCGCTACTGGCGAGGAGCCCTACTCCGTCGCCATCAGCTTGCGCGAGTTGATCCCCAATCTGAACGATTGGCAGATCATGATATTGGCCACCGACATCAATCGGGCCGCGCTGCACAAGGCCAGAGAGGGCCTGTACGGGGAATGGTCCTTTCGCGGCGTCGACGAGCGCATTCGGGAGCGGTATTTTCGTCCCGTGAGCGACGGGCAGTCTGCCATCACGGACGAGGTCAAACGTATGGTGATCTTCGATCATCTGAACCTGGTCGGAGACCATTACCCATCGCCCGCTACCAACACCGAGATGTTGGACCTGATTCTCTGCCGCAACGTGACCATCTATTTCAGCCCGACGATGGCTCGGGAAGTCGTAGGTAGGTTCTATCAGTGTCTCAAGAGCGAGGGCTGGCTCATACCGGGTGCTTCGGAGCCGAACCTGCTCTTCTACCACGACTTCCAGACCAGAAGGTTTCCGGGGGCGCTGGTCTACCAGAAGCCACCGGCGGAGGCTGTGTCTGAGGCTCCGGAGACCTGGTCAGAGCCTGTAGCTGACACGTCAAGCATACCGACACCAGTGAACATTGCCCCGGACGCACGACCGCTGGACCGCCCGGATGTCGCCGACCGCAGACGGTCGGGCATCCGCTGCATCCCTGCCGGCACAGCGCCCGCAATAGACCGCCGGCATCCTGCCGGCACGGACTCTGGGTCCGCGACCTCCGCAATGCCCACGGAGGGCATTGACAACGAGGCTGACTATGATCCAGACTCTGCTCCCGCGTGCAGCATGATGGGAAAGATCCATGCCAACAGGGGCAACCTGAAGAAGGCTCAGCACTGGTGCCAGAAGGCCATCAAGAAAGACAAGCTGCTGCCAGAGCCGTACTACATTCTATCCATCATCTATCAGGAACGCGGCTCGCTAGACAAGGCAATTGATGCCTTGAAGAAAGCGATCTACCTGGACCGTGGGTTTGCCCTGGCCCACTACAGTCTGGCCCAGCTCTACCGGAAGCAGGGAGAAGCAGGACTGGCGCGCAGGTCGCTGCAACTCGTGTGCCGGCTGCTTGAAGACACGCCCAGTCTGGAGATGGTCCGCGCGGGCGACGGCTTGGCGGCGGGTCAGTTGTTGCGATTGGTCGAGATGGAGCTAGCAAATGGTGCACAGATTCCAAACGTTGGCCGATAACAGAGTCCGGGCAGGATCAGCACTGGACGAGATACAACAAGATCGCGAAACGGTGCCCGATTTCGTGGACTGGGACCAGGTCAGGCAACGGCTCACCAGTCCCACGGACGAGTCATCGGACGCATTCCCCGGCGAGGGAGAACTGTCCTTGGACATGCTTTTCGACGACCCCGCGCACGCGGTCATTCGGGAAGGAGCCTTATCCCCCGAGAGAGTGCAGGCCATACTGGAGAAGCGGGCGCGGGTGCTGGCCAAGGTTGCAGAAGAGGAGACAGACGACAGCATGCAGATCGTCGTGTTCTCCCTGGCGGGTGAAACCTATGGGATTCCCACCCAATACGTCAAAGAGGTGCAGCCTCTGCATCAGATCAGCCCAGTGCCATGCACGCCCGACTTCGTCGTTGGCGCCGTCAACATCCGTGGTTCGATCTACTCAGTGATAGACATCTGCGAGTTCCTGGGGGTACGTGGACAGCAGAACGTCGACTCGACCAAGGTGCTCCTCATTCACGCCGCCGCGTTGGAGGTGGGCATCCTGGCCGAAGACGTCTTGGGGAGCGTGGACGTGCCCCTAACCGAGATTAAGGCACCATTGGCCGCCCAATCCTCGGTCAAGGCAGAATACATACACGGTTTGACCAAGGATATGCTGATTATTCTGAACCTGGAAACGCTGATGAGCGAAGAACGAATTGTAGTGCACGAAGAGGTGGTCGACGCTCTCGTGCAAGTTTGCCCGATCACGCCAGAAGGAGGCACGTAATGATGAAATCTACACGCATGAAGGTGACGTTGTGGGCGGGGCTATGCCACGTATCCGCCATGGCGCTCTTCATCGTCTACTTGGCGATGACGCAGTCAGCGATCATGCGTCCATCGAGCCACACCGCATCAAATGCACTGATATGGCAGACCGTTGGGATCGGTGCCGCACTCACCATCCTGTCTCTGGTGCTGCTCTGGTTCGTCGCCGGACAGGTTACACGACCCATCAAGCGAATCGTCCATATCGCCCAGATGATGGCAAAGGGCGATCTGAGCCAGCAGGCAGATATCGCCGGACGCACGAACAGTGGACCGCCCGGAAGTCGCCGACCGCAGACGGTCGGGCATCCGCTGCATCCCGGCCGGCATAGCGTCCGCAATGCCCGCGGAGACGGCGAGATAGGACAACTGGCCCACGCTCTTAGCGACCTGGGCGACATCCTGAAGGCCAAAGTTGAGGCAGCCGAGCAGATCGCCCAGGGAAACCTGGACGTGGACATCCCGATGGCATCGGACGCAGACGCTCTCGGCCACGCGCTGGCCGCGATGAAGGACAGCGTCCGCGCACTATCCCTCGATACCGGTGGGTTGGTCGTGGCAGTAGCGGAAAACCGCTTCGATTTCAGGGTTGATGCCACCTCCCACCAGGGTGACTTCAGAAAGATCGTAGAGGGAACCAACGCCACCCTGGACGCAATCGCTGGACCGCTACACGTTGCCGCCGAATACGTCGATCGCATCGCCCAGGGTGACGTACCGGGGGAAATCACCGAGGAGTGGGGATACTTCAACGAGATCAGGGACAGCCTCAACCGATGCATTGCCACGATGAACAGCGCGATTGGCGAGATCAACGTGGTCATCCAAGGCGCTTTCCAGGGGAAACTCGATGCACGCGGAGACCCCTCCAAGTTCCAGGGTGCCTGGCGCGAACTGATCGCCAGCGTGAACTACTCGCTCGACTCCATTGTCAAGCCCATAAACGTCGCCGCTGACTACTTCGCCTGCATCGCAGCAGGTGACATCCCGGAGCGAATCACCGAGGAGTATCAGGGCGATCTCAAAGCGATCAAGGACAACCTCAACGCGTGCATCGACGCAATCAACCAGTTGGTGGCGGACGCCAACGCGCTGACCGAGGCAGCCGCGAAGGGCCAACTGAACATCCGCGCCGACGCCACCTCCCACCAAGGCGACTTCCGCAAGATCGTGGAGGGCATGAACGCCACGATGGATGCCATGATCGTACCGATGCACGCCGCCAGCGAGTCTATGTCGTGTGTCGCCAGAGGCGACCTGACGGTTCAGACAAACGGCAGCTACCAGGGCGACTACGCGATCCTCGGAGACAGCATAGACAACATGGTGCGCGACCTGAGGGAGATGGCTATGCAGATGCAGGAAGGCGCGATGAACATCACCTCCGCCACCGCGGAAATCCTGGCCTCTGCCAGCCAGATGTCAAGCACGACCCAACAGCAAGCCAGCGCCGTCAGCCAGATTACGAGCACCGTCGAAGAGATCAGGACCTCAGCCGAACAGGTGGCGCAGCGCGCTCAGAGCCTGGCCGACGCCGCCGAGAAGGCGGTACTGGCAGCCCAGAGTGGATTGGACGCCGCCGACGAAGCCACCGGCGGCATGGACGTAATTCGCCAGAAAGTGGAATCCATCGCCGGCAACATCCTCTCTCTCTCCGAGCAGACACAGCAGATCGGTGACATCATCGACACAGTCACCGACATCGCCGACCAATCGAACATCCTGGCCCTGAACGCCGCCATCGAAGCGGCCCAGGCCGGGGACGCGGGGAAGGGTTTCCGCGTGGTGGCGGACGAGGTACGCAGCCTGGCGGAGCAATCTCGACAGGCCGCCGCCCAGATCAAGGTCATTCTTGGCGATATCCAGAAAGCTACGAACCTGGCCGTGATAGCGACCGAGCAGGGCACGAAACACATGGGGGTAGGCAGTGAGTTGGTCCGCCGGACAGAGCAGGCGATTAGAGAACTGAGCGAGACCTTGCAGGTATCGACACAGGTAGCCCAACAGATCATGGTTGGCGTGCAGCAGCAGACCGTCGGCCTGGACCAGATCGCTATCGGCATGGCGGATATCAACCAAGCGACACAGCAGTCGGCGGCAGGGGCGCAGCAGTCGGAGAAGGCATCACACGACCTCAACGAGTTGGCCGCCGTGTTGAAGGAAGTCGTTGCGCAATACAGGCTCTAGAAGACCGCAAGAAGAGGAGATGCTTCAAACGTAACGCGCCGAACGGCGCGCCATCAGAATGGCGCCTTTGTGAGAATGCCGGCGCCTGCCGAGCAGGAACAAGACCATGGCCATGTTAGACGACGACATCATGCAACAGTTGAGAGCCACCTTCAAGGTGGAGGCCGCCGAGCATATCCAGGCCATGAACCGCGTCCTCCTGGCGCTGGAAAAGGATCCAGAGGAGCAAGAGCGGGCCGAATTCATGGAGGAGATATTCCGTGATGCCCACAGCCTGAAGGGAGCGGCCGGTGCAGCGGCCTTCGGGGAGGTTGAGGCCGTCGCCCACCGGCTGGAAAGCGTCTTCGATGAGATCAGGAACGGCGGAATCGAGCTGGGTCCTGATCTATGTGACGTTCTCTACGACGGCATTGATGCGACAGAGATCATCATCGAGGCCAGTTTCGAGAACAGGCCGCACGGCTTGGACTTGCCAGATCTATACGCTCGCTTGGAGTCAGCTCAGCAGGGGCAGGCACCTGGGCCTTCCACCGTGGATAGGCCAACCTCTGAGGAAATCGATTCTCAGACCGAGTCGAAAGCAGACACGCAGAGCCATAAGACGCGCAAGGGCAACACCCCCAGGCCAACCGAGACCATCCGTGTGGACACAGACAAGCTTGATTCCCTGATGACACAGGCCGGGGAACTGCTCGTGGCCGGGCTCAAGATCGACCAGTGCCTGAGCGGAGTACAGAGCATCGGCCATTCGGTCGAGGACTGGACCAGGGAATGGCTCAAGTTCAAGGCGGCATACAGTCACCTGCTTCACGAGGACAGGTACGAAGAGGCAGCCCCCTTGCTCAAGTTCCTGGACCTGAATCAGCAGAAGCTGAAGACATTGGCGGCGCAGCTAGGCAACCTGCGGCGGAGCTTCTCCCACGACGCTCTCCACCTTTCACGGGTGACAAGCGACCTGGGTGGGGGAGTGACCAAACTGCGCATGTTGCCCGTCTCCACCATCTTCGACACCTTCCCCCGTCTGGTGCGCGACCTGGCCCGGGACAAGGGCAAGGAGGTCGACCTGCTCGTAAGAGGAGCGGAGACCGAACTGGATAGGAAGATGCTGCAGGAGATCAAAGACCCGCTCACCCACATCATGCGCAACTCCGTCGATCACGGCATCGAGCCTCCAGAGAAGCGCGTCCAAATAGGCAAACCTGCTCAAGGAACGATCACCGTGGAAGCCTTCCAGAAAGGGAGTAGCATCCTCATCAGAGTCACCGACGACGGAGCCGGGATCGATGTCGAACGAGTGAAGCAGACAGCCTTGACCCAGGGCCTGATCACAGCGGACGAAATGCAGACGATGAGCGACGAGGCAGCCAGGCAGTTGATATTTGCCTCCGGCCTCTCGACCAGCCCCACGATCACTGAAACCTCCGGGCGGGGGGTAGGGATGGACGTGGTGCGGAAGAACATAGAGGGCCTCCACGGCCGGGTCGACGTAGATTCCACCCTCGGACAGGGCACGAGAATAACGTTGACCCTGCCCCTGACGCTGACTGCAACGCAGACGCTGTTGGTGCAGGTGGGGGAACAAGTCTACGGCGTCCCCATCTCCGCTGTGGAGAGAATCCGCCGCATCCGCCTACAGGATGTCTCCGCTGTCGAAGGCAAGGAAGCCATCGTGGTGAACGACGAACCGGTTTCCCTGGCATACCTGTCCGACATCCTGGAACTGCCATACCAGGAAAGGGCAATCACGCCCGACGAAAAGCTGCTGACGGTGATCCTCGGCACCGGCAAACAGCGCATCGCTTTCCTCGTAGATGGCGTGGTCGGCCAACAGGACAGCGTGGTCAAGAGCCTGGGCAAGCAACTCTCACGAGTACGCAACGTAGCCGGCGCGACGATATTGGGCACGGGCCAGGTGGTCATGATCCTCAACCCACTCGATCTCGTCAAGTCCGTCCGCAGGCTGAAGAATTGGACGACGATCACCGCACAAGCCAGCCGGACACAGACAGAGATGAGCCGGCGAGCGACCATCCTGGTAGTCGATGACTCCCTGATTACCCGCCACCTGGAGAAGAACATCCTGGAGGCAGCAGGCTACGAGGTCCAGGTAGCCAAGGACGGCGTGGATGCCCTAGGTGTCCTGCTATCCGAGGATTGCGACCTGGTTGTGTCCGACATCGCGATGCCTCGGATGGACGGTTTCGAGCTGACGGCCTCGCTGAGAGGTAATCCCAGGTTCAGGGAAACGCCGGTGGTCTTGGTAACAGCGCTTGATTCGCGGGAGGACAAGGAACGAGGCATAGAGGTAGGAGCCGATGCCTACATCGTCAAGGGTGAGTTTGATCAGGGGAGCCTTTTGCAGACGGTGGAGCAGTTGATATGAGAAGCGCGCGCGAAATAGACGTCAGCGCAGTCACTCGAGGCCGTGAGGACAGATTGAGGATTTGCCTGGTGCATTCCGGACGCGTGGCGAGAGAAGTGTTGGCCAGAGCCCTCGCCACCAGACTGGGCGCTGAAGTGGACACGTGCTGTTGCTGCGAGGATGTCCTGGCACAGCCTCTGAACTACGATGCATTCGTCGTGTACAACAACTTCCGCAGGAGAATGAACGGGATCAGATGCGTGGCCGAGATTAGAACTCGGAAGCCCAGCGCGCTCATCGTCGGCGTGAGTACAGCTCCGGGTACGGCAAGGCGCTTCCCTCAAGCCGGGGCCGACGCCTATGTTCTGAGATCCGGCAATGAAGTCAAGGAACTGGTTGAGATACTTCGTCGCGAAGAAGGCAAACGAAGGAAGACGACGCAATGAATCCAATCCCGACGACCGCTAATCTCGACCACCGGCTGGCTGCTGAACGGGAGGCAGACGCAATCCGCGTGCTAGTCGTCGATGACTCCGCCGTGCTGCGGCAGAGTATCAGGTTCATCCTGGAAAGCGATCGCGGCTTGAAGGTCATCGGCGAAGCCAAGGACGGCGAAGAGGCCGTGGCTCTGAGCAAGCGACTGCGGCCCGACGTGATCACGATGGATCTCGAGATGCCGAAGATGGACGGCTTGAACGCCATTCGTCACATAATGAGCAAAAGCCCGATACCGATTGTGGTCGTGACCAGCGTCGATCTCGATCGAGGCACAGACATACCCGAAGGCACAACCGGACGCACGGACGCCCGCAGTGTCCGCTCCCAGGCGATCAAGCTTGGCGCCGTTTCCGTCCTGAGGAGACCGGTGAGCGCAACCGGCCCAGAGTATCGGGCTTTCGCCACTAGACTGGTCGAACAGATCAGACTGATGAGCGATATGAAACTGGTGCACAGGCAGGCGGACAGGGACACCGGACCATCAGTAACTGAGCCCCTTATGTCAGTGCCGGCAAGACGACAGGGAACAGACTCCGAGATCCAGATAATCGCCATCGGTGCTTCAACCGGCGGCCCAGCGGCCCTGCATCAGATCCTGACCGCGCTGCCAGCCGACCTGCCCGTCCCCGTCCTGGTCGTACAGCACATCGCCTTTGGCTTCGTGGAGGGCCTGACCGGGTGGCTGGACGCGACCTGCCCGATGAAGGTCAAGGTAGCAGAGGACGGAGAGAGAATACGGAAAGGCGTGATCTACGTCGCCCCCGACGACCGACACCTGGAGGTAACAGCGTACGGAAGGATCCACTTGGGGCACCATGACCCCGTCGGTGGTCACCGGCCCTCCGCCACCGTGCTCTTCGACGTGGTGGCCAAGTCCTACGGACCAGCCGCAATGGGCGTGATTCTCACAGGAATGGGGGCCGACGGAGCCACGGGCATGAGCGCCCTGAGAGAAGCAGGAGGGGCGACCATCGCACAAGACGAGGAAAGCTGTGTGGTCTTCGGAATGCCCAAGGAGGCCATCGCGCTGGGAGCCATCCAGCACGTGGTCCCTTTGGATAGAATCGCTCCGACTGTGACGGCGCTTTGTCGGCAGTCGATGCAGAGACGGGGTGTTCCCGCCCTCCCCGGAGACAAGGGGAAAGATTATGATAAGAGCCTTGATTGTTGAAGATTCAGCCACCGCGAGAAAGCACATCGCGGCTATACTGAACAGTGACCCAGAGATAGAGGTAGTCGGCGAGGCCGTCGACGGCGCGGAAGGAGTCGAACTGGCAAGCCGGCTCAAGCCCGACGTGATCACGATGGACATCAACATGCCCAGGATGAACGGCCAAGAAGCGACCAGGCGAATCATGGAAGTGTCGCCGACCCCCATCGTCGTGGTCAGCAGTGTCACGAGACCGGAGATGGTCCACAAGGGTCTGGACATCCTGCTGGACGGCGCGCTGGAGATCGTCCAGAAGCCAAGCACGCTCGCGGATCAGGGCTACCAAACGATACGGGCAGAGCTGGTGGCGAAGGTGAAAGCCGTGTCCCAGGTCCAGTATTCCCAGCGGACGCACGGTCAACCGGCCCGCCCGGACAACCGCTGAAGACTGAGGGAGCTGAGCATGTCCAAGCGCGTCTTGATCATCGAAGATAGTCCCACCGAGGCGCTGCGCGCCAGGTTGATCCTGGAGCAAGCAGGCTACCAGGTCAGCTTGGCCTCCGACGGGAGGGAAGGATTGACGCAGGCGATCGACAGGAGACCCGATCTGATCGTGCTCGACACGATCATGCCCCGGATGAGCGGCTACGAAGCATATCAACGTCTCAGGATCAATCCCGCGACCGTGGACATCCCGATCCTCATGCTGCTGACCGAGACCGAGCCGACAGACGCGCCCTGCAGGATAGGACGTAGCACCGACACGTACATCGCCAAGCCCTATGCGCCAGACCTTCTCCTGGCCGGGGCAGGGGAAGCATGCCGAGCCAACGGCAAGCATAGCGGACAAGTCAAACCCCCAGAACGCTTACACGGGCCTGACATCGGCTGGGTGACGCTTCAGGATGGATGCATCGTCAGTGTCGACCAGTCGGCCGAAAAGCTCCTGGGGCGGAACGCGGGCGACCTGGCAGGAACCCCCTTCGCCGACTACTTCGACGGCCAGGGGGCGATGTTCGCCGAGACAGTCTCTCGGGCGCATGCCGGGCGCAGCGGTCAGGGGGACTTCGACGTCAGGCTCAACGGGACGGGGGAGGTGAGACGGTGGCACATCTCCGCATCCGCCGCCACCTGCGACGGCCAGGCCGCCACGCAACTGGCCCTCGTGGACGTCACCGAATGGATGCGGTTGGAAGAGAGAATCCAACGGTCTCAGACGGAACTAGAGCAAGCCAGACAGGAAGCCCAGGACGCTCAACAAGTCCGGACTGACTTCCTGGCCAACATGAGCCACGAACTCCGCACGCCCCTGTACGGGTTCATGGGCACACTTGACCTGGTCCTGGACACAGAACTGACGCCAGAACAACGCACCTACCTGGACACGGCCAAGAACTCGGCCAACCTGCTCCTGGCCATCATCAGCGACATCCTGGAGTTCTCCGAGATCGAGGCAGGGGAAGTGGAGTTGGAGCAAGAGGATTTCGACGTGTGGGCCACCGTCGCACAGACAGTCGAGATGATGACACCTCGCGCCCAAGAGCGCGGGCTGGCGTTCTCCTACCAGATATCGCCCCAGGTGCCGAGGATACTGATGGGCGACGCAAGACGGCTGCGCCAGGTGTTGACCAGTCTCATAGACAACGCGATAAGGTTCACTGAGCAAGGAGAGGTGACCATCCAGGCAGAGGTCGAGGCCGGCCAGTCCGGACGCCCCGCTTCAGCGGGGGACCCCAACGCGTCTGGAGAGGAACTGGTCCTGCACTTCCTCGTCCGCGACACCGGCGCCGGCATACCCGACGATGCACGGGAGGTGATCTTCCAGCCCTTCCGGCAAGCTGACGATTCCGCCACCCGCCAGTACGGTGGCACAGGCCTGAAGCTGCACCTATCTCGGCAGTTGGTAGAAACGATGGGCGGCCGCTTGTGGGTAGACAGCGAGATCGGGAAAGGCAGTACCTTCCATTTCACGCTAACGCTCCAACGTCCAACGGAAACCACCCAACCCTCAGCGCAAGCGCCGACGCTGGCCGTGCATCCGGAGGACTCCGCGACCGCGGGAGTGCAGGCGGATGGCGCCAATCCATCGGCACTGCGCATCCTGCTGGCCGAGGACAGTCCCACAAACCAGCTAATTGCGGTGGCGAACCTGAAGAAGGCCGGCCACACGGTACAGGTAGCGAACAACGGCGTCGAAGCAGTCCAGGCGCTCATCGAAGGTGAAGCAGACTTCGACCTGGTGCTCATGGACGTGGCTATGCCAGAGATGGACGGAT
The DNA here is from genome assembly GCA_964649415.1 of uncultured Anaerolineales bacterium. Classification (GTDB taxonomy): domain Bacteria; phylum Chloroflexota; class Anaerolineae; order B4-G1; family B4-G1; genus CAZYSK01. The sequence continues at coordinate 31,615 of CAZYSK010000002.1, forward strand.
TGGCAGCCACGCGGGCTATCCGCGAACACGAGCAAGACTCCGGCAACCATATACCCGTCATCGCCATGACTGCTTTCGCCACGAAGGAATACCGGGAGAGGTGCCAGAAAGCCGGGATGGACGGTTACGTCTCCAAGCCGGTGCGCCCCGACGAACTCCACAGGGCCATTGCGCCTTTTCTGTCTCGCCAGCAATGTCCTCCCACGGCGGCGGAACCGGAATCCGACGCATCCTCCGACTTGCCGGTCAGGCTTGACGCGGCCCTGGAGATCGTCGATGGGGACATAGACCTGCTGCAGGCTGTGGTAGAGATGTCCTTGGAGGAATGCCCCGAATACGTAGAGTTGTTAGGACAGGCCTTGACCCATCAAGATGCGGCCGGCGTCGAAAGCGCAGCGCACAGGTTGAAGGGCATCCTGGGCAACATCGGCGGTCTGACCGCGCGGGACGTCGCCCAGCGCCTGGAGACAATGGGAGAGGAAGGAAACCTGGAGGGCGGCACCTCGGCTCTGGAGGAATTGGAGGCAGAGATGAGGCGCGTAGCGGCATTCTTTGCAAACCCTGGGTGGGCAGAGGGACATCCAGTCTGTGATCAGGCGTGCGAAGCGCACGCGTACGAAGCGCACGATGGAGGATCATGATGGCAACGAAAACACGCATCCTTGTCGTCGACGACGACCGGCCTACCGTGATGATTATCTCGAGCGTCTTGAAGAAACATGGCTACGAGGTTTTCACCGCCTACGACGGTCTCAATGGGCTGAAGATAGCGCGGGAGATGCATCCCCACCTCATCGTCTTGGACATCATGATGCCCCTGATGGATGGATATGAAGTCTGCCGTCGCCTGCACTCCGATCCCGACACGGCCAAGATTGCAGTGCTCATGCTGACCGCCAAAGGCGGGATCGACGAGAACGTGAATCGCCAGTACGAATTCGCATCCCGCGTCCAAGACCGATTGAAGGGATTCGACGTCGGGGCCACCGAGTTCTTGACCAAGCCGGTCAAGGCGAAGGAATTAGTCAAGCGGGTGAAGGCCGTGCTCTGGGCCGGTGGCTTTCCAGTCTAGCCGCGTCTCTCGGGGAAACGATGGGTAATCGAGACCAGGTACTGATCATCAGCGGAGACAAGGCAACGCGCGACAGGCTGCGCGCAGCCCTTGCACCGCTTGGACACGGTGTCGCAGTCGCCGAAAATGGTCAGAGCGCTCTGAAAACGCTCCAGAACACGGACCGCCGGCATCCTGCCGGCACGGACTCTGGGTCCGCGACGTCCGCAATGTCCGCAACGGCCACCGTGTCCACCGTGATCATCCTGGATCTCTCGTCGCCCGCACCGAATGGAATGGAAACCCTGAAGTGTATTCGAGAAAACCGAAAAGAGGCAGAGACCATCGTGCTCACCACGGACGCCTCACAGGAGCCCGCGGACATTGATCCCGACCGTCTGCGGTCGGCTGCGTCCGCGGACATCATGCCGGCAGGATGCCGGCGGTCCACTGGCCGTGCGTCCGCTATCGGCGCGATGCGTCTAGGTACCTACGCCTGCGTCACCAAGCCCTTCCAGGACGAGGCAATACGATCCGCGGTTGAACGGGCACTGGATAGGCAGCACCTCAAGGCCAGGCTAGCTGCCATTCAGGACCTGAGCCTCGAGATGGCCCTCACGCTGGAGGTAGACCAGGTAGCTGAGACAGTCCTCGACTTCGCCGGCCGGGTGTTGCAGTTCCAGCACGGCGGGCTGTGGTTGATTGACGAGGAGCAGGGAGAACTGTGTCGGCTGAAGGCGCGCGGTCTGGAACAAGAGAAATCACCCACGTTGCCGCTTGACGGCCAGAAGGGAATCACGGTAGCAGCGGCACGCAGCGGCGAGCCGCTATACGTGCCCGACACACATGAGGACCCCAGATACGTGGCGGCGGGAGCGGCAGGCCGTTCGGAGATGGCCGTACCCCTGAAGATAGACGAGCGAGTGATCGGCGTGCTGAACGTCGAAGACATCGGGGTGGATGCCTTTGACGCAGAAGACGTAAAGTCGCTGTCAGCGGTGGCAGCCCAGGCCGCGGTCGCGATTGAGCGCGCCAGGTTGTACGAGAAGACGCAACGCGAGATCGTAGAGCGCAAGCAGGCAGAAAAGGCTCTGCAACAGCGCACGTGTGAGCTGGCCCTCGTCAACCGCGCAGGACAGACGCTCAGTTCCACCCTGGATCTGGATGAAATCCTCATCACCGTCCTGGAAGAGGTACGCCACTTGCTGGGCGTAGTAGCTTCCTCGGTGTGGTTGGTTGACCCAGAGACAGAAGGACTCGTATGCAGACAGGCCACCGGCCCCAGCAGCGAGACCGTGCGCGGATGGCGTCTGGCGCCAGGAGAAGGGCTCGCCGGCCAGGCAGCCTGCACCGGCCAGACCATCGTCGTGCCGGACGCCCTGGCCGACGAACGTCACTCCCGTGGTGTGGATCAGGAGACCGGGCTAGCGCTCCGTTCCATCCTCACCGTTCCACTGCAGGCCAAGCAGAAAGTGATCGGCGTGCTCCAGGTCGTAGACGCTGAGGCCGACCGCTTCAATCCCGCAGATCTCAGATTGATCGAGCCTCTGGCCGCTACCGCCGCGACCGCTATCGAACATGCACGGCTGTTCGAGCACGCCCAGCAGGAAATTGCGGAGCGCAAGCGAGCGGAGGAGGCGTTGCGGCACCGGGTCGCATTCGAGAAGATTGTCACAACCATCGCCACGTACTTCATCCACCTGCCCCCAACCGAGATTGACAATGGGATCAACCACGCCCTACAGGCGATTGGCGAGTTCACAGGCGTCGAACGCGGCTACGTCTTCATGCTTTCCGAAACCGGCATGCAGATGCACAACACCCACGAATGGTGCGCCACCGGAGCCAAGCCGTGCATCCACAACCTGAAAGACCGGCCGGTCGACTTCCCTACGTGGTGGACAGGGAAGCTCAGGTGGCACGAGACCATCCACATCCCGTCCGTCAGCGACACGCCTTCGGCTGCAAACGTCAAGGCAATCTGGGGCGCGCAACCGATCAAGTCAATCATCGCGGTGCCCATGGTCTACGGCAAATCCCTGGTCGGGTTTCTTGGATTCAACTCGGAGAAAGCAGAGAAACCATGGATCGAGGATGATGCCAGGCTGCTCAAGACTGTGGGAGAGGTCTTCGTCAGCGCCCACGTGCGCATGCAGGCGGAGCAGGCATTGCAAGAAGCCAAGGAAGCCGCCGAAGCAGCCAACCAGGCCAAGAGCGAGTTCATCGCCCGCATGAGCCATGAGATCCGTACGCCGATACACGGCATTATTGGCATGGCGGAGCTGGTGCGAGACACCGACCTGACACGGGAACAGCACGAGTACGTGAGCTTGATCAAGTCTTCGGCTGACTCGCTGCTGGACGTGGTCAACGACATTCTGGATTTCTCCAAGATCGAAGCGGGTCAATTGGAACTGGAGATGATCGAGTTTGACCTACAGGCTACCATTGAGCAGTCGGCCGAGTTGATGGCCCCACGTGCCCAGAAGAAAGGACTTGAGTTGGTCTGTCGCATCCCGCCCCAACTGCCAACGATGCTGGTAGGCGATCCGGGCCACCTGCGCCAAGTGCTCCTCAATCTCATCGACAATGCAATCAAGTTCACAGAGCAGGGGGAAGTCGTCCTCCAGGTGGAGAGCGGCTCCGAGGGACAACAGCGGGTCGAGCTCCATTTCTCCATCCGCGATACCGGGATCGGCATTCCCATAGCCAAACAGGAAATCATCTTCGATCCCTTCCACCAGGCCGATGGCTCGACGAGCCGCAGGTACGGTGGGACCGGCCTGGGTCTGACGATATCTCAGCAATTGGTCGTGTTGATGGGCGGGAGAATCTGGGTAGAAAGCCATCTGGGAGCGGGCAGTACATTCCATTTCACGTTGAGGATGAACAAGCAGACCCGCGCCAGGCGCGCGCAAGCCAGCCTGGCACGTGCAGCGGATCTGCAGGGGATGCGCGCGCTGGTGATCGACGACAACGCCACGAGCCGCCTCGTGTTGCGTGAGATGCTGACCCACTGGGGGATGGCGGTCAGTGAAGCCGAGCGGGGCATGCCGGGGCTGCAGAGGATAGAACAGGCACGAGAAGCGAGCCGACCCTTCCGCCTGATCCTGCTGGACAGGGCGATGCCGGGAATAGATGGCTTTGCCCTGTTCCAAAGGATTCGACAAGCAGACATCCCAACAGATCACATCGTGATGATGCTCGACGCTGCCCACGTACACGAGGGCCTGGCTCGCTGCCACGATTTGTGCGTCGCCAATTACGTGACCAAGCCGGCGAAACAGTCAGAGCTTCTGCAGGCCGTTGTGACAGCCTGCGGACCAGCGCGGCACGTCGACGGATTCGAAAGGAAGCCCGAGGCCAGCCCGTCGCCCACCGTCCCGCGGCACAGTTTGCACATCCTGCTCGCTGAAGACAACCTCGCAGCCCAACTGGTGGGCAGAAAGGCCCTGGAGAAGAACGGGCACACGGTAGAGGTGGCAAGCAGCGGCCTCGAAGTCCTACAGATGCTGAGGGACGGGCAATTCGACATCGTCCTGATGGACGTTGAGATGCCCTACATGGACGGATTGGAGGCCACGCGAGCCATCCGAGAACAAGAGGCCGAGTCCGGTCAACACATCCCCATCCTGACGGTGACCGCCTACGCCTCAAGCGAGGATAGAGAGCGCTGCCTGGAGGCTGGCGCAGACGGCTACCTCTCCAAACCGGTGAGTCCCGAAAGCCTCAGTGCAGCGATCGAACTCTTCCTGCCAACAGATAGGGAACACACCAGCACATCGCCGGTTGACCTAGATGACGCCCTGGAGGCAGTCAGTGGAGACAGGGAACTGCTGCTTGAGGCCGTCGGCCTGTTCCTGGAACACGATTATCCCAGGCACCTGGAGGAGTTGGAAAAGGGCCTGGCACGGCAAGACGCGCAAGTGGTCAAGAAAGCAGCGCATGGCATAAAAGGCGCTGTGGGCAACTTCGGGGGTCGCACGGCCTACGAAGCAGCTCTGTGCCTTGAGACAATGGGGCGTATGGACGATCTCAGCGACGCGCAACGCGCGCTGGAAGAGCTGGCGACAGAGATGAAGCGGTTCGCCGCCTTCTTCCACAGCCCCAGTTGGAGTGAGAGCTCCTTGGAACCGACCGCCGCCTAGACATGAGGGAGTTCATCTTGACTCCAGGAGTAAGAACATGGATCGGAATGCACGCATCTTAGTGGTTGACGACAACCGTTCTATCGTACGGCTGATTGAAGCCCTCTTGCAGAAGGAGGGATTCACGGTCCTCACCGCCTTCGATGGCCTGGTGGGACTGCGGAAGGCGCAGGAGGAAAGGCCTGATCTCGTCATCCTGGACATCATCATGCCCAAGATGGACGGCTACGAGGTCGCTCGCCTGCTACAGGCCAACCCAGACACTGCCACCATACCGCTGCTTATGCTCACCGTCAAGGGACAGGTCGATGACCCCAATCTTGACAGTGAGGCCATCGAAACCGGCATCCGAGAGCAAATGGACGGCTACGAGGCAGGAGCGACGGAGTTCCTCAACAAGCCAATCAAGGCGAAGGAGCTGCTGCATCGAGTGAAAACCCTGCTCTGGTTCGGTCACCTCCCAGTGGAGGAAACCCCCAGTGCGGCGGATGAGAATCAGGGCAGCGCCTACGCCGAGGATGTGGCGGGCGTTGCGGACGTCGCGGACACAGAGTCCGTGCCGGCAGGGATGCAACGGATTGGAACAATCCGCCGGATGCCGTCCGACCGCTGCGGTCGGCACCGTCTGCGGTCGGCAACATCCGGGCGGTCCATTGTTCGTACGCCCGGTGAAGCAGGAGGCAAGTGATGGCCGCAGGCGAGAAGAACAAGAAAAAGATACTGGTGGTCGAGAGCAATCCTCAGTTGATAGATCTGGTCCGATATCCCCTCGAGGACGAAGGGCACACGGTCTTCACGGCCAGCGACGGTCCGGAAGGACTCAAGCAGGCCGTGAGAACACAACCTGACCTCGTTCTCGTGGGCTTCAAGCTCCGCAGTATGAAAGGGAGCTCCTTTGCCCGACGCCTGCGCAAGGACCCGGTCACGGATCACGTGCCCATCGTTATGCTCGCCGATGAGAACCAGCTAGAGGATCTGAATATCGGCCCACGCTCGGCCGTCGACGATTTCCTCATCCGGCCCTTTAGCGCGGTGGAATTGGTGACCAAGATCGGCCCTCTCCTGGCCAGCCGTGACGACACAGACGCGTTGATCTCCACCGGGAACGGGGAACTCGACAGCAAGATGGGCGGGGGAATCCCCCTGAAATCCTTGACTTTGATCGAGGGGGATTCAGGCGCAGGCAAATCTGTGCTTTCCCAGCAGATGATGCACGGATGCCTGGATGATGGGTACAAGCTGTCACTCTTCACCAGCGAGAACACCGTGAAAAGCCTGGTCAAGCAAATGCGGAGCCTGAACCTGGATATCACAGACTATCTGCTCCTGGACAAGATTCGGATATTCCCGATCGAGACGTCCAGCCTGGGCCAGGAGGGCCCCTCTATCTTGATGCGAGCGATGAAAGATCAGAAGGGACGCGACATGGTGTTCGTGGATTCTGTCACCACGACGATCCCCCTTTGCTCCGATACGGAGGTGCTGGCCTTTTTCGAGACGGCCAAGAGGCTCTGCGCAGACGGCACCACCGTCGTCATCATCGTTCACTCCCACGGCCTGACGCGAGAGATGCTCATCCGCATCCGCTCCCTGTGCGACGCGCACTTCCAAATGCGCACCGAGGAGGTGGGAAACAAGCTGGTGAAGACCTTGGAAGCCACGAAGGTAAGGGGAGCTGAGCAATCGACAGGCAATATCGTCAGCTTTGAGGTAGAGCCGGGTTGGGGAATGCGCATCATACCGATCAGCAAGGTGCGAGGCTAGGCTATGGGGACACACCTAGAACTGCCGTTCACAATTGACGACTCCGACAACGGCAGAGGCCAGGATGCTCAAGTCCTGCTTCCCAGAAAGCTGCAGAAAGCATGCGATGAAAACCCGTCTCTCGCCGAGTACATGCGTCGCCTCCCGGTTGACGAAATCGGCGTTCCCGACTACTACCCCAAGCTTTCGAGGAGGCTGAAGGACCTGGAGGAGCGCAACCTCATTTATCCCACTGAGGAAGGCCTCTTCGTCCACATCTACCCAGACCCGAGTGCAGAGAGGGACCTTTACATCCCGATAGAGCCTCACACGACAGTCAACCTGGAAGACATCGTGCCCGAGGTGGAGAAGAGGCTCCTGGAGTGGGCCGAGGAAATCGGCGCGGCAGAGACCAAGGAGGACAAGACGGAGAAGCTCCTGGCAGCCACGGATCAGATCGTATCCACCAACGGCGCAAGTGGAAAAGTCAAGGTGACACCGGAGCAGATGGAGGCACTCAGATACCTCCTGGTGCGGGACAAGATAGGCTTTGGACTCCTCGCGCCGTTGCTCCTGGACCCCAGCATCGAGGACATAAGCTGCAGTGGTACAGGCCACATCTTCATCGAACACAAGATCTTCAATAGCCTCGAAGCTGCCATCACCTTCTTCAACGAAGAAGAACTGGACGAATTCGTGATCTGGATGGGCGAATGGATCAAGAAGCCGGTCACGGTCCGCAACCCCATCGTGGACGCGACCCTTCCCGATGGATCGCGCATCAACATCGTCTACGGGACTGACGTCTCCAGGCGAGGGAGCAACTTCACAATCCGCAAGTTCGCCGGTACCCCCCCGAGCATCATGCAACTCATCGAATGGGGGACATTGGACTACATGATGCTCGCATATCTCTCCTTCGTTCTGGAGGAGGGCATGAACCTGTTTGTCGCAGGGGCAACGGCATCTGGCAAGACGACCACGATGAACGCCATCACCACCTTCATCCTTCCTGATAAGAAGATCGTGAGCATAGAGGACACGCCGGAACTGCAAGTCCCCCACAAGAACTGGATTCGAGAAGCGACCCGAGGGTCGGGCAAGGAGAAGACAGGCAGTGAGGTCGGCATGTTCGATCTCCTCAAAGCGGCCCTGCGCCAGCGCCCCGATAGGATCATCGTCGGCGAGATCCGCGGCGAGGAGGGAGCTATCGCCTTCCAGGCGATGCAAACGGGACACGGGGTGATGTCCACCTTCCACGCCGGATCCGTCGCCAGGCTGATCCAGCGTCTGTCCGGTGCCCCCATCAACATCCCCAAGACCTACGTGGACAACCTGGAGGTAGTGCTCATCCAGGCAGCCGTGAAGGCTCCCGGCAGCATGGGTCTCGTGCGCCGGGTGACCAGCATCAACGAGATCGTGGGATACGATGCGGCTTCGCAGTCCTTCTCCTTCATCGAGTCCTTCCGATGGAATCCGGCAAACGACACCTTCGAGTTCCCCGGCTATATGAACAGCTATCTTCTGGAGGAGAAGATCGCCATCAGGCGAGGCATCCCGCCTTTCAAGAGGAAAGCGATTTACACACAGCTCAAGAGAAGAGCGAAAATCTACCAGCGACTCCATCAGGAGAGGAAAGTGACGGATTTCAATGAAGTCTTCCGGGTCCTTGCAGAAGCGCATCGCCAAGGCCTTCTCTGAAGATATATCGAGTTTCAACCTATTCTACCAGCTCACGTACATGGCCGCGACCGCAGCCGCCGGTATCTCGAGAAATCGGGTCTTCCGGCTTGCCCGGGAGCTAGCCAATCCTGCAGCTCAGTACTTCCAGCAGATCAACGAACTGGTCGAGAGCCTGCGCCTCAACTATCCAGACGCCTGCCGTATGGTCGGCCAGAGTGTAAAGTCACCACACGTCAAGAACTTCTTGCTCCGGCTCTCGGATTCCCTTCGATCAGGCGAACCGTTGGCTCCCTACCTGGCACGGGAGGCAGATATCCAGGGAGAAGAGTACGAAAACGAGTACGAGCGCGGTCTGGAGAGCTTGAAGAAATGGAACGACGGTTACACGGCAGTCACGGTGTCAGTGGCGCTTATCGTGATCGTCAACATCGTCTCGACGATGATCTACGACATGGGCACCCCCACGATGTTGGGCATGGTGATGACAGCGGCCGCGGCGGGCTTTGGAGTGGCCTGGGTGATAAGCAGGGCAGCACCGCAGGAAGTGAGGAACGTGCCACTGGCCGAGGGTTCCCAGGAGCAACGCCTTGCTCGCAAGCTCTTCCTCATCCTAGCACCCCTGACGGTGGTGGTCAGCGTCTGCCTCATCATGCTGGAGGTGGAAACAGGATGGGTTGCGATCGTGGCGGCCCTCCTCCTGGCCCCCATAGGGGTCGTGATGGCGATAGGCGAGGGCAAGATGAACAAGAAGGCTACAGAAGTCAGCCCTTTCCTGCGCTCTCTGGGAGGCACAGCGACCTCGAGAGGTACGACACTCAAGGAAGCCCTGAACCATATCAAGATAGATTCCTTTCCCACATTGCAGCCCGACATAAGACGGCTCATACTACGTCTCAACGCCTTCGGCAAGCCCCGACTCTGCTGGCAGTTGTTCGGGACTGAGACAGGCAGCAAGCTGATAGATCAAACCACGGACATCTTCTTCGAGGCGGTGAACCTGGGAGGTGACCCAGAACGAGCGGGCATTCTCTCTAGCGAATTCGCTATGAGAACCACACTGCTGCGGGCCAAGATCGAGGGTATCTCCGCCACCTTTGTGTGGCTGACCATCGTCATGCACAGCGTACTTTCGGCGCTGATGATATTCCTTTTGGGAATTATGCAAGAGTTCACCGCCATGATGGAACAGGCGATGGCGGGTCTACCCCAGGCGGATGAGTCAATCGGAGGGATCTCGCCAGACATGTTCATGTTCGGTGCACCGAGGCTCTCGTTCCTGGAGCTGGTAACGACGGGTATGGTGATCCTGCTCGCCTTCATCAACGCTTTCGCTATGGTATCTAGCGAGGGATCACACCTGCTCAAGGGCTGCTTCTACGTGTCCATTTTGTTGTTTGTGTCCGGCGTGAGCTTCCTCGCTGTCCCGCCGTTAGTACACTTGATCTGGTTGTAGGAGAGCTATGGCAATAGAACAGTTGGAACGGGAAGATCTACACTTCGCCTCACAGGAACTCGACGAGGTCGCCCCCGAGCCAGGCGATCTTGGCCTTGGCTTGGCCGGCAGCCCAGCAGGTCACGAGAGCCCATGGCAGGAGCTTGTGAGCTCATTCAGCGATCTCGTGCACAACCGGCGCTTCCTCTTTGGGCTGAGCTTCGTGGGCGGGCTATTCCTGGGCTGGCTGGTCATCGGCTGGTGGCTCTGGCCGGTGAAGTGGACCAACTCGGATCCCTGGCAACTCAGTCAGAAGCATCAAAAGACATACATCAGCCTGGTCGCGGAGAATTACTGGTGGACGAAGGACCTGCAGCGGGCCCGGGACGCCCTGGCAGGCTGGGATGACGATGCCGTGACCGCACTCGTGAACACAATGGAGCGCGAGGCGTCCAGCACTGAGGCGCGCCAGCAATTCAAAGCACTGGCAGAGGCTCTGGAGATACCCACCGCAGCGGAAAGACTGTGGGCATCTCTCCTAAGCGAGAAGATCATATTCCTGAGCGCCATCTTGTCAGGGCTGCCGCTGGTCGCTGCAGTCGTGCTCGGTGTTTCCTCACTCGTGCGGAGCCAAACACCGCGGGCTGAGGGGCTCGTGGCTGCAGATGAACTGCTGGCAGAAGCGGTCGAAGCCATGCTGGCTGAAGAAGAAATGCTGCTAGAGGATGCGCTACCGGAAGGCGATCAAGAGCAGGAGCAGCAGGAGGAAGAGGACCGGCTAAGCGAGAAGGAGAGCGCCGAGGCAGAAGAGGAAGAGGCGAAGAACGAAGAGGAAGAAGAAGACGAGTTCGAGGAAGACGAAGAAGAGGAAGAGGCAGAACCCTGGGTACAGGATCTGGTCTCCCTGATGCTCGACGAAGACGACACGGAGTTTTCGACACTCGAGGCCTTCTGCAAGACGTTGCCAGATGTGGACGTGTCTGCGCTCTTGGATCGCTGCATCGAGACAGCGGACCAACTGCACAAGGGCCGCTTCGCCACCGGATGAGGACTCGTGACAACGATGTCTGACCGTCTGTCTACGCTCCGGGAAAACTCGGGGGAGGCGCAGCCGTGATTGTCCTGTGTGGCTTGGCCGGACTGCTGGCAGGGAGCCTCCTCAACTGGATCAGTCCCTACACGCTACGTTTCACTGCCCGCGGTGCGGATCTCGCGTCCGATGCGCGTGCGCGTCCCGCGTTCGCCCTGTGGCACATCCTGAAGACGTTCACCCATCCCAGCTCGCGCCGTCACAAGGAATGCGGCCAGAGGCATAGCCGAACAGACGCGGCCGTCGAGCTGTTCACGGCCTTGCTCTTTGCCTACCTCTGGGCACGCTTCGGGTTATCCTGGAAGCTATTGTGGATGGCCCTGACAGGTTCCTTCTTCGTGCTCATCGCCATCGACGACCTGAGATACCGGCTGGTTCCGAACGCGCTGGTCTACCCCGCCGCAGCGGCGACTCTGACCCTCCAGTTAGTGATCCCCGGACAGCGCCCGCTCAACGCCCTCCTCGGCGGTGCAGTGGGACTAGCGCCCTTCCTGCTCGTGGCCCTGTTGAAGCCAGGGGAAATCGGCGGCGGCGACGTCAAGCTGGCCGCCCTGATCGGATTGATGGTCGGCTTTCCCTCGGTGTTCTGGGCGCTGCTCCTGGCTACCGCGGCGGGCGGCATCACCGCGGTTCTGCTGCTCCTCACCGGTCGCTGGGGGCCCAAGAGCCACATCCCCTATGCCCCCTTCCTCTGCCTGGGAGCGATGTGCTGCCTCATGTGCCCCATTCCTATCCCGGCATTCGCCCTCTAGCTAAGTTGCACCCACAGGCCATCCTGCACCGGATTTGCGGAAAGGGTGCCTTTGTGGTACGATAACCAAACCATTCGCCCGGAGAGCCTATCAGAGATGGTTCAAGATGGCCTCACTAGACCCTTTTGACCCTGACAGCCTGGCAGCAGAGGCCCGGCAGCGCCAGTCGCAACGAGGCACGATTGTCCTGTGGCTGGTGGCTGCCAGTTTTCTCATCCTCCTCCTCCCTCTCTACCTCGTCTCCACCGCTGTTCGCGGTGATGCCGCGCGCCTGGATGCCGACATCCAGGCGGCCCAGCAGGCCCTAACCACCGCCAACACCCCAGAACCAGAGATCCAGGAGCTCATGAACGAGGTGGCCCAGGTCCAGGGGGCGATCAGTGACCTCGAGCGGGCGTACTCCGGCGTGGGCAGCGGCCACGTCGATTGGCCGGCAGTGATGGCGGCCATCGGGAACTACGACCCGTCCCAGCTCGGACTCACCTCCGTCACTCAGGCCGACAATCGGATCACCCTCAACGGGCGAGCCATCGACGACTCGGCTGTGATCGCCTACAGCCGCGCGCTCGAGGAATCAGATCTCTTCTCCCGCGTCGTCGTCCAATCCGTGTCCCTGATCGCCACGCCATTCGCCACGCCGGTGACTCAGACAGTAGAGCCATCGAGCACACCGATCACGCCCACCACGCCTGTCTCGCCGACTGTGTCGCCGACTCCTACCCCCGACCCGGCCGACCCGTACGAGGTGGATGACTTCACGCCTCAACCCATCTTCCTGGGCCAGCCCCAACTGCACAGCTTCTACCCCATCTACGACGTGGACAGGGTCAAGTTCCTGGCCAAGGCGGGCCGCTACTACCGCATCTCCACCGCAGACCTGTCGCCGGGGGTAGACACGTTCCTGACCGTCATCGTGGGTGGAACCACCTACACCAACGACGATCGCGAGCCCGGCGTGCTAAGCTCCGAGGTCTTGTTCTACTCCAGCGCAGCCAGCGACGTAGAAACCATAGTCAAAGTGACGAACCGGGGAGAATACGGTCCCGACAGCCTGTACCAACTGACCGTCGAAGAGATCATCCCCACACCGACGCCAACGATCACACCCTCACCGACGCCGACGCCCACACCCACACCAACGCCGACCATCACGCCCTCACCCACGCTCACGCCGGAGGACACACCAACGTTTACCCCGGACCTGCGCGACGAGTACGAACCCGACGACGACACCCCCGCTCCTATCGCCCTGGGGGAGACGCAGAAACACAGCTTCTACCCCGACGACGACAGGGACCTGCTCGAGTTCCTGGCCAAGGCGGGCCGCTATTACCGGGTCTCCACCCTGGGGCTTTCGCCCGGTGTAGACACGTTCCTGACCGTAAGCCTGGGAGACGTCACGTACACCAACGACGACCGGGAGCCAGGCGACCTGAGTTCCGAGATCGTGTTCCAGGTCTTGACCGCTAGCGACGTCAACGCGTTGGTCGAGGTGACCAACCGGAGGCAATACGGTCCCGACAAGTGGTATCAAATCAGCGTCCAAGAGATCATCCCCACGCCCACACCCACGCCTACACCTACAGCCACTCCCACATCCACTCCCCCGCCGACAGACACACCGTCGCCGACAGACACGCTGTCGGCCTCATCCCGGTCCCTGAGAGCACCCGGCGCGGCGTCGCCGCCCCTCCAGGCAGCCGCCGGGCGAGCGAGCGGCCTCGCGCACCCCTGGACCCGGGGGGAGAAACCGGGTTTCTTCCGAGAAACCGGGTTTCTCCAATCCACGGCCGTCGAATTCGTGATCGTCTTGGAGCTCAAAACGGAATCGCCATGAACGACCTGAAGAATCGACTGGGCGACTTGCTGGGCGGTTTGAGAGAGCGCATCCCATCCGATGTGAATCTCTCCCTCGTGCTGCCCGTCGTCGTCATGGTCGTGGCGCTGCTGGGGGACATCGTTTTCGCCAGGGCCACCATCCTGCCCCACTGGCAGGCCAGGAACGAACTGGCAGCCAAACTGATCGAGGTCGAACAGCAGTTGCTGGAGGCGCAACAAGCCCAGCAGAAGGGACCCGACGACCTGCAGGCGGAGCTACAAGCCGCACAGGCCGAGCTGGAAAAGACGGCCCGCCGCTTCTTCAGCGAGTCACAGGCGGCCGAAATCCTGGACGGACTGTACCGATATGCTGACGAGAGCAACGTGGAGATCGTCAATCTCCAGAGCCAGTCCGCTCCGGCGGAGGAGAGCGCCGGTGAGGAACAGCCTGCCGAAGAAGAAGGCAGCGCCGAGGGAAGCGAGGCAGAGCAAACACAAGACCAGAAGAAGGCGCTATACGACGTCAAGACGTTCCGACTCGAAGTGACAGGCTCCGTTCCCAATCTGATCGGCTTCCTGTCCCGGATCAAGGAAGCGTCACTCAAGACATTCAAGATCAGCAACGTGAACATCGTCGAAGGCGAGGAATTCCAGCACGTGCTGACGATGGACGTCACGCTCTACACCTCTCCCTACTCGGCCGGGGCCGCCGGAGAGATCCCATCTGACGTTCTCCCGACGGTGACACCCATGGACCTGACCCAGTTGGAGAACGCGCTGGCGGTGGCCTGGGAAGCGGAGGACTGGAACCAGGCGATAACCGCCATCAACCAGATCCTGGCCGTCGACCCTGGCTACGAGGGTATGGTGGACAAGCTCTACCAGGCTCACGTCAACTACGGCTACCAATTCCTCGAGGCGGGAAACCAAAGCGAGGCGATCGCGCAGTTCAGCCGGGCGCTGGAGATCAAGCCAGGCGGAGAGGAAGCCACGGCCGGGCTCCAACTGGCTTCGGCCGCGCCGACCCCGACGTTGACCGCGAGGCAGCAACTGGAACAACGTCTGGACGAGGAGTGGACGGCCCAGAACTGGGAAGAGGTCATCCGCATCGTCGAGGAGATACTGGCCATCAGCCCGGGCGACAGCGTGATGACCGAGAAGCTCTACTCGGCCCACGTCAACCACGCGTACAAGCTCATCGAGCAGGGAAAGCTCGAGGAGGCGAAGCAGGAATTCAGCGCGGCTCTCGCCGTCGATCCAGACGGCGCAGCGGCCATACAGGGTCTGCAGCAACTGGCCGGTGGCACGTCGACCCCGGCTCCGACCTCGGGACCCCAGTACATCTCCTACGTGGTGCGCCAGGGCGACACCTTGTTCTCCGTGGCCAGGCGCTATGGCGTCACCGTGGAGGCGATCATGACAGCCAATGGGTTGACCAGCTACAGCATCTACGCCGGACAGCAGTTGCGCATCCCCATTCCCTAGCCTTTGGGCCGCCCTGTGTTTGACAACGCCCCACCCCCGTGTTATACTTGCCAGCGTGGGCCGTTAGCTCAGGCCGGCAGAGCAGGGGCCTTTTAAGCCTTTGGTCGTAGGTTCGAATCCTGCACGGCCCATTTCACTGTGTGGTTCTTGAACCACCAGGCAGCAAAGGGAGGATGGAGGTCCAGGTTGTGGATCTCTCCATCCCGGTTGACGTACAGGCGCTTGATCGCGATTTCGATCAGGCGCTTTTCGGCTTTGGGGTCCAGGCGGGGGTAGAGGCTGGGGGCGGCAGCCAGGAGAGCCAGAGCGCGGTCGCGGCCTTGAGGCAATATACCGCCAGCCGAAGCTGGATCACGGCTGTTGCCCGAGATGCCCTGGTTGAAATCGAGCGCCGTCAGATATTCTGCAGAGTTTCCTCACGTGGCTGCGGGAAGGGTCGTCAGAAGGCAATTCATCGCACTGCTCAGACGGTGGCAATCAGGATAGGCAACAAGCGATGGGGTGATGGCGGAGAATACGTCGGGCGGCCCGCCAACCCGACCGAATCGAGGAATCCCCTGGCCAATCCATTCTACAATGGCACCAAGCACAAGCCAGTTGGCTAATGTCGGAGCAATCGCGGAGGATGAAGGACGTGTCCAAGGTATAGGTGTGGTTGTGTATGTGGGAGAGGGTGTAGCGGTATACAGCGGAGAGGGCTCAGGTACATATACCTGCAAAGGTATGCTCTTGAGCGGGTAAGTGGGAATCTGGTCAGTATCTCGATCAATCACAACTGGAGCAGGAATCTCTTGTAAGGAATAGTACACTGAAGCTACTGGCGGTGAGGTGCTAGCTGGAGCTACCTAGTCGGGCTTCTCGTCGTTCAGTTCAGGGTGTTGAGTCTCGACCGGCCTGCCCAGGTACTTTTTCCCGTACCAAGTCTCCACTATATTTGTCCATCTTTCCTCAAGCGACTTGTCCTCATTGTGGAGTACGAACTTTCCGGTTGCTTTCCAGAATATCTGTTGATCAAACCATTCTCGGGCGGTGAAGAATAGTGCACTGTTGTTTACACAAAAACCGGTATCTATCACCTCTTCGTGTATGTGGCTTGAGAGACCAAAGGCCAACTCTCCGCCAGTTCTTTCTGTGCTCTCGAAGATGAGAGTTCCAAAGCCAACAGATGCAGGGAAGGGGGGATAGAAGTGAAGTGTAACGTTTCTTAGATCGCTGAAGACATCTAGAGTTTCACGAACATACTTCAGATCTTCAGCAACTTGACTACACGGCCTGGTTTCGCCTTTTCTTGATACCGGTGGCAATCCAAACACCGCCCATACGGTTTTCACACTGCCAGTCCTAGCGTGTTGTGCAACCGCATGTAGCCACCGTTTCTTGCCCTCGGACTCTCTCCAAAGCCCTACAGGGGCAAAGATTCGCAATTTCTCCCACTGCTTGTTTTCTAAAGCTGCGATGCCGAAATCGAAAACCGCTTCTGGAGTTGGAAGGAGTTGCACGGTTGTCATTCTGGTAGCTTGATCCAAGAGACGGCTTACCTTGCTCAGTGCTTCCCGCTGTTCGTCCTCAGGACGCAATAGGAAGAACTGATTAACAACAAAGAAGATCAGTGCAACTCCCAGAAGCTCAGCGGATAGACTCAAGAGAAGATCGCTTAGGTGAGTTTCTACGGCTATAAAGGTCCCAACGAAGAACAAAATGATCGCCAATGCACCCACAAAGAGATATACAGCCCAACGAAAACGGTGAAGCTTTTTTTGGTCCATCTATTTCTCCCATTCTGAACTGCGGCAAGAGCGCCGATTCAAGATTGTGTCACTGATGGCGCTCCTCCATCGGTGGTGATCTGGAAAGAAAATCGAACTGGTTGCCATCCAGCCGCATAACGGCACGGGCATTACCCGCCGCCCGGCTGCGGGAAAACGTAAACGAAGCCCGGTACAACGCGCAGCGCTTAGCCGCGTCGCGCGCAGCGCAGGTAGAGTATACTGAAGGCGCGTGAGGCCGTCGATTTGCGCGCACGTAGCGCGGTCTGGTGCAGCTGTATTATGCACACGCTCTTTCTACAGAACTACTCTGCAAGAACTCGAACAACTCCCACAACATCGCTGAGAAGAAAATTGAAACGAGTCTGGCCTGCTGCATGTTGTCCGCGCAAGTAACCTGCCGGTCGCAGTTGATCCGGAGGTAGCGCTTTGCCATCAGTGAAAGTCTTTCGGAATGCCCTATGGGCAGAAAAACTCTCGTGAGCCAAGGCATTTCGAAGAGTCGTCAAGCAGTCAAATGCTTTAATCTGTGCCTTGGTAAGATCAGTAAATGGTCTACCACGCGAGAAAAAGGCTTTAGCTCTTCTTAGTGTGTATCTCTCATACGGAAGCCAATCAACATAAGAACGCTCCCCTCGCAGTATCGCATAGGCAACCTGGTCCGATTTGATGCTAGCCAGTGAACGAATTGCAGGATCACCACAAATGAAGCGCCCCATCATCAGGCCCACAAAGAACTTCTCCATAGCTCGCTCGAGGTAAGCATGGAACAACAGAAAGCTGCCAGCGTAGACTCGCTCAATATCAACCCTAGGAATGGCTCGCTGGGAAAACAAGCGTTCCATTCGCCTTACATGTAAGTTCATACCTCGTGCGTGGGAGGCTACTTCATCCGCCCACTCACTTGCTGGCCTAGACATTGCACACTGACTTCAAATGCCGCAGTCTTGTCTTGCGACGACCAAGATCTGCTGATGCACGCTGCACGGCGTCCAAGACGTCTGCCGGTACATTTTCGCTTTGAAAGTCATCGCTAACCTTCAGCAGACAGTCTACCAACTCAGAGGAGGGTCTTCTTGCTCTCTTCTTCTCAAGGCTGCTACCTAAACCGTATATATGATCGTAGAGGAACACAAAAAGCGTGAAGAAGTAGACTTTGCTGGTATAGACCGTGCCGTGAATTCTACTTCCCACAAGATTCTCTATGACTTCCATGATGTGTCGAAAACGTCTTTCTACCTCCTCGACGCCTGGGAACTCCTCGTCGAATCTCTCATAGATGTTCTTAATCCTAGTCTGTGTCTTTCCTGTCAAACCATCGACCATATTCATGACCAGGTCGCTAGTCATCTCCACCTCTTGCATACGGGAAATCTGATCATCCGTGAACACCCTCCATTGTCGCCATCTATCCAATTGCTCAAGGCCAAGTCTATACATTGCTGTCTTGAAGACCCCGAAGTACGTAGCATTTCGTAATTCCTGGTGATTAAGCTTCACCCCAGTAGCATTCAATCGAGCGAACATCTGTAGCACTTCACGGTCTTCGATGTTGATAGGGAGAATATGAGTACTCAACTCATAGCTCAATATCTGTTTCTTTAGATTGTCTGGTAGCTGATCAAAGCGCTTGCCAGCAGCCTTGGGATTATGAATTGCCTTCACTGTAAACCGATCTCGCCTTGGATCAAAATCCGTCAGCAGAGACTCATCAACATAGGATAGGACAGTTCTGAGTCGTTGTTGACCATCGACTACCTCCCTGTAGGTCTGTTGTGTATCAAGATCAATCCTTTCCCGAATGTAGATGATGGGCGCAGGCAAACCACGAAGAACGGTGTCAATGAAATAGGACTTCGCATCCGGCCTCCAAACCGGGCGTCGCTGAAAGACTGGGCTCAGAACTAACGATCCTTCTCGTTGCCAGGAAACAAAGTCGGTCACTCGAAATTGTGTTTTTGTAATCTCCACGGCTCTCATATCTCCTCCTACAGTCGAGTTTGACTTATCAAAATCGGGCGTTTGGCGCACAACAGGGCTGTGGGGTAGCTCCACATCTAGTCTTGGTGGCGTCTACAGAGCAGTTTACACTCGTGAAACCCGACCATATAGCCAACTTTGCATGGGCGTGGCGCAATGGTTAAGTGTAGTCCTACCGGCGGCGGATAGACTACAGGTTCGACCGTATAGATGCCGGAGCGTGCCATAGGCTATCCATGCAGCTGTTTTGCGGCCTGATCCGCTTGCAGGCCCGCGCCGCGGCTCACTCAATCGGCCACTGCGGAATCATCCCGTCAACCTTCTCCATCAAACGCAGCGTCTCCCTCAATGCCACCACGACCTTCTAGTAATACTCCTGTTCATCGTAGGACAGTACGCGGCCCTTGCGATCCTTGAGCCACTTGTGGAGCACCTGGTAGCCGCTGCCACGTTGTGGGGTGCATCTGCAATGCCTTCTTACTGGCTTCCCAGAGGATGTCGGCGATTGTGTATGTTGTGTCAGCTATAGATGATCCTCGACGTTGGTGACCTTCCATTGAGTGGATTCAGTCTCCGCGGTGTATTGAGAACAGAAAACCCGTTCCTTCAACCCGTTAGCTCGCTGTCGAATGCGGGAACACTGAGGTTAGCCCCATTCTTTGGACCACGGATCGGCAAAAATAAGGTGATAACTTGCAGATTGGCCTGGGGAGAAAAGCTGACTCCCAGACAAATTGTAACATCGATCTCGCTGAAGGAAAACAGATGTTGGCTTGGCAACTCCAGTTGCTTGGCGGCTCAACCAGTTACTAGGCCGACGATTCTCCATCTAGCTCCCTGATTGGGAGGCTATCAAGCGCTTCTTCTGTATATCCATCCCCGTTGCCACTTCAGGCCGGCATACTGCCCGAACAACAACACAAAACGCCCACCTACACGATGGTCGTGTGGGCGGGCTGTGTGTTCGTGCAATACCTACCTCCGAAGCGTTGCTGCTACCTGGGCTGGATTGGTTACACATTCATATTCTATTGCAACTCTGCGCGGATGTCAAGGGGTGATGCAGTCTAGTCTGCTGCTCAACTCATCCAAACACAAGACCGCCCAACCTTGCAAGTCGAACCGGCTCGCGGTGCCTCATGGGGTAATGAGAATCATAGGCAATCCGGAGGGGGCACCTAGTAGACGGGGCTTTCGATCGCAGACAACCGAGGCGCTCAGTTGGCGCTGTGTTTGAGCGCTGCCCGTTTCCATGCTATAATGGCGACCAGCCAGGTGGATGAGCAGCATCATCTCGTCGCGGGTGATGCCGAGCTGCTCCAATCCCCAGGTGACGCTGATTTTTCCGGCCAAGAGCGGGTTTTGCCGAGGACACGCGCCGACTTTTTCTCTGCCAAAGGGGACTACAATGGCTCTACCGATGTGGGTATTCTGGCTCGCCGTGGCGGCGATGGTCGTCGGGCTGGTCGGCGTCATCCTGCCCGTCATCCCGGGCGTTGGCTTCGTCTGGCTCGTTGTGCTGGCCTATGCCATCGCCGAGAAGTTCGCGACCATTGACCCCATCACGTTCACCGTCCTTACCATACTGGGTGCGATGGGTGTCAGCGCGGACATCTGGATGACTCAACTCGGGGCCAAGATCGGCGGGGCATCCATCTGGTCGCTGCTGGCCGGGCTGCTGCTGGGCACGATCGGGGCCATCCTTGGCCTGGTCTTCCTGGGCGTTGGCGCCGTGCCGGGCGCGGTCATCGGCGCTATTCTAGGCGTGTTCCTGGCCGAATGGTACCAGCGCAAGGACTGGCGGGAGGCGTTCAAGGCTGGCGGCGGTTGGTTGGTCGGCTGTACCCTCTCCGGTGGCGTGCAGTTGCTCATCGCGATTCTCATGATCCTCATATTTGCCTGGCAGGTGCTGAGGGGGTAGACCAATGACGAGACGTTCATCTCGACGACCGAGCCGGCGGGTGTTGATGACGCGCGCACCGAAGCGGGGCACGCTGATCATCGCCTCCGTTCTGTACGTGATCGGCCTCTTCGGGGTCCTCGGCTTCTTCACCATTCCCGAGCCCTACCCCACCACCGCGCTGGCCGTCGCCGGCGGCCTGCTCATCCTCGGCGCGGTTCTGAGGGATCTGTAGGTGAAGCGCTTTATCTGAACCGCAAAGAACGCAAAGACCGCGAAGAAACCCGTTTCTAATTCTCTTGGCGCTCTTTGCGTGCTTTGCGCTAAGATGTGGGTAATCACCAGGTAGACGAATTCCTTGACACAGCGCTCGATCCGTGATAGGATGCGTGCAAGTGAGAAAAGTGCAATGACGTTCCAGCCGGTCACCAGCGTTTCGAATAGCCCCCTTCGGGATGGGCTGTTCCTTCTGGAGCTTGAGCTTGAGGAGCTTGAGCTTGAGAAGGACCATTGCCCCTTGGGAGGACGCTGACGCCGGCCTGGACGAGCCAACCCGTGCCGTGTACGAAGCCTCCCCCAGCGGGAGGCTTTTTGCTATCCATCCGCCACGACCGGCACGCATCAGCACGCATAAGGAGGATTCGAAAATGGGGCTTGCGAGCGACACTCGAAGGTAAGCGCACAGACCGAGGCGTACGACCCTCAAGCCATCGAGGCCCGATGGCAGCGGCGGTGGGCCGACACCGCGCTCTACCGCACCCCCAGCGATCCATCAACCACCCCACCCACCTTCTACTGCCTGGATTTCTTCCCCTATCCCTCGGGCGACGGTCTGAGCGTCGGCCACGGGCGCAACTACGTGCCCTCCGACGTCATCTCGCGCTATCACCGTATGAAGGGCGACGCCGTGCTCCACCCGATGGGCTGGGATGCCTTCGGCCTGCCCGCCGAGAACGAGGCCATCAAGAAAGGCATCCACCCGCGCGAGACCACCACCCGCTACGCCGCCAACTACCGCCGCCAGATGACCCGGATCGGCTGCTCCTACGACTGGGAACGGGAGATCAACTCCAGCACGCCCGCCTTCTACCGCTGGACGCAGTACTTGTTCCTGCTGCTGTATCGGCGCGGGCTGGCCTATCGCGCTGTGGGACGCCAGTGGTGGTGCCCCGGCTGCCGGACCGTGCTGGCCGACGAGCAGGTCGAATCGGGCGGCCTGTGTTGGCGTTGCCACGGCCCGGTCCAGAGGCGCGACCTGGAGCAATGGTACTTCCGCATCACCGCCTATGCCGACGAACTGCTGGCCGACCTGGAGACGCTGGACTGGCCGGCCCACATCCTGGCCATGCAGCGGAACTGGATCGGGCGCAGCGAGGGCGTCGAGTTCGAGATGGCGGTGGCCGGAGCGGGCGGTGCCGGTCCGGACGGCGAGCGCTTCACCGTCTACACCACCCGGCCCGATACCATCTACGGCATGACGTTCGCCGTGCTGGCACCGGAGCATCCGCTGGTCGAGCGCCTCACGACGGCAGAGCACCGCCGCGAGGTGAGCGCCTACCGCGAGGCCGCCGTCCACCGCAGCGAACTGGACCGCCTGCAGGCCGGCCGCGACGGCGTGTTCACCGGCGCGCACGCCGTCAACCCGGTGAACGGCGCGCGCGTGCCGGTCTACGTGGCCGATTACGTGCTGATGGGCTACGGCGGCGGAGCCATCATGGGTGTGCCGGCGCACGACACGCGGGACTTCGACTTCGCCGCCCGGCACGGCATCCCGGCCCCGGTCGTCATCGCGCCGCCCGATTGGGACCGTGACGCGCTGAAAACCGCGTACACGGGACCCGGCACCATGGTCAACTCCGGGCCGTGGGACGGGCTGCCCTCCCGCGAGGCCAGGGAGCGCATCGCCGATTGGATGGAAGAGCAAGGCATCAGCCGCCGCACGGTACAGTACCGCATGCGCGATTGGCTGATCTCCCGGCAACGCTACTGGGGCGCGCCGATCCCCATCGTGTACTGCGAGGCGTGCGGCGTCGTGCCGGTGCCCGAACGCCACCTGCCGGTGCTGCTGCCGCACGTCGAGTCGTGGCGGCCCAGCGCGGACGGCCGCTCACCCCTACAAAGGCGCCATTCTGATGGCGCGCGCTCGCCCCTGGCCAACGTGCCCGAGTTCGTCCACACCGCCTGCCCGCAGTGCGGCGGTCCGGCCCGGCGCGAGACCGACACGCTGGACGGCTTCGCCTGCTCCAGTTGGTACTTCCTGCGCTTCGTCAGCCCGCACTACGAGGCGGGGCCGTTCGACCCGGCAGCGCTGGCGCGGTGGGGCCCGCCCGACCTGTACGTCGGCGGCGCGGAGCACGCCGTGATGCACCTGCTGTACGCCCGTTTCTGGACCAAGGTGATGGCAGACGCGGGCTTGATCCCGTTCCGAGAGCCGTTCCCGGTGCTGCGCAGCCAGGGCGTGATGCACGCGCGCGACCCGGAGACCGGCGCGGTCAGCCGCATGTCCAAATCGAAGGGCAACGTCGTCACGCCCGATGGCGTCGCCGCGGTCCACGGCGCGGACGCGCTGCGCATCTACCTGCTGTTCATGGCCCCCTTCGAGAACAACACCGTGTGGGAAGAGGAGGGCATCGTCGGCGCGAAACGCTTCCTTGAGCGTGCGTGGCGTCTGGCGAGCGCAGTTGCGGCGGCTGAACCACCTGCCGACTCCCCGGCCGACCTCGAGCTGCGCGGCGTCGTGCACCGCACCATCCATCGCGTGACCGCCGACGTCGAGGCATTCAAGTTCAACACCGCCGTCGCGGCACTGATGGAATGCCTGAACGCGATGAATGCCCATCATCACGCCCACGGTGTCACGGCCGGGTTGGCCGAGGCCACCCGCACGTTCGTGCTGCTGTTGGCCCCCTTCGCCCCGCACATCGCCGAGGAGCTGTGGGCGCGGCTAGGCGGTCCATACAGCGTGCATAGACAGGCGTGGCCCGAGTGGGACGAGGCGCTGGCCACCGAGGAGATCATCACCATGGTCGTGCAAGTGGACGGGCGGGTGCGCGACAGGCTGGAGGTGCCCGCCGGCACCGGCGAGGCCGAGGCTCAGGAACTGGCGCTGGCCTGCGATGGCGTGCGCCGTCAACTGGACGGCCGCCGCGTGGCCCGCGTGATCCACGTGCCGGGGCGGCTGGTCAACATCGTGACAGAGGCAGCCGCCGCCTAGTCAGCGGCAGCGCGCGCCGGAGCGACGCCTCCCGGCCCTATGTGGACCCAGGGACTCCCTGTGCCTTGTCCCTGAAGGCGAAAAGGTGTAGAATACCCCACAGTTGCACGAGAGATCCTTTCTCCGACTCAGCCGTCCTAAGGGCATTCGGGCGAGATCTTGCCTACGGAGGATGGGCGACAGGGTAGAGCTGGAAACGGCTCTGCCTCCCGTGCTTGGAAAGGAGAATGGACGACGGGCGGGGTTGCAAGCTGGCGTCCATCCTCCTCGATGGACGCCAGCTTGCTGCGACTACAGCCGCATACGCTGATCTCCGACCCATCTCCCCTAAGGGCGCGCCAGCGTGGCCCGCCTACGGGGAATGGGCGACAGGGTGGAGCCGGAAACGGCTGCACCTCCCGTGCTTGGAAAGGAGATCCGAGGGGATGTGAGCCTGACCTCGTGGCGCTCCCATTCGCTCCCTTCCGGCGCGGGCATACGGAAGGGGGTGATGGAACGACACACATAACGTATACCGCGGCAATTCAACACACCCGAATCCACATCAGCAACAAGGAGGAAAACTCACAATGAATAAGCGAATGCTATGGACATTCGTAGTCCTGCTGGCCGTGCTGGCTCTGGTGGCCGGCTGTGGTCCCGCTGCGACCCCAGCACCGACCCAGGCACCGACGGCTGTCCCAGAGCCGCCCGCTCTGGAGGGCAAGTTGATCATCTTCCACGCCGGCAGCCTGACCTTGCCGGTGGATGAGTTGGCCAAGGCCTTCCAGGTCGAGCACCCCGACGTGACCTTCGAGACCGAGGCCTCCGGCAGCAACGACGCCGCCCGCAAGATCAGCGAACTGGAACGCGAGGCTGACCTCATGATGTCAGCCGACTACACCGTCATCGACAAGCTCCTCATCCCCGACTTCGCCGACTGGAACGTCCAGTTCGCCCGCAACACGATGGTCATCGCCTACACCGACCAGTCCCAGTACGCCGACGAGATCAACGCCGACAACTGGTACGACGTCCTCACTCGCGATGGCGTGATCTACGGGCACTCCGAACCCGACGCCGATCCCTGCGGCTACCGCACCCTTCTCGTGTGGCAACTGGCCGAGAATCACTACGGCGTGCCCGGCCTGAGCGCCAAGCTCGACGAGCACTGCCCCCCCGAGAACGTGCGACCCAAGTCGGTGGAGCTGATCGCCCTCCTCGAATCTGGCGACATGGACTACGCCTGGGAGTATCGCTCCGTCGCCGTGCAGCACGGCATGAACTTCGTCGAACTGCCCGACGAGATCAACCTCAGCATGGTCGAACAGGCCGACTTCTACGGCCAGGCCTCGGTTGACATCGCCGGCAAGGAGCCGGGCACCACCATGGCCATGGTCGGCAAGCCTATCGTCTACGGCGTCACCATCCCCAAGAACGCGCCCAGCCCCGAACTGGCCCTGGCGTTCGTCGAGTTCCTCCTCGGTCCCGAGGGGCAGGCGATCATGGAGCAGCAAGGCCAGCCGCCCATCGTGCCACCCGTCTCCGCGGATCCTGACAAGCTACCCGCCGAACTGAAGGACGTCGTCGCACCGTAGGGCTATGACACACCCGGGCCAAGGTGGCTCCGGGCATCGTCCGCGGACGCAAGATCAATGCCCGCGCCATCCTGGCGGCAAGATCGTGCGTCCGCGGACGTCACATAGGAAGGCAAAGACGTGAAAGAACTGTTCGCCGACAGACTGCGCGCATCGTTCGTCGTCCTTGGATTGCTACTCATTGTGTTCGTCGCCTGGCCGCTACTGCGGACGGTGACCGCGTCGGGCCCGGTCGTCCTGTGGCAGACGCTACTGGACGAAGAGGTACGCGACTCGATCCTCCTGACCTTCCAATCCTCTCTCATCGCCACCGCTATTGCCTTTGTCTGCGGCGTGCCATTGGCCTACCTTCTGGCTCGAGCGGATTTCCCCGGCAAGTGGCTGATCGAGGGCATCATCGACGTGCCCATCGTCGTCCCCCACTCGGCCGCCGGCATCGCCCTGCTGATGACCTTCGGCAGGCGCACGCTGTTCGGGCGCGCGTTCGGCCTCTTCGGCATCAAGTTCGTCTCCGCCGCGCCAGGCATCGTCATCGCCATGCTCTTCGTCAGTCTCTCGCTGCTGGTCGACGCCGCGCGCGAGGGCTTCGAGGCGGTCGATCCTCGGCTCGAGCGGGTCGCCCGCACGCTGGGGGCGTCGCCGTGGCGGACTTTCTGGCGCATCTCCTTCCCATTGGCCTGGCGCAGTATCCTATCGGGCATCGTCCTGATGTGGGCGCGAGGGCTCAGCGAGTTCGGTGCCGTCGTCATCCTGGCCTATCACCCGATGGTCGCACCCGTGCTGCTCTACGAGCGGTTCCTATCCTTTGGGCTAAAGTACTCCCGGCCGGTGGCAGCGCTGATGATCCTGATCTGCCTGTTCACGTTCGCCCTGCTGCGCGTGACCGCCGGACGCAAGCGGGGTGAGGCGTGATGGCCCGCGGACGCAAGACCAATGTCCGCGGACGCAGGGCCAATGTCCGCGGACGCAGGATCAATGTCCGCGGCTACCTGGAGGTCAAAGACCTGTGGATCGACCTGAAGGAGTTTCACCTGCGCGAGATTGACCTCGACGTCTGCGACGGTGAGTATTTCGTCATTCTCGGCCCGACCGGAGCCGGCAAGACGGTGCTTCTGGAGACCATCGCCGGGCTGTACCAGCCCCACAAAGGACGAATCCTGCTGGACGGCGACGACATCACCGCCGTCCCACCGGAGCGGCGAGGCATCGGCTTCGTCTACCAGGACTACATGCTGTTCCCCCACATGGACGTGGCCAGGAACATCGCGTTCGGACTCAGGAAGCGGGGCTTGGACCACAAGACCGTCGAAGAGCGCGTAAACGCCTTAAGCCACCTGCTCGGCATCGGCCACCTACTCCACCGCAGCCCCAGGACGTTGAGCGGCGGTGAGCAGCAGCGGGCAGCCCTGGCCCGGGCGTTGGTCGTCGAGCCCCGGCTCCTGCTGTTGGACGAGCCCCTGAGCGCTCTGGATCCGGAAACCCGGGAGGGCCTGCAACGCGAGTTGGCCCGCATCCATCGAGAACTGGGCACGACGACCCTCCACGTCACGCACGACTTCGAGGAAGCCATCGCCTTGGGGGAACGCATCGCCGTCCTGAACAACGGGCATGTCGTGCAGGTGGGCTCGGCGGAGGATATCTTCCGCAAGCCCAACTCCGAGTTCGTAGCCCGCTTCGTCGGCGTGCGAAATGTCTTCCCCGGGGAGGTCCGTCCCGAGGATGAGAGCCACAAAGTGCTGCGCCTTGCCGGGGTGGACGTAGCCGTGGTGACCAACCTGGTGGGCGACGCGCACGGCTCCATCAGGCCGGAGGACATCCTCATCTCCAGGGAGCCGCTCCGCTCCAGCGCATTGAACTGCTTCCGCGGCCGCATCGCAGATGTGGCCAACAGAGGGTCCATCGTCTACGTCACCGTGCGTGTCCCGCCTGACTTCGTCTGCATGATCACCAGGCGATCCCTCGAGGAGATGGCCTTGGAGGCAGGACAGGAGGTCTATGTCACCTTCAAAGCTTCCGCAGTCCACGTGTTCTAGACGCCGCACGGACGTACTCGGTCCGCCCCCACTTGACACCTTCCTGCCCCTCAGCTATCATACGCCCCGTCATGTTTGAGCAACTCAACCTCTTCAGTGGGCCGGCCTTCTCCGAGCCCTATACCGTCAGCCAACTCACCGGCCACGTCCGCCGCCTCATCGAGGGCGACCCTGAGCTGGGCGACGTGTGGGTCGAGGGCGAGGTCTCCAACTTCACCCGCGCCGCCTCCGGCCACTGCTACTTTACGCTCAAGGACGCGGGCGCGCAGATCCCCTGCGTGTTGTGGCGCAGCGTCGCCCAAGTGCAGAGCTACCGGCCCGCAGGCGGCGACCTGGTGCTGATCCACGGGCGCGTGACCGTCTACGAGGCTGGCGGGCGCTACCAGCTCACCGTGGAGCAGATCCAGCCCTCGGGCGTGGGCACGCTCTACCTGGAGTTCGAGCGGCTCAAGGCCCGGCTGGAGGCGGAAGGGCTGTTCGCGCCGGAGCGCAAGCGCCCGTTGCCCCCCCTACCCCGTCGCATTGGACTCGTCACCTCCGTTGGCGCGGCCGCGTTGCGCGACATCCTCAACGTGCTCGGCCGCCGCTACCCGCTGGCCGAGGTGCTGCTCTCGCCCACGCTGGTGCAGGGGGACGAAGCCCCACCGCAGATCGTGGCCGCCATCGAGGCACTGAACGCGCTCACGGGCGAGGCGGCCGTGGACGTGATCATCGTCGCCCGCGGCGGCGGCAGCCTGGAGGACCTGTGGGCCTTCAACGACGAGCGTGTGGCCCGCGCCGTCGCCGCCTCCCGCGTGCCCGTCATCTGCGGCGTGGGGCACGAGACCGACTTCAGCCTGGCGGACTTTGCCGCCGACGTACGCGCCCCGACCCCTTCCGCCGCTGCGGAGCTGGTCGCACCTGACCGGCAGGAGTTGCGCGCGTCGGTGATGGGCTGCACAGGGGCACTGGTGGCCGCATTCACCGGGGAGATCGAGCGGCGACGCTGGAGACTGGCCGAACACGTACAGGCGCTGAAGCACCTCTCGCCGCAGGCACAACTGGCCCAGGCCCGCCAGCGCGTGGACGATCTGCTGGGTCGGGCCGCAGCCACCACGCACCATGACCTGACCCTGCGCCGCGAACGCCTGGCAGGGTTGGTGGGGCGGCTGGCGGGCGTCAGCCCGCTGGGGACGCTCGAACGGGGGTACGCCATCGTGCGCCAGCAGGAGACGGGTGCGCTCGTGCACGCCGTGGCCCAGGTCACCTCAGGGGACGCCCTCGACGTTCGGGTCTCAGACGGGTCCTTCGAGGTGGAAGCGAAGTGACCGCTGCGTGCGGCCAACGCATCTCCGTGGTCGGCACCAGCGGGTCGGGCAAGACGAGCACGGCGAGCCAGATCGCCCGCCGGAGGGGGATCCAGCACGTGGAGCTGGACGCGCTCCACTGGGGACCGGATTGGACACCGGTCCCGCCCGACGTCTTTGGCGAGCGCGTCGTGCAAGCGACGAGCGGCGATGCCTGGGCCGTGGATGGCAACTACAGCCGGGTGCGCGACCTGGTCTGGAGCCAGGCGGACACCGTCGTCTGGCTGGACTACGCTTTGCCCGTGATCATGTGGCAACTGCTGCTGCGCACCGTGCGGCGGAGCGTGGCGCGGGAGGAGCTATGGAGTGGCAACCGAGAGTCGCTCGGGCGGGCGCTATTCAGCCGCGAATCCATCCTCCTGTGGGCGCTGCAGACGTACCGCAGAAGGAAAAGAGAATATCCCGTCCTGTTGAGCAAGCCCGAACACGCCCACCTCGCGGTCGTGCACCTGCGCTCCCCAAGGGAGACGCGTGAGTGGCTGTCGGGCCTGACACCACTGGACGCCTAGCGTCGAAAGGAGGCCAGCATGTCCCAATCGCTACAGCTACAAAGGCGCCATTCCGATGGCGCGCAATCCGAACGGTCCGTTCACTCCGTCTACTTCGAGGAAGCCGGCAAGCAGAACACAGCCCGCACGCTAGAGATCGCCCGGCAGCGGGCTGAGGAACTCGGCATCCAGACCGTGCTGGTCGCCACGACAGGAGGAGAGACGGGCGTCCAGGCTGCGCAACTGTTGCATAGACACGGCGGACGGGACGATGTCGGCGGACAGGACGATGTCCGCGTCATAGTCGTGACGCACGCCACCGGCTTCGGCGGCCCCAACACCCAGGAACTGACGGACGAGAACCGGGGGGCCATTGAAGCCGCCGGTGTGAAGATACTCACCTGTCAACACGCGCTGGGCGGTATCAGCCGCGCGGTGCGGAGGAAGTGGGGCACGTACGAGATCGACGAGATCGTGGCCCAGACGCTGCGCATCTTCGGCCAGGGGATGAAGGTCTGCGTCGAGATCGCGCTGATGGCAGCCGACGCCGGGTTGGTGAAGGTGGGCGAGCCGTGCATCGCCATCGCGGGCACCGGCCGGGGGGCCGACACGGCCGTCGTCCTCATCCCCGCCCACGTGCAGGACTTCTTCGATCTCCGCGTCATGGAGATACTGGCCAAGCCGAGGTTGGCCTAGAGCTCGAAGGGCAGCAGGCCCACACTGATGCGCAAGGCCCGGTCTACCTGCTCCATCAGATCGTTGGGCAGCCGGCTGGCCAGCCGGCGCAGACGTGACTTGTCTATGGTGTAGATAGGAGTGTTGGATGAGCGAAGATCTCACTTTCGAGCAGGCTTTCGCCGAACTGGAGGAAGCGATCCGCAAACTGGAGGCAGGAGGCCTGACGCTGGAGGAGAGCCTGGCCCTCTTCGAGCGCGGCCAGGCGTTGGCCGCGCAATGCAACGCCCAACTGGATCAGGCCGAGCTCAAGGTACGCCAACTGTCGCCCGAGGGCCCCGTCCCGTTCGAGCCCGAGGGGTAGTCCGACGTCGCTGCGCCCACGGCACTCCGGCAGACCTGCGTGCCTCACTACAAACGCGCCGGGTCAAACCCCGATCCGCCGTGCCACCAGCCCCACCGCGGCGTGCAGTTCCTCGACACGCAGCAATGCGGCGGCGCCCACGTAGGCGACCGCGCCTAACACTACACCCCCGCCGCCCACGACCAGCGCCCCCGCACCCGGCAGCGCAGCCTGCCACCCCACCAGCAGCGCCCCCATCGCCAGCGCTGCCAGCCCGCCCTTGGCGAAGGCGATCGACGTGCGCCGGCCCTCGATCCCGCCCATCCGGCGCTGGATCAGCACCAGCAACACCACCAACTCCAGCAGCGTCGCCAGCGAGTTGGCCAGCGCCAGCCCGGCAAAGGTGGGCCAGCCCATCAGGCCAAACGCTCCGGGCAACGTCAGGCTCAGCGCCACGTTGACGCCCACGGCCACCGCGCCC
Source organism: uncultured Anaerolineales bacterium (assembly GCA_964649415.1). Taxonomy (GTDB): domain Bacteria; phylum Chloroflexota; class Anaerolineae; order B4-G1; family B4-G1; genus CAZYSK01. The sequence goes on from CAZYSK010000002.1 coordinate 62,620, forward strand.
ACCCACACCGGCGTAAACGTGTCGTGCAGCGCGTAGAAGGCGCGCGCGATGATCTCCAGCCCGGCGTGTCCCACCAGCCCAAGCGCGTACAAGGCCAGCGCCCAGGCGACCGCCTCCGTCGAGGACGCCTGGAACATCCTCCGCTCGAAGAGCAGGGCCACCAGCGGCCGGCCCAACACCAGCAACCCCACGGTGGCGGGAAGACAGAGGAAGAAGACGGCCCGCAGAGTCGCGGCCAGCGTGCTGCGCATCTCGGCCCGCTCCCCGCGCGCTGCCTGCGCGGCGAAGGTCGGGAAGGCGGCCGTGCCCACCGCCTGGGCAAAGATCCCCTGCGGGAGCAGCATCAATATCCAGGCGTAGTTGATGGCCGAAACGGCCCCCTCTCCCAGACCTGACGCCAGGCTGTTGTTGATCACGAAATTGATCTGGGCAATGGCCGTGCCCACCACCCGGGGGACCATCAGCCGCCCCACCTCGCGCACGCTGGGGCTATCCAGGCCAAGCGTGGGCACGTAGCGCGCCCGGTGACGCAGCAGCCCCGGCACCTGCACCAGCAGGTGCAGCGCCGCCCCCACCACCACGCCGATCGCCAGGCCCAGCACGCCCACGCGCTCCCCCAGCAACAGCGCGCCGCCGATAATCGAGAGGTTGTAGGCCGAGGGTGCCAACGCAGGCAGCAGGAAGTGCTGGTGTGCGTTCAACACGCCCATCACGATGCCGCTCACGCCGAAGATGACCGAGGAGATCAGCATCAGCCGCAAGAGCTGGGCCGTGAGCGCCTGCTGCGCCGGATCGAAGCCGGGAGCCAGAACCGTTCGCACCAGTGCAGGGGCGAAAAGCGCCATCAGTCCCGCCGCCAGGGTCAATGCGATCAGCGTCAGGTTGACGACCGCCGAGGCCAGACGCCAGGCCCCCGCACGGTCTCCTTTCAGAAGGCGCCATTCCGATGGCGCGCGATCCTCACTCGACAATAGCTCAGCAAACGCGGGGATGAAGGCCGAGCCCAGCGCACCCCCGGCGACGATCAGAAAGATAGCCTCAGGAATGCGACTGGCGAGCACGTAAGCGTCGAGCGCGCCGCTGGTGCCGAACATCGCACCGATGACCATCTGGCGCAGCATGCCCAGCACCCGGCTCACCAGAAAGAGCGCCATCACCAACGGCGCTGCCCTTGCAATCTGCCGCCCGCTTTGGTTCATCCAACCTCCCATGCGAGGATTATAGCATTGAGCGCCATTCGTGCCAATCACGCGCTTGGCGCAGAGCGACAACAGAGGAGCCGCGATGGTTCATACGCGCGCGTAGCGACGCAGCACGGCCAGTGGGTTTTCGGAGGGCTCAAGCTTTGCCATCATCGCCCGGGATGATACGGTGCGTCTGATCCGCCGCCGCTTGGCAAGCATGTGAGGGACCTTGCCCAGCGACTCTGCCCGACCTTGCAGCGCGCCGGGCCCGCGCCCGGCGGCCAACGCGTATCCCAGCGACATCAAGTCATACGCCAGAACCAACAACAGGTACCAGGGCAGCAACGGGTAGTTCTTGCACAACAGCCACAGCTTGTTGCGTCCCAGCAGGCGGTTCTTGAAGTGGGAACCTTCCCCGCCCGTTGCAGAATGGACGTGGGTGACGACGGCCTCGGGCACGTACACGCACCCCCAGCCAGCCCACTGAGCGCGCCAGGCCAGGTCCACGTCCTCCATGTAGGCGAAGAAATCCTCGTCGAAAAGGCCGATCTCGTCCAGCATAGACCGCCGATACAGGGCAGCCCCTGCACAGGGGCCAAAAACCGGAACCGGGGCAACTGCGCCAGGATGGCTACCACGCTCCTCCCGCCTGTTCCAGACAATGCCGGCCTTGTCCACGGCGATTCCGGCCGCTTCGACCACCTTCGGCCGGTCGGCCAGCAACATCTTCGATGCACACATCCCAATGGAAGGATCGGCCTCCAAAGCTCGCACCAGTGCGCCCAGCCACCCCGGATCGACCTCCGTATCGTTGTTCAGCGTGGCGACAAACTCCGAGGCAGATGCCCGAATAGCCTGGTTGTTAGCGATGGCGAACCCCCGGTTTTCGCCGTTTTCGATGATGCGGACCTGGGGAAAGCGTGCGCGCACCAGGTCGACAGAGCCGTCCATCGAGCCATTATCCACGAGGATCACGACGAAGTCCCGAAACTCCTGTGCGAAGACTGCGCACAGACAGGGCTCCAGGTACCGTCTCCCATTCCAATTGGGAATGACAAGCACAACCCGGTGTGCCCGACTCTCCTCCTGCGATAGTCCCATATCAGCACTCCTGTCCCGGTAGAGTCTTGACCATAGCGCTATGCTATGCTAGAATGCCGTCGAAGTCAAGCCAGCTCAATTACTGGCTTCCCGCCTCCCGCTCTTTGATCCGCACATCCGATCAATGTCTATCCGCCACCTCCCACTGCGTATGAGAGACCAGAGATGAAACGTCAAGTTCATGAATGCCGGAAGCTCTCGATTATCATCCCAGTCTATAACGAGCAGTCTACGATAAAGGAAGTGATCGATCAGGTCGTAGCAGTTGATCTCGATTCGATCCAGAAAGAGATCATCATCTGTGACGATGGTTCCACAGATGGAAGCGTAGAGATCATTGAACGTGAGCAATTGGCGCACGGCGACGTCGTCAAGGTCCACACCTCAGCCATCAACCTGGGCAAAGGGGCTGCCGTTCGCTTCGGATTCGGGATTGCCACCGGCGATATCGTCATTATCCAAGATGCCGACCTGGAGCTAAACCCCCGCGAATATGCGGGTCTAATCCAGCCCATTCTCAGCGGGCAAACCAACGTGGTTTACGGGTCCCGCTTCAAACACAAGAACAAGGCTGTGCCACTGAAAGCGCGCCTGGCGAACCGTATTCTGACCATCCTGACCAACCTGCTGTACGGCGGCCATCTAACAGATATGGAGACAGCTTACAAGGTGTTTAGGGCAGACGTCATCAAGGCTCTCCGGCTACGCTGCGTCGGATTCGACATAGAGCCAGAAATCACGGCTAGATTGTTGCAGGCAGGTCACGCTATCCACGAAGTACCCATTGCCTATAATCCGCGTACCTCTCAAGAGGGCAAGAAGATCTCCTGGCGTGATGGCATCGACGCGATCTATACGCTGGTGAAGTGTAAGTACACCAGGTGAGCGGCTACATGAAACGAACTTCGCCGCCGGGAGAACACGCGGATGGACTACGTCCGCCGGAAGGCCCTAAAGGTTTCGGAGACGGATTGGTACAATCCGCACCTTTAGGATCTAAGATCGTTCTAGCGGCCGTTCTCCTGGCTATCCTGCTCGTGACGTTCTTCTGGCCGGCGGTCTTTGCTGGCCAAGCTTTGCTGCCCACAGACTTGATCTTCCAACTCGATCCACTGTGGCAACCTCTAGCGCCTGAGGGTTTTACGTTTCCAAGCAACCGGCTTCTCTCCGACCAGGTCTACCAGTTCTACCCCTGGAAACTGCACATCGTGGAGTCATTCGCAGACGGAACTCTGCCCCTTTGGAACCCCTACGTCAACGGCGGTCAACCACTCCTGGCCAACGCCCAAACGGCCATTTTCAGCCCATTCACCCTGCTCTCCTTGCTATTCCCGCTGAATGCTTCCTTCGCGGTCACTGCAGGTTTCTGTCTATTCGTCGCCGGGCTCTCTACCTTCCTCCTGGCCCAGGAGATCGGCATTGGGAAATACGGTGCGCTCGTCGCTATGGTCACCTTCACCTTCAGCGGGCCACTCATCGTCTGGCCAGGTCACCCACACACGCAGGCCATCGCCTGGCTACCCGCCCTGCTCTTCCTCACCGAAAGGGCATTCACCAGACCGAGCAAACTGTACGTAATCGCTGCCGGGGTCGTAGTCGGTGCGCAGTTCCTGGCAGGTCACCCGGAGACGTCGTTCCACGTGATGCTTGTCTGGATATGCTACAGCCTCTATCGCGCCGCCATCCTTGCAAAGGCGCCATTCCGATGGCGCGCAATCGCTACAAAGGCGCCATTCCGATGGCGCGCCGCCGCGCTCCAGGGCTGGCGACTGTCCCGGGCAGCCATTGGCCTGGGCGTCAAGACCGCCGCCGCTGCCACAATTGGCTTGATGATATCCGCCGTGCAGCTCCTGCCCTTCCTGGAGTTTGTCCGGCGCAGCGTTATCTTCTCGTCAAGAGCGAGCCAGCTCGATCCCCCTCTCCTTTCTACCCTGTTGCTGGATTGGCACGCCTGGCCGACATTGATCACCGCTCTCCTGCCCCAGTTCTTCGGAACTCCGCTGAACGACAGCTACTGGTATCCTTTCAGCAACTACAACGAGCAGACGCTCTACGCTGGCATTCTCCCTCTCGCCCTGGCGCTCGTCTCCGCCACCCGGATTCTCAAGAGACGCCGTTCGGATGCGACCTGCCCGTCTACACTCAAGGGGACGTCCGGCCAGCCGATATGCTTCTTCCTGGCCTTGGGCCTCCTTTCGCTCTGCATCGCGCTCCACTTTCCCCTCGTCAACCTCATCAATCGGCTGCCCATCTTCGACCTGGCAGTCAACGGACGACTGCGCAACGTGTACGTTCTCGCCGTCGCCATCCTCGCCGGATTCGGCCTGGATCAGGTGATGGCGGATAGACTGCATCCGGCGGATGAACTACATCCGGCGGACAGACTACGCCCGGGCGCAGTTTCGCCCCAACCAGAGGGAGGGAACAGCCACCAAGTGCGGATGGCAGGCATCCCTATGATAAGCACTCTGGCGGTCATCATCCTTCTCACCGTGTTGATCATCCCCGTGTCGTACGCTGGCCTGGCGCTCTTGAAAGACGAAATCATTAGGCTGGGAAGGAGCCAGGTCGCAGCGACGGTAGGACATCCGCTGTACCCCTACCCGGTAGAGTATTACTACCGGAAAGTGGAGATCATGGCCCAGAAGATGGCGGCCTTGTTCCATCCCCGCCACGTGCTGATGTATCTCCCCGTATGGATCGGGCTGGTCGCTTTCGGCGTGTACAGGTGGCTGGCCAAGTCCGGTCAGCGTGCCAGAGTATGGGCCGGTTTCTCGATCGTGTTGATCTTCCTGGACCTGTTTCTCGTAGGCGCATCCTACAATCCCACCATCGAACCGGAGCAGATCTACCCGACGCCGCAGGCAATTCGATTCCTGCAACGAGACACCGAGTTCTACAGAGTCGCTGGATTGGGCCTCACGCTGATGCCGAACAGCAGCATGGTCTACCAGCTATCCGACGTGCGAGGGTATGATGCCGTAGCGCCGCAGCGGTACATGGACCTGTTCGACCAGATGGAGGACAGTGTCCGCGTCGGCCTTTTCTGGTTGCTGAAGGATGCAAACTCGCCGCTGCTCGACCTGCTGAACGTCAAGTACGTCCTGACGCAGCAAGAACTGGGGGGAAAGTGGGAACTGGTCTATCAGGACGACGATGGGATGAATGTCTACCAGAATCGGAACGTGATGCCCCGTGCCTTCGTCGTCCACCAGGCCGAATATGCCGATGATGCCGAGGAGTCGCTGGCCCGCCTGACCGGCGGCCAGTTCGACTATCGCACGACAGTGATCCTTGAAGAGGGACCTGTCACCACGGTCAGCCTGCCGGACGAACCGGCACCCACACCGGCTGAGGTGCAGATTACGCACTACGAACCGGAGCGAGTCGAGGTGCAGGCGCGAACGTCCGCCGATGGCATCCTCGTTCTCACCGACGGCTACGACCCTGGTTGGCAGGCAAGACTAGACGGCCAACCGGTCAAGACCTACGTGGCTAACCACGTGTTCCGCGCCGTGGCGCTGCCAGCAGGGGAACACCAGGTGACATTCCTATACGACCCGCCTGCGTTCAAAATCGGCGCGGGTATCAGCCTGGTCGCCTGTGGGGGCGTGGTCATCACCGTCGTCGCGCGGCTTTCAGCCCGTCGCCGTCCCACCCGACGGAGGAAGTGACGCATGCGGTTGGCGATCGTCATCCTGAACTGGAACGCGGCGGCCGACACGGTCCGTTGCGTCCACCACATCGCCTCCTGGAAGTCGCTGCAACCGGCGATCTGGGTGGTGGACAACGGTTCTACTGACGACAGCCACGAGGTCATATCGCGCGAGTGTCCCGGCATTCATCTGATCCAGAACCCGGCCAACCTGGGCTTTGCCGGCGGGAATAACCGTGGGATTGCGGAAGCCCTCTCCACGGGGGATGATCCCATCCTACTGCTAAACAACGACGCCTGGGTTGGGGAAACGGACGTCACCAGGCTCTTGGAAGACCTCCAGGCCGACGAACAGATCGGATTCATCGGGCCACTGCTATTCGATGCGGAGCGAACGGATCACCTGCTCGCCGCCGGGGGCAGAGACCCGGCCCTCCACCACCAGCCGCACAACCACAGGCTCCCAGACGGTGGCCCCGTCCACATCGTCGAGTGCGTACCCGGGACCGTGTTCCTAGGACGAGCCCGCACTTTTCACGCGGTTGGCCTCCTGGACGAGGACTACTTCTTCAGCGGAGAGGTAGCCGATCTGTGCCTGCGCGCCAGGCAACAGGGCTATCTGAGCGCCATAGACGTCCGCGCGCGAGCCTTCCACGACCTGGGGCGCTCGGCGAAGATTCGGAACACGCTCCACACCTACTACAGCATTCGGAACCGCTTCTTGCTGGTCCGTAAATTCCACCAGAAGCATAAGGTGGTGCTCTATGGCTTCTGGGCGCTCTACAGCCTGGCCCTATCCACAAGGGTGCGACTGGACGGCAACCGACCCACCGCTCGAGCCATCCGCCTGGGGCTTCTCGACGGGCTGCACGGGCGATGGGGCGGCCAAAACGACCGCGTGCTGAACTTCGCTTCCGGGGCAGCCGGATGAACGGACAGCCAGGCGGCATGTCCCGGGCCATCACCTCTCAGAAGGCGCCATTCCGATGGCACGCCATGAAGATCCTGTATCACCTGCCTATCCTGCCCCCCAAGATGCCCCAGGCCGAGGCCGTGTTGCAGGAAATCACCGCCCTGCGGGGGCATTTCGGCGGCGATCTGGTCTACGTCAACCCGAACCAGTCGTGCCCGCTATACGTCCCCCGGCTGCTCTTTGGCTTCCACAAACTCCGGGATCTGCAACGCCGCGAAGCCCACCTGCACCTGCACCACGTCTACAACCCCGACCCCTTTCCTTTCCCCTATCTGGGCAGGCTACGACGCCCGGTGATCTACTCTCTGACCGGCGGCGTCACGCACCGGCGGCCCAACACAGCCTTCTTCTCCTCCCTGGCCGCTGTGCTCGTGTCGGATGAACGCAGCCTGAAGCGCCTCGACGCGTGGGGACTGGAAAACGCCGTCCTGGTCCGGCCAGGGATCGACGCCAGCCGTTTCACGCACGCACCACTGCCGTTGCGCTCGGAAATGCGCTTGATGATCGGGTCGGCTCCCTGGACGAAGGAGCAGTTCCGCACCAAGGGGGTGGACGCGCTGTTGATGGCGGCTCGGCAAGCGCCTCATCTGCGGTTGGTCTTCCTGTGGCGGGGAATACTGGCGGACGACATGGAGCGCCGCGTGCGCGACATGGGTCTGACCGAGCAGGTCACGGTGCTAGACAAACAGGTAGACGTCAACGAAATACTGGCAGGCGTGCACGCCAGCGTCACCCTGGCCACCAGGCCGGAGATCGTCAAATCGTATCCCCATTCACTGCTCGACTCGCTGGCCGCCGGCAAGCCGGTCCTGGTCAGTCAAGCCATTCCCATGGCGGATTACGTGGCGGAAACAGGCTGCGGCCAGGTGGTGGACGACGTGACCCCTGAGAGCATACTCACCGCTATCACAGCCCTGGCAGCCAACTACGATGAACGACAGGCATCGGCCCGGCAAGCCGGCCAGCGCGACTTCTCACAGCAAGCGATGATCGAGTCCTATCAGAGCGTCTATGAACGCGTCCTGGAATCGACCAGCCAGTCATAACAGCCCAACACCCCCGGATGCAGCTTATCCGCCGGATGCAGTCTATCCGCCGGATGCAGTTCATCCGCCGCGTCCCGGTCGCAGCGCGCGACGGGAGATCATACAAGCTGGGCTGCTTCTGGCCCTGGGCCTGGCGCTCTTCTTCTGGCCCGCCGTCTTTGGGGGTCGCGTGCTGTTGCCCGCAGACCTGATCTTCGACGTCGATCCCCTGTGGCAGCCCCTCGCCCCAGAGGGCTACACCCAGCCGGCAAATCCAGTCTTGACCGACCAAGTCCACCAATTCCTGCCCTGGAGAGCCTTCACTTTGCGCTCGCTTGCCCAGGGCCGGCTGCCGCTCTGGAATCCATACACCGACGGTGGGCTGCCCTTCGTGGGAAACGCGCTATCGGCGGTATTCAGCCCCTTCAGCTTGGTGAGTTATCTGCTTCCCCTGTATCCCTCCTGCGTCATCGTTGCCATCCTGCGCCTGTGGGTGGCCGGGATGTTCACGTTCCTGTTCGCCCGCGAGATCGGCCTCGGCAAGCCGGGCGCACTGCTCGCCACGGTCGCCTTCACTTTCAGCGGGCCGATGATCGCTTGGGTTGGCTTCCCGCCCGCCTCTGTCATCGCCTGGCTGCCGGCGATGCTGTTGACCATCGAACGGGCACTCACCAGACGAAGCGGGGTGTACGTCATCGCCAGTGGCCTGATGATCGCGGCACAGTTTCTGGGCGGGCAACCGGAGGTATCCCTCTACGTGGTGCTGGCCTGGGCAGCGTACGCCCTGTACCGGACCTTCACCCTTCAGAAGGCGCCATTCCGATGGCGCGCCATCACCCTTCAAGAGGCGCCATTCCGATGGCGCGCTATTTGTCTCGAAGGGTGGCAGCTATCGAGGCTGTGGCCTCAACTCGCGAGAATCACAGCAGCCGCAGCGGTGGGTGTATTGCTGGCCTCGGTGCAGCTACTGCCTTTCGCAGAGGCCCTCGTGCACAGCGGTACGCTGTCCTCCAGGAGCGCTGAGGTAGCCAATCGTACATCTCACCCGATCACACAGCTATTCTTGGACTGGCACGACTGGCCCACGGCGATCACGGCCCTGCTGCCCCAGTTCTTCGGCACGGAATCCGACGGTAGTTACTGGTTTCCCCACAGCAATTCCGTCGAACAGAACGCTTATGCAGGCATCGTGCCGCTGGCCCTGGCGGCCACAGTCACCTTTCACAACGTCAGGCGCCGCTCCTCCCCCCGCCGGCGACTGGTCCTGTTTTTCGCATCGCTGGCAGTGGTCTGTCTGGGCGTCGCGCTCCGCCTGCCATTGCTGAACGCCGTCAACTGTCTACCGCTCTTCAACGTAGCGGCGAATGGAAGAGCGCGTCTCATCTACGTCTTCGCCGTTGCCGTCCTGGCCGGCCTGGGACTGGATGAGATCATCCGAGGACGCCAGCCGTCCCGCCGTACGACACTGCGCATTCTGGCGTTATTCGCGCTGGTCAGCTTATGCCTGATCGCACTGGCCTACACGGGCTTCGTCGTCTTCAAAGACGCCGTCATCCGTTCCGGGCGCGACTTCATGGAGGCCAACTGGGGCGCTCCCCAACTCTCACGCCCCTTGGAGTATTACTATGCCCTGGTGGAAGAGCGTTATCAGAAGAAGCTGGCGCTTTTTCGCCCCGCTAACGTCGTGATGTACATCCCTGTCCTCGTCGCACTGGCCTGGTGGGCGCTGCATCGGACCCCCTCACCCCAACCCTCTCCCGTCGGAACGGGAGAGGAGCAAAGGCGACGTACCGACGCAAGGATATGGGCCTACGCCGCTCTGGGCCTGACGATGCTCGACCTCTGCCTGGTTGGCATGCCGTTCAACCCCACCATCGCCCCCGAACACATTTTCCCAACACCGGGCGCTATCCAATTCCTGCAACAAGACCGTGACATCTACCGCGTCAGTGGCACCGGCCTGATTCTGTACCCGAACAGCGGCATGCTGTTCGGCATATCCGACGTACGCGGATACGACACCGTTGTGCCCAGGCGATACGCGGACCTGGTCGACCGGATCGAGGGGCACTATCGCGTCTCCCTTCATTCGCTGTTCACCCAGGCCAACTCGCCCCTCCTCGACCTGCTGAACGTGAAGTACGTCCTCACAGACCAGGAACTGGACGGAAAGTGGGAATTGGTCTACGAGGATGCCGGGAGCGTGAGCGTCTATCGCAACCAGGACGTGCTGCCCCGCGCCTTCGTCGTCCACCGCGCTGAGATCGTGGACGACGCCGCACAGTCTCTGACGCGCGTCACGGACGATGACTTCGATTTTCGCCACAGGGTGGTATTGGAGGAAGCACCTCAAGACTGGGCAGAACCGATGGATGTGCTGACAGGTGCTGCTGCGGTCCACATCACTCATTACGAACCCAACCGGGCCGAAATGACGGTTGAGACAGCCGCCGACGGGTTGCTCGTCCTGACCGACACGTATGCACCCGGATGGATGGCACTGGTGGACGGGCGGGACACCCCACTGTACGTCGCCAACCACGCATTCCGCGCCATCGTCGTGCCGGCCGGCACACACCGGGTCGAATTCGTCTACAAACCGGCGACCTTCCGGGTCGGGGCAGCAATCAGCTTGCTCACCATGGCGATTCTACTCCCTGCCGCCCTGCTGTCCAGAGCAAAGGAGGCTCGAACCTCAAGCCGATGAAGATCCTCCACGTGGTCCACGGCTATCCCCCCTCCATGGGGGGCTCCCAGTGGCTGGTGAAGAACCTCTCCGAGCAGTTTGCGTCGCGCTATGAAGACGCGGTGACCGTGTTCACGACGGTCGCCTACAGCACGGCGTACTTCTGGCGCGCCGGCGAGCCCGCGATGCCCGCCCAGACAGAGGAAATCAACGGCGTGACGGTACGCCGCTTCGCCGTGTTCAATCACCTGAACGCGCTGCGCATGCTGGCCGCCGGGGTCGCGTACAGGCTGCACCTGCCCTGCAACGACCGGCTGCGCACGCTCTACAATGGCCCGTTGATCCGCGGGATGGCCCGAGCGGTCGCCGGCAGTGGAGCCGACGTCGTGTTCGCCACCGCTTTCCCCCTGATGCACATGTACTACGCACTGGCAGGCGCCCGGCGTGCCGGAATCCCCATCGTCTTTCTGGGTGCAATGCACACGGCCGATCGGTGGGGCTACGAGCGCAAGATGATCTACCGCGCGATCCGGCAGGCCGACGCCTACATCGCGCACACGACCTTCGAACGCGACTACTTGATCGAGCGTGGCATCCAGGCAGACAGGATCTCGGTGATTGGAGCAGGCGTGGACGTCAGCGCTTTTGCACAGGCTGGCAGCGAAGCGGCCAGGCATCGGTATGGGTGGGGAGACGCTCCGGTGGTGGCCATCGTGGCCACGCAGTCGGCACGCAAGCGTTTCGACACCCTGTTCGCAAGCTTGCAGCGGGTATGGGCCGCGCACCCGGGTGTCCGGCTGCTGATCGCGGGCACGCGAACCCCCTACTCCCGTCAGATCGAGGAGATGATCCACGCCCTCCCCCCCGAACAGCAAGCCTGGGTCACGGTGGTAGACAGCTTCTCGGAGGAAGAGAAAGCGCAGTTGTTGGCAGCCTGCGACGTCTTCGTCCTGCCGTCGGGTCACGAATCCTTCGGCATCGTCTTCGTCGAGGCGTGGGCATGCGGCAAGCCAGTCATCGGCGCCCGCATTGGCGCTATTCCCACGGTGATCGACGCAGGGCGCGACGGCCTGCTGTTCACCTACCAGGACGCCGACGACCTGGCGAGGGCCATTGCGGAACTGCTGGCGGACCCGGCGCGGCGCGCACAGATGGGGCAAGCCGGGCGGGACAAGGTGCTGAGGAACTACACGTGGGAAGTCGTGGCCGACCGCGTACGGGCGGTGTACCTCGAAGCGATCGCACGCCGCGCCATCACCCCTACAAAGGCGCCATTCTGATGGCGCGCCATCACCCCTACAAAGGCGCCATTCTGATGGCGCACCATCATACCTACAAAGGCGCCATTCTGATGGCGCACCATCATACCTACAAAGGCGCCATTCT
>CAZYSK010000002.1:74729-113456 GCA_964649415.1 uncultured Anaerolineales bacterium
GATGGCGCGCCGACCGCACGCAGGTCAGTTCAGGTGGGACGACTTCATGGCGCTCAACTGAGCAGACTGTGAACCACAGAGAGGGCTACCCAAAACAGGTGTCCGATTCAACCATTCAGTTATCTGCTTCTTGCCAAGCGCCCCTGATTCCCGTATAATGAATGCACAACGCAAGCGAGCGTTTCGTATGATTCGGCGCGCCTCACGAAAGAGATGGAGAAGGCAATGGTCTTTACCCGGATAACCATAAACCCTAGACAGATGGGCGGTGTTCCCTGTATTCGGGGGTTGCGTATTCCTGTGGCCACCGTCGTGGATATGGTAGCAGACGGGATGACGGTAGCCGAAATCCTTGAAGCGTATCCCGACTTGGAACGCAAAGACATCCGCGAAGCCCTGCGCTATGCTGCCGAAGCAGTGCGGGAACGCCAGTTACCCCTTGTAGTCCCCGCATGAAGTTCCTAGTAGACAACGCGCTGTCGCCTCGCGTCGCGGAGGGCTTGCGCGCGGTAGGCTATGATGCAATACACGTGCGCGATATGGGTTTGGCCGCAGCCGACGATGAAGAGCTATTCAACTTGGCTGCGGCAGATGACCGTATCATTGTATCCGCTGATACCGATTTTGGAATGCTACTCGCCCTCCGTCAAGCGTCAAAGCCTTCCTTCATCTTGTTTCGACGCGGTACCGAACGACGTCCGGAAAGGCAACTGGCTTTGTTGCTTACGAACCTGGAAGCCGTATGCGAATACCTGGATAGCGGTAGCATAATCGTCTTTGAGCAGAATCGGATACGTGTTCGTCCGCTACCGATCGGCGGGAGCTGATGCTCCCTCGCCCAGAGTAGATAACCTGGTTGCCCGTCCAACACAGAAACAACGAACCCCGGAGCCCGCTGACGGGCTCCGGGGTTCGTTGTTTCCAATATCTCCCTCGATACAGTGTTGGCTGTCGGAATGAAACAATCCGCATCAACTGTTGCGAAGCACGAACGGCAGGTAGGAACGGTGAACGTCGCCGACGTACAGGTGCAGGGAGGACGTTTTCGGGCTGCCGTCGACGGCTTCCCCGCCGGAAGTACCGCTGACGGTCAACGTGCCGAGTTCGTGCCAACCGGTCACGAGGCCGGTGGTCGTGATAACCACCTGCACGGATGCGCTCGTTTCGACTGTGCCGGTGTCGGGAACGAGCTGTAGACCGCTGATCCCGTGCGCGATGCGCCAATCGAACTGGCCCTCTCCGCCGTTTTGCACAGCCACGTGCCCCGTCTCCGTGTCCCCCGATCCGTATTGGTGATACACACGGACCGCGTCAGGGAAGCTCAGGCTGGGCGGCGCCGGAAGTCTTCCTGTGCGGCGCACATTCTGATGAAACATCGGCCAGGGGAGTGCATCGGTCGTATCCCCACCCATGTCCCAGATGTAAACGGCACCGTTGTTGCCACTCGAATCAGACGCACCACCAATCACGATCTCCAGTCCCCCGTCACCATCCACGTCTCCCACAACCGGAGAAGTGCTTAGCGCAGCGTTGGTCCTGAGCGTTGGACCATTGTTGCCCTGCCATACGCCGTTTACGAGCTCGACGGTCGAGATCCCCCAGGACCAGCGATTCGCAACCAGGATTTCTGTGTCCCCATCCCCATCGTAATCGGCCATCACAGAAGCGTAAGGGAGACCATTGGGTGTACTATCCCAACCGTTGTTGGACGGCGGACTGATGGGGAATCCACTTACGCTACTGCCATCACCGTGCCAGGCATAGAGTGAGGTGCAGGGAGCCGGATTATAGGCATCTCCTTCAGTACCACAGCCGATGACGACCTCCAGGGCGCCGTCTCCGTCCAGGTCTCCCAATGCCGGGGAGGCCGGCATATCGCCGCTGGTCGTCTTTGGCCACCCGGTGGCTGGCGAACCGTCGCCATTCCACGCATATACCATGCGCCCATCGCCCCCCTCAGAGGTGGAACCACTGCCGATGATCACTTCCAACTCACCATCCCCGTCAATGTCGCCCAGCGCCGGAGATGACTGAACGCTGTTTTCCGTCGTGACCGGCCAGCCGGGCACGTTGCTGCTATCCGCATTGATAGCCCACACAGTGCCTTTGGTGTAGTCGGGAGCAGCGCCCCCACCGTCACCTTCCCACTCGGGACTATCCGTCCCCACCACAACCTCCGGCAATCCGTCCCCGTCGATGTCGCCCAGCGCTGGCGATCCCCAACCACCCCGCAGCAACGCGTCGCCGTTGTCGCGGTAGATCGGCCATCCAGTCATCACGCTGCCGTCGTGGTGCCAGGCGTGGATTCGGCGGTCGAAGCCCAACACGACGACCTCTAGGTCGCCGTCGCCATCCAGATCGTCGAGGGCCGGTGAGCCCCAGATGCCATCCCAACACCCATCCGAGAAGCCGGATCCCGAGCCACTGCCCACCGCGTCAATGCGCGGCTGGGGCCAGTCGGACACGAGCGCGAAGGACCATGGGCTGTTGCCCGCGTAGCTATAAACCAGCACACCGCCGTTGCGATGATTTGCCGGGTCTCCACCCGTGGTGACGACGATCTCCAGGTCCCCATCGTCGTCCAGATCCGCAACGGCAGGAGCAGACCGCACATCGCTCACAGTGGTCACGCACGGGGACCCCTGGGGTGCGCCCGCCGCGTTGAGATCGGTCGCGGTCTGGCGCGACCAGGCCACCGACCAGCCCGATCCACTGTAGGCGAGCACGTACAGCACACCATCCCGCCCTCCAACGACGATCTCTTGGTCGCCATCGCCATCAAAATCGGCCACCGCCGCACTCGATTGCTCAATGCGCTCGCCTGCTAGACTCACCATACTGAGCGCTGGAGCCGCGCGCGACGGAGAAGGAACAAACAAGAAACTGCAAACAGTTGTCAATGTAAGCACAGAAACAGTGACTACAAGCAGCGATGTTTTCATCTTTGGAAGGTTCACGTAGACAACTCCTCTTTTCCAATTTTCGGCTGAAGCTGACTGCGAAAGTATAGCATCCTGACATACATCCGTCAATAGGACAATGGTACTGACCGGTGCGATTGCATGGCCACCGAGATCGCGCACTGAACATCCCAGTCACCACCACGGGTTCTGAGCGACCTGGGCGAGCAAGTGACGGTACTTCCGCAGGACCTGCTCCCAGGTGTAGCTCCGCCGTACGTATTCCTTCCCCCTTTGCCCCAGCACCTGCCGCAAACCGCCATTGCTCAGAAGCAGCTCCAGACTAAGCGCAAACTCCGGATAGTTGCGATAGTACAGCGCCGCGTCACTGCGCATGCAATGACCACGTAGCACCGCGCTGGTGCCATCACAGAGCACCGGCGTGCCCACCGCCAGGGACTCCAGAAACACCATGGACAAACTCTCGAACCTGGAGGGCAAGAGAAACAACTCCGCCCCGGCAATGGCGTTGAACTTGTCCTCTTCCGACACGAACCCCAGTGCCCTGACGTCAGACCGCTCGGGGACAGGTATCTCGGCGCGGCCGACGAGCACGAGGGTGAGCGGGTCATGGTGGGCCGCCTTGTAACGTGTGAAGTAGTCAATCAGCGACTCGCAGTGCTTGGAGCTGCTGACCCGGCCAACATATACAACGTAGGGCGTCTCTATGCTGTACTTGTGCCGGAACATCTCCGGATTCGCACGCTGTGGCACGTCCACGCCCAGCCCGACAATATCACCGGGAATGTAATCAATGCCAAACAGGTCCTCCAGAAATTGCCTCTCTTCAACCGCATTGTAGATCAGCGCACGAGGCGCGTGGAAGAGCGCTTTGTACATGTCGAGGTAGATCGGTGGTTCATCGTGGGCGGTCGGCACCAGGAGCGCCCGGTCCGCCACCAGGCGCAATCCCAAAGCCGTCGGGTAGTAGATGTAGGTGAAGAAGACAAAGGCGTCGTAATCCAAGTGATGCTCAGCGAGGTAGGATAGCAACTCCGGCGCTACAGGCCCCTGTGCATACAGCCACGCCATCTCGTCCTGGAGGGTGTGGGAGTGACTGAACAACCAGGCCGACCGGGCACCGAATTCCTCCTCGCGGGTGCGGATGGTGGGAAAACGACGAACAGGAACACCGTTGACAGCATCCAATCCTGGCGGATAGACGTTCTCCCAGGTCACGTAATCCTGTGCACAGGTGGTCAGGACTTCGATCTCGAACTCAGGGGAGAGCCGGTCTACCACCTGCCTGCAGTGCAGCTCGGCCCCTCCACTGACTTCAAGCCCATAGCGTTGGACTACAAAAGCGATACGCATCACATTCACCAAGTCCTTCCCAGGGAGTTGGCCTGCTGCAGCGGCGATAGCTCCAAAGTGACAAAACCGACGGCCAGCACACGTTGATCCCCACTCAGTCCGTCTTCTGCCGGAGATCGCGCATATGCGTAGTCGAACCGCAGGACATCTACGTCCTTAGTTACGAACGAGCCAGGGATGATTGTGCTGACTTCTTGCGCGTCCGTGCTCGACAGGGAGAACTTATCCAAGAGCTGATCATTGTAATAGACCCAGATTTGTTGCGTCGCCCCCTCAACATGATATGGGAAGACAATCATTGTCAGTGACGTGTCGATCCGCTTTTCCAAGTGGACGTAGACTACAGACAAGCGTCCAATCGCCCACCTGCCCCAAGGCTCCTCCCTTGACCATCCTGCTCCCAGGTAAGGAGCCACACTATCACTGGCGAAGTCCAGGCCGTCGGCCACTGTGTACAGAGTGGGGGACCACGGCCCAAGACGTTCGCAGGATAACGTGCGCAAATACACGTCGTCCGCACCAGTGAACCAGAAGCTGAACCCCATGAGGTCCCGGTGGTCCACCCACAATTCACCACACTTCCATTGGTATTCAAAGAGGCTGGCAGATGCCGAACCATCAATCGAAAGACTAAACACATTCTGTCTTGGTTGGCTAGTGATTGTCGCAGCCTCAAGCATGCCCACACCCCTAGCGTATCCGTCAGTACCTATCTCTGCGCATACTCGGTAGCGCCCGGCCGCTAGTGTGTCTTTTGCCTCTTTTACCAGGTAGCCGGGTGGACTGCCGGACGGCGCGAAGCGCACCATCCCGCTTTCCTGTATCGGGTCGATGACGTCATCACCTACTTGGCTCGCTTCACCTGAGGCCCAAAACCGAACTACAGGTGAGACAGGTGGATAAGAGGGCAATACAGAAGCCCAATCAAAGTAACGAGGACCCAGATCCAGAAAGAGATTCGCTGCTCCGTCTCTTCTGTTCAGCAGGCGATAAAGCGGATCGTACATACCGAAGAAACCCAGCAGAACACCGATCACCATGAGCCCAATCACCAGGGAAGCCAATGGCACGAGAGCTCGCCGTGTCTGAAACACGGCCTTGCTTGCGTATCCAAGGGGCAGCGACAAGATGGGAAGGATCACAGTCAAGAAGCGAGCGGGAAGACACCACCCTCCCCACCAGGCGTGCCACGAAGCAATCAAGCCAAAAAAAACGCAGAAAGTCACTGTGATGAAGAGCGCCATGAATCGTCGTCCGGCTCGCCACATAATCACCAAACCTATGGGAGCTAGAACATACATTGGCGAATAGGGCAAGAGGCCGTGCTCTTGATCGAAAAGCATACCTAAGCTGTGCTGATAAATGGAAGCAAGGCTGAACTGAAAATCCGCATACTGTGCGGCTGGCGAAAGTGTGCCGTAGAACCGAATGCGTACGTAGATCCAGATCAAAGCAGAGACAAGAGCAGGCACCAATAGCAGCAATATGGCCTTTGGCAGCCCGCGCCAGGAAGCGCTACAAAGCAGAAATAATCCCGCCAGCGCAAAGACAGCACTGATGACGACGTACTTGGTGCTCAACCACGGTAGAAAGCCGATCACAGCGGAATAACCGACGAGACGCCAACTGCTGATCCTTGAGTGCTTTAGAAAGTCCAGTTGATACATTCCCCACAGGACAAGAAAGGCCGCGACGGCTTCTGGATACACCTGGGTAGAAAACGCCAGTGTGGGAACAGAGCACCCCAGGCCTAAGCATACGAGCACCGGAATGGTCCAATTGCCGACGTGTGTGTACACCCACCTGTAGCACAACGCAATAGTCAGGGCAGTCACAAGATTGTGGAACACCAACACACCCAAGCGACCCGCTATGCGGTAGAATGGGGCAATGATCAGTGGCAGCCCAATGTCATGTTTCGAGTGAATTACGCCATTCCCGAGAACGTCAATGGCTTGGTGATCGACCTCAGGTCTCAATTCGGAAGTATGGAATTCCCGATAGTCGTGGTTCTGAAAATTGTTGGCTAGATCGAGATCTCCATCATACGCAAGGCTGTGCGCTATGAGCAAGTAGTGCGGTTCGTCTCCCGTGACTTCGTACCGTTGCACCAGCCGGACGCTACACGCACAGTAGATACCAAAGAGCAGAAGAAAGCAAAAGAACACCATCCAGCGCCCGGTGCCGAACCGGGCGAGCCAAGTTGAGTCATGTATCACCACTATCCAGGTCCTCCCGCACTGAGCCAATCCAAGAAACAGCGAAATCTCGCCAGATTTACCTCCCCAACGCAGGGGAGACAATAGCCCGACAATGTCACGTCTAGGGCTCTATAGCCCACACTTCAGGTACAACGCTCATTTGCACAAATCCCACGGATAATTGGCGCCCATCGTTGCTCATACCAAGATCTGAGGGAGAGATAGCGTATTCGTATACAAACCTGATCACGTCAACTTTGCCACCCATCAACGATCTGGGGACGCTAAAGGAGAATCTCTGCACACCCTGATCCCCTTCAGGAAACCGGTAATCGCCGACAGACACGTCATTGTAGTAAACCTCAATGCGTTGTCGTCGTCCATCCACGAAATGCGGCATTAGCGACAGAGTGACATCCACGGCCTGGGGGTCAGGGAAGTAGAGAACGAGATCAGACTGAGTTCCTGTGGCCCACGTTCCCCACCCTTCAGGGATAGACCACCCCCCCTGGAGATGCGGCTGGATATCGTCTGTCCCGAAGGACATCTCTGGCCGCACCTTGATGGCCGTTAAGTTGTGATCGTGTATGCGCACGTAGTCCCCGAACTCTCCCACCAACGGGAAATGCTCCAAATACTCCAACATGTCGGCCGATCCAAAACCGCTTTCGAACGCCACGACGCCGTCCTGCCGAATACCTGCTGGTCCCATTGTCATTACGCCGGAGTAGAAATCTCGTCGGGCGTAGTATAAGAGAGCGGGGTGGGAACTGTAGAGGTAGTCTTCAGGCCGATTGGCTTGGATCCACTCACCCGCGTCTATCAGCGCGTGATGGACTGTGGGCGTGTTGTACAGATGGTACCCCCCCGTGTTGCTATTTAAGACCAGCACGGTAAAAAACACCTGAAGGAGAAGGAAATTCAGTCCTCGCGCAGCCAGGTTCTTGTAGGCCAGGAGCAGGTGACTGAGATCAAACGCCGCCCCAGCGCAGATAGCCAGGCACGGCACGATCGGCACGAAGTAGCGCAGAATACCCGCCGTGCCGAACAGGCCGAAACGCCACGCGATCACGTTGAAGCCAAAGAAGAACGCGAGCCAAACGTGGAGCGGGCGATAGCGGCGTTCCCGTATCGTCAATCCCAGTCCGAGCACAGCAAGCGGGAAGACCAGAGGTTCATACTGCAGCAGACCCCATGGATAGTCAAACCACCCCCCGTGGCCATAGGGAGAGGTAGCAATGGGGTATCCACTAGTCAGGACAAAGGTGGGGTTGCCGGTAAGCCAGTACCCCCACAGGTTCCAGAGCAGCGGAAACACCGCCAGCAGGAGGAGATCCAAGAAACGCCGCCGCCCGTGAACCAGCCAGAGGATCACCACCCACGCCAGCAGCAGGACCAATCCCTCCGATCGAGCCAACACACTCAGCGAGGCCAAGAGGCAACTCGCTGTGTAGCGCTTATCGTGTAGCAATATGAGCGCCGCGAGGACGATCGCTGCAAACAGAGGCTCGGTCAGAGTGCCGATGGACGACCGGAACCCCAGAAACGAGAACTCGGCCAGAAACACACTGATCAAACTGGCAGCGGTCGACAGCTTCAGCCGGCGGGCCAACTGGTACGTCAGCAATCCCATGCCACACCACACCAGGGTGTTGAAGACCTTGACGATCCACAACGTACGCACGCCGCTGATCCAGATAATCAGGCCAGTGAGCAGGGTAAACAGAGGCTTAGCCCACACTTGAGCCGCATAGTTCAGCGACTGCGGAAGCCGGGCGAATGAACTCACCGCGTACAAGAAATGGTAGTAGCTGTCGGGCTCAAAGTCTACGTCCCCGAAATACCAGATGAAGAAGAGACGAATGGCGACGGAGCAAAACAGCAACAGTCCCAGTTTTCGCGCTGCGTTAGGGGCATTATCTTCCATCATACGAATCGCATATCTCCATATGGCACAATGGACCGCCCGGATGTTGCCGACCGCAGACGGTCGGGCATCCGCTGCATCCCTGCCGGCCTCTGCGGCACAAAAGGACCGCCGGCATCCTGCCGGCCCCTATCAGTCGAGAGACTCAAGGTAGCGACGAGAAATCTGATCCGGGCCCAACCGCTCCCTCAACGCGTGCGCCGCCTCAACCAGTTGATCGTAGCGGGTCGGCTCTTGTATCTCCACCAAGGCTTGGTGCAAATCCTGTGGCGTGCGCACGAGCAGCCCTGCCTCACGCAAGTCTGAGAAAGCGGGGATGTCGGAGAAAACGCAGGGCTTTCCAGCTCCCACGGCTAGGCTGGCAATCCCGCTCTGATAACCATCGGCGTAGAAAAGCACAGCAGCATCTGCCGCCAGCAGATACTGCTCCATGCGCTCATAGTCCTGGATCAGGCGTACCTGACCGCGCTTATCACTGTCTGCCAAATACGACTCGATCTCTTCCAGATAACCCAAATCATACTTCGAAGGAGTGCCCACAACCCACAGTTCCACATCCACAGGCAACTGCCCGATCACCTCAATGATCCGTTTGCGGCGAAACAGGAAACCGGGAATGATGAAAGCAAAAGCACCCCGTGGAAGTCCCAACTGCTCACGCAGCGCGCCTCGGTCTCCCTCTAGTCGCTTGATCACGTGGGACACATAGTGCACCTTGCGATCATCCGCCACAGCCAGGTGGATGTTCTCCGCGGCTTTCAGAGAATGCACCACCACGGCGTGAGGCAGCCAGCCCATCAGCAGCAACGCCGCACGCAACATCAGGAAGCGCAGGGCCACGTCCGCTGTCGAAACAAGCAGCCTGACAATCCCAGATAGCCACCGGCGCGAGACCGGACGCGCCAGGTGCCACTGAATCTGCCGAAACTCAGGGTACTTCTCCGGCGCAATCTCGTGCACCGAGAGCAGGATGCGCTTGCGCCGCCACAACCGAAGCCACGCCATCGCCCGAATGAGTCCACCCAACCAGAAGATGCCTGGTTCATATTCAAAGATGACAACTTCATCGTCGCGCTTCACCTGCCGCACGCACCGTGCCAGGTCGCGGTTATCATGGCGTTTCACACCTATGTACAGGGTTCGGTGCCCAAGTTCGCAGAATCCTTCGACTAGGATCTGCGAATACTCGCGAATGCCACACCGACCGGCGCTACCCACCAGCACCACGTTCATACTGACATCAGTCCCCTACGCCCCAAGAGCGTCCAGAAGCCCCTGTAGCTGCTTCCCCACTCTGTCAGGCGAAAAATCCCGCAGGCGCTCGCGCTGGCGGGCAATGATCCGAGCGCGAAAATGCTCGTCCTCAGCCAGTAAGCCGATCACTTCCGCCACCGCCGCGCAGTCCTTGGTCCTCACCAGAACGCCGCTACCCCCTAGCGTCTCGGGCACAGCGGCCGCCTCATACGCAACGATAGGCACACCGAAGTGCATGCTCTCCAGAAGCGGCACGCCGAATCCCTCGTGCTCGCTCATGCTGAGATACACGCTGGCACAGCGATAACACGCCATCAACTCCGAATTGCTCACGTGCCCGGCGAACACGACATCGGACAGGCCCAGCTTGCTTACCAGCGCCTGCAGGAACTCCAAGTAGGACTCCATCCCGTGAGCTGACCCAACCAGGATAAGGCGAGCATCTGGCCGTACGAAGCGTTTGAGGTAGTAGAACGTCAGGATCAAGTCTTCCAGCTTCTTGTTCGGAGAGACCCGTCCCACAAATAGAACGTTCAGGCCATCCCGCCATCGCCTGAGCAACTTCCGGCTGGGGCGAATTGCATATCGCTTTGGTTCAAAGACGATAGGCAAGACACCAACACGTGTCCAGCCATACTCGGCCAGTTCCTGACAGTTGAACGCCGAGTCTCCCCATCCCGCTTCGGCCAACGCCGTAAGATGCTTCAACTGCTCGCGCCCCGCCTGCGCAGCCTCGAGGTACACGTCGTTGATGCCAGCGAAGTATGTGTGAGGCGTGATGTTATGATAGACGATCACCTTGCGATCCGGAATCCGCTCCAGCCAGGCAACCACGTCAGGCGAATAGCCCAGGGAGAAATGCAGAAGCAGTATGTTCCTGGATGAAGAGTGGCGGCCATACTGCGTAATCTGTCGTACCCGGCCCTCAAAGTGGATCGGCAACTGCTCGCAGAACAGCTCGCTACGGTACCCCATGTGACGTAGCAAGCGCCGCAGGCTGATTATCTGGTTGCTGATCGCGTCGCCATAGGAAACGGTAGGGTGGAATTGATGTATCTGCACGAGCTGCCCTATTCCTCCCCGCCCTGGAGCGCTTCGATCTGCTGACGCAAATGCGCGTTCTCTCTGGCCAAACCCCTCACAGCCCGCAGGACCTTTCGGTTGAAGCGCGACTGTTTGTTCAGCGAGGGCATCAAATAGCGGCGGATCTCTGCGTTGATGACGCGGCGCACCACCGCGTGAATGGGGCCCAGAATCGGTATCCGCCAATCGATCACGTAGTGGCGCGGTACGATATCGCAGTCACTCTGGCGAATCGAGACCCACTCGCTCAACACCGATTCTCCCTCAGCATCGCCAAGCATCTTGTTCCAGAGAGCCTCGGCAATCTGCTCTGGTCTCTCCCCCCCAGATGGCGCTCCGTCATAGTGACCAGCCGCCCTTTCACGGACTCGCTGCATGATTTCCCCGACGCTGATGTTTTGATCCGATATCTCAAGCCAGTTGTCATCCACCGTTAAGCTCCTCCACAGCATACAAATCCAGCGAAACCTGAAACGGCACTACCTCAACCGGCAGGTGTTCGTAGGACGCTTCCAAGGCCCTCAGATCGAACCGCGCCGTACCGAGGGAGCGACAACGCCAACGACTGCACAACTCAGTCGCGTACGCCGAATCGCTCACGACGACCACTGACCGTCCGGTCGCCAGCCAGCCAGTCACTAGCGTATCCAACCGATCGAGGTCGAGCCGGTCTTCCTGGAGATCCATCAGCGTACAGCCATCTAGATAGGCCAACGGCGTGCCCAAGAAAGCACCAACCCCCAGTGGCTCACCGTCCTCAAACAACACGACGGCATCCGGTGGCACCTGTGCCGAAAACGCGCGGATTTGCGCGACGCCGCCCCGATAATCCACCTGCCGGATCATCGCGCGTCCCCCATACAGCATCAGGACAACCTCCGCCGTAAGCAGGCCAGCGGCCAGCACGCGGCTCATAGGCTGCCAATCGGCCAGTCGCAGCACGGCATAGGCCATGCCTATCGCAAACGTCGGGATCACAGCAGGCACGTAGCGCCGCATGACGTACACGTGATGGGGGTTGTTAAACGTCCTGAACAGAAACAGAACGGAGAAGAACACGCCCACCACCACAATCAGCCACGTGCGCCTATTGATTCGCTCGTGCACTATGGCTGCCAATCCCAACACACCCAGCACCAGGCCAAGTGGTGACAGATACCACCCCAACCGCACCAGATTGTACGGCTCCACGTTGGGGATTGTACTCGCACCGTACCAATAGTGCGATTCGTACGTCGGATCAGCCTGCAACGGGCGCAGGAAATAGGCATAGACGGCCAGCAGCACCAGGCCAACTGCCACTACGGACGGCAAGATCCGCCGAGCAGATGCCAGCCACGTAATCCCGCCCAAGCGACGCGCGATTGCCCGACCCCAGATGACAAACAGTGCCATCAAGACAGCTATCCCACCTGCCAAAGCCGCCAGTGTTGGTGGTTCCACCGTTAGCGAACGCCCGGCGATAAAGGCGTTATATACATAAGGCCAGCCTTGCCAGACGGCGTGCACGAGCGAATGGCCGCTCATGGCAAGCATGGGAAATGCGAATGCCCAGAAGCGCCGATCGAACCTGCGCCGCAAGAACAGAAATGCAGCGTATATGGGCAGCACACCCAGCAGGAAATACGTGTCAACTCGCACCAGCGTCATTTGTCCCAGCGCCAAACCCGCCACTACCGCTGCCCAAGTCTCACCACGGCGGGCATATCGGGCAAAGGCGTAGAGTCCGCCGAACAACAGGAATTGGGTCAAGGTCTCCGCAGTTGGGTAGCGCGAGAACCAGACTTGCGTCGGCGTGACAGCCAACAGGACAGCCGCCACGGCGGCCACGCGGCGGTCGAAGGCTTCGCGCACGGCGAAATACAGCGCTAGCACACCCAGAATACCCCAGAGCGGTGCCATGAACAGATTGGCCCACACCCCTCCCAATCCGTGCGCCAGCGCTAGCCACACGGGATGGAGTGGGTAGAACTGTGGAATGATCGTCCCTGCACGACTGTCCGAGACATAGAAGCCGGGCAGATGGTAATAGCGCGGCAGGAAATTCGCGGGTTGCTCCCTGAACAGCATGGGATGGGCATCCGCTGGAAGCGCAGACAGATCAGGATTGGAAATCAGCCAGCGGCCCGTCCGGGCGACGCTGGCGCCCAGACTAACGTACACCCCGGCATCAGCCCCGCCAAAAACGAACTCGTGCGGGCGCAGATAGAGCAGGCCCGTCAAGACGATCAAGCCCAGCAGGAAGAGAATCTCGCCGCTTCTGGAGACAGTCCACGCCCACTTAGCACCCGTGCCCCGGCGCCGCCCGACCAGCCACCCCACCCCTCCCAGCAGCACACCCAGCAACGTGATGGCGCTGGCCGAGAAGACGCCCAGCTCGGCAGCCACCAGCGCTATCCAGCCCAACACGAGCATCCCGCTCAACCCAAGTAGAAAGAGACCTGCCGGAACGTCGATCCGGAAGCGGCCTGGCCTCACGAGCCGGAACACTCCGTATCCAGTCCAAATACACAGCGCTGGAATAGCTAGCACAGCGATCAACACGGCTCAAGACCTCGCACCAGGGGCATGCGGGCACGTTCGTACACGACCCGCAGGAATTCGGCGTAACGCCGGGCTATCGTGGACGGATCGCATTCTGTCTGGACGTAGCGCAGCGCCTGCTCCCCCAACTGCTGCCGCGTCTCTGCCGACGAGCCCAACGCCAACATGGCCGAAGCCAGCTCATCCACGCCGGCATCCGGCCCGATCTTGAGACAAGTCCCATCCGGCAGTTCGCCGTACCATCCAACGTCACGCACGATCAACGGGCGGCCCAACGCCATCGCTCGTAGCGCCGTGCCCGACGTTTCACCGATAGTCGGCTGCCGAAGGTTGACCATCACGTCACAGGCAGCGATGGCCAGATGCATGCGATCAAGGGGATCAACCCGACCCAGGAAGCGCACGCGATCCGCCACGCCAAGGCTCCTGGCCAGAGCAGGCACGTCACAATCCTCGGATATCTCACCGACAAATACCAGCCGGGCGCGCGCCCGGCTGGCGGCAACGCGAGAAAACGCACGCAGCACCAGTTGGGGCTCTTTCGCCGGTTGGGCCATGCCAGCTATGCCAAAGATCAGCCCCTCTTCCGGCAGGCCAAACTCTGCCCGCCCGAGTGGAGAGTCCACACAAGGGACAGGCATCAGGTGAGGAATGACAACGACTCGGGCCGGGCACTGGCGGCGGCGGGGATCGGCCGAGCAGCAGTCCTCGATCATCCGGCGAGCCGCGTGACTGTGCACGATGATACCTAGACTCGAATCCACCAGCCGGCGAATCAGCAGGACTTCCATCAGCGCCCAGAGGTCTCCGGCAGCCATTCGATCCGCCAGATGCCTGGCAGCAGCCCAGTCAGGGGCACCCAACTCGTAGAACACCTCACGATAGTAGCGCAGGAGCGAGACCCCATATAATCCATGGTGCAGAAACGGCTCGTGCAGCGTGACCACGCCCGGCAGCCGCCTGAGACAATCAAAGGCGTTTTGGTGCTGCGCGCTGTTGCCAATTTGGTATAAGCGCAGGTCGTGCCGGGCGCAGTATCGAGCTAGCGATTGAACCGGACGAACGGCAAACCGCTCGGCAATGAGGGGGTCGGACGGTGTGCCACAATCACTATACAGTGTGATCGAGACGAGATCCGACAACGGCGGTATCAACGCCTCGCTGTAGTCGGATAGGCCACTGCGTATCGGGTTAAGTGGACTGACGTATGCCAGATCAAGCCTCGTACCATCGATCATTGCACTGCCCAGTTTCAGAAGGCGCCATTCCGATGGCGCGCCATCACCTTTCAGAAGGCGCCATTCCGATGGCGCGCCATTGACCGTTCAGGATTGCCTCCGCAAACCTCACGTAGTGGGCCGCCACCTGACCGGGGTCATGTTTCAGCCCGACATAGTCGCGGGCAGCCACGCCCATGGCGCGTCTGCGACTCGGCTCTCGGAAAAGCCCCTCCAGCACGAGACAGAGCGCCTCGCCGGTATCGGGGACGTCAGAACTTATCTTGACACAGGCGGAGTCGGGCAATTCGGCAAAGGCGCCCACATCGTTCACGACCAACGGCAACCCACTGGCCAAGACGCGCAGGGCCGACGCCGGTGTCTCTCCCCAGTAGAGTGAGCGCAAGCCAACGGCCACATCCGCCGCCGACAGCCACAAGCGGACCGCGCCCTGGTCCTCCACGAAGCCCAACTGGATCACGTCAGCCTGCAACCCCCGTCGTTCGACTTCAGGAGCCAGTCGAAAGGACGTGTTCTCCCGGCCGACAAAAACCACTTGCGCGGGCACACGAGCGGCGCGCAAGCGTTTCAAGGCGTCCAGGACTGCAAGTGGGCGCTTGCTGAGATTGAGAACCCCGAACACCACAATCACGTATGCGTCCGCTGCCAGGCCCAACTGCGCGCGCGCCTCCGCTGGCGCCACTCGATCCGGCAGGGGCATTGGCATAGGTACCACCTCGATCCGCGCTGCCGGACAGCGTTCGCCTAACAAAGACGCCGCATGATCGCTGTGCACGATCACGCCTGGGCTGCGGGCAGCCAACCACTCGCTGAGCAAGTACTCGGGATAGCCGATCCGCATAGGCTGTCGCAGGTAACGCCGCGCCAGGCGCGTGCCCTGCAAACCATAACCAAATCCAAACGCCCGCAGGTAGGCCGCCGGCCGGCCTGCCAGCCCGGCCTGGCGGACGTAGAAATCGTGCAAAGACAGATCGTGCAGAACCACCAGGCCAGGATATTCGTGCAAGTAGGGAGCCATATAGTCATGAGCCGGGCTGTTGCCCATCTGGTAGATGATCAGATCTAGTTCAGGCGCGAGACGGGGCAACTCCGCAATCGGCCAACACGTCCAACCATCGCCTTTCAGAAGTCGCCATTCCGATGGCGCGCCATCACCGCACTCCGGCTGCGAGCGCTCAGCGTCCTGAGTGAACACCACAACCTCGCTACCTAGCGCTCGCGCCAGGTGTGGCAGCAGCTCAAGGCTGTAGTCTGCCACGCCCGTCGCCCGCGCATCAAGCGGAGTGACGACGGCTACGCGCATGAATCACGCTTCCGAAGCGCCGGAAGAGGCAACGCCCTGGTCCACCGGGCCTGTGGGCAAAACCGTCTTCGCCAAGTGCCGCTGACGGATTCCCACCTCCGCGACGGCTCGCGCCAGGTGTGCCAGGTCACGGTCCTGATCAACCAGCCGCGCATCCAATTCGTCCATCCTCTGACCGAGTCTCGTCAATTCCTGCGCGATCAACTGGTTGACCTGGTTCTGCTGCTGGATGACCGCCAGCACGCCCCACCTGGCCGCGAATCCGTAGACCAGACGCCGGACTGACTGAATAAGCGGGCCGATTACCGGCACACCAGACTGAAAGACGTGCTCCTGCAAGGGCGGATAAACGACATCCGGCGGATAAACTGCATCCGGCGGCAGTTGCACCGGCTGAACGTGATTGTCCACTTGAGCTCCCCCTCTAGCATGCAATGCCAGCAAATACAACTCAGATAAACCTAGGGTGATCTCGCTGGTCAGCGTGAGAGAGTCCACCCCGCCAGTGCCCGGCGAGTTCGCTCCCCCCACGTCCTCAGACAAATCGGGCATACTCAGCAACGTGCTGAGATAGGCGGGGGCCAGCACCCGGCGTGCAAACGCCACCTGCTCACCCCGCACATACTCCCGCTCGCGCGAAAACAACGCTTCCCCAACCTGCTCCAGGACGTAGTTCTTGATGGCAAAGCGCAGCCTCCCCCGGTGAAAGGCTTGTTGATAGGCATCACTCGTCTTGCCCAAAGAGACGGACTCATGGTGAACGCCCGTGGCCCTCGGTGCGTAGATGACTTGCCAGTCAGCTCGCCGCGCCCGGAAGCAGTAATCCACTTCCTCGTAATAGCCAGGCCAGTATCCCTCATCCAGGAGACCAACCTGTTCCACCATCACCCGTCGAAATCCCCAAGCCGCCCCGGTCACGTAGTCCACCGGGCGCAACGCGTCCCATCGACCATCGTCGGGCTGGCGGTAGCCACGGTGATCGACGACAGCTTGAGGCCAGCGAACGACGCCACCCGCGTGTTGAATCGTCCCATCCGGGTAGAACAGCTTGCAGCCTGCAACCCCCACTTCCGGCATCGCAAGCGCCTCCAGGAGCGCCTCCAACCACCCTCGATGCACCTCGACGTCCTGATTGACCGACAGGAAGAACTCGCCGTGAGCCGCACGCAGACCGACGTTCATGCCGCCCGCAAACCCGAGGTTGCGATCGTTCTGGATCACGTGCACCTGGGGATGCCGCTCGCGCACCAACGCCACCGAGGAATCGGTCGAGGCGTTGTCCACCACAATCACCTCATCGTCGGGCCCTGTCTGCGCCAGGATAGCGTCCAGACACGCCGCCAGATACGCCTCGCCGTTCCAACTGACGATGATGACAGAAGCTCTAGTCACGGCGGCGCTCCTCCCGGAGGTCAGCCACCTCTGACCCCAACCAGATCACGAGTCTTTCCAATTCAGAGATCTCTTCCAGCACATCCTGCGCCCGATCACACTGCATCTGGTTGAACGCGTTCTGCTGGCGAATGAGCGATTCAGCGTACCAGCGGGCGGCAACGCCTCCCCACAGTTCGCGGAGGTAAGCAATCAACCCACCAACCAGCGGCACAGTCGAGGCGAAGCGATGTGCCTGAAGCCGCGGTGACGGCGCTTCCGTGCCCTGCTGTTCCAGGGCTCTCGCCCGCCGATGCAGATCAACGAGGGGTTGAATCTCACCCCGGCGGCCGCTTCCCCCTCCCGCTAGCTGCCAGAGGTAAGCCAGCCGCATGGCGCGTCTTTCCAATCCGGGGTCCACCTCGTCCAAGAGAGCGCTCTCTGCCTCCAAGAAGTTGTCTGGCCAGGTGCCCTTACCGTAGTGTTGGCAAACGAAGCGCAGACGGTCTCGGTGAAAACCAACCATCCGCTCAAGGGTGCACTCTGGTGAAAACGGAGCGATGGCAAGCGCGTTCGGCTCCACGAGCACACGGTGCCCTGCAGCCCACACCCGGGCACAGAAATCCGCCCCCAAGTACCGATCAAGGTAGCTCTCATCGAAGCCGTTCAAGCTCTGCCAGACGGAGCGGCGAAGCGCCATCATCGAACAAGGGACGAAATCCACCTCATCGACGCCATTCCATTGTCCCTCGCCAGCCTCGTGCCCGGCCCCTCGGTAGGAGATCCTCGCGATAGGGGGAGACAGATATGCCCCGGCCTGCAGAATGGCGCGCCCGTCTCCATCCAAGACCTTGCCGCCTACCACGCCAGCCGTCCCATCAACCTGGAAGCGGTGAACCAAAGCAGCCAAGGCTCCGGCCTGCGGCAAAGACCCAGAGTCAAGGATCAGCACCACATCTCCACTCATGGCCGCCAGGGCCTTGTTCAAGGCACGGGCGTCTCTCTCATCTGGCAGCCGTGCCTGCCATTCCCACTCTGTGGCGGGTGATGTCTCCTCGGGGGCCGGCAAAGCGGGTTCGGATTCGGCGATGACGACGGTTTCCCGAAATGGCGTGTCGTGCGCGGCCAATGCCTGAAGACAGCTCAAGAGCTTCTCTTCGTCGTCTCCTTGGTGAGATCTATGGTGAGAGACGACAACGGAGAGCGTAGGGGCAGGCCCGGTCGAGCGGGCAGCAGGAGCCGGCCTCGGCCGTGCAGCAGGTTCGGCGCGGAAAACGTATTGAACGGCCTGCGCCTCTTCTTGAGACAACAGATCCTCCATCCAGTCTGGGCTGACGTGGGGGAAACGGCTCAGCACTTCACCGATCAGATCAGGTGAAACCGGCTCATAGACGGCCTGGATTTCCTTGATCTGGAAGCCACTGGACGTCAACAACTGCTGAGCGGTCTGCTTGGTATAGAATCGAAGGTGAGTCTCGTCCAAGATACCCAGGGGAGCGTATTCGAAGCGCCCCAGCAACAATGACAGACGCACACTCCCGTGTGCGATATTGGGAAGCGATGCGACTATGTAGCCAGTCTGAGTCAGATAGCCCCTAAGCCGCCGCAGGACGGCCCCGGGCGCACGCGTATGCTCCAACACGTCTCCAAAGGTGATCACGTCGAAGCGTTCGCCCCCCAGGGCAGCTTCCCAGTCCAGCACCTCGGCATCCCCCAGGATCACCCGGTGACAATACGGGCGAGCCAGGTTGGCCACGGTTTCGTCTATCTCCACACTCGTGACCCGGCACCCCCGCTGCTGCATGACTCTCGACAGGTATCCTGTGCTGCACCCGATCTCCAACACGTTCTTGTTGAAGCCGACCAGGTTCAGCAGGTATGCGTGGGTCCCGGTTCCGTTTCCCCACCGCACCCAATGGCGATGGTACTTAGGACAGGCGTCTCCCATAAAAACATCCCTCAGTACCTGGCCGGCCGAATCTGACACTCATGGGCGACTTGACTCCGCGTAGGGGCCGGCAGGGATGCCTACGTCCCACCGTGCCAAAGGAGCCGGCAGGATGCCGGCGGTCCACCGTGTCACTTGAGTCACGCGCTTGGGGGCCCCCCGCCGACACCGCGCCATCAGAATGGCGTCTTCTGAATAGGGATAGCGTGCTGCCACTCGGGAGCAAGATAGACCATTCCCTCCAACCGCTGCGTGTCCGGTCCCTGTCGCACGACGAAGGTGTACAGCCGATGATGGTGGTCATAGGCGTGCGTGGAAGTTTGGTTATAGATCGCCGCTGTGAACTGATACTGACCACCTAACAGGAACAGATGATCCAAATGATAGGTTACGACCCCATCGCCTTCAATCGCATCGATGTCAAAACGGTCCACAGTCGTGTTCGTCCCGCTGATGTGCAGGCCGTCTTCCCGGTAGATGGCGACACCAAACGCAGGGGCTTCAATACGCCCATTGGCGCGATAGCGGATCTCGACGGTAAAGGGCTGGCCCGTCTCAAACTCCCAACAGGGATTGCCGCTTGCGTCAAGGAAGCGCAGGGAAGTGATCTCCGCCTCGAACGTGCCCCAACGCCGGCCCTCTATACTCAGGGTGGCCTTTCCTGCCAGTTGCTGCTGGTAGTAGTGCTTGTTGGCATAAGTCACGTACTCGTCCACGACTCCCGCCGAAGCACCATCAGCCTTGATCGTACCGTCCTGCATCCAGATCGCCCGCTCGCACAGATCGATGACGCTACTCAGGTCGTGGGACACCAGCACGATAGTCACTCCGTCCCGCCTGAGTCTGTTGATACGCTTCAGGCACTTCTGCTGAAACACCTGATCACCCACGGCCAATACCTCGTCCACCAGCAGAATCTCCGGCGTGGTATGCACCGCTACGGAGAATCCCAGCCGCACATACATCCCCGACGAGTAGTGCTTCACCGGGATATCGACGAAGCGTTCGAGTTCTGAGAAGGCGACAATATCATCCAATCTCCGCCGGACCTCAGCCCGACTCAAGCCCAAGACAGAGCAATTCAGGAAGATATTCTCTCGACCGGTGAGCTCGGAGTGGAAGCCGGCACCCAGTTCCAGCAGCGCGCCCACCTTCCCGTTGACGCTGACCCGCCCGGAAGTGGGCTCAATGATACGAGTGGCTAACTTGAGCGCGGTGCTCTTGCCTGCACCGTTGGGCCCAATGATACCCACTGCCTCCCCCTGCTCCACCGAGAAACTGACGTCCCGCAAGGCCCAGAATTCCTCACGAGAGCTATGGTTGCGTCGGAATATGCCGATCGCCAACTCCTGGAAGGAGCGCGCTCGCTCGTGGTGTAGAACAAACCGCTTGGATACCTGATCGAACCGAATAGTTTCTCGCACAGCCCTACTCACGATGTACAGTTCACGACAGGAGATCTTACCTTCAGCACAAAGACGACGCGGAGCCTAAAAAGACCTATCATGCTATGATAACACACCCCATCATCCTTGCAAAGGCGACATTCCGATGGCGCGCCATACGAAACGAAAAGCCAAGGCCCCACGGGCGGTGGACGCTGCTATCCGCCACCCGAAGCCAACGCCATTAACCCGCTCTCAGCACTCCAGCCACGCGTCAGGGCCTTGACTGATACGTCACGCCATCAGAGCGGCGGTGTCCGTAGGGGAACGGCACGATGCAAACACGATCCCGCTCACCCTCGCGAGCTGCATCGCCCCACCGATCAAGTAGACCTGGAATGGCAGATACGGGTGTCGGCCCGCGACCACCGGGCTACTATAGACGGCTTCCCCGTTCAGGAAGGTTTCTGCCACGCGTTGGAAGGACTCGATGTCATACAGCGCCCCTCGTGGCAGAGCCAAGGCCGGGATCAGACGAACTATCAACGTGGTCACAAACACCAGGAGCACCAAGACGGATGGGCGCCCAGCGAGAGGAAACCCCTTGCGGGGTATGAGATAGTAGATGATAACGCAGCCGGCCAGGTACGCAAAGCTCAAGGCCAGCACACACTGAATCGATAGCGACGTCAGCATACGAGCGCTCCCTTGGCGACAACGTGCTTCACGGGCCGGCGACGGCATGACCCGCTGGCCAGGGTCCCGGTGAATACACGCGCTACGCCAGGCAACGCGACAGACGAGCGCCGGGAGACCGATCCCGCAGCAGATGATTCGGTCAGCGGAGATCCTCCGCTTCCATACCGCGTCGCCCAAGCCTCAAGACACTCAGGAAGAAGCTTGACAATATGATCTGGCAGCCTAGAGCGAGCGACAGGCTCGCGGGTACGACAATCCGCAGCGTCCGGGTCGGCTCCAAAGGCCCAAAAGAGCGCACTCCCCAGCGGGCAAAGGCGTAGACAGATCCTAGCATCCCGATCAACGCCAGCGTTCCCCCAATGAACAACCCGACCTCCAGGGAAAGAAAGCGAAGCAGCCTGCCCAGCCGCGCGTCCGCGAGAAGGAAGCCCTCGGTGAAGCCAAACATCTTGGTGAACAGAGCGAAATTCACCGCCTGAAAGCCAACGAGAATTGAGATCGCCGCGTACAGAAGCGTGTGCACATCGAGAGTTATGTCGCCGACGTTGCGTGGGCCGGGCAGAAGCCAAACCATAACCACCAAGCCCAGCACCATAAGCACGATGCCAGGGTATAGGAACAGCCAGCGCGGGCTGTAGACTAACAGGAATCGAAGATGTCTCCAACCATCTCGCCAACTGCGCAGGTGAGGCGGACGGCTGCGGCCATCGGGATACAACGTAGTCGGCACTTCAGCGATCCGCATCCCGTGCAGCGTAGCCTTCACTACCATCTCGCTGGCGAACTCCATCCCGGTGGTGCGAAGGTCCAGATCGAGAATCGACGCTCTGTTGAAGCCACGAAGTCCGCAGTGAAAATCGCCACTGGGGCTGCGGAACAGCAACCGCCCAATGCTGGTCAGCACAGGGTTGCCCAAATACCTGTGTAGCGGTGGCATAGCTCCCGGCTCGATTCCTCCCTGGAACCGGTTGCCCATCACCAAATCATAGCCCGCTCGCAGCTTCTCCACAAACGGGGTCAGGTCGGTGAAATCGTAGCTGTCGTCGGCGTCCCCCATGATCACGTACTTGCCACGCGCTGCGGCAATGCCGCCCATCAGCGCGTTGCCATACCCCTTCGCCTCGACGGTGACCACGCGGGCCCCCGCGCGAGCCGCAATAGCTTGCGATCCATCCGTGCTGCCGTTGTCAGCGACCACCACCTCGCCGTCAATACCGTGCTCAAGCAAGAACCCCTGCGCCTTCTTGATACAAGTCCCAACCGTCTCAGCCTCGTTTAGGCAAGGCATCACAATTGAGAACTCGCAGACTTCACCGCTAGTCACTCGCATTCTCACACTCCTGCACACGCTGCGGTGGGACGCACGCCCCCCAGACTCAAACACGCCCACCGCGTCATTTCGGGAGCAGCACCTCATACACCGGGATGGGTTCTTCCTTCCACAAGCGAAGGTGAAAATGCTGTCGCAGGATCTCCAGGCTATCGGCAAAGGAGGGCTGGCGGTCGACCACGTAATAGACTGGCCGGCTATCCTGGAGCAGGGCTGTGACGACGCGCGTTAGCTCATCCGTGAACTCCGCCCGGTCCAGGAAGTTCATACGACGGTAGAACAGCGTCGTTCGCCCTCCGAAGTAGTTGATCGGATCATTCCACAAATAAGCGAGGAAGACCGCATCGGGCTGGCTTCCATCCGTCAGGGACTGCATTTCGCCCAAGAACGACAACCCGGCCCGATTACGCTGCTGGAGGTGATGCCACGAAGTAGGAATTGAGGACAACGACGTCACAGCGAGCGCAAGCAGCGCGATCCCCAAGGCCCACTTCTTCCAGGATACCGCCAAGTCCCGTATGGAAAGACATCCCCACGCGGCAAACAGACCAACCGGCGCGAAGAGCGGCAACAAATAGCGGGTGTCCTCGTTCACCGGCGCCCAGGCGAAGGTGCTGCTCATGCCGAGATAGATCAAGAATAGCGTACCAAGCAGAACGCCCGCCCGCCGTGGCGCTCTCGCCAGCCCGAGAACCGCAAGAACCAGCAGCCACGAGAAATTCTCCCACAGCGTCTTGGCAGCCCCGATCAAGGAGTATCCGTCGGCAGGGCTGGGTCCCAAAGCGTAGGAGAGACTGAAGATGGGAAAGCTGTAGCCAGAGCGGGACGTCGAGTAATGAGTCTCAAGCGGATTGCCATATATCGCATAGTTGTACAGCCCCACGCCTGCCAGCCCAAGGATCACTGCGGCCACCAAGACCCAATTGATCGTGGAGTGAAGGATCCTCAAGCGCTGCACGTAGAGACCGTACGCGAATAGGGGCAGCAGTATCAAGACGTTGCTGTACTTGATGAAGGTAGCGATAACGACCAACGTCCCGGACAATCCACCAAGCACCACCCGGCGCGCACGGCTCTTCTTGCGCCAGGCGGCCACATACGCCGCCAGCGCACCCAGCATGAAACAGGTCCCAGGAAGATCCGCCCAGATGGACGTACCCCACTCCAAGAAAACGGGCGTGAAAGCCACGACGGCTGCGCCCAGCACGCCCGCTGGGCGGTCCAGTAGCAGACTCCCCAACAGGTAGGTGAAGAGCACACTCATCGTGCTCAGCACAGGCAGTACCAGGAAACTCGGAAGACCCGCCCACTGTGGAATCGCCAGAAGCAGCGGTAGACCAGGAGGGTAGTTCAAGTACAGACGTGACGGCCGTCGGGGACTCTGTCCCGCGAAGGCCGCCAGCGTGAAATACGGTCCCAGCTCCTCGTTAAGCGGATGCTCGATGGCAGGTCCGATGCCCCGTACGATGTTCCTTCCCGCCACCTGATAGCCCAAGGCATCCCACGCAGACGGCTGGCGCTCGATCAAGACCGCGCACAAGAACAGGCACAGGAGCAGCAGGCCAACGAGCAACCACAAGTGAAGGCAACGGAACCGAACATTTCGCGCAGGCTGCACGAACCGGATGTCTACGCTACCCAGAAGGCCCCCTCACGACTACGGCTAAGAACACGCACTCTGTGGATCGCTCGTGCAGGGTGCGCCACCAACGATCAGCGCATCACAAGTGGCAAGAGCGACTGGCTTGTAGCCACCAGCAAAGCCCCCTCCGCGGTGTTGTTCGCCGGATTTACGTCTGCATCGTCCGTCTGCACCTGAACCGAGAAAGCATGTCGTCCCACGTCCAGGCTCTCCCAGGTGACCGTGACCACGGTGTAATCCGCACACCCCCCGAGACTTTGGGTAATCGCCTGTGGCGCACCGATGGGGCTGAAATCACCCGCGTCGTAGAACGTGACGGTGATCGGCCCCGTTGTGGCGACGTTACCCGCGTTGGATACCAACGCCTCCAGGGTGCCCGTAACCGGGTGCCCCCCGTACACCATGACGCCTGGATCTCCCGATGCCCGCGCCGCCACCAGGTCGACCGTTGGAGTGAGCGCGTTGGTGTAGTCGCGGAAATACTCCCCGACGGTGCGCAGTGTATGAGTATCGGGATCAAAGAGCGTCCCACCCCACAACCACGGATCGCCATCCACGCTGAACCAGGCCCAGCGCTGGACCAGGCGGTTGTCATCGGCAGGATAGCCGATTGAAGCATCGGTATAGGTGCGGAAGAAATCGAACGTCCCCTGTATGAAGGCACCCACCCGCTCCGCCGAAAACTGCCGACCGTGCTCGTCGTAGTAATCCTCGGGAAAAAGCACGCCGTATTCCGTCACAATGAGCGGTTTGTCACGCTCGCCCTTGTCCGCCATCCACTGCCGAAACGCTATCATCCGCTGCTGGAAGATCGTCAGATCGTCGATTTGGCTGTACTCGTAGAGTATTCCCTCCATCACAGCGTCGAACACGTCGCCCCGCGGAATGCCCGCCCCCCATACCTCGTAACCGGGCTCCAGTGCCTGAGGATGGCTGGGGGAGATTTCCCGCAAGATGAAGGAATGGACGTTCCACACATCCACCGGCATGGTCGTCCCGTACTCCTGCCAGTAAGCATCCCACACCAAATCCAGGTACTGGAAGCGCAGGGGAGTAGGCTGCACAACACCCCCGATGGCGATCTGCGCCGTCGGATCGCGCCCCTTGATCACGCCATGCAGGTGATGGTAGGCACGTGCGTAGATCTCGGGCTCCAGATCGTTCTGGTATACGCGGCGATCCTGCTCGTTGCCGATCAGCCAGATAGCCCCCCCGTTCGCATCGGCGACGGTGTACAGCGTGCTGGTAGTGGGGTGAAAGGCATAGCCCTGGCCCACCTGCTCCAGGTGTACCAACTGGACGTACTCCGCCCCCCCAGGCTGGGCAGGGGACACCGCAGTGCTCCAGTCCAGGTACCAACCCACGTTCAGGTTCGCCACGTCGTACGCCGTCACATCCCCACCGACCGTCACGCCATAGCGGCATAAGGGGTAGTGATCCTCCTGAGCAGAAGCAACGGAAACCGGAGGAGTGCGAACCGCGGAGGGCGGCTCCCCATCGTTTTCCTCGGCCACGGTACGAGGCCGGTCCATTTGGGTACTCGACGAGGCTTCCGCCTGTCCCGGAAGCACGGTGACGACGATCAGAGTCAACGCCAGTCCGCCGACCAGGGCGACCAGCAGAAGCCATAGGCGTCGTTTGTAGGGGCCGGCAGGATGCCGGCGGTCCACAGTGCCATAGGGGCCGGCAGGATGCCGGCAGTCTATCGTTGGCATGTTCCTATCCTCCCGATTACGGCAGCACGCGCACGAATGCAGGGCTAGGGCCAACGTTGACAGTCACCAGACCGTCTGCTGTGCCATCATCTCCGTCGTTAACGCTGCTCTGCGACCCGTACTTGGCCACGACCAGGGCTGCCGAACCCTCGAAGGTCACCGAACGAGTCGCTTCGTCCTTCATCCACACCACGTAGACATCCTGGCCATGATCGACAAACGCGTAGCCCTCCGCCTGGGTGTAGCCCAGTTCGCCAGCCGACATCGCGCCGACGAACAGAGCGCCTCCCAACTGCTCGGCCGTCGTTCGGAAAGCATAGAAGGAAGACTTACGCTGCCAGGATGGGTCAAGCAGTCCATATAGATAGGGGTACCCGTCGGTGATGTCGCGCAGCGCGAACCACGTCGTGTAGTCCAGGTCCGCCGCCATCGTCCAGACGAAGGACTTGACCACGTACCGGCTCTGGGTTTCGTCGCTGCCCCCCCGGCTGATATCGCTGTGTTCCCCGATTTCCGTACAGACGATGGGCATACTCAGCCCATACCCCGAGAGCATAGACCGGAAGTAGGCCGTCTTTCCGATCAACTCACGCCCGTAAGGCTCCCACACGTCCGCAAAACCCGGGTAATAGTGGAAATTGAACACATCGATGTAGTCCCCGCCACCGGCCGTGAGGAAGTCGTCCAGGAACTGGCGCACGTACGGATTGCCCGGATCGTCCTCGCGAAAGCGCTCGTAGGCCAATCCACCAATGAGGAGCTTGGCCGCCGGATTCGCAGCCTTCACAACGGGGTAGACCTGGCGAAAGAGATCGGCGTATTCCACGCCGTAGTCGCCCCAGAAGCCATATCCGGCCTCGGCCAGGAAGATGGAAGCCCCATCGGGTTCATTGTACAGTTCCCAGTGCTGGATCACCGGGGAACCCGCGGCATCCATGTATCCATCCCCATCATAGCGCTCCGCCGCTGCCTGCATGAGCTCCACGAAATCCGCCACGTGCTCTGGATATAGTGGGCCTCCCGCATACTCGGCCGCCCACGAGGGGTTGCCGTGGACCGTGGCGACGACCGACACACCTGCCGAGGTAGCGCTGGACACCTCACTGTCCCAGCGGCTCCAGTCGAAATACTCAGGCGTGGTATCCACGGGCTCGACGCTGCTCCACGCAAACGCAAGCCGCACCCACTGAGCCCCCATAGCCTGGATCTCGTCCAGGCCGTTTTCGCTGTTCACCGGCCAATAGGTGATCACGCCGAAGACGGGAGGCGGAGAATCGTTGGAGACCAGTGGGAGGAACACCCGCGGCTGCACCAGAGTTGCACGTCGGGATGGCGCTGACACCTGTAGGGGCGGTTCGCGAACCGCCCCTACGCCGGGCACACCAGACGTCATCACAATCAGCCCCGCCAGCACAGCCGACAGGGCAATCTGCATCACAGTCTTACGTAGCTTCATAGACATCCTTGATTATCGCAGCACGACCGGAAGACTGACCCTATACCAGGTGTCGGCCACGAACCACACCACGTCGTTCGCGTCGACGTCCAGCCCCTGGACGTGGGCGTGCTGCAGCGGCACGGGGAACTCGGTGAACGTGCGGGTCGAGTTAGCCAGCCGGCCGATCTTCCCGCCCAACTGCTCGCCGAACCAGACATCCCCGTTCGAGTCCAGGTCCAGGTTGTAGGGGCGGCTGTTGGTGGTCGGGACGGTGTAGCGCAGCCCCCACTCAAGTGTGCTGACGATAAACAGGGAAACGTGATTCCCGCGCAACTCCGTGAACCACAGGCTAGACCCCCCCGAACCTGAGGCAAGCATGGACGGATAGCCTATCGAATCGAGAGCACCTGTAGGATACACATCGGGAACGGACGGCTTGAGCCGAACTATGCGCTCTGCGTTGCCTAGTATGGCCCAGATCTTGTCGTTTTCCTGGGCCAGCACGCCAGCAAGTCCCTTGTCTGCATACTCAACGTAAAACTCGCGCACGTGAAAATCGGTCGTTGAAGTGACGACCAGTTGGCCGATGTGATCGGTGGCGCGCTCGGTGAACCAGATCGAGCCGTCGGGCGCGATATCCAGGTCCACAGGAGCGACGTCTGTCGTAGAAATCGGAAACTCGTGCGTGATCCCGGTGGACGCATCTACGTATCCAATCCGGCTCCGCCCGTTCTCTGTAAACCAGGCATCGCCCGAGCTGTCAACGACGACATTCAGCGGCCGGCTGCCCGCCGGCAGACCGTACTCCTGGAAGATGTAATCTGCGGTACTGGTGTAGACCAGGCGGCCAATCTGGTCCGCGCCGGACTCGGCAAACCAGACCTCTGTGGTAGAGGGCCCATTGTAGACAGCGAGACCGTCAGGCGCGGCGCCCACCGTGGGAACCGTGAAAGCGTTGAACGTCTGCAACGTGGGGGTGAACCGGAAAACGTAAGAAACCCGATAGTCGCTGTCGGCAGCCAGCGCAGCCCCCCCCAGAGGCCCTTCGACGACCGAGGCCTCTGCCCTGGTCCATAGCAGGACAGCGCCCACCAGCACAAATCCAACCGTTACACTGAAGAGCACACAGATCCTTTTCGTCAGACGGGTAGCGAAGCGACTCCTTTGCGTCAGAAGAGT
This sequence comes from uncultured Anaerolineales bacterium, assembly GCA_964649415.1. Taxonomy (GTDB): domain Bacteria; phylum Chloroflexota; class Anaerolineae; order B4-G1; family B4-G1; genus CAZYSK01. The sequence continues at coordinate 103,261 of CAZYSK010000002.1, forward strand.
AGCGAAGCGACTCATTCTGCACACACGCTGCCCCCACCCGGGCCTAGAACGATGCTCAGTAACCATGTGACAACCTCCTTACCTTGACGCAGCTTCTTAAAGCAACGATCCTGCCCCGAAGCCAGAGCAGGAACAGGCAAAGCGATCCAAATTCATCCCGCTAGACTAGACAGGCCAGGCAGCTACCCCATCATCGCCTTCGAACCATCATGAGGATGAGAAAGCCGACTAATGCCATCGCCGCACCCAGGTAGGCGTGGGCACTCGCCCCCCCGGCATCCGGCAGGAGCGCCTTCGGTGGTCTCGCAGCAACGACTGTCTCGCCCGAAGCAGCCGATGTGGAAGCCGGCGACTTCCCTGCCGTAGCCTGCTGGAGCCCGGCTAAGGCCTCTTGTCCATCCGGCTTGATCTCCAGCGCGCGATTGAACTGCGCCACCGCTCCATCGGTGTCCCCGCCCTCCAGGAGCTGGCGGCCCTTGGCGACGTGGGCGGCGTAGAGTTTGTCAACCAAATCACCGTAGTTAGGGTCCATCGTTAGCATCTGGTTGATGATGTCTATCACCCGCTGCCAATCGGCCGACGCCCAGGCCGCGTTCAGAGACTCCTCCAATTGCGCCAGGCTCGGACCAGCAGGCGCTGGCTCCGAGTCATCCGAGGAAGTCTCGGGCGGGGGCGGGGGTTCCGTGGGTGGAGGCACCGGGGTACGCGTCGGCACTGTCTGTCGCTCCAGGCTCTGCCCCGGCGCTGCCCACAGGTCCGGTCCGGTGGACAGTGCCAGCACCAGCACCACCAATGCCACGACCAATAACGTGCTTTTCTTCATCAATTCCTCCAACACAAGCCTCCACAAACGAGCACCGACCCGCCGGGCAAGCCCAACGGCGGCTAGATTGTACCACATCTCACAGAAGAGTCCAGCAGGCGGCCTGGGCCGCTGTGCACGCTCATTGCCCAAACAAGCCCGGGTCCTCGTCTATCCATTTCCACAGGCGTTCTATGCCATCCCGCACAGACACCGCGGGACGCCATCCCAGTTCCCGCTCCGCCTTGCGGATGTCGCTGACGTAGACGAGCTGATCTCCGGGTCGCCAGTCGGAGTACGTAGCCGGGATAGGGTGTCCAGCCATGCTTTCCAACAGGGGACGGAACTCAGACCAGATAGACATCGTGTTCTCCGGCCCACCACCGATGTTGTAGATACAGCCGGCTGCTACGTCGATCTGCGCTGCAGCCGCCTCATAGGCAGCGATCAAGTCCTCGATCCACAGCACGTCGCGTACCTGCTTGCCATCCCCGTAGATCGTGATTGGCCAGCCCAGTCTTGCAGCGATGCAGAGATAGGCCACCCATCCCTGGTCCTCAACGCCGAATTGTCGTTCGCCGTAGATACATGACTGGCGGAACACGACGGTGCGCAGGCCGTAGATCCGGGCGTAGTCCCGAGTGTATTGATCACCGCAGCCCTTGGAACAGCCGTAGGGAGAGTGAAAATCGAGAGGCTGTTCTTCCGACACACCGAGCGGCAAGTCGCGATAGCGGTAACTCGTCTCGCCTTCAGCGATGGCCACCTCCTCCATGCCGCCGTATACCTTGTTGGTAGAGGCATAGAAGACGGCGGCCTGGGGGGCCACGGATCGCACGGCTTCCAGCACGTTGAGCGTGCCCAGCGCGTTGACCTCGAAGTCCTCGCGCGGGTCCACGACGGAGGTCGTGACCGCAACCTGACCTGCCATGTGATACACCCGTTCGGTGTCGGACGGCATGGCAACCCGGAGCGCGTCAAAATCCCGAATGTCGGCCTTCACAAAGGACAAGCGATCCCCATATCGATCCCGCAGCCAGGCCAGATTGTCCTCCGTGCCTTTCCGGGACAGGTTATCGAAAACGATCACGTGGTCTCCCTGACTCAAGTGGTGATTGGCCAGGTTACAGCCGATGAAACCGGCACCGCCGGTAACGAAGCATCTCATTGTCTTCCTCCTCAATCCATTGTCACAGCCGCCCGATCTGCGAAACATCCGTTCTCCATCACCTCGGCTCGTCTTGATCCACGGCCAGGCTCTCGGACGGCGCTTCGATCCGCCGCCGGGTATCGCGGACCCGAGGATCAGTTGGCGGGTCGTCGTTCACTTGAGCTCGGACACGCTCTCGAGTCTTGACAAAGCACCCGCCGGGCTCCGACCACGACGACAGAGAGAGGTCCGCGGACGCAGCCGACCGCAGACGGTCGGGATCAATGTCCGCCCTGGCCTGGAAGGGCGTCTGAGCAGAGCGAGTACCAGAGGCCAATCACAAGGGGCAGCGCCTACGTTGAGACAGACCCGCGTGACCGGCGCACGCGCTCATTCGCCGACCGTGTAGACGACCTCCACGGACATATCGGCATCAAGACTCATGTCGCAGGTTACCATCTCCCCGTCGCCCCGACAAGAGGACGGAGAGGCTTGCACGAGGTGTGTGCCGGGCGGGAGGGCAAGCGTCAGCGATACCGGCGTGCTATCCGTGCCCGGCTGCTTCTGGATCAAGAGCGCGTAATGCCATTGACCATCGCTCAGCCTGGCAATAGACGGCAGATCGTAGCTGAGGCGCGTCGTCAGCGTCTGGCCGTACTCGACGACGAAGAATTGAGCGAAGACCGTCTTGCCCGCCTCGTCGGGAAGCGTGACCGCCCGGCCGTGGTCGGACTCACCACGGAGGAGATACTCACCTGGGGTCGGGTGTGGCGTGGACGCACGCAACACACTGCCGGCGGGCACATACACGCGCGCATAATCGTAGTAGCAGCGGTGCATGATGGCCTCGTATGCCAGACCGCTGGCATACGCCGGCTGATGCTCACAACGCACACCCGGCTTCTGGCCTTGATGTTCGTAGGTCACCACCATGTCAGCGGCGGCCGTCCCGTCGGCGCGCAAGGACACGCGATAGTCCATGCGCTCACTGACCAGCGGATTGACCTTGTTGAAACCTAGATTCGCATCAACGACCATCAGGTAGTCACCTTCGCTCTCTCGCAACGCGCCATCCCAGCCAGTCTCCGCCAGCGCATCGGCTACGTCCTCGCCTTCAATGAAAATCAGCAAGTGACGGCCCTCCAGTGCGCGGTACAAGGCCCAGGCGACCTGAACCCAGTCCACGCTGCCGGGGTCGCCCTCGACACGCGTCAGAAGAGCGGCAGCCAATTGCCCCATGAACTCCTTGCGGCTGAAGACCCAGTCCGCTGTCACCCCAGCTTCGCCGGGATTCCAGACCTCGCGCATGAACTGGCGCACGTTGTCCGCCGTCACCGGGTCCGCCACACCTGGCAACTGGATCTCACCGAATCCCGCCAGCAGCAGTTCCAGCACGCGCTGATCGAGCGCCACGACACCGTCGACCGAGACCTCCTGGCCGTACTCATACAGATCAGCCGCCTGGCGTGCCGAGCTCGGGAAGTCCGGATACCAATTCGCATCGCGGAACAGCCACAGCTCCGACCCCATATAGTGGAACAAGGGCTCTGGTGGCTCAGAATACGGCTTGTTCAAATAGTCATCCACGACATACGCGTCACCAAAACTCAAATCAGCGACCCGACCGCCGTCGAGCGTGAGCAGGCCGGCACCGCTGATGAACCCCCCACCCGGCCGCAACTCGTCTTCGTTCTGTGCCAAGACCAGGTAGGTTCGCGGCGCGTCCATGCCCAGCAGATCAGGAGCCACCGTCGCGACCTTCAGTCCTGCCCACAGCAATGGCAGCCCCCGGTCCAACACGGCGGTCCTTTCCGCGAACCACGGGGAGAGAGAGCCTGGATCCACCTGCGCCCAGGCGTGCCGGGCCCGATCCGCCTCCGCCAGTGCCCGCTCCATGCCGGGCTGCGCATCGGCCAGAAGGCGGGCCATGGACTCCGACGAGAAACCCTCCGGGACCAGGTTGCCTTCCCCGGAAGCCGCCAACAGCGGCGTGAAGGCATCACACGCAATCACCCCCGCCTCGCCCAGGCTGTCAGCCACAGTCAACAGGTGGGGAGCGGCCTGCAGGTCTCCGCCAACCCTCGGCACCCACCCCAGTCCTGGGGCAAGCTCCACCAAGAATCCGCTCCGGCGTCGCAGTTTGGCTACGTCATCCCGTAGATCCCGCACCAGGTCACAAGCAGCCGCAGGCTCCACAGCCGCTGGCGCGTCTGCCAGGGCCTGTGCCTGGGCCAGATGTCTCCGCAGCGACAGGGCAGCCTGGGCCAACAGTCCTCCCCAGACAAGGAGCAGTATCCCTCCTAGAAGTACCAGCGCCCAGACTACGCGCCGCAATCCCAACGTCGGCCGATTGACCATAGTATTCCCCAGCAGTCAGGTTCCTTTCCGAAAACTCAGCACTTCACTCGCGAACGGTCACCTCTACAACGGGGCGTCCGGCGTGGCGAGCCGCATCCTCCGGTGAAAGCCCATTCGCGACGGTCTCAAGGTTCAACGCCTCACTGACGATCCGTCGATATGAATCCTGCGCCCACAGGTCTCGGTCCAGCACGAGCACGTCCGGACGCTGCCCCAACACCTCGTGAACATACCAAAGCGTAAACGTGTGCGCATCCCGGGCAGTGAGGAGAACGGCCTGATGAGGGGCCTGTTCCAGCGTGGATTCCGCCCACTCCACCGCTGTGCGGTCATTGCTCACGTCCGCCTGCCCCCAGAACAGCAGGGCCTGGAGCAGGGGCAGAAGCAGGATCAACCACACACCGGCGCGAGATCGCCGCCGTATCCAGGCCGCCGCCTGAGCCAACCCACACCCCAGCCAGAGAACCATCAGGGGCAGCGCTGGCACCAGGTAGGCCACCGAGTCTACCGTGTCGTAGCCTATGGCGTATACGCTGAACGCCCCGAATGCACCGGCAGAGATGCCGGCCAGCGGACGCCTCTCCCGCCAGAGGCGCAGCCACCCCAGCACCACCAGCCCCGCTCCAAGCGGTGTGAACTGGCGGACCAGGAGGCCCATCCAGGCCAGGAGTCGGCGAGGCCAGGCGGTCAGTGCCAGTCCGAAGACGTACCCGTGGTAGATCTGCCCGCTGACGAACGCCCACCACCCAGGAAGCGTATCCACGCTACCCCACGGCGAAGGCGCCCCCCTGCGCGCCAGCAACACAGGTCCACCCATCGCGCCCCATCCCAGAAGCGCCAAGAGGCCAACGCGAGACAACCGCTCCAGCCGTCCCCGCTCCCCTCCCCACGCTCCCCAGGCGACCACGGGGGCCAGGAACACGAGGCTTGGATGGGCCGCGACCCCCAGGCCCCAGGCCAATCCCATCGCCCAGGGCGGAGCTTTACGGAGCGCAAGCAGCATCACCAGCGCGGCAAGGCAGGCCGCCGGTGCATACACTTCGGTGATGACGGCCTGCGACCAGAAGAGAGGCGACAGCCCAAGGCTAAGGCCCGCGCACAGCGCCGGGGACCAGTCGTGGTCCCGAGATGGCAAACTAGAAATCGACAGGAGCCCCACCGCTGACGCCGTCAGGGCGGCCGCACTGGCCGCCAGCACGGCCGACATGACGTTCAAACGCCAGGCCGGCTCCCCCCACGGCAGGCATATGAACAGCTCCCCCAGCAGCAGATAGGTCGGAAACCCCGGAGGATGGGGAATGCTGCCCCGCGCCACGGCCGTCACCAGATCGCCCCCATCGGCCCCGTAATGCGCCCATGTGATCGTAGGCGCCAGGGTCTGGAAGTAGACGAGCAGCAAGAGGGCGAGCGTTCCCGCTCCGCCCACGCACCGCTTCCAGGACACCCTTGCCTGCCAGCGCATCGGCGGTCGACCCAGGGCGGAAGTGAGCCGTCTCATCGTGCCTTGGTCCAGGTGACGGGTTGTGTCCCGGTGACGTAGCGCCAGAAACCTGCCAAGGCCGCCGCGTTGGCGAAACAGAAATAGAACACAGCGTGAAGCGGCCTACAGGCTATCCCGTGCTGCGTGAGCGCGTACCCCAACAGAGCAGCCGCGTAGAACGCACTCTGTCCGAGGAAGACCAGGCGGTAGAGCGGCAACTGCACCAGGCACGCGTTCAACCCGTACACCGCAGGCAGAAGAAACGGCGTGACCGCCCAGCGCAGGACACGGTGCGAGAGATACTGCCAGGCCACCCGTCCCCGGGCCGGATTGAGCAGGCCGAGCAGCCATACGATGGACTGAAACCCGCCAGCCGCGATGCGCGTGCGCCGCCGCCACTCCCCGCTCAACGTTGGCGAAGCCTCCTCCACAACAACCGCCTCCGGCTCATAGACAACCCGCCACCCCTTCTCCACCAGACCCAGCGAGATGACGAAATCGTCTATCAGCGCATTCGGCGGCGGCGGCTCAAACAGATGACGCCGAATGGCAAACAGCTCCCCCGCTGCCCCCATTGCAGAGCTAAGCGCACTGTCGCAGCGTTTGAGGAAGGACTCGTAACGCCAGTAGAGACCTTCCCCCGTCAGACCGCGCCATTCCGATGGCGCCCCTTCACCACCGGCCAATACCCGTTTCTCGCCCGCAACACCTCCGACCGTCGAATCAGCGAAGCTGCGCACGAGGGCACGCAGCGCCCCGCGCTCCATCATCGCGTTCGCATCGGAGAAGACGACGATTTCGCCGCGTACCAAGGGCATCACCCGATTGATGGCGGCCATCTTCCCCTGTCGCTGGGGCTGGTGATACAGGTGCACGCCCCGATCGGCATAATCGGCCACAATGTCGGGCGTTCCGTCGTTCGACCCATCCGTGACCACAATGATCTCCAGCCGTTCCGCCGGGTAGTCGAGGGAAAGGCTGTTCTCGATCTTGCAGGCGATCACCGCAGCTTCGTTGTACGCCGCGACGAGCAACGTCACAGGTGGGGTGACGTCCGCTTTCTGAACAGGATGATACGCACAGCGAGCCAGCAATCCCACCAGCAGCGGGTAGCCCAGGAAGGTATAAAGTATCACTGCCACAATCAGCCAGAAGAGAACCTGGAGCCAGGTCTGCACGTCAGGCCTCCTCCAGGCTCTGGGAAGGCTCCCGGATCTGCAACCCCAATCGCCAGGCCAAAGCCGCGCCCATCGCCATGGGCAGAACGACTGAAATCAGATGCAGGATGAACGCATAGGAGAGCGCGTTTGGGCCGCTGACCCCGAAGACAGCCAGGGCTTGCACGCACAGATAGTGGAACACGCCGATCCGACCGGGCGACGACGGGACCGCGACCCCCAACTGAAGAACGGCCAGCAGGAAAGACGCTACCAAGACGGACGGGTTCTCACCGATCGCGCCCAACAGCGTGTAGTTGACCGCGGCGTACGCGATCCAGATCAGCAAGGACCAGGCCAGCGCGGAGAGCAGCCGCGCCGGCTGTCCCAACGTGTCCAGACTCAGCAGAAGTTGGCCCGCAGCGGCCAGGATGCGCCGTATCCAGGGCCAGCGCCACCTGGTCGCCAGGTGCTCCAACACGCCGGCTACCCACCGCCGCGCAATCACCAGTGCCACCACGGCCGCCAAGGCCACGGCTGAGACGGCCACGAGTGCCTCCGCCGAGCCCTGCCACCAGGCAGGCAGCGTGGTCTGCGACAGCAGCGACGCGACCAGTACAAGCAGCATCAGCAGGTCAAGCGCGACCTCCACCGCCAGCGTGCCCAGCGTGTACATGGTCTCACCCGTACCAACCAGTGTCGCCCGCGCCAGATCGCCGAGGCGCGCCGGCACCAGCACGTTTACCGCTTGCCCGACCAGCAGCGCCGCCACGAGTTTGCCAAACGGGGGAATCCGAGGGGCTCGAAACATCAGCCGCCAGCGGGCAGCACGAAGCAACACACTGCCCAGGTTGAGCAGCAGGGCCAGCACCACCAACCGATAATCCACCTGCGTCAGGGCCGCCCATACTCCTGCCCAGTCCGTCTTCCAGACCAGCCATACCAGACAGACAAGGCTAAGCAGAATACCTAACCAGGCCTGGAACCGCGAGAGGCCGGCCCGCCGGCGCGGTTCCTCCTGCACAGACAACGCCCTCAATATGCCCCATCTCCTCGGATCACCGCACTGACTGTCATCCACAAGATGCGCAGATCGAGCCAGACGGACCAGTTACGGATGTAGTACAGGTCATCCTCCATACGGAGGGCATAGTCGGCGCGATTGCTGCGACCATTCACTTGCCACCAACCCGTCATGCCCTGGGGCACGGCGAAGCGCTTCCGATGCCACGATTCGTATCTCTCAACTAGCCACGGAAGCTCCGGGCGCGGCCCCACTAAGCTCATATCCCCTCTGAGCACGTTGAGAAGCTGCGGCAGCTCGTCAATGCTGAACCGCCGCAGTACATGTCCCACGCGCGTGACGCGGGGATCGTCAGGCCGCTTGGCAAAGGTCGGGGGGCCATCGTCAGTTTCCTCAGCCAGGTGCCGTTCCTCAGCTTCAGCCCCGATATGCATCGTGCGGAACTTGAGCATCCAGAATGGCTGTCCGCCCTCCCCGATGCGCTCCTGGCGCAGAAGGATCGGGCCAGGCGAGTCAATGCGCACCGCAATTGCCGCCGCAACCATGAGCGGCGAGAGTACGACCAGAGCCAACGTGCCCACTACCAGATCGAAGAGACGCTTCACCGCGCGGTCCAGGCCTTCGATGGCCGGCTCGCGCAGCCCGATGAGCGGAATGCCCGCGAAGTCCTCGACCGACGCCCGGATGAACACGAGATCAAACACGTCCGGCACGACCCGCACATTCACCGGCGCTTCTTGCAGGGCCAGGATAACCTGCCTGACCTGCTCCTGCGCGTGCGGCGGCAGGGCCAAAATGACCTCATCGACCGTGCGTTGAGAGGCGATAGCACCAACGCTGTCCAGAGATCCCATCACAGGGTATCCAGCGCAGGTTTGCCCTTGTTTGTCCTCGTCATCGTCCACGTAGCCGACCAGCTCCAGGCCCGTCCACCGATGGGCACGCATGGCGTGGCCGAGTCTCCGTCCCACCTCACCTGCGCCGACGATCAGCACCCGGCGAGGCTCGCCCAGGCTGCGGGCCTGACCTAGCTGGAGCAGCCACTGGAGAACGCCGCGCCAAGCCAATATGAATATCAGATCAAGCAGATAGAAATAGGCAAAAAGGATGCGGGAAAACTCACGAAAGAACAGATAGGCCACGCCGGCGAAGACGAGCGTGGCCCAAGTGACAGCGCTCCAAATCACCTGGGCATCGCTCAGGTAGTGCAAGGCACGGGCCGGGTCATAGACACGGAGGGCCAAGAAGACCGAGGCCCAGACGGCAGGCACCACCACGTAGAGCCACGGGCCAAAAGCTAGTGGGCCTTCCAGTTGTACACCAAATGGCAGCACCAAGCGCAGTACCTTGGCCAGGTACAGCGCGAACGCCGTGAGGCCCAAGTCCATCACCAGGCAGACCAGGGCCAGGCGCGTACCCACACGTTTGAGCATCAGCCAGTCTCTCCTCTGTCAATGATAACACTTGCCATATCATCCCTGCAAAGGCGCCATTCTGATGGCGCGCCATATCATCCCTACAAAGACGCCATTCTGATGGCGCGCCATATCATCCCTACAAAGACGCCATTCTGATAGCGCGCCATATCATCCCTACAAAGACGCCATTCTGATGGCGCGCCATACTAGAAAGGTGCCATCTAGCGCCGGGGAGGAGATCACGATGCGCATTATAGCGCAGGGGGACAGGCTTGTCCAACGCGAGTCTAGGGCTCGCGCGCGAGTCTGGGACTCGCGCGACTGTATCGAAAGAGATCAGTCACCTTTTTCGTCAGAAGGGTGGCGAAGCGGCTCCTTCGTCTGCCACGCCCGCCAGGCGAGCCAGGTCTGCCACATGCTCACAGCACAAAGGAGGCCCCATAGCACACGCTCCCACCAGCGTGAGACCGTGAGCGCGCCTCCCAGACTCGCGAGCGCCAAACCCGCCATCAGCCAGGCCTGGAAGCCCGGGCTAGACAGCCGCGCCCGCAGCTTGTCACGTCGAACATGCGCATCGTAGCAGTAGAAGCTGAAGGCCGCAAGGACTACTGCCACGCCCAGTACCCACACCCCGTTAGACGCCAGCCCGGCCCAATCAAGCCCACTCACACAAAGACTCCTTACTGAGTTCCAGAACCAACCCAACATCCCTACAAAGGCGCCATTCTGATGGCGCACATTCAGCCGTCAAGAGGCGCCATTCTGATGGCGCACATTCAGCCGTCAAGAGGCGCCATTCTGATGGCG
>CAZYSK010000002.1:113556-125063 GCA_964649415.1 uncultured Anaerolineales bacterium
CGACATCATTCCCGCGTTTGACATGCCTCATGCACCGGGGAAGGCCACGCCGACAACCACGGTGGCGGATCGACGGCAGGGGCAAGTGGGCCAGCGTTTGGCGCGGGCGGTGCATACGCTCGCACACTCACGTGATGCCAGTCCCCAGACCACAGCAGGCTCTCCGAGAGAGAAGGAGAGAAATAGTCCAGCAGATTGCGGTAGGCATCCACCTTCAATAGCACCCAGATGCGCCCCTCGCGTGGCGAACCGCGCTGATGCGCAAGCGTTTCGTGAAACTCGCGCAGGTGCGCTGTGCGCAAGACCTGCCGCTGCAGAGGGCCACCGTAGTAGTAGTCAAAGGCCGGCACCGCCAGATCATCCACCCACAGCACGTCGCCTGGGCCGGCCTCCCGTTCCACCAAGGCGACTACCTCCCGCCATGGCTCCTTGGGCCACCATGCGGTATTGACCACACACAACGCCACTGAAAGAAGAAGCAGGCCCCGCAGCAGCCACGGCTTGAATTGGAGTTCGTGCATCGCCCAAGCGCCAACGAGCAGCCCGTACGGCAACAGACTGACCAGCAAGCGCTTGAGCGTGAAAAGCCTCGGGACGGCTGACCCAACCGTGCCCAGCAAGAAAACGACGACCACAGCCCATGCCAGGCCTGGCATCGGTTTGCCCAGCCGGTGGCGTCGCGCCACCAGCCAGCAGGCGACCATCCCCCCCACAGCCAAGAGCGCGGCACCGGCGGCGAAGGCCAACATGATCGCGTCCACGCTGACCGACACCCCAAATCGGCGGAGAACCAGCATGAGCATCGCCAATTGATACAGTGTGTCAGACCTGAACAGAGAGGGGAACAGGGCGTGGGACCACCACAGCCAGAACGCCAGGCCGACGACCACCTGCAGACCAGACCAGGCCACGAGTTGCCACCAGCCACGTCCGGTCCGCGGTTGGCACCTGTGAATCCAGAGCATGCCCCACACCAGGTTTGCCAACAGCAACGGCAGAGCCGATGTCTGATCGGTGTACAGCGCAGCCGAGGCAGCCAACACGTAGCCCACGGCCCATACTGCCTCCCGATGAAGGGCAAAACGCAGCGCGAAGTACACCGCGCACAATCCCAGGGTCGTCACCATGGCGTACATCCGCGCTTCCTGGGAATACCATACGTGCAGCGGAGCTACCGCCAACAGCAAAGAGGCCAGGACGGCCGTACGCCTGCTCAACCGGGGCGCGTCAAGAGCGAGGCTCAGTTCCCGTCCCAAGAGATATAGCAGTGGAATCGCCAGCGCGCCCGCGATTGCAGAGGGCAGGCGGATCCAGAACTCGCTTCGTCCCAACCCCAGGAATAGGCGCAACAAAGCGTAGTACGCAGGCGGATGAGGATCGCACAGACGAAGGAGGATGTCAGGGAATGTGTGGCTCGCGAAATAGAAACTGTCTGCCTCGTCAACCCACAGGCTCTTGCTGCCCAGCCAGACCAAACGGACCACCAGGGCCAACACCGTGGTCAACAGAACAGCCAAGCGGGGACGTGTTGCCCCCGCGTGCCTTGACCCAACACTCTCCATGCCCATCAAGAGGCGCCATTCCGATGGCGCACCGGCTTGCTCGAAGAAAACATAGAACGTGACGCCTACGCAGAAGGCGTTTCTACGGCAGGATACTCGCCGCCGCAGACAACACGTGTTCCCACCCCAACAGCGACGCCAAACAGCGCCCAGGCGATGAAATGCCCCCGGGCATAGAACGTCAGATTGTCGCTAACGCCGTGGACGGCGAAAACGACGAGCACTCCCAACATGCCCAACGCCAGCGGCTCCAGCCCGGTGCCGATTGCGCGCCGCGCCGCACTCCAGGACAAGTGCAGTAACCCCAGCACGAACGCCAGCACGGCGATCAGACCGGGAAATCCCAGGTCCACGCCAGCTTCCAGGTATAAGTTGTGCATATGCTCGATTCCAGGGGGCACCACGAAGGTTGGATAGAGCACCGGCATGACCCTAACCACAGTGCCTAACCCGATACCGGTGAAGGGGAAATCCTGCAGCATCATCCACCCGCGCGACCACAGCTCCACGCGTCCCTCGAGACTGTGCACGGCATTCTCAACAGAGGCATCCGACGCAGAGAACAGAAGACCATCCACCCCACCGAGCTGCAAGACCAGCGCACATAGGGCCACCGCGAGCACGATTACGACGAGCCAGCGCCGGTTGCGAGCAACCAACATGATCGCGACACCCGCCGCCAGAGCGATCATTGCACCACGCGACTGTGTGAGCAACAGGACGAAACCCACGATCCCGACTTCCAGCAGAGCACCCAGGCGAACAACCGGCCCACGCCCAAAAAGCATATAGGCTATCGGCACCGGCAACAGCATGGCCAACGTGCCCCCGGCGATATTGCTGTTGAATCCTCTGGGATTCCAGAACGCGTGAATCCGACGCGGAAGCAGTTGGTACAGGTCCAGTGGGAACCAAGGCACCTTGGCCGTGCTCCACTGCGTGCCAAGAAGAACAAGGCTCGCCAGGGCGGTGCCGAGCACACAGATAGCCAGGGCACTCAGGCCAAACCAGGCCTCCTCGTCAAGCACACCGACGACGCCGTAGAACAAGGCCACACTCCCGATGATCTTATAGACGTGCTGGGAAGTGAGCGCGCGATCATAGGTAACCAACAGCGTTATCGGCAGTAGCAGCAGGAGCAGCAAGACAGAGAAATCCACAGGCGTACGCACAATGAATCGCCCCGCCAGGAAGTAGCCGACGCACAGAATCAGCGCCAGGCCCCCAAGCGCTCCATAGATGATCCACGTCTCAACGTGGGTAGGGAAGATCAACGGAAGGATGCAGATCACAACTCCGACGAGCTGAATGAGAGCTGCATGAGCGTGGAGAAATGCCCGGCAGTGCCGGGCACTCTGCCTCAGATGCGCAACTACGTCGTCAGACATCTCATCTCACTTGGGATTGCCAACGGAAGTGGTCATGGTGGCCAGGGATCAATCGCAGCGTGCAGGTCGTTGCGCCGATGATGCGCGCATCTGGCAGCGGTTGCACTTGAGTGAGTAGAACCAATGCGATAGTATAGCACCGGGAGCGCTGTTTGCCAAATACCGTGTGACCACCCGAAGACCTGAGTTCGTCAGGCGGAGGTGGAACTCAGATTTGACTTTTCACGCTGCCTGGGTAGAATTCTTACTTGCGCTGAGACCTGTACAAGTGCTTCGGTCTGCCCGTTCAGCCATCAAGAGGCGCCATTCCGATGGCGCACATTCAGCCGTCAAGAGGCGCCATTCCGATGGCGCACATTCCCACGCCCAAGGGTGACGGGCGAAGGAGATATCCTGAGGCAACCATGCAATTGACACAGTTTGTGAACCTCTCTGTTCCTTCGGTCGCTGTCCTCGCTCTGGTGATGGTTGTGGTGCTTGGCAATTGGGTACGGAAACAGGATGCAGGCACCCGGCAGATGCAGGAAATCGCGCGCTACATTCAGCTTGGGGCGAACGCGTTTCTGCGCCGAGAGTTCGCCACGATCGCACCTTTTGTGCTCGTCTTGGCCGTGATCCTGCTGCTTGTCATGCCGGAAGGGAATTGGCAAGTTGCGTTGGGCTTCGTCGCCGGCGCGGCGCTCTCTCTGCTGGCCGTCTTCATAGGGATGAATGCAGCCGTGCGGGCCAACGTGCGCACCACCGCTGCGGCGCGCTTTTCGGCGGCGCCGGCCCTGCTGATCGCCTTCCGCGGGGGAGGAGTTATGGGGCTGTCCATCGTGGCCCTGGATCTGCTGGGCATCTATGCGCTGGCCCTCCTCTTTGGCGTGACGCGGGGCAGCCCGGAGAACGTCCATCTGCTCGTTGGCTTCGGTTTCGGGGCCAGCTTCTCTGCCTTGTTTGCCCAGTTGGGCGGCGGCATCTTCACCAAGGGCGCGGATATCGCGGCCGACCTGGTGGGCAAGGTGGAGCAAGGCATCCCGGAGGACGATCCTCGCAACGCCGCTGTCATCGCTGACCAGGTCGGCGACAACGTAGGGGACGTCGCTGGCCGAGGGGCGGACCTTTTCGAATCTGGTTCCGACAATCTGATCGCGACGATGATCGTGGGCCTGACTTTCCTGCCCACGCACGGTTGGGCTGCGCTGCTTTTCCCCCTCCTCAGTCGGATGATCGGAATCGTCGGGGCCATCCTTGGCGTGCTGGCCGTGCGGGGGACGGAGAAGCGCAGCCCGATCTTCTCAACAAACGTGGGGTTTCTCGTAACCGCTGTATTCTCCTTCGTGTCCTACTATTTCCTTGCCACCCACGTGATGCACGACATCCGCCTGTTCTACTGCCTCACGCTCGGCCTGATCACCGCCGGCCTGGTCTCGCTCCTCGTGCAGTTCTACACCGGTATCGCTCAGAGACCGGTGAGAGAGATAGCCAGGGGCGGGATGAGCGGTATCGCCGTCAATCTGATCTACGGCTTCGCCTGGGGGATGGAGAGCTCGGTGATCATGATCATCCTCGTAGCGATGGTGAACGTGCTTGCCTTCTACGTCATGGGAGGCGGCCTCCCCGGCATCCTGGGCATCACCGCGGCGACACTGGGTATGACCGAGATGAAGGGCATCATCATGGCGGCCGATGCGTTCGGCCCCATCGTCGACAACGCCAGCGGCATTGCCGAAATGGCCGGGCTGGGTCCACAGGTGCGCCACACGGGGGATAAGCTGGACGCAGTGGGCAACATGACCAAAGCCATTACCAAGGGATACGGCATGTCGTGCGCGCTGATGACCAGCGTCGTCATCCTATTTGCATACCTTCTCAGCGCTGCTGAGTTGGCCCAGGCAAGCAGCGGCAGCCTGGCCAGGGTCATCACGCTGGACGGCGCCAACCCAGAGGGAGCTGCCCTGCAGATCGTGCGTGGCCTCAACCTGGCACATCCGCTGAACATCGCCGCGTTGATGAT
Source organism: uncultured Anaerolineales bacterium (assembly GCA_964649415.1). Lineage (GTDB taxonomy): Bacteria > Chloroflexota > Anaerolineae > B4-G1 > B4-G1 > CAZYSK01. The sequence continues at coordinate 118,506 of CAZYSK010000002.1, forward strand.
CGGCGCAACAGTCCCCTTCCTGTTCAGTTCACAGGCGATGAAAGCAGTGGGCCGGACAGCGTTCTGCATGGTGGATGAGGTGCGACGGCAGTTCCGTGAGATCCCGGGGCTCCTGTCTGGGCAGGCAGCGCCCGAATACTCACGCTGCGTGGATATCGGGACGCGCCGCGCGCTGCGGGAGATGGTCGCGCCGACGTTGGTCGGGGTAGCTTTCCCCGTCGCAGTAGGCTTTCTAATGGGACCGTGGGCACTGGCGTTCTATCTCATCGGGGTGAAGATCGTCGGGGCGACTTTGGCCATATTCATGTTCAACGCGGGCGGTGCGTGGGACAACGCCAAGAAGTACGTCGAGGAAGGCCACTTGGGCGGCAAAGGGTCCGAACCCCACAGGGCGGGGGTGATTGGTGATACCTTCGGCGATCCGCTCAAGGACACTGCCGGGCCATCGCTGCATATTCTGATCAAGCTGCAGAATATCCTAGGCATCACACTGCTCCCGCTGTTCTACGCCAACCAGCATATTCTGCCCTGGCATTAGGCGCATGAACCGAGGCCGATTTCTCGATTTGCTGATCTGCTGGATTGTGAAGCGATGAGCCAAACACCTGGATTCGATCAAGAGCTACTGGAGATCTACGGCGAGTTGAACCGCGACCGGCTGATGGAGTTGGTCGTGTGCTATGCGCGCGACCGGCTCGGCGCTGGGGGTTCCTCGATCTTCCTGCGTGACGACATCACCGGCACCTATGTCCTGCGCGGCACGACCGGCATCCTGGAAGGAATGCCCACTGAACGGATAGCGTACAGGCTCGGTGAGGGGTTGACCGGCTGGATCGCCGAAAACGGCGCACCGCTGCGCATCACCAACCCCATGGACGAGCAAGAACTGCAGCGCATCGCCAAGGACCTGACGTGGAGCAGGAAATACTCCGAGATCAGCGCCAAGTCCGGCCTGGCCTACCTGGGTGTGCCCATCCTATCCCGAGACGGTGCGATCGTGCTGGGCGTGCTGCGGGTCTCGGGCAAGGCTGAGGGAGAGACATTCGACGAGAGTGATGAAGCACTGTTGTGCCAGGTCGCCGCGATGGTTAACATCGCCATTGAGAACTCCGTTCGCTACGAGCGCGAGAAGCGTCAAGCGCGCTACTTCCGGTTGCTGTTGGCCATTAGCAGTGAGTTGGACCCGCGACACTCCGTGGATGAGATGCTGCCGGCTGTGGCGGACCGGGTTCGGTCTGGTTTCCGCACCGAGGCTTGTCTCATCTACCTGCGAACCGAGGAGGACATTCACAAGCTGGCCCTGCGGGCCGGGAGTGGGACTCCTGAATCGTTGGTCGGGAAAGTGACCTATATGATAGGCGAGGGGTTGACCGGCCACATCCTGGCCAATGAGACGTGCATTCAGATACGGGATCCCGCTGCAGCGGAGGAGTGGGATGATCCTCACGTGGCGGAGGTCGCCCGCCATCTGCCCTCTGGCGTCTATCGCTCCTACGTGGGCGTTCCCCTCCAATTGGGCAACGAGGTCCTTGGCACCCTCGAGTTGGTCAACAAGGTCCCCAGCGCTCCCGGCCACCGCGATTGGTTCACCGACGACGACGAAGGGTATCTGCGCCTGCTCTCTACAGCCATTGGCGGCGTGTTGGAGGGTGCTCGTTACCTGAAGACCCTCAGCGACGTAAGCGTGACCACGATGCGGATGCAGCGAGTCGCCTCTTTCGGCACGCTGGCGCAGCGAATACTCCACGAGACTGCAAACCCCTTGGCCGTGGCACGCCTGGCGGCCACGAACCTGCGCAACAATATGGCGGACGCACCCGGCCGGGAAGGCGCGGTTCGTGCCAAGCACATACCAAAGCACGATCAACGTCCGCGGACGCACGACCAACGTCCGCGGCCTGCCAGCACGCCGTCGGCAGAAGGTGAGAGCGGTGTACCAGACCACGATCGGAGTGCACGTTTCCTGCGGCGGCTGGACATCATAGACACCAGCTTGGACGAGGTCAGCAGCAAGCTCCTGGATCTGCTCAAGTGCTCACAGCGCATCGGTTTCGTCCGCACGACCACGCAGTGGAACGACATCGTGCGCGAGGTTCTGATCTGGCTGGCGGCGGAACGGCAGAAACGGTGTGTGGAGGTGCACGTGAACTACGGCGACCTGCCACCGCTGCTCATCGAGCCCAACGAGCTGTTCGGCGTCTTGGCCACCATCCTAACTCTGACGATGGAAACCTTGGGATCGAACGGCGGTCTCATGGAGATACGAACTTCGCTGTCACCCGACGGTCGATGGGTGCGGACAGAGAGCCGCGCGCCTGAAGCCCCGGCAGCCAAGAGGGTGATTGCCATCCTCGAATCGAGTGCCGGCGAGACCGAGAAGCTATCGCCTCTTCACTTCGAATGGGCACTGGCCCAAGAGACGACGGAGAGCCAGTACGGAGGTACGCTCACCTGGAAGGTTGAAGACACAGGAATCTGTTTTCTACTTAAGCTGCCGGCAAGCGAAAGCTGAGCCCCGAGCTTTCACTGTAGAAGGGCCACAGAGGGAAAACATGAACCAGAAGAGGATCCTCGTAGTAGACGATGAACCGTTCTTCCGGGAGGAGGTTGTCGCTTTTCTCAGCAACCCTGGTTTCGTGGCGCAGGGTTGGCAGGTGGAGGCCTCAGCAAATGGGAAGGAGGCCCTATCTCGCCTGAAGCAAGATCCGTGCGACGTGATGCTGCTGGACATCAACATGCCGGAAATGGACGGCATGGAGGTACTGGAATCAATGCTCGCGCAGCACTTGCTGGAGCAGACCTACGTGATTATGCTCAGCGCTTACGGCCTGTATGAGAACGTCGTCGCTGCCATGCGAGGGGGCGCGAACGATTTCGTCAACAAGTCCGAGCCCTTGGACCAATGGATCGTGCGCATCGAGCGAGGTTTCGAGTGGCAGGAACTGCGCCGCCGAAAACAGCAGGCAGAGGACGAACTGCGCCTCCTGGCGCGTGAGGTGGGTCACGACATTGGCGGCACGACCTACTTCGTGCTCACCCAGCGGGTACTGGCGCTCTCCAAGTTGGTGACAGATGACCCGGAAGGGCACCGGTCGATCGAGGTCATTCAGCAGATCTTGGCCCGTATCAAGCGGTTGGCCGACGACCTGGGCCACGTGGCCGTGGCCTTGGACAGTCAGGAGACCTGGCGATGGGAGACGCTGGATCTCCATCGCATGTTGGAGCGGCTGGCGCAGGAGTTTCATTACGGCAACCCGGACGTGACGATTGAGCGTGAATGGGGCCAAGACATCCCCCCAATACACGGCAGCCGCGCCCAGTTGGAGCGAGCCTTTCACAACCTGCTGACCAATGCCGGGCGGGCTATGCCTGACGGCGGTACACTGACGTTGCACACGCGCCAGGAGGCAGGTGAGTGGGTGGTGGTCGACGTCGAGGACACAGGTGTCGGCATTTCCCCGGAAATGCGTAACAAGGTCTTCCGAATCGGGTTTTCAGATTGGAGGAGCGGGACAAAGGGCAGCGGACTGGGGCTGTACGTTGCCCGCAAGAACATCGAGAACCACGGCGGCCACATTGAGCTGGCCGGCACCGTGGGCCAGGGAACCAGGGTCACGATCCATCTGCCCATCCGATCCGGGAACGTCTCCCATGGTGTCAATTCCGCTAGGATACTATAGATTTCTTAGGAGGTCAGTACGATGCCAGCAACAATACTGGTGATGGATGATGATCTACTCGCGCTCGAAAGCCTGGAGAGCTATCTAGAGCAGGCCAAATACACGGTCCTGACGGCCAGTAGCGCCCGCGAGGCCGTCGAGCAGGCAAGGGGAGCCCCTTGCCAGGTGGCCCTGCTGGACATGAAGATGCCCGAAATGGACGGATTCCAGGTAGCCGCCATGCTGCGCCAGTTGCAGCCCGATTTGCGCGTGATCATGTTCACCGGCTATGCCTCACTCGAGACGGAGGCACGCGCCGCTCAGTTGGACTTCTACGAATATCTTCCCAAGTCAAACTGGTACGATCTGCTGTTGCCGACCATCGAGCGTGTCTTGGGAGAGCCAAAGGCTCGGCTGCCCAAGCAGCGCCCCGTTGACCTGGAGAAGGCGGCTTCCCAGTATGCAGATGAGGGCAAGTGGGAACTGGCGGCTATGGCATTGGAACAGGCGGCCCGCATCGCGGAGTTCACCCACGAATGGGAGCACGCCGCCCAGCTATACAACCAGGCATTCGAACACATGCGGCGTGCCCGCGGACTCTCGGTGGAATCACAGCGGCTTCAGGAACTGGCGGAATGCGTGCAACGCATCGCGGCCGAGGAGTCCACAGGCAACTGACGGTGACCACGGCTAGCGAACGGCACAGGTGATGCGGGTTGTCGGACGCAGGGCCGGGAGAAACCAGGTTCTTCGTGCGATGGCGCTCCATTCTGATGGTGCGCCATCAGAATGGAGTGGCCAAGGGCCTGGTTTGTCATGAGCAGACGCTTGATCGATGTCCGCGGATGCAGCCGACGTCGACCGCGGACCGTGCCGACCGCAGACGGTCGGTGGCAGACGGTCGGGGTCAACGTCCGCAATCTCTGCCTGGGCCTGGTCTTGCTGCTGGCGTCAGGCTGTGTTGCGACACTCCCATCTCCCACGCCCGTCCCGACTGCGGCCCCCACCCCAACGTGTTCACGTTCTCCCACGCCGTGGCTGGTGTCGACGCCACCGGACGCACGAACAGTGGCCGCGCCGTCCCCTACCCCCGAGCCGCCCGATACGGGATGGCAGCCGCTCCGGCAGGCCGCCGAACTGCGTCAGGTGCGGGTGGAGGTGGACACGGGCGACGAACGATTGGTGATCGTCCGCATGGAGCCGGCCGCCGTGTCCTTCCGCGTTCACTACGACCCCGGCACACCCAGCTCGGTCAGCGTGTGGGCAGAGCGACTCCAGTCATTCCTGGTGGTCAACGGCGGCTACTTCACGCCTGAGAACGAGACAGCAGGACTCCTGGTCAGCAACGGGCAAGACTGGGGTATGCCCTTCGGGGATTTCGCAGGGCTTTTCGCCGTCAGGGCCGACGGACAGGTGAGCGTGCGCTGGCTCAAGACCTGGCCCTATGATCCCTCGGAGCCGCTGAGTGAAGCGCTGCAATCATTCCCGGTCCTGATCAAGCCAGGTGGCGTGATGGGTTTTCCGGCCGATGCAGACGACGGCCGGCCTGCCCGTCGCACTGTCATAGCACAGGACCATCAGGGCCGGATCCTGATCATCGTCGCCCCGCGCGGCTACCTGAGCCTTCATGCACTGGCACGCGTCCTGGCGGACTCTGACCTCAACCTGGACGTAGCGCTCAACCTGGACGGTGGCTTCTCCACGGGGCTGTGGTTGGAGACGGCCACTGGACCTGCGGAGCCCGTCCACATAGACTCTCTCGTCCCGGTGCCCTCGACCATCTCCATCGATTGGCGCTGACAGGTGTCCAGTCCGAGCCGGCGGAACGCGCCAGTTCGCCCTCACCGACAAAACCAGACTCTTGCCCCCTTTCCTGCGTATAAGACATGCAGGTCGCAGGGCATCGCCAAGGTACGGGAACCATTGTCCATCGAAAGACGCCATTCCGATGGCGCACATTCAACCGTCAAGAGGCGCCATTCCGATGGCGCACATTCATCACTAGAAAGGCGCCATTCCGATGGCGCAGCACAAAACAACATTGGCCACAAGCGACCCGATGCTCTCGAATCTAATTGAGCGTGTGCTGGCAGGCGATGAAGTCGCAGCCTGTAGGCTACACGAGCTACACTACCCGCCCACCCTACGGCTGGCCTACATGCTCACGCAAAACCTGCAGGACGCCGAAGACGCGACGCAGGATGCTTTCATCTACGCCTTCCAGCGCCTGGATCGGTACGACCCAGAACGGGCCTCCTTCGCCACCTGGCTCAAGGTCATCGTCACCAGCCGCTGTCGGGACTTGCATCGACGGCGACGGTTCAGATGGCTCTCGCTGCAGGAGATGGCGGAGACCGGCGCTGAGCCCAGGGACGAGACGCCCGGCCACCAACCAGACGTCGCGCTTGAACTGATAGGGACGCAACAGGTGCTGTGGGACGCACTGCGGCAGTTGCCGCGTAAATCACGCCAGGCGTTGATCCTGCGCTACTTCGGGGAGCTCTCGTACCCCGAGATGGCCCAGGCCCTCGGCTGCCCGATCAGCACCGCCAAGTCACGCGTCGTCTACGGCCACCGAGCCCTGACCCGCCTGCTGAAGCGCGAGGCGCACGCCGAGCCGGGCTGCCACGGAAGCGCGACCAATGTACACGACTGCCGTGTGAGGGATGTATCGTGAACAAGCATCTGAGCGACCACCAACTACTGGCATACCTGGAAGGCACCGCCCAATCACAGATCGGACGGCGCGATTCGACTGCACAGGAAAGCGCAGCGGCTCACTCCGATGGCGCCCCCCCACCCATCGGGCCGCGCCATTCCGATGGCGCCCCTTTACCCATCAAACCGCGCCATTCCGATGGCGCCCCTTTACCCATCAAACCGCGCCATTCCGATGGCG
>CAZYSK010000002.1:125163-130844 GCA_964649415.1 uncultured Anaerolineales bacterium
CATTGGACAAGCATCGCGCGCAAGTGGAGGCCCACCTGTCCGTCTGTCCCGCGTGCCGGGCGCGCCTGGAGCGGCTGGCCCGGACGGCAGCCGACCTGAGGGCCACGCTCTGCACCGTGGGGCAGCAGGTCCCTGCCAACCCGGCCAGTTCGTGGGATGCCGTAGCCCTGCGCTGGAAGGGAGAGCGCCCGAGACGCAGCGGGCCGCTCTTCTACGCACGTCTGCGCCACGTGGCGACGCTGGCAGTCGTGGCCATCGCCGTCGTCGGGCTCGCCGGGCTGATCCATACCTTTGCCGTCACAGGGCCTCCGTCGGCCAAGGCCACGCCGTCCCCAAGCCCCAGACCGCCCGCCAGCCCGTCGGCTGCGCCCGGTCCGCTGCCTCGCCCGCACCCCGATTCCCTGGCAGGCCCCATCTCTGTGCTGATCCTCGGCGCAGACGGGGAGCCCGACCGTCCGCGGTCGACGTCGGCTGCGTCCGCGGACGTTGATCGTGCGTCCGCTGCTTCTGTCGAGATCGATATGCTCATGCTGCTGTACCTGGACGCCGAAACTCAGCGGGCTTTCTTGCTTTCCGTGCCCCAGGAGCTATACGTAACGCTGCCCGACCACGGACAAGTGTGCGCCGGCAGCATCTATGGCGTGGGCCAGCGAGACGAGGACACCAACGGCCTGGCATTGGCCCGGGACGCCATTTCGGACACGCTGGGCCTGCCCATACAGCACACCGCCCTCGTGCGTTTCAGCGGTTTCGTCGCGCTGGTTGACGCCGTTGGGGGCGTGGACGTCGAGGTACCTCATCCTATCGAAGATCCGGCCTTCCCGGACGGCGACGGAGGCCACGTGCTGTTCTCTGTCCCCGCCGGTGCACAGCACTTCGAGGGCGCAATGGCCCTGCGTTATGCCCGTACGCGCGTCGTTCCGGCCCCCGGCTTCGACCGCACGTTTCGCCAGCGACAGCTCGTTCTGGCGGCGCACGAGCGGGTGACGCGCCTTGGCCTGCTGCCTGATCTCATCGCCCAGGCCCCCACCCTGTGGTCGAGCGTCGCGGGTGGTCTTGAGACGGACCTCTCCCTGAGCGACGTGATCGACCTGGCGCTTCTGGCGGCCGATCTCTCAGCGGACGATGTCACAGCGGCGGCGCTGGATGAGTGCTGCGTCGTGTCCTACACCACCCCTGCCGGCGAGTACGTGCTGTTGCCTCAGGAGGAAGAAATCAAAGGTCTGATGGAGCATCTGTTGGAGGGTAAGCCTAAGTGAACATCTCTATCGAAAAGCGCGGCCGGAGAGCCGCCCGAAACGCTGGATGGGCCATTCTGACGCTGGCCGTGTCGGTGCTGACAGCCTGCCGACCGGCTGCCGTCACCCCGGTCCCACCCACGCCGACCATCTATCGCCCACTCCCCACCTTTTTCAAGACACAGCCCACGCCGGTGCCCAAGCGGCAAACCCACTCCGAGGCGAGCACCTTGCTCCTCCTGGGCACCGACAGACGAGGGCTGAACGACAGCAGCGACAACACCGATGCGCTGATGCTCGTCCACCTCGACCCAAGTGCCGGTCGCATCGCGGTCCTTTCCATCCCCCGCGATCTCTGGGTTGAGATCCCCGGACACGGGGATGCGCGCGTCAACACCGCCTATGCGCTTGGCGAGCAGGACGGGACCGGCGGCCTGATCTTGGCACGCGAGACCATCTCCGCCACGCTCGGCATCCCGGTCCACCACGCGGCCCTGCTCGACTTCCACGCCTTCGTCACGCTTGTCGACGCCATTGGCGGTGTGGACGTGGATGTACCCTACGCCATCTCCGATCCGACGTACCCGGACGACGACGCGGGATATGACCCCTTCTACCTCCCCGCCGGAGAGCAAAACATAGACGGAGCGACCGCCCTCAGGTACGCCCGCACCCGTGCCACTCCGGGCAGCGATTTCGACCGCGCCGCGCGCCAGCAGCAATTGATGCTTGCCGTACGTGACCGCGTCACGCAGCTCGACCTGCTGCCAGACCTGATCAAGCAATCCCCGCAACTCTGGACCACGCTCCAGACCACGATCGAAACTGATCTCACGCTGGGGGAGGTTGTGGACCTGGCCGTGGGTGCCAATCGCATCCCTGCCGATGGGATCGTCACCGCCACCATCGATCAGAACTGCACACGGGACTGGACCACGCCCGGAGGTGCCCAGGTATTGCTTCCCGATCAAGCGGCCATCGAGGCCCTGGTCAACGGTCTCTTCCCACCCCCACCGGCAAAGGCGGCGATCGAGAAATGACCGGGATTTGCCATTTGCTCACTTGTTGCCTATAATGCCCTTCGATGTCAATCCTGTTTGGGTTTCTTGGTTTTGTCGTCGGCGGCTTGGTCAACCATCTGGGCTCTGCGCTGCCCGCGCTGGCCGTGTCCCGATCGATGCGCCAGACCAGCCCTACCAACCCCGCTCGTCCGGCGCGGACAGGGCAGACGTTGGACGCGCGTCCATCTGCGCGTCCATACTTGAGTCCCTACTGCCCTCGCTGCGGGCAAGGGCGTCCCTGGTGGCAGTGGCTTGCGCTGCCCGCCTACCTGCTTCGGCGAACCAGATGCCCCTCGTGCGGCGCTGCAATTGGGCTGCGTCATCTGTTGATCGAAGCCGGCATGGCGGTGACATACGCCTACCTCTGGATCGCGCTTGGCCCGTCGATCCGGCTGATCCTCTACCTTCTGTACACCGCTATCCTGGCCCTCATCCTCATCACCGACATTGAGCGCAGGCTGATCCTGAACTCGGTGACCTATCCGGCCATCCTGCTCGCGCTCGTCGCCGGCTTCTTCACGCCCGGGATGAGGTGGTGGAGTGCGCTGGCTGGCGGAGTGATAGGCTTTGTCTTCTTCCTTGGGGCAGCGTGGTTCGGGAATGTGGTCTTCGGCAGTGGGGCCATGGGAGGTGGTGACGTCAAGCTGGCGGCGTTTGTCGGGCTGATCACCGGCTTCCCGTGGGTGATTGAAGCCCTGCTGCTGACCATCCTCATTGGGGCGGTGATCAGCCTAATCCTGCTGATCACCCGTGTGCGAAGCCTGCACGACTATATCCCCTACGGTCCGTTCCTCATCGCGGGCGCGATGATCACGCTCCTGTGGGGCCAACCGATCGCGGAGTGGTTCCTATTTCGCTAGGACCAATCGCACACCGTACCGGCTCAGTCCTGGTGCTTCCTGCCTCTTGCCTCTTCCGCTTCACCGTCCGAACTGGCGCGCCAGTTGCTCCACACTCAGGTGGATCATCGTGGGCCGTCCGTGGGGGCACGTGCGCGGGCTGGCACATTGCTCCAGCGTCCGCACCAACTCCTCCATCTCCGCCTGTGCCATCACCTGCCCGGCCTTGATCGCGGCTCGCTTGCAGACCTGAAGGGCCACAGCCCCCTCGAGCGTGCCCGCCAGCGGCACATCTCCCACCTCTAGCGCTGCCGCCACGTCCTCCAATATCTGGCGCGGGGCCGCGTCAGCCACGATCGCCGGGACAGCCCGCACCAGCATCGTCGTCCCACCGAAGGGCTCCACCTGGAAGCCCAGGCCGCTGAGTAACTCCAGGTGTTCCTCGATCAGGCTCTCCGCCTCTGGTGCCAACTCCACGGGTGCCGGTTCCAGCAAGGTCTGCGACGCCACGGCCGCTTTCTCTCGCTGCGCCAGCAGACGTTCGAACAACACGCGCTCGTGAGCCGCGTGCTGATCGATCAAGTATATGCCCTCTGGCCCCTCGGCCACAATGTAGGTCGTGCCCACCTGACCAACCACCCGCAGGGGTGGGAGTCCCTCCGCCCTGCCCCCTGCCTCCGGCCTCCTGCTCGCCGCCACCTGTTCAAACCGCAACTGCTCCCCGGGCGACTGTGACCCCAGGCCGGTCAGCCGTTCGAGCCGCGCCTCTCTCTGCCCGCTCATGCGCATTGCCCACGGCTGGCCGGACCCCCCTGGCGAGAGGGCAGCCGGCGGACGGGTGGCGATGGGTACCGGAGATTTGTTGAGCAACGTGTGCCGCACCGCTCTCTGCACTGCACGGAACACCACATCCCCATCGCGGAAACGCACCTCCGCCTTGGCCGGGTGCACGTTAACGTCCACATCCTCGGGCGGCATGTGCACCATCACGACCGCGAGGGGATAGCGCCCACTGGGAAGCAACGTATGGTAAGCCTGGACGACGGCATACGTCAGGCGGGCGTCGCGCACCCACCGTCCGTTGACGAAGAGGGTGATGTACCCGCGATTGGCCCGGTGCAGTGAGGGAGGGCTGACGAAACCTGCCACTTGAATGCCAGAGGCCGCGTCTCCGTTGCCTGCAGCCGAGGACTGATGGGGCGGACATTGATCTCGACCGTCTGCCACCGACCGTCTGCGGTCGGCACCGTCCGCGGTCGACGTCGGCTGCGTTCCAGGGACGATCTCAAGGAGAGCGGCGCCGATCTCCAGTCCATAGACCGCGATCAGCACGTCGCGCAGGCTGGCGCTACCAGGCGATTGGAAGACAACCCGTCCATCGTGGCTCAGCGTGATGCGCAGCTCCGGGTAGGCCATCGCGTAGCGGGTCAGCCAGGCGTCAATGTGCCTCCGCTCGGTTCGAGGCGTGCGCAGGAATTTGCGGCGGGCCGGTACGTTGAAGAACAGATCCTCCACGGTCACCGCCGTTCCTGGTGGGCGACCACTCTCCTGGCGGTTCACCACCCGGCCCCCTTCCAACCGCACCAGCTTCCCTACCGGCTCGCCAGCCACCCGTGTGACGAAAGTCACCCGGCTGACGGCGGCGATGGAGGCCAACGCTTCCCCTCGAAACCCCAGTGTGCGGATGTGCGCCAGGTCGTTGGCCGTCGTGAGCTTGCTCGTCGAGTGGCGATGGAAAGCCAACTCCACCTCATCGGATGGCACACCGCATCCATCGTCGGTGACGCGGATCAACTGCCTGCCGCCGGACTGTGCCTCCACCCGCACGTCACGGGCACCGGCATCTATGCAGTTTTCGACCAGTTCCTTGACCACAGATGCGGGGCGCTCCACGACCTCGCCGGCGGCGATCTGGGAGGCGACATCCTCTGGCAGCACGCGAATCGGCATTTCTACCCTCCTGCGGCCATTTTATCACATAACCCAAGCCAGGCCAAAACCACACCGAGGCCCGAGACCACCGACAGATGATGCATGATGTGCAAACCCAGGTGCCTCGGTGCATTGGGAGGAAGGCGCCATTCCGATGGCACGCCGTTTGACATTTCGCCCTCTCTACGGTAGCATGACACCGGTCGTGCTAGACGGGGAGCTGGCGGTGCCCTGTACCCGCAATCCGCCATAGCGGGGTCGAACGCCCCCCGAGGATCGGACCACTTGATACTGCTGGCGTCAAGCGGTGCTGAAGACTGGGTCCTGCGCGGCAGGAGCCTCCGAACTCCGTCAGATCCGGGAGGAAGCAGCGGTAAGGAGTCCCTTCTGGGCGTCGTGGGGGTGCCTGGTCGGAGCCGGTTGGCTCTGGTAAGCCAGGAAGGGCGACTCGACGGGGGCTGCACGACCATTCGCCGGGGGAGGTGGCGGGGATGCTACCTCCCTTACCCATAGTGCGCGTCATCGGAATGACGCCTCTTGATGAACAGGTGTGCGCCATCGGAATGACGCCTCTTGATGAACAGGTGTGCGCCATCGGAATGACGCCTCTT
>CAZYSK010000002.1:130944-155534 GCA_964649415.1 uncultured Anaerolineales bacterium
GATGGACAGTAGTGCGCCATCGGAATGGCACTTTTCGTGCTATGGTGTGCTTGGTGGCGCCTGGAGCCGTATGGAGAGAACTGCAACCGCCTCAACAGAAAGCGCGCACATACGCCACAACACCGGCGCGAGTTCGCCGCAAGGCCGCGGATTCCTCCGATTCATCGGATCTCTCGCCGGCCTGTTGCTCGTCGTTGGTGCGGTTGTGGCCGGCTACCGGGCGACGCTGACGCCCGTCACACTGATGATAGACGGTCAGGTGACCCCCGTGGACACCCACCAGGAGACCGTGGGCGCGTTGTTGATGGATGCCGGTCTCACCCTTGCCCCCGAGGATATCGTCACTCCCGCACTGGACGCGCCACTTGAGTCTGGGCTGATGGTACAGGTGCGCCGCGCGCGCCCGGTGACCATCAACGCCGACGGACACCGTGTCTCGCTGAGAACCCATGCAACGTCCATCGAGGCGATCCTGCAGGAGGCGAGGGTCTCGGTGGGGCCGTACGATGAGGTGGAGGTCAAGGCGGACGTCATGCCGGCAGGGATGCAGCGGATGCAAGATTCCGGGCGATCCCTGCCCGACCGTCCGCGGTCGATGTCGGCCGCGTCCGGCGACCTTGCGGTCATCGGCGAGCATGCCGCAGGCAGTTCGACAGACGGATCGGAAAAACGCGCACTTGCCAGCCCACTTCCCCGAAGTTCCAACGAGGCTGCGTCGAATCCGGTTGAGATCACAGTCCACCGTGCCGTCCCCTTCGTGTTGCACGAAGACGGCCAGGCGACGACGCTCTACACAACCGCCCCCTCTGTCGGTGAAGCGCTGCGTCGAGCCGGGTTAACGCTGTATCTGGCCGACGGCGTCGAGCCAGGCCTGGGCGAGGCTTTGTCAGAGGGCCTGCACGTCCGGGTTGAGCGCTCCATCCCAGTGACGATACAGGTGGACGGACGCACGCTTCGCACGCGCACGCATCGGCAGCGAGTGGACGAGGTGCTGGCCGACCTCGGCGTGATCCTCACAGGCCAGGACTACACGATCCCCCCACTCGACGCGCCTCTTGGGGACGATGCGGCCATCCGGGTGGTGCGTGTGTCCGAGCGCTTTCTCATTGAACAGGATCCAATCCCCTTTGAGACCGTATGGCAGCCCGATCCAGACCTGGAGATTGACTATGACCGGGTGCTGCAGGAGGGGCAACGCGGTATCCTGGAACGGCGCTACCGCATACGGTATGAGGACGGGAACGAGGTCTCGCGGGTGTTGGACAGGGAATACATTGCCGTGGCACCCCAGGCGAAGATATATGGATATGGGACCAAGACCATCGTCCGCACGGTTGATACACCCTCGGGGCCGGTTGAGTACTGGCGCACGATTCGCATGCTGGCGACTTCCTATTCTGCTGGCACCGCCGGCACGCCCAAGACCAGCCCCTGGTACGGACGCACAGCCACGGGGATGAAGATGAAGCATGGCATCGTCGCCGTGGATCCCCGCGTGATCAACCTATACAGCCAGGTCTACGTGCCCAACTATGGTATCGGCACGGCCGGTGACACGGGCGGCGGGATCAAGGGACGCCGGATTGACCTGGGATACGATGACGATAACCTCGTGCTCTGGTACCGCTGGGTGGACGTGTACCTGTTGACCCCTGTACCAGCTCCCTATGAAATCAACTATCTGCTCGGACCATAGCAGGTGAACCGGCCAGGCCGATCTCAGGTGAGCGCACGCAGGCTTCTGGAGCAATGGGACCTCCGCCCCAGCAAGGGACTGGGGCAGAACTTCCTCGTGGATCAGGCCGCGATCGAGAAGATCGTCGCCGCCGCAGAGCTGGCGCGCGAGGATGTCGTGTTGGAGGTCGGTGCTGGCCTGGGAACGTTGACGAAGCGCCTGGCGCAGAGCGCCGGGCACGTGGTCGCCGTCGAGTTGGATCAGCGCCTGGTGCCCGTGCTGGAAAGCGAGCTGGCCGGCATGGAGAACGTCACGCTGATCCAGGGAGACATCCTGGAACTGGAACCCCAGACCCTCTTCCCTCCAACCTCCAACTTCCAACCTCCAACTTCCAACCTCCAATACACAGTCGTTGCCAACCTGCCCTACTACATCACCTCGGCCATACTGCGCCACCTGTTGGAGGCCCGGCCCAGGCCTCGGCGGATGGTGGTCACGGTGCAGCGGGAGGTGGCGGAGCGCATCGTGGCGCAGCCAGGGCAGATGAGCTTGCTGGCCGTGAGCGTGCAGTATTATGGGAGCCCGCGGCTGCTGTTTCGCATCAAACCCGGGAGTTTCTATCCCTCGCCCGGCGTGACGTCGGCCGTGGTGCGGATAGACCTCTATGGGCGCCACTCCGATGGCGCGCCGGACGTACCGGCAGCGGACACAGACGCCTTCTTCCGCATTGTGCGGGCTGGATTCGCCCAGCGCCGCAAACAACTCCACAACGCCCTGGCCGCCGGCCTCGGGCGGCAGTCGGAAGAAGTGACGGCCTGTTTGAACAAGGCAGGCGTGGACCCTCGGCGGCGCGCTCAGACGCTCAGCCTTGAGGAATGGCGCCAGGTCACCCGCGCGCTGACTGCCACACGTGATATCCGTGATGAAATGAATGCCAGTGAGGAATGACGGAGGCGACGAACATGCCATGCCAAGACCAGGTACAGCACAGTCAACGCGTCGCGGGCAAGCTCGACCGCACCCGACCAGGTCGGTCAATCCTGCCCAGAAACCAGGTGTCTCGTCTATCGCTCGTGCTCGCATTTCTGTTGACAGGCTGCATGCGCTTCACCTACGATGAGACCGCGACGCCTGCATTCTACGTCGCCCCGTCGCCAACACCAACCCCTACGCTTGTCGGTACCATTCTGCCCGTGGGGACGCAGCCCCCGCCCTCGCCCGAACCCACGCCGACGGCAGCGCCCACGGTCCAGGGGCCGGCGGTGCTGCGCATCGATCCACCCGTCGTGAACCTCGCCGTCGGCGAAACGTGCCTCGTACAGGTGTGGCTCGACAACGTGGAGGGACTACAGAGCATTGAATTGCAGGTTGGATTCGACCCCCGGTACGTGCGCATTGAGGACACCAACCCGGAGATGGCAGGCGTGCAAGTTGGCGCCGGCATCATCCCCATGCCGACGAATGTGATACAGAACGAGGTCGACGATAACGCCGGGCTGATCTCGTACCACGCGGCGCAGGCTCCGGGCAATCCGGTGAGCGGGAGCGGCATGGTGGCCTCGATGATAGCGCGCGCGCTGGCCGATGGAGGCAGCCCGCTGAGCCTGGGGGTCGCCTACCTGCGTGGCCCCGAGGACCAGCTCTTGCCAGCGCCAAGGCTGGTGGATGGGCTGGTCGTCGTGGGCACCGGCGAGGGCTTGCCCGAACCCAGCCCAATGCCGACTTACCCCGTCCCGAGCAACCCCGCCCCCACGACGGATGTCTACCACACCGTACAGGCGGGGGAAAACCTGTTCCGCATCGCCCTGCGCTACGGCACGAGCGTGGACGCCATCGTCGCCGCCAACAACCTGACCGATGCACACGCCATCAGCGCCGGGCAGAGGCTGCGCATCCCGGCCAACCCGACGGCCGGCGCAGAGACCTACGTCGTACTAGCAGGCGACACACTCTTCTCCATCGCCCGCCGCTTCGGTACAACGGTCGAGGAACTGGCGGCGCTCAATGGGTTGGCGCCGCCCTATGCGCTCGCAGTTGGGCAGGAGCTGATCGTCAGTAGACCCTAAGAGTGCGGATCGTCCCCATCCGCCGAAACCTTTAGGGTCCCGCGCTCGCGGAACCACGCCAGCGCGTCGTGACAGGTTTGCTCGAAGGGGATGGGATCGGCAAGCCCCAACTCCTTCCGCGCGCGTGTGGCATCGAGGGGCTGCCAATGGCGGATGGCCCGCAGGTGATGCAGGCCAGACACACCCAGCCAGCTCCCCGCCTCGGCCACAGCCTGCACCAACCACAGGGGCAGTGAGCCACGCGGAGGCTGCCGTCCGGCGGCTTCCGCGATGGTGGTGAGTAGTTCACGCAGGCTCAAGTTGTGTCCGCCCAGGATGTAGCGCTGGCCCGGCAGGCCACGCTCGGCGGCGGCGATGTGGCCTGCCGCCACGTCTCGCGCATCCACGACGTTGACCGCACCCTCGATGACACCCGGGACACGCCCTTGGGCCGCCATGAGCAGCAGCTTCCCAGAGGTCGGCTTGACGTCGCCCGGCCCGAAGACGACGGTGGGCAGGACGAGTACGACCGGCAGCCCCTGAGCGCAGGCTCGCGTGGCCTCCATCTCCATGGCCCACTTGACCTCGAAGTAGGGCAGGGGAACAGAGCCGGGGGTGTACAGATCGCTCTCGTTGGCCAGCCGGCTCGAATCTGAAGGCGGCCCGACTGTGGTGAGCGCGCTGGTGTAGACGAGCCGCTTGACTCCGGCCGCGCTCGCGGCCAACAGCACGTTGCGTATGCCAGCCACGCCATGGCGCACCGCCTCCCGGACGTCGCGGGCAAGGTGGGGGTAGTAACCCGCCGCGTGGAAGACAAGCGGGAAGCCGCGCATCGCGGTCACCAGCGAGGCCGGGTCGGCCAGATCACCAGACACCCACTCGACGTCCAGGTCGCCAACAGCACCCACGGCCTCCGGGCGGCGGCGCAGCCCGCGCACCTGCCATCCCCGGGCGGCGGCTGCGCGGGCGATCTGGCCGCCGATGAAGCCGGTGGCACCCAGGATGCAGCAACGAATTGTGGGCATACAGCCTCCTCACTCCTCCGCCGCCGGATGGAAGATGGCCTCAGCGTACTCCAGCAGCACATCGGCCCGCTCCGGCTCCACGCCCGCCGTCTCCAGGTACTTCGCCAGCAGTTCCCGGTCCGTCATCTCCTCCGGCGCTAGGCTGCCCAGTCGCACGCGTGCCTCGCGATCGACCTCCCGGTTGATGCCCGCGATGAAATACGCATCGGCCAGCAAACCCCGCACGTCACGGTCGCGCACGAGCTCTTCTTGCTCCGCCCGCAGGCGCAGGACCAGGCGCACCACGGCATCCTGCAGATCGTGGGCGGCAACCGCCTGCTGCAACGCGATCAGCGGATCGAGGGCATCCCGCACGTCGACACGCACAGTGACGAAAGGGCGGGCGTCCAGCTCGACGAAGCGCCACACCGTCTCCCCGCGCGCCAGTTCCACCCAGCAGAAGCCCTTCGCCTGCCCCTCCTCGCCAAAGTCGATTCGCTCCAGGCTGCCCGCGTAGACCACGGGCGGATGATTCCCACCGTTGAGGCTCTGGTGCTTGTGGATGTGGCCCAGGGCGACGTAGTCCCAGGCCGGATCCGCGAGGGCAGACAACTGAATGACCGCGTCCCGCCCGATCATCACGCTGCGCTCAGAGCCGAAGGTCGCGCCGGAGACGCTCAGGTGCGCGGCCAGCACAGAGGGCACGTCCGGATCCAGCCCCTGCGCCATCGCGGCGATGTTCTCGATGACGGTGCGCTCGAGTTCCCGGTCCAACTGCTCGATGGAGAGGCCCCGGTACTCGTCGTGGGCCAGGAGCCGCTGGCGGACCGGATAGGGCACGGTGGCGACCTGTACGGGCCCGTGGCGCGTCTCAATGCGATGCACGTCCTCCACGCGTCCCACGACCACGTTGGACACGCCCAACGTGCTGAAGATGTCCACGCTGGAGGCGCGTTGGACCATCGCCGGCAGGTCGTGGTTGCCCACCAACAGTACGGTGGGCACACCGGCGTCCGCCAGCCGCTTGACCCGGCGGGCGAAGGCTCGCTGGTAGGTCGGATTGGGGTTGCGATTCCTGAAGGCATCCCCGGCGAAGATCACCAGGTCCACCTCGTGCGCCAGCCCGTACTCAATCAGTCGGTCAAAGCGGTGCAGGAAATCCAGCACCCGCCCGTTGACGCCGGTGGCCGGGTCAAGGCGGCCGTAGTTCTCGACGCCGACGTGGAGGTCGGCGAAGTGCAGCAGTCGGATCTTCTCCATCGGATTGGACCAATCCGCGCCTGGCTACACGACCGTGAAGGTGGTTTTGAGCAAGTCCTTGTCCCGAGAGGAGCTGCCCACCATGACCTCGAAATCGCCGGGCTCGACGACGCTCTCCAGGTCCGCGTTCACCAGCGCCAGGCGCTCATAGGGCACTTCAAGCTGGACCGTCTTCTTCTCGCCCGGTCGGAGGCTCACCCGCCTGAAGGCCTTCAGTTCCTTCACCGGGGTGGTCACCGAGCTATACGCGTCGTTGACGTAGAGCTGCACCGTCTCGACGCCCTCCCGCTCCCCGGTGTTCTGCACATCTACCTCCACGCGCAACGTCTCCCCGGCCGCGAGTTCACCCTGGCGCAGCTTCAGGTTGGAGATAGCGAAGCAGGTGTAGCCCAGGCCGTAGCCGAACGCAAACAGGGGCTCGACAGGCATATCCACGTAACGCCCGCCGTGCCAGCCGGGGATCTGGTTGTAGTAGACAGGCTGCTGCCCCACGTGGTACGGGAAGGAGATGGTCAGCTTGCCGCTGGGATTGCGATCCCCGAACAGGACGCCGGCGACCGCCGTGCCGCCCTCCAGCCCGGGGTTCCACGCCTCCAGGATGGCGGAGGCGTGTTCGGCGACCCATGGAATGCTCAGCGGCTTGCCGTTGATCAAGACCACCACCATCGGTGTCCCGGTCGCGTGCACGGCCTCCAGGAGCTGTTGCTGACCGCCAGACAGGTCGAGGTTTGCCCGGTCGCGGAACTCGCCGTTCAGAGAGAGATCGTCGCCCACGACGACGATGGCCACGTCGGCCTGGCGGGCCAGTCCCGCCGCGGACGCACGATCAATGTCCGCCTCGGCCACGTGCCCGGTGTCTGGATCGACAATCTCGCAGCCCTTGCAGTAGTCTACCTGGCAGGCATTGCCCACGCGCGCGCGGATGCCGTCCAGGATGGTGACGACACCCTCGCGGGGGCGTGCGCCCACGGAGCGGCCCTCCATCTCGTCCAGGAACACCCAATCCCCCAATTGTGCCCTGACGACGTCGGCGTTAGGCCCGATCACAGCAATACGCTTCAGGTCGTCGCTCAGGGGGAGCAGGCCGTCCTCACCGTCCCCGTTCTTCAGCAGGACGAGCGACTGATACGCGCTCTCCAGGGCGGCGGCGCGGTGTTCCGCGCACCGGAGAACCGCCTTGCCTTCCTCCAGATCGGTGTAGCGGTTCTGGTCGAACAGGCCCAGTTCGAACTTCAGGCGCAGTATGCGCCGGCAGGCATCGTCGATATACGCCTCGTCCAGTTCGCCGCTCTGCACGAGTCTGACAGCGATGTCGATGAACTCCGGTGTGGACATCGACATGTCGTTGCCGGCCTCGACCGCGCGCCGGACGGCCTCCTCCATGGTCGCGCAGACCTTCTGCAGCGTATGCATCCAGCCGATGTTGTTCCAGTCGGTCACCACGAAGCCATCGAAGCCCCACGCATCCCTCAGCACGTCCCGCAGCAGCCAGCCGTTGGCCGAGCAGGGGGTCCCGTCGATGGACTGATAGCCAGCCATGTAGGTCGTGCAACCCGCCTCCGCGGCGTCCCGGAAGGGCCGGAGATACATCGAGAGAAGCTGTCGCCTCGAGAGGTCGGCCTCCGCGGCGTCACGCCCGCCCTGGGTCCCCGGGTAGCCCGCATAGTGCTTGGCACAGGCGAGGATCGTGTCGGGGTCCCCCAGGTCATCGCCCTGATAGCCGCGGATCAGCGCGCTGCCCAGCACGCCGATCAAATAGGGGTCCTCGCCGAAGGTCTCGTCGATCCGCCCCCAGCGGAGATCCCGCGCGACGCCAAGGACCGGCGAGAACGTCCAGTGCAGGCCCGTAGCCGTGACCTCCCGGGCCGTGATCCGCCCGATCTCCTCGATCAGTTCTGGGTTCCAGGAACAGGATAGGGCCAGCGGGGTCGGAAAGACCGTCCCCTCGGGGCAAAAGGCGTGCCCGTGAATGGCGTCAATGCCGAAGATGACGGGAATGCCGAGGCGGCTTTCCTCGGCCAGCTTCTGCATGTCGTTGCTTATGTCGCCCATGACGTGGAGAAGCGAACCGACATGCCGCTCGCGCACCCATGATTCGGGCGCGTTCCGGCCGTCCATTTGGCACATCTGGCCGACCTTCTCCTCCAGCGTCATTCGGCTCAGCAGGTCTTCGACCCGTTCGCTGGCAGGGCGTTTAGGGTCCTTATAGATGATTGTCTCTGACACGCAACAGACTCCTTTCCGAAAATCGGGTTTCTTGGCAACCCGTAGCCGCGATTTCCCAACCGCGCTCTCGATCCCGTAGCCGCGATTTCCCAATCGCGCTCTTGATATGGCTATATTTCAAGCGGACAGGTCATCGAACGCCAACCCGCCAGCCCGCCCAGCACGACACTCAGGTTCCTCCAGCCCTCGCGCCCCAGCAAGCTGGCCGCGATCATCGAGCGCATGCCGCTGCCGCAGAACACGTAGAGGGCGCGGTCCCTGGGCACCTGATCCAGGTGATCTGGAAGCTGAGTGACGTGGATGTGCTGCGCGCCGGGAATGGGCGCTGCCTCCACCTCCCGGTCGCTGCGTACGTCGAGGATCCACGGTTCCTCGTGGGCGTCGAGCGCGTGGCACAGGGCTTGCACCGTGATCGTGCGGATCGAGGCGCTTTCCCGGCCCGACATGTGCCACGCCAGCATCCCGCCCGCCAGGCTCCCGGCGAGGTCGTCGTACCCCATGCGGACCAGCGCGCGGACGACCGGCGTGGGGTCGGCCCCCTCGTTGACCATCAGGATGGGGCGCTCGTAGGGCAGGAACCACCCGGCGAAGCGCGCCAGTCTGCCCATCCAGATGGACAACGCGCCCGGGACGTGGGCCGCGCTGAAGCCCAGTTCCATCCGGGTGTCGAGCACGAGCGCATCCTCGGCCCTCTCGGCAAACGCCTGAGGCGACAGAGGGGGAACGACGGGCAATGCGCCCAGCAGCGGGGCTCCCGCGACGTTCCACGCCTCCATCCGGCTGAAATAGGGAGGCTTCTCCAGCATCCTGGCGACGTTGGCGATGAAGGCGTCCCGATCCGTGAACTGGAGCTTGGGATTGAGCTTGCGCTCCAGCCCAAGGGTGGTCCACTTCCGGTCGGCGATGGCCCCACCGCAGGCAGAGCCGTGCCCGTGTGCAGGGCACAGAATCACGCCGTCGCCCAGAGGCAAGAGCCGGGTGAAGATAGTGTCGTACAGCAGGCCGGCCATCTCCGGGGCCTTGTCTGGGCCCAGGAAATCCACGCGGCCCACGTCGCCGGCGAAAAGCGCATCCCCGGTGAACACCATCCACGGCGCGCCGCCGGGCTCGCGCAGCAGGTAGCTCATCGAGCCGGGGGTGTGGCCCGGCGAGTGGATGGCCTCGATGGTCAAACCACCGACCCGCCACGTCTGGCCGTCTTCGGCCGGCTGCCCATACTGGTAGTCTAGATGCGCGTCGGCGTGCCAGATTTCGGCGCCGGTACGCGCCGCCAGCTCGACCGAGCCGGTCACGTAGTCCTCGTTGCGGTGCGTCTCCAGGATGGCGGCGACGTGCATCCCCTCCCGGCTCGCTGTCTGGATATAGATGTCGCAGTCCCGGCGCGGATCGATGACAAACGCGGTCGTCCCGTCGCCCACGATGTACGAATAATGAGCCAGGCCCCTAGATTCGATGCGCTCGAACAGCATGTTCCCCCTTCCCAATCTACCAACTTACCAATCTACCAGCCCACCAATCTACCAGCCTACCAACCCACCGACCCGGCGCAGCGTTGCTAGCGCGGACTCTTCCCAAGCACCGTGGGATTGTCCAGACACGAACTCCACTCGGTCTATTGCTGCCCGTCCCACCACTGCTGCCACGCGACCGTATCCTGTCCGAGATCCTGTCCTGTGACGAGCACCAGAGACTCAGCAGCAGCGGCGCGCACGTCCTCACTCCCGTCCCCTAGAGCCTGTATCAGGGCCGGGACCACGCCATCTTCGGGCCCGATGAGGCCCAACGCCCTGGCTGCACCCTCGCGCACGCCCGCGTGCGCATGCCCCAAGGCCTGTATCAGGGCAGGGGCCGCCTCTGGCCCGATCAAGCTCAACGCCAGGGAGGCGGCCTCGCGTACCTCCCAATCCCCGTCCTGCAGAGCCTCGACGAGAGCCGGGATGGACGCCACGGCTCCCGGGCCGATCAGGCCCAGCGACAGGGCAGCGGCCCGGCGCACGAATTCGTCATCGTCGCCAAGGGCCTGGTTCAGGGCCGGGACGGCCTCGACCGCCCCTGGTCCGATCCCACCGAGCGACCCGGCGGCGGCGCTGCGCACCGGGGCGCTACCGTCCCCCAGCGCCTGGACGAGGGCCGGGACGGCGTCCGCCGCTTCCGGCCCGATCCCTCCCAGCGCCATGGCGGCGAAACTGCGCACTTCCTCGCTCTCGTCGTCCAACGCCTGGGCCAGGGCAGGGACGGCGCCCTGTGCCCCCGGCCCGATCCCTCCCAGCGCCGCGGCGGCGTATGCGCGCACCTCCGCGTCGCCATCCTCCAGCGCCTGGGTCAGGGCAGGGACGGCGGGCCTCGCCTCCGGCCCGATCAGACCCAGCGCTTCGGCGACGGCCACACGCACCCACTTGTCTTCGTCCTGCCCCAGCGCGTAGATCAGGGCAGGGACGGCGTCGAGGGCCTCCGACCCAATCTCGCCCAGTGCGGTGGCAGCCGCCCAGCGCACGCCCGGGTCCCCGCTCTCGAGGGCCTGGACGAGCGCGGGGACCGCCTCCGCCCCTATCTGCACCAGCGTTTCAATGGCAGCCTCGCGCGACTCCTCGTTCTCATCGCCCAGGGTCTCGACCGCCGCCTGCAGCAGCGGGTTGGCCGCCGCATTCGACGCCTCAGAGCCCGGCTCGGCGGGCGCCGGATTGACCGTCTCCGCACCCGGCGCGCAACCCACCACGCCGCTCAGTAGGATCGCGATGATGAGCAACAGCACAGTAGACTTCTTCATCGGTCACCACCGCTGGTGCGCGCAAACTCTCCGTGTCGATGTAGAAGCCAACGAAATACAGTAGAGCATCCTCTCCTTTTTTTGCCTTTTCGCCCCGCATGTACTATACTATGAACAACTATGGATGGATCAGAGCTGGCTAACCGAGACGCAATCATGGTTTACCTCGACGGTGCCCACGAGGCACTGCGGAGCGCGCAGTACAACCTCGACGGTGGCTTCTACGGTGTTGCCGTCAACCGGGCGTACTACGCATTCTTCTACGCTGCCACGGCCCTGCTCCTCACTCTGGACATCACTCGAAGCAAGCACTCAGGTGTGATGGCTGCCTTTCGCGAGCACTTCGTCAAACCCGGCAGATTCCCAGTCCAGGACAGCCACGCCTATGGCGAGGCCTTTGAGTTGCGAAATGTCGCCGACTATGAGATGTTGGGGCAGGCCGATAAGGTGCAGACTCACACCGCTGTCGAAAACGCCAGTCGTTTCGTCGAGCATTGCAGAACCTATTTGACCACAGAGGGCTACTTGTGAAAGCGCGTTCCTTGTCACATCTGACGCCCAACGACCGGGCGGCGGTTATGGAGTACATAGACCGTATACGCAGTCGCTTCCCCGACCGTGTCCTTACCGTGATCCTCTTTGGCTCCAAAGCCCGAGGAGACGCTGACGTCGAATCAGACATCGACTTGCTGGTGCTGCTAGACGCTGAGAACAGTGGACTCCGCTCCGAATTGTGGCGCATCGCATCCGACGTTTCGCTGGAGTACAACGTGGTGCTCTCAGCGCGGGTGTTTAGCCAGGCTCGCTGGGCCGAGACACGGCGCATTCGTCTCCCCTTGTACCGCGCGGTTGTCGCGGATGGTGTTCCCCTGACACCCGACCATATCCCCGTCTAGCCTATTCCCTCCAACCTCCAACTTCCAACCTCCAATCTCCAATCTCCACCCTATATCTCATCCACACCATCTTCTCCCCTCAGCAACGCCCGGCCGCGCGCGAGCACCTCCTTGGGGTCCTCCTGCTCCTGGACGCCCATCGCCGCGTAGAACTCCGGCGTGCCGTAGGAGCGCGTCTTGACCACCACGGGCATCGGCACCGCGTGGCCCATGATGAGCGCCTGCTGGCGGGTGTCCAGACGGGCCAGGATCTCGCGCAGCGCCCCCGCTCCACTGATGCCCGAGAAGACCGCCCGGATATCGGCCTCGTCGTCCAGCAGGCACGTGACCCGCGTGCCGATCTGGCTCATGACCTCTGGGTCGATGCCGCTGGGCCGCTGGTCCACGATCAACAGCGTAACGTTGTACTTACGCAGCTCGCGGGCGATGGTGCCGAAGATCGTATGCCGGGCCACGGCGGGATCCAGGAACTTGTGCGCCTCCTCAATCGTGATGATCAACGGGCGCGGCTCTCTCCCCCGCTCCCCCAACGCATCCTCCTTCCGCTCCACGTAGTGGGCGTGGATGCGGCGGGTGATGTAGTTCGCGACCAGCAGGTAGGCCTCCAGGCTGTTGCCGTACCGGCCGAACTCCAGGACCACGTTCGTCCCCCGATCCAGGTGATCCAGGATCTGTCTCACCGGATCCTCCGGCACGCGTGCCTGCAGGAAGCCGAAACGACGGAACATCCCGAGTTTGCGCTGGATGGCCCCCAGCGTCCCGCCGTGGATGGTGCCCCGCTCCAGCGCGCCCTCCAGTTCCTCCAGCGGGTCGTGCTCGTCTAGCAGGCGAGCCACCCACCGCTGCCCCAGCACGCGCCTCAGGAAGTAGAGCGCGCCGACCTGAACATCCGAGAGCGCCATCAGGCTGGCGAGGCTATCCACGTCCTCCGGCTCGACCTGACCGTAGCCGATGCGCACCACGCCGTCCACCTTGCTGCCCCGCCGCCGCGACGATTCCTCGTCGAGCGTGAAGACCGACACCTGGCCGCTGGGGAATAGCTGGCGCAGCCCCTTGACCTCCTGCTTGGTCTCGTCCTGGCTCTTCCAGCCGTACTCGTTGTGCATGTCGAAGACCAGATTGACCGCCACGCCTTCCCGGACCAAACCGGCCAGCAGCATGCGGGTCAGGAACGTCTTGCCGGTCCCCGTCTTGCCGAAGACCCCGGCCGAGCGCTCGACGAAGCGATGGAGATCGAGCGCCACGTGGACCCCCTCCATCTCCAGCGGATCGCCGACGTAGAAGTAGCCCGGCTGCTCCTCCTGCCCGAAGATCAGCGCCACCTCTTCCTCGCTGGCAGGATACACCTGGGTGAAGTGAGCCGGGATCGTCTTGACCGGGCGCGGAGGCTGCCCCTCCACACCAGGCCCAGCATCGAGCACCAGCATAGGCGTCACGTGGATCCGCCCGAAGACGGCGGTGCCCCGGTAGACGCGGCTGAGGAAAGGATCGGAGACGTCTGGGGGCGCTTTCTCGATGAGGGGGTTGAGGCTGTCCAACTGCACGTCGTTGACGATGCAGAAGAAACGCCGCCCGGTCTGCCCCCGCACGACGACGTAGCGGCCCACGGCCAGCCCCTCAATGACCGTACCGGGGGCCAGCTTGACGTCCAACCCTTTGGATAGACTCCCACCCACGACGATGCCGAGCGGCGAGGGTGAAAGTTGGAGGCTGGAGTTTGGAGGGCGGGGACCGAAGAAGGCTTCCAATTCCTGTTCCGGGGAGCGCTCACTCATAGGTGACCTCGTTGTCTAGTGCGTCGGTGCGCCGCAAGTACTCACTGATCCGCTCGCAGAACTCCTGAAGGTCCTCCCGACCGTGTATCAGAACGTCGTACAGCCTGGCGGGATCGACAGCCAGGTACTCGTGGACCAGGATGTTCCGAAAACCCGCGATCGGAGCCAGTCGCTCGGCGAACGCAGCAGGTAGGACCCCTTCCTGACCAAGCTGCCTGATGGCCTGGCGGTAATCCTGAACGCGGGACGTGAAGTCGGCAGCGATGATGTGTGTAGCGATGTCCACAACCGCCTGAGAAGCCAGTTGCAGGCTGTGCTGAGCGGCGCGGTATCTCACGAAGTCGGATGTCAGTTCACCGAGGGAATACTGCGCATAGTGATCCAATTCAGCAACATAAACTTCTAGAGCCTCCAATCGCTCCAAGACGGTCTGGACGTCTACCATCAAGCCCCCTTCACGCCTGGGCGTGTTAAACGTTCTAAGACATAATGGCGTTTGATTCTGCGCAATGGCTCGGTGTCTACGTAGTCTCGCAGCGCCTTGGTCGCGAAGCGCACGCGCACTCCGTCGTCGGTGCAGTAGAGCACCACGCCATCGTAGTACACGCGGTGGCGCAGCAGCGGAGAGGCGTCGGCCAAATCGACCACGTACACGTCATCCCGTCCGAACACACTACCCAGCTCGCCGATCAAGTTCAGCACCCGGTTGAAGCGCTCGCTGTCCGGCACGCCAGGCTCGAAGAGTACCGCCACGTCCACGTCCGAGAGCGGCCCGGCGTCGCCTCGCGCCTGGGAGCCGTAGAGGTAGGCCAGTGTGACGCCTCGATGCTCAAAGGCCCCCTCAAGTGCCTCTCGATATGGCCCCAAGTCTCTGAGCGCTCCGCCCATCACGTTTCACCCCGCCGTCCGGCGGGCGCGGAAACCGCGCCCCCACCCCCAATCTACCAATCTACCAATCTACCAACCTACCAATCTACCACCCTACCACCCCACCACCCTACCACCCCCACCACCCTACCCATCCACATCCTCGTCATCGAACATAGCGATCGGCCCCCAGCGCGCCTCACACAGCGCGGTCAGGCCGGCCTCCATGCGTTCCAGCATCTCGATCTTGCGGGACCAAGCATCGCGGTTGTCCAGGTGCAGGATGTCCAGCAGGTCTTGCTCGAAGCCCTCCGGCTTGCCCGAGAGTTCGCGCAGCAATTGGCTGATACGCGCGGAATGGCGGTTGTAGTTCGGCTGCTCGTTCAACAACATGACCACGTCCACGATCGCGTTCTTGATCGCGGACAGGTCCAGGCCCACCCACTCCCCGCGCCGGGCGTACTTCTCGTACCGGTAGACGCGCACGCGCAGCAGGCGCAGGTCCGCCTGGGCGCGGGCCTTGAGATCGGCCTCGTCGTACGCCTGCTCGGGGCCATGCAGGCGAGGCGTCACGTTGTCCTTGTCCACCAACGTCACGTGGTCGAAGGAGAATCCGAGCTGGTGGGGCAGATGGTAGCTGACGTCAAACCAGACGTCATGGAAGACGAACTTGTCGATGACCTGCGACTGCACCGGCAACGCGGGGTTGTCGGCACCGGCGATGACCAGCATGATATTCCGGCAACCGATCGCGCGCAGCCGTTCCAGCCGCTCCTCGTCGGAGATGAGCGTGTTGACGACGACCATCATGTCCACGTCGGAGTACGCGTCTTCCTCGCCGCTGGCGCTGGAGCCCACGATGAAGACGGCCCGCACCCGCTCGTCGTCTACGTACCCGGACTCGACAGTGAAAGCCTCAGCTACCTGGCGCCGTGTCTTTGTGCTCATACCCACACTCCTATGGGGCGCGGAAACTGGCCCATCGGACCGGAATAGCGCGCCCCTAAGCGTATCGTAAGCGCCGCAGCACGCCCTCCAAGCGCACCGGGTCGCCGGCCAGCAACCGCGCCAGTTCGCGCCCCGCCTCGACCAAGAACGTCTCCCGCTCGTGCTCGGGCCGAGCCATGGCGGCGGCTCGCAGGCTGACGGCCAACAGCTCGTCGGTTGGCACGTCCCGCGCGTCCAACACCAGGCGGAAGTAGTCAAAACGAGACGTGAACGCCCGCACCTCCTCGACTCTGCACTGGTAGAGCCAGTCCAGCGTCACCGGCGGCTGTGGGGGCAGGCAATGCCGGACGAGCATGCCGCTGCCGGTGTCCTGCCGCGTGCCCACCGCCAGCACGCTGACCTCAATGGGTACCTGGCGGTTCTCGCGCTGATCCCTTACGACGTTCTCCGGAATGCCGGCGCCGATGAAATGGCGCACGAAGAGGTCATCCTCAATACTGACGTCATAGATCAGGCCGTATAGGTCGCGGACGCTGCCCGTCGTCTGGCTTTCCACCCGCACGAAGGAGCCGAAAGCCGGGATGTCCGGCTGCATCACCTCGCAGCCAACGACGAAGCCCCGTGTGCTGGCCCGCAGAATCCGCCCTACCCTGAGGTCCCCGTTGCTCATATGCGATGTTTCCTTCTGCCCCGGCGGGTCAACGTCTTGTAATACTGCTTCGGCGAGAGCGTCGTCATCACGCCGGCGCGCAGGAGCGCCTTCGTCACCATGCCCTCCAATGCCTCACGCTCCGGCCCGCTGACGAAAGCCAGCTCATCGGCCCGTGCCAGCGCGTAGGGGTAATCCCCGGTGACGCGCGCCTGCGCGACGATGGCCCCGTGCACCAGCGCCAATCGGTCCGGAGCCTCGGCCACCCAGGCCGGCACCTCAACCCGCGCAATGGTCGGGCGCTGTCCTTCCGCGGCCAGGTTGAGGTAGAAGAAGTGGACCGTGTGCCCCTCCGGCGCATAGTAGCGGTGGTTGATGTCATTGGGAGAGACGAACAGGGCCGAGCGGGCGCTGGCCGGCAGCGACCCGAAGACAACGCGGTCGGGCAGGCGCTCGAGGGGATTGGGCTCCTCGTCGAAGCGCTTCGCGTCGCCTCCGACGTGAGCCAGATGGAGCAGCCGCGTGACCTCACCGCGCCGTGGCCGGCTGACGAACGCAGCGATGACCGCCCCGGCCCGGCGAACGCGTTCCAGTTGGTGCACGTAATCCCCGACCCTGCGTTCCTGGTCCGCCGGTGGCGTGTCCTTCAGCGTCCACAGGATGAGCGTGCCGTCCACCAGCGCGACGGTCGGGCCGGGTGCTTCCGAGACGCAGTGATCGGCCAGGCACGTCAGTTCGGCCAAATCCCGCCGCAGGTCCAGCAGTTGGCCGGCCACCGGCTGCCCGTTCTCGTACATGTCCGCCTCGGTGTAGCCCAAGGTCGGTTGGCTGTGCGCCTGAGGCAGGGCGTCGCT
The DNA here is from genome assembly GCA_964649415.1 of uncultured Anaerolineales bacterium. Classification (GTDB taxonomy): domain Bacteria; phylum Chloroflexota; class Anaerolineae; order B4-G1; family B4-G1; genus CAZYSK01. The sequence goes on from CAZYSK010000002.1 coordinate 147,911, forward strand.
GCCGTGGCGATACACCAGGCTGCCGATGTTGACGATGTAATACTGGGCGATGCCGTGCGGGTCCGGTGAAATCTGCGCGCCGTCGGCGGCGACGACGGTGAATCGCTCGGGCGTGGTAGGGAGCGGGCCCGCGGCGTCGAGCGGCTCGCCCGTTGGGATAGCGGCACGCGCCGCGCGGGCGGGGTGGCGCAAAGCCTCACCCTGGTCAGCGTACTCGGAGAGCCACTGCCGGGCCAGTGCGGTCAGGTCGGCGCGGCGTCGCTGGCGCGCGGCGAACTCCTCCCCCATCGCCTGCACCTGCTCCGTCAACCTGCTCAGCTCAAGCGTCACCCAGGCCTCCTCGCGCGCCGACATACCTGCAAAGGCGCCATTCCGATGGCGCACCATCATCCCTGCAAAGGCGCCATTCCGATGGCGCACCATCATCCCTGCAAAGGCGCCATTCCGATGGCGCGCCGACTCCCCTGCTCAGGTCGGAGAACCATGCGTTCGCCCCCCAGCGCATTAGTTAGACCCATTATACCTGAGGCGTCAAGCAGTGGCAAGCAAACGCGGCGAAGACAAAGCTTCTCCCCCGGCGAAGCGGCGGCCCATCGCAAGACCACCTGCGACACTGGCAAGGCAATCTATGCCATCTGGGCCATTTGTGCCATTTGTGCCAGCGCCACCGTCAGGTATAATCATATGGGTGTATTTCATCTCAGTGGCGGAAGACTTCGGAAGTCTCCAGTCGAGAGTTTCGAAGGCAAAGTCAGCTTGAAATCACCTCAAAACCGCCGGGGGAGAGTACTTATGAGACTTCCGAAGTCTCGTCTAACTTACTTGAAACACGCCCTAATCATATTAAGTCACCGCCCGCATCAACGCAAAGCACGAGGACTCTGAGCGCTAAGGAAATCCAGGGACCCGCTTCGATGGCTATTGAAGCGTTGGTACGGCCTGGAAGTCGAATTCTCGAACGAAGACCAAGTGCGGTCCCACCTTGGCTGAGCAGAGGCAGAATTCAGAGCCACCCACGAAGCGGGTGAAAGATGTTCAAGCTTGGACAAAAGCTAAGAAACCAGGTTTTTCGCTATCGAATTGTTGACCTTAGCGCGTCATGTAACACCGATAAGCAGTTCTCTCGCAAGACAGGGTCAAAAAACCTGGTTTCTGCTGCCGCCTTCGACTTGGTCCAAGCTCAAGAAAGATAGATAAGGAGGCGCACAAATGAAACCGGACAGACAATCCCACGAGAAGGCCTGGCAAGCCTGCAGATTTGCTGATTTGCTGATTCGCCGATTCGCCGATTTGCCGACTTGCCGCTTTGCTCATTTGCTCATTTGCTCATTTGTCATTTCCTCTCTCCTATCGAGCTGCTGCATCGCCCCTCCGCAGCCAACGCCGACCCCCGTCCCGACCCTGACCCCCACCCCCGCCCCGCCGGTGCCGCCCCAGGTGATCCAGTCAGCGCCGGAGCGAGGAGAGGAACAGCCGCTTGACGCGCCGGTGCAGTTGGTCTTCGACCAAGCCATGGACCCGGAGTCCGTGGAGGACGCCTTCACCATCGAGCCGGCAGTGGGCGGCGGCATCACGTGGCCGACCGAGCGCGTCATGCAGTTCAAGCCGGCCGGGGCGGGCTTCGAGCGCGCGACCCGCTACACCGTCGCGCTGAAGAAGAGCGCCCGCAGCCAGGCCGACCTGGAGATGGACCTCCCGATCCAGTTCCGCTTCACCACCGTCGGCTTCCTGGAGGTCGCGGCCGTGCAGCCGGCCGACGACACAGAGGAAGTAGCGACCGACGCCGTCGTCACCGTCCTGTTCAACCGGCCGGTCGTGCCCCTCACAGCCATCGAGGATCAGGGCAACCTGCCTCAACCGCTCACCTTCGTCCCGCCCGCGCGCGGCACGGGGGAGTGGCTCAACACCTCGATCTACATGTTCACCCCAGACGAGGGCTTTGACCCGGCCACGACCTACACGGCGCGGGTCGCCGCCGGGCTGGCCGACACCACCGGCGGCGTCTTGGCTGACGACTTCACCTGGGAGTTCACCACGCTCATGCCCGCCGTCGTCGCCACGCACCCTGACGACGACACCATGTACGTCAGCACCGAGCCGACGATATACGTCGCCTTCAACCAGCCGATGGACCGCGCCTCGGCCGAGGCGGCCTTCCAACTCAAGAACGTGGCAACCGGGGAGTCCGTCCCGGGCACCTTTGAGTGGCACGACGAAGGGCTGGTCCCGCCGCGCGGCTACGCCTTCGAGCCCTATCGCTGGTCCTGGGGCCGGGGCGAGGGACCTTCGCCGGACGAGGCCGAGGGCGCCGAGCGGGTCGGCGTGGAGACCATGGCGTTCACCCCCGCCCAGGCGCTCGACTTCGCCACGGCCTACCGGGCCAGCGTCGCCCGGGGCGCGCAGGGGGCCGGGGGCCAGGTAGGCACCCAGACCCCGTACGCGTGGACGTTCGAGACCATCCAGGTCCCCCGGATCGTCTACACGGACCCCGCCGACGGCAACGAGCGCGCCGATCCGTGGGGCGGGCTGGAAGTCACGTTCTCCAGCCCCATGGACCCCGAATCCATCAACGGCAATTTCGCCATCCGCCCCACCATCGCGCCTACGCAGGTGTTCACCTATTGGTGGGACAGCGACACCCAACTCCAGATATCCTTCCCCATCGAGCCGAATGCGAGCTACGAAGTGACGCTCAGCGGCGATATAGCGGGACGCTACGGCCACAAGCTGGGCCAGGATACGACGATCCGCTGGCGCACCCGGGCGCGCGACCCCTTCGTCTACCTGCACGCCCCCGGCCGGGTCGGCACCTACAGCGCGTACACACAGACCGTGGCCTACGTGACCGTGCGCAACCTGAGCCGGGTCAACTTCGCCCTCTACCGCATGCCGGTGGGCGACTTCCTCACCGTCAACGGGGACAACTGGTGGCGCTATTGGGACGACTACCGGGGCACGGAGGCAAACCTCGTCCGCCGCTGGTCGCTGGACGTGAGCCCGCCGCTGAACGAGCGGACGATCTACGGCACGAACCTGGCCGAGGGCGCGGGGGAGGCGCTCGATCCGGGCCTGTATTACCTGGAGGCGTGGGGCGACCCCGAGGCCGTCTATCCCGAGGCGTCGCCCGCCCTGCCGGGCGACGTGGAGCGGGAGGTGCTGATCGTCTCCCGCCACAACCTGAGCCTCAAGACCACCGCCACCGATTCGCTGGTCTGGGCGACCGACCTGCGCTCCGGCGACGTGGTGCCCGGGCTGCCCGTCGTGTTGATGGACGAGGACGGCGACGTCCTGGCCGAGGGACGGACGGATCGGGACGGCGTCTTCGTCGGCGGTGAACACGAACCGCTGGACGCGTGGACGCCGGTCTTCGCCTTCGCCGGCGATCCCGAGCGCCAGGACCAGGATTTCGCCGTCGCCGTCAACCAGTGGAACGAGGGCATCTCGCCGTGGCAGTTCGACCTGCCGGTGGAGGACTACCCCGACGACTTCAACGCCTATCTCTTCACCGAACGGCCCATCTATCGCCCCGGCCAGCCGGTCTATTTCAAGGGCATCCTGCGCGAGGACGACGACGCGCACTACTCCCTGCCAACGCCGGGCGCTCCAGCCCACGTGACCATCTGGGACCCGCAGGGCACGAAGGTCTACGAGGACATGCTGGCGCTCAGCGATATGGGCACGCTGGACGGGGAACTCGAGCTGGGCGAGGAGGCGGCGCTGGGTTTCTACTCCATTGAGGCCACCTACGAGGAAGAGGTCTTCTACACCACGTTCCAGGTGGCCGAGTACCGCAAGCCGGAGTTCCAGGTGACGGTCGAGACAGACCGTCCCGAGTACGTGCAGAGCAACGAGATCTACGTCACCGCCCAGGCGACCTACTTCTTCGGCGGGCCGGTCGCGGGGGCCGACGTGCGCTACAGCGTCCTCTCGGCCGATCACTTCTTCAACTACCAGGGCAAGGGCTGGTGGGACTTCACCGACTACGACTACAGCCGCATGTGGGGCGATGAGGACTACGGCGGATACGGCGAGTTGATCGCCGAGGGGCGCGGGACGACCGACGAAGAGGGGCGTTTCACCTTCACCGTGGACACCGACATCGCCGAGTACCTGAGCAGCCAGCGCTTCACGCTGGAGGTGAGCGTCACCGACGTCAACAACCAGGAGGTGAGCGGCCGCACCGAGGCGCTCGTGCACAAGGGCGTGTTCTACGTCGGCATGCGGCCCGAGCGCTACGTCGGCCAGGCGGGACGGGAGAACAGCGTGGACGTCATCACGGTCGACTGGGACAGCGAGCCCTGGCCCAACCAGGAGCTGACGCTCGTCTTCGCCGAGCACAACTGGTACAGCGTGCGCCGGCAGGCGGAGGACGGCCAGTACTACTGGGAGAGCGCCGTCGAGGACGTGCCGGTCCTCACCACCACGGTGACGACCGACGGCGCCGGTGAGGCCCAGGCGCGCTTCACGCCGGGTAAGGGCGGCATCTACAAGGTGACCGCCAGCGGGCTCGATGAGGGCTGGAACGAGGTCCGCAGTTCCACCTACATGTGGATCAGCGGGCGCGGGTACATCAACTGGCGGCAGGAGGATAACGACCGCATCGAACTCGTCGCCGACCAGCGCCAGTACCAGGTGGGCGACACGGCGACCATCCTCATCCCGCACCCCTACCAGGGGCCGGTCAAGGCCCTGGTCACCATTGAGCGCGGGCACATCTACCGCCACTGGGTGCAGACGCTCGAGAGCAACTCCGAGCAGATCGAGATCCCCATCACCGAGGACCTGATCCCCAACGTGTTCGTGTCGGTGGTGGTCGTGAAAGGGGAGGGCACCCCCTCCGAGGAGGAAGAGGGCGCGCCGGCCAGCTTCAAGATCGGCTACGCGCAGTTGTCCATCGACGCGGCGGAGAAAGAGCTGCACATCGAGATGCGCCCCGACAGGCCGTCCGACGCGCACTACGAGCCTGGCGACACGGTGACCTACGACGTGCGCGTCACCGACAGCGCGGGGGAACCGGTGGAGGCCGAGCTGGCGCTTAACCTGGTCGACCTGTCCGTGCTCTCGCTGGCCGGGCAGCAAGGGTCCGACATCGTCGACCACTTCTGGCGTGAGCGCGGGCTGGCCGTGCGCACCGCCAGCGGGCTGACGCTCTCGGGCGACCGGCTTAACGTAGCGCTGGCCCCCGAGGCCAAGGGCGGCGGGGGTGGCGAGGGCCTGGGGGAAGCCGGCGCGGTGCGCTATGACTTCCCCGACGTCGCCTATTGGGAGCCCGCCCTCCGCACCGGCCCGGACGGCCGCGCGTCGGTCAGCGTGGAGCTGCCCGACAACCTGACCACCTGGCGCATGGGCGCTCGGGGCGTGAGCGCCGACACGCTCGTGGGCCAGGCCGACGTGGACATCGTGAGCACGAAGGACCTGCTGGTGCGTCCCGTCGCCCCGCGCTTCTTCGTCGTGGGCGACCAGGCTGAACTGGCGGCGGTGATCCACAACAACACGGACGCGGCGCTGGAGGTAGAGGTGGCGTTCGAGGCGCAGGGACTGCAGATCGGCGGGGAGGCCACCCAGCGGGTCAGCATTCCGGCCGGCGGCAAGGCGCGGCCCGTGTGGCCCGTGACGGTGGCGGACGAATCGGAGGTGGTACTGACCTTCAGCGCGCGCACGGTGGGCCACTGGGTGCGTGCCCGCGTCCCGGGCCACCTGAGAAACCAGGTTGGCAGCGCTGAAGCGCCCACTACGAACCAACAGGAGCTGACCGACGCCGTGCGGATCACGCTGCCCGTCTACCGCTCCAGCACGCCGGAGGTCGTGGCCACGGCCGGCCACTTCGACGCCGACGGGGAGCGACTGGAGGCGGTGATCCTGCCGCCCAGCTACGACCCCACGCAGGGCGAACTGTCGGTGCACGTGGACCCGTCGCTGGCGGCGGGGATGCGCGACGGGCTGGAGTTCCTGGAGCACTACCCCTACGCGTGTATCGAGCAGACGGTGAGCCGCTTCCTGCCTAACGTAGTCACCTACCGCGCCTTCAAGGAGCTGGGGCTCGAGCGGCCCGACCTGGAGGACACGCTGCCGGGACTCGTCGGCACGGGCCTGCAGCGGCTCTACCACCAGCAGCACTACGACGGCGGATGGGGCTGGTGGTCCCTCGACGAGTCCGACGCTTTCCTGACGGCCTACGTGCTGCTGGGAATGGTCGAGGCGGAGCGGGCCGGCTTCGTGGTGGACGAGGGGGTCATGGAGCGCGCGGCCGATTTCCTGGCCGATAGCCTGGAGAAGCCGCGCGACCTGGAGCTGCACTGGCAGGCCAACCGGCAGGCCTTCATCCTGTACGCGCTGGCCGAGGCGGACGCGGGGGACCTGGGGCGCACGGTCGCGCTGTTCGAGAAGCGCGAGGTGCTGGACGTGTTCGGCAAGGCCTACCTGGCCATGGCGCTGGGCCTGCTGGAGCCGGACAACCCGGACCGGGTGGACGCGCTGCTCTCCGACCTCACCAGCGCAGCCATCGTCAGCGCCACCGGCGCCCACTGGGAGGAGGGGCAGGTGGACTACTACGCCATGAACACGGACACCCGCTCCACCGCCATCGTGCTGGCCGCGCTGGCGCGCCTCGACCCGGACCACGCGCTGGCCCCCAACGCCGTGCGCTGGCTGATGGTCGCCCGCAAGGACGGGTACTGGGAGACGACGCAGGAGACCGCCTGGGCGATCCTGGCGCTCACCGATTGGATGGTCGCCACGGGCGAGCTGGAGGCGGCCTACGACTGGCAGGTGCTCGTCAACGGCGAGCCCCTGGGCGAGGGCAGCGTGGACCAAGAAAACGTCGACCAGACGGTGAAGCTACAGATCGCCGTCGCCGAGCTGCTGGCCGACGAAGCCAACCGCGTGCTCATCGAGCGCGGAGCGCCCGACGGGCAGGACGCGGGCACCGGCCGGCTGTACTACAGCATGTACCTGCGCTACTTCAAGCCAGTGGAGGAGGTGACCGCCCTCAACCGGGGCATCATCGTCAGCCGCCAGTACCGCCTGGCCGACTGCGGGGAGGGTGAGGCGCCGTGTCCGGCGACCAGCCAGGCGCAGGTGGGCGACGTGATCCAGGTCAAACTGACGCTCATCGCCCCCAACGACCTGCACTACGTGGTCGTCGAGGACCCCTTCCCGGCCGGCGCCGAGGGGGTGGACCAGAGCCTCAAGACCACGACCATCGTCGGTGAGACGCCCGAGCTGACGCGCACCGACCGGCGCGACCCGTGGGGCGGCGGCTACGGCTGGTGGTGGTTCAGCCACACCGAGCTGCGCGACGAGAAGGCCGTGCTCTTCGCCACCTACCTGCCGCGCGGCACGTACGAGTACACCTATCTCATCCGCGCCAGCCTGCCCGGCGAGTACCGGGTGGTGCCCACCCACGCCTACGAGATGTACTTCCCGGAGGTGTTCGGGCGCAGCGACGGAGGGCTGTTCACCATCACGGAGTAGCGTAGCCGCGATTTCCTAATCGCGCTTCTGCCGGATCGACTCTCCATGCAGGCAAGATGCCTGCGGTCCAGAGGCGACGTGTAGCCGCGATTTCCCAATCGCGCTTCTGCCGGATCGACTCTCCATGCAGGCAAGATGCCTGCGGTCCAGA
>CAZYSK010000003.1:0-46269 GCA_964649415.1 uncultured Anaerolineales bacterium
TGCTAAGGTTCGTTTCCCACCCTGAATTCGGGTTTGACTTTTACCGCACTCTATGTTCGGGTTGGATCAGGTGGACCAATATGTATCAACGACGCCCGTGCATTCGCCTTCGCAGTCATTATGGCACGTCTCCGTTAACCAGGCGTTGACAAGCGGCTATCAGTTCCTTAACGACCGGCCGAGGCAGCGGCATCACGCCCCGAGGAATCGCTCCCGCAGATCCGGCGTGAGCAGGCCGAGGACGTCCGGGATCTCCACCGCCTGCTCGGGCGGCACGCCTTCCAGCAGCGTGCGCACGGCTTTGCTTGCCTCTGCCGTCTCCGGCTGCGCCTCAAGCTGGCGCAGGAACTCGTCCACCTTGCCGGTCGTCATCGAGGCAATGAACTGATCCACCGGTACACCCACCGCGTTGAGCGTGTGGATGGTCTGGCGCAGCGAGGCGACAGACACACCGCGCTTCTCCAACTCCGGCGCGACGTAATCGTTGAAGAACTGGGCCTCCAAGATGGAACGCTCGCCCGACTCGACCTCCCGCATCTCCTTCCACAGGCCCCGGCCCTTGGCCAGCCCCTCGATGATGCTATGGGTGAGCTCGGTGCCCCCCCACCCGATGACGCCGGCCGTCAGCAGCCAGTCAATCAACGTGCCCACGGTGAAGTCATCGAAGATACCGCCGATGCCCGCGTTGAACAGGATCAGGTCCGGCGACGAGAAGAGCACGTCGAAACCCAGAAGGCGGAAGAAGCGCACGTTCGTCAGCCCGATGGCGAGCACCGCGATCACGGTCCCAACCCAGTGGGAGCGCGCCTTCTTCTTCATGATGTAGTCGGGCGAAGACGTGCTGAGCTCCCCCGCCGGATTGGGCCACATGCCGGCCTTCTCCCACCGCTCCCAGATCATCTCCAGCACCCGCTCGATAGAGGTGGCGATGGCAAGCAGGGGAGCGAGCGTGACCCACAGCACGTCCGCCGCGGTGTCCCCCTCCTGCTGCCCGGAGGTCGCCTCCCCGCCGGCCCAGGCCACCGTAGTCGCCAGCGCCAGCAGCGCCAGTGTACACATAACGATCCAAAGACCCCGCCTCATCATCGTCTTACTCCTTTCTCGATTGGGCTCAGAACCTATGCCAGGCACGACAACAGCGATTGTACTCTATGTCCAAGACAAGGGCAAATGACATAGATCAGGGATAACGTTGACTTCCAATGACTCCGGCATATACTACAGACATGTTCTATTTCCTATCCAAGTTCATCCCCCTGTTCGTATATCCGCTGGGGCTGGCGTGCGTGTTGCTGGCCCTGGCCCTGTGCGCGCGCCGGAGACGCCGCTGGCAGACGCGCTTCGTCGCCGTGGCGCTGGCGCTGCTCTGGATCGGCGGCAACCGGATCGTGTCCATGGCACTGATGCGCTCGCTGGAATCGCAGTACTTGCCCGACGCGACGCTGGAGTCCACGCCGGGCCCCCACGCCGACGTCATCGTCGTGCTCGGCGGTGCTGCGCGCGCTGCCGCCGCCCCACGGCTGACGAGCGAGGTCAGGGAATCCGGGGATCGCCTGCTGTACGCGGCACAGCTCTACGAGCAGGGTGCGGCGGCCCACATCCTGCTCAGCGGCGGGACCACCGAGTGGGTCGAGTCGTCGCCGATGCCCGAGGCGCAGGATATGGCCGACATACTCGCGGCCATCGGCGTTCCACGCGGGGCGCTCTGGCTGGAGAGCACCTCGCGAAACACCTATGAGAATGCCGTGGAGACGCAGGCAATCCTGAAGCGTCATGGGGCCACGCGCGTCATCCTGGTCACGTCGGCCTGGCATATGCCCCGCGCCTACGCGGTGTTTGCCCAGACCGGTCTGGAGGTGATCCCCGCCCCCACGGATTTCCTGGTCACGCAGGAGGACTGGGCATACTACACCCAACCGGATGCGGTGGTCCAGTTGTTCAACCTGCTGCCCACGGCGACGAATCTCTCCTTCACGACCCAAGCGCTGAAGGAGTACATCGGGCTGTGCATATACGGGCTACGGGGCTGGCTGTGACGCCGCCACCTTGCCCCCGCTGACGCTTGTGGTACAATCTCCCCGCGCAACCCTCCACACCACCCAAAGGAGAAAAACCATGCACGCGAAGTCCGATGTGGGCCGTGCCTACCGCCGTGTTGTCAACGCCTGGTGTATGTACGATTGGGCCAACAGCGGCTTCGCCACGACTATCCTGGCCGCGGTGTTGCCCGTCTACTACAGCCAGGTCGCCGGGGCCACGCTTCCCAGCGAGGCTCGAGCGACCGCCTATTGGAGCACGGGCGTCAGCCTGTCGCTCCTCATCGTCGCCATCTTCTCTCCCCTCCTCGGCACCGTGTCCGACGTCATACGCGGCAAGAAGCGCTTCCTGGCGCTGTTCGCCGGCCTGGGCATCGTCGGGACGGGGCTGCTGGTGCTGGTAGACACCGGCGACTGGCTCCTGGCCTCGATCCTGTTTGTGTTCGGGCGGATCGGCTTCACCGCCGCCAACGTCTTCTACGACGCGCTGTTGCCCCACGTGGCCAAAGAGGAGGACCGGGACCAGGTCTCTACGCGCGGCTACGCGCTGGGGTACCTGGGCGGCGGGCTGCTGCTGGCGGTCAACGTGGCTATGATCCAGTTCCTACCCGGGACGTGGGGGCCCCGGCTCTCCTTCCTCAGTGTCGCCGTGTGGTGGGCCATCTTCTCAATCCCGGTGTTCACCCGCGTGCCCGAGCCGCCCGCGGCTACGGTCAAGCTGGCCCCCGGCGAGAACGTCATCACGGTGAGCTTCAAGCGGCTGGGTAAGACGATCAAGGACATTCAGCAATATCGCGAGCTGTTCAAGTACCTCATCGCCTTCTTGATCTACATCGACGGCATCGGGACGATCATCAGCGTGTCGGCCATCTACGGCGCGGAACTGGGCTTCGGCAGCGTCGAGCTGATCCTGGCGCTGCTGCTGGTGCAGTTTGTCGGCATCCCCTTCAGCCTGATCTTCGGACGGTTGCCCAGCCGGACCGAGAAACGACGCCCGATCTTCCTGGCCATCATCCTGTTTAACCTGGTGTTCATGCCCCTGATGGGCATCGTCGGCGCGCGCGTGCTGCCGGGCGAGATCACGGGCGCGCCGCTTCCGCCCTACGAGGCCGTCGGCGACGCCGTGGGCGAGGGCGTGTATCGGGCGGATGGCAGCGCGCTGAGCTATGCCGGCGCGTGGGACATGGTCACGGTTGCGGCGGAGGCGCTCCGGACGGACACCGACGCGACGTACGCCATCACCGATGAGACAGGCGCGCGCTGCGACTTCACCTTCAACGGGCAGAAGGTCGAGATCACGCACAGCACCGGCCCGGACCACGGCGTCTGGGCGGTTGAGATAGACGGGGAGGCGTTGATGGACCCGGACACCGGCGCACCGCTCACCGTGGACGGATACCACAGGACCATGCGCTACGGGGTACGCCGCTCGTTCCTGGCTCAGGAGCCTGGGCAGCACGTCCTGAGCCTGGTCCACACGGGCGACAAACACCCAGACAGCCAGGGCACCGTCCTGGCGCTGGCCCAGGTCGAGGTCCTAGCACCGATCCGGCAGAGCAACCTGGGCATCATCATCGCCATGATTCTGGGCCTTGAAGCCGTCGGCGTCGTGCTGGCGCTGCTCTTGGGAAGGCTCCTGTTCTCGGGCGTGGTCGAGATGCTGGACACGCGGCGCAGCATCATCCTGTCGCTGTGCGTCTACGCCGCCATCGCCGTGTGGGGGTTCTTCCTCAACTCGGTGATCGAGTTCTGGCTCCTGGCGTGGATGGTGGCAATCGTACAGGGCGGGAGCCAGGCGCTCAGCCGCAGTATGTACGCCAGCCTCTCCCCAGCGGCCAAGAGCGGCGAGTTCTTCGGCCTGTACGGCGTGATGGAGAAATTCTCCGCCATCATCGGGCCCCTGATCTTCGCTATCGCTGCGGCCACGTTCGACAACAGCCGTCCGGCCGTGCTGAGCCTGATTGTGCTCTTCTTCGTCGGCATCTACCTGCTGACACGGGTGGACGTCGAGGAGGGCCGCCGCCTGGCGCAGGAGGAGGATGCGGCGCTGCTGAAGGCAGGGGGATAGCGGGCGCGAAGTAAGCGTCACTTCAAGGAAAGGGCCAAGGAATGACCAAACAACCCCGACAAGCTCCGAAGAACTACTTGATAGACATGGATGGCGTGCTCATCAGCGGGCGTACCGCCATTGCCGGTGCAGACCGGTTCATCGAACGCCTCAAGGGCCAGGAAGTGGAGTTCCTGGTGCTGACCAACAACCCAGTCTACACGCCAGGCGACCTGGCACACCGCTTGGGGACGATGGGCATCCACGTGCCTGCCGAACGGATTTTCACCTCGGCGCTGGCCACCGCTCGCTTCCTGCAGTCACAGAGGCCCGATGGCACAGCATTCGTGATCGGCGAGAGCGGACTGACCGAGGCCGTCCACAACATCGGCTACGTCATCACCGATCTGAATCCCGACTACGTCGTGCTGGGTGAGACGCACACGTACAACTTGGAGATGATCACCAAAGCCATCCGGCTAATCGCCAGCGGCGCGCGCTTCATCGCCACCAACCCCGACCCATCCGGGCCAACTGAGAGCGGGCTGGCGCCCGCGTGCGGCGCGATGGCGGCCTTGATCGAGACAGCCAGCGGCGTCAGCCCCTTCTTCGTGGGCAAACCCAACCCGCTGATGATGCGCACGGCCCTCAACTTCCTGGACGTTCACTCGGAGGACACGGTGATGGTCGGAGATCGGATGGAGACCGACATCCTCGCCGGCGTCGAGAGCGGAATGGAGACAATCCTCGTGCTGACCGGCGTCACGTGCCGCGAGGACGTGGCCCGTTATCCCTATCAGCCCACGCACATCATCGGTTCTGTCGCCGAGATCGAGCCGTGACCCTCGGACCGCGAGCATCCTGCTCGCTCTTCCGGCGGCCACGATCGCCGCAACCTGCCAATGGGACCGCGAGCATCCTGCTCGCCCTTCCGCCGGCCACGATCTCCGCAACCTGCCGGTGGGACCACGAGCATCCTGCTCGCCCTTCCGTCGGCCACGATCTCCGCAACCTGCCAATGGGACCGCGAGCATCCTGCTCGCTCTTCTATCGACGACCACGCACGGAGGATACTTGGGATGCGAAGCGCCTACCCTATCTCGTCCAGCAGGTCCACGACCGCCCGCCACACCGCATCGGGCGGGGGAGCGCCGGGCCGATCCAGGCCCCAGAGCGCGATGTCGTCGTCCGTGTACCCGTAGCTGTGGTACTCGCTCCGCCGGTGGCCACTTGGGAACACGTCGTCGGATGCACAGACGGATGCAGCATCCGCGCTCTCGTCGTCGGCCACGATACGGACAACCGGCACACTATGGCGTTCGTCGTCGCTGGACAGAGACGGTTGGAGAAACCTATCTACGTACATAGCTGCCTCCTCACTAAACACACTGAGGCGTGTCTGCAAGCGTCCTGTGGTGCTGCCCGGCTACCTGGACGCACATCTAGTGTAGCACGGGAGCGTGTCATCATGCGTGTCATGAATCAGAGCTTTGTGAAGTCCTAGCGCCATGGCTAGATCGGAAACTGCGCCAGAGGGGACCCGGCGGGACGCACGCTCTTGGATCGCGACGCGGCTGGTCACGCTGGCGCGCGTGTATTTCACGTGGGTGTTCGGATGGGCCATCGCGCATGCACTGCTTGGCACCCGCCTGTGGTGGCTGTTTGTGCTAAGCACGTTCGCCGAGTACTTTTTCCTCACACTACCTGTGATTGCGGGTATCGCGCTCCTGGTGCGGCGGCGCGAGACCTGGATCGGCCTGGGGGCGGTGACGGCGCTGGGGCTGTACCTGTACGGGGGACTGTTCCTGCCCCGGATGCCGCAACAGCCGTTCGCAGCAAGGCCCGGATGTCTGCGTTCGCCAGGTCCGCCGGAGTGCCGTCCCGACCCGGACGGCGCGACCCTCACGGTAATGTCGTACAATCTACTGGGGACCAGAGAGCATCCCGAGGGAGTCGTGGCCACGATCCGCGCGGTGGGTGCCGACGTGGTCGCGTTGCAGGAACTCACCCCCTCGTCGGCCGGGGCTATCCAGCGCGAGTTGGCAGCGGCATACCCATACCAGGTGCTCGATCCGCAGGTGGGCGTGACTGGCATGGGCGTCATCAGCCGCTACCCGCTACGTCCTAGCGGCGAGACGTTGCCCGGCAACTGGGTCTTTGTTCCCCAGGTATTGGCCATGGACTTCGCCGGGAGCATGGTCACGGTGTTGCACTTCCACACGTTCGCGACGAGCCTCTCGCGGGCAATGGATTTGCTCGCCGCACCGGCCCACATCGAGCGGACAGTGCGCGAGCGGGAACGGCAAGCCCAGGCGGTCGTGGACTTCGTGGCCACGCACCCAGGCCCTCTCATCGCTCCCACCGACTTGAACACAGGGGATCAAAGCACAACCTACGCACTCGTCGCCGGCGTGCTGGAGGACTCGTGGCGCGAGGCGGGTTGGGGATTGGGTCACACGTTTCCCGGCATCGCTCCCTCCGAGGACCCCGGGGCCATCTTCGCGCAACTCCCCATCCCCATGTGGTGGATACGGATTGACTACGTGTTTCACTCCGCGCACTGGCGCGCGCTGGAGGCCCGAACCGGACCGTGGGATGGCGTGTCAGACCACCGACCCATCGTAGCACACCTGATGCTGGTACAGGAGTAGGACTCCGGACGAGAAACCAGGTTTTTTCCGAAAAACCTGGTTTCTGACGGTTCGAGCTACCCGCACGCTACGAGTCCTGGGTCAGCGGCAATTGCACGGCGAAGCGGCTACCCGGGCAGGTCTCCTCATCGTAGCCAGGGCTTTCCGCCCAGATACGCCCCCCATGAGCCAGCGCTACGCCCTGGGCGATGGCAAGCCCCAGGCCCGGCCCTCCCCCCTTGAAATTGGTGGTCCCGGAGGAGTGAAGCGCCAGCTCCCCGGTGCGGTAGAACTTCTCGAAAATGAGATCCAGGTCCTGGGGCGCGATGCCGATACCCGTATCCTCAACCGCGACCTCGATGCAACGCCCTAGCTCAGGCACATCCACCATGCGTCCCGTCGCCGTGATCCGTCCCCCGTCCGGCGTATACTTGATCGCGTTGTTCACCAGGTGGTAGAAGAGTTTGTACACCAGGTCAGGATCTCCGGCGTAGGTGGGCAGGCCCGACAGCCCCACAAACCCCAGAGTCACGGCGCGCTCCGCCAGCGCCTCTTCGAACTCCGAGGCGATACCGTCGAAGGCCACCGCGATGTTCACAGGACTGTGGACAATATCGACCTCCCCGGTCATCAACCGCGAGACGTCCAAGATGCTGTTGAACAAGCGATGGAGGCGTTCTGTACTGGTCACCACGCCTTGTACCAACTCCCGCAAATGGGGGACACCCTGCACAATACGGTCGTTCCGCATCATCTGGGCATAGCCCAGCAGGGCAGCCACGGGAGTGCGCAGCTCGTGGGCCGACACCCGGATGAAATCTGACTTCGTCCGGTCCAGGCGCTCCAGTTGCTCGAGAGCGCGTCGCAGTCCCTCGTTGGCCTCACGTAGTTCAGCGATGGCTTTCTGGTCCGAGTCCCGCAGCCGTCTAGTCATGCGGACCAGCATGCGCACACCCAGGGACGGGTTGCGCCCCAGGACGGTCAGGAAGGGTGCCTGCGCAATCCGCAACACATTGGTGGGCTCGACAGCGCGCACACTGGCGGTGCGTACGCTTTCCTGGAGGATGGCCATCTCGCCGAAGATCTCCCCGGTCCCTGCCCTGTGCAGTGGCCGATGGTTATCTTCGTCCAACCGCTTAACTACCTCCACCCAACCCTGGATGACGACGTAGACCGCATCCCCCTCCTCACCTTCACGGCAGACGACAGCACCGGCAGGAAAGGCAAGCTCAACCGCCGCCTGGGCCAGCTCATCCAGATCCTCCTCGGTCAGACCAAAGAGGATCGGGCGAAGGAATTCCTTGATATCCGCGTTCGAGGAGAAGACAGGGCTATCCATGACAGGCTCCGTGGCGCAACCCGTGCGCCTCAACTCAACAAAACTCAGACTGGCCTGAGTATAGATCAACCGTGTAAGAAAGTCAACGCGGACACCGACCGCCTGCGGCTGGCACCGGCACTGACACCATCCAACCCTGTTCCACCAGTCTACCGTACTTACGCATTTCGTTGGGTTACAACTGCGTTACAATGAAATCTCACTCGTTCGTAGTCCCGGATGTCTGCATCCGCCAGGTCCACCGGAGTGCCGTCCCGGGCAAATGGGTGCTACGTTGTACTATCCCTCACCACAAAGGGCATGAAAAGCTGGTATTGCGCGTACGAGATCACGACCTCTTCCAACAGTGGCGTACTGATCCCGGTAGAGGTGAAGACGGCCCGATATTGGATCGAGCCGCCGGCCGGGTGCAGGATAGCCTCCCCGGGAGCGGCGTGCGTGATCCAGTCGGTCCATCCCGCTTCCGCAGCGGTCATCACGCGGGTAGCCAGCGCGATACCTGTGGCTGGCGCGGTCACGGCCGACCATGTGATCGTGTCCCAGGCTGCCAATCCGTTGGCGTCAAAGATACGAGAATACTCACCCTGGGCGACGTAGCGATTGGCCGGGTATCCGGTCGCGTAGATCTGGGGCGCTGAGACACCGCGATAATCATCCCACGCAACGACTGCCTGCCCCTGGAAATCGACGACCAGGTCCGGGGCGGCGCTGGCAGCCACGCTGTGCTGCGGCAAACTGAGGACAGTGGGCTGGGTCCAATGCCTGCCGCCATCGGGGCTCAAGGAGAAAAGCACGTTTGCCGTGGCGGCCTGACTATCAGGGCTGTGCACCCAGGCCACGTACACCCGCCCGCGAACGTCGACGCCCATGGCCGGGCTCGCGTAGAAGGCATTGGAGGCAGAAGCCTGGGACAGTCGATGCACGACCGAACGAGTCCACGTGTCCCCCTGATCCTCGCTGCGGCCTACCACGACCTGGAAATCGTAGGTGGCAGGGTCGGTGGGGACGCGTTCCACCCACGTTGCGAAGAGCAATCCCTGTGGCCCGGCCAACACGTCGGGATCGAACGCATAATCCATGTCGGGATCGCTTAGCCGGGAATCGGCACTCCAGGCACCCCAGGTGGTGCCGCTGAGCCAGCGGGAGAAATACACGTCCCCCGTGTACTGGTCCCGCTCCCGCTCATCCACCCACACCAGGTACGCGTCCCCGTCGGCGTCCACGGCCAGACTGGGCTCACGCTGTTCGGCGTCGGTGATGCAGTCGCTGGCCTCTACCGGCGTCGTCCAGACCGCGCCGGTGTGGCGGGCGACGTAGATGTCGCCATCGTCATCCCGCTCGTCCTCCCAGGCGGCGTAGAGATAACCCGAGTCGCCGTGTGCGGCGATGCGCGGGAGCAGTTGCTTGCCGGTGCCCGAGTACACAGGCGTGGCGGGCGTCCAAGATGCACCCCGGTCGTAGCTGACAGCGTGGAAGATATCGCCATCGTCGTGCCGATCGTCCTGCCACACAGCCGCGTAGCTCCCATCGGTCGCTCGCACCGCAATGTCTGGCGTATGTCGAGAGAGGCCACTTGGATGAGCACCCGATACCATGACGTCGGGCGACCAGTTGCGACCACCGTCGAGGCTGCGCGCGAAGTAGATGTCGGGGCAGTGGTCCTCAATATGCTCATCCTCCCACACGGCCAGGAAGACCGTGCGCGTCGCGCCGCCGGTATTGGTGAGGGCGAAGGAAACCCGTGGAGCGGCCTTCCCCTCTGCCAGCACGTCGTTCACCCGCACGTTGGGCCACCAGGCGCGGTCCAGGCGCGCCGTGCCCGAGATGCTCCACACGTCCACACCGTCCATGTCGCCCTGGCAGAAGTCGGCGAAGGTATCGGTGGACCACTGCTGGTCGCCCCCTCCAGAGGCGTGCGTCGTCACCAGAAGCATACCCACCGCGCCCAACGCCAGCAATGCCGCACCCAACGCTTTCAGAATACCCTTGGACACACTACACCTCCTCGGATTTCAGAAACCCACCACCGTCGGACCGCGAATATCAGTATAGTCCGACATTCGCGCTCCCCCATTCCAGTTTCATGTCAACTTCATTTCAAGTGCATTCTGCGCCTGATGGCTCTTCAACGGATGCCCTCATCCGCCCTGGCGGGTCCTGATTGTCAGATCCCAGCGAATGTGATACACTCTAGCCCTACAACCTCAGCGGCCTGGCCGCACAGGTAGGGACGTCACGCCGGGCAGGCCGACCCCAAGCCATACAAGGAGAAGTGCTATGACTGCCTTTCAGCCGTTCGACATGGAACGCATGATGTCCAAATGGGAAAACGTCGTGGAGTACAACCTGTCGGAGAGCGGCGTCCACCCCGTCACCGTCCGCGAACTGCTGGACGACCCGGCTCAGATCGAGGAATTCCTATCCACCGGGCTGAACTACCCCCAGACCAACGGCATCGGCGAACTGCGGGAGCGTATCGCCGCCCTCTATCCGGGGGCGACGCCCGACAACGTGCTGGTCACCGTCGGGTGCGCCGAGGCCAACTTCATCACACTCCAAACCCTGCTCTCGGTAGGCGATGAGATAGTCGTCATGCTGCCCAACTACATGCAGGTCTGGGGCATCGGCCACAACCTCGGCTTTGCGGTCCGCGCCTTTCACCTCAGGGGAGAGAAGGGCTGGGCTCCCGACCTGGACGAACTAGACGAGGTCGTATCGAAGCAGACGAAGCTCATCGCCGTGTGCAACCCCAACAATCCCACGGGCAATATCCTCACCCAGAGAGAGATGGACGCCATCGTAGCTGCCGCCGACCAGGTCGGGGCATGGATCCTGGCCGACGAGGTCTACAGCGGGGCAGAGCGCCTGACGGACACCCAGACTCCCTCGTTCTGGGGCCGATACGACAAGGTGGTGGCGATGAACAGCACGAGCAAGGCCTACGGCTTGCCGGGCCTGCGCATCGGCTGGGTAGTTGGCCCGGCAGACACCATAGACCAGATCTGGGCGCGCCACGAGTACACCACCATCAGCGCCACGATGCTGGCCAACAAGCTGGCAGCCGTCGCCCTCTCCCCCGACGTGCGGCCTCGACTCATCCAGCGCACGCGGGAACACATCCGCCGGGGCTTTCCCATTCTGGAGGCGTGGCTGGACAGCCACGAGGGAACGTTCACCCTGGTCCCGCCGCAGGCAGCAGCGATCGCGTTCGTGCGCTATCACATCGACGTCAACTCGACCGAGTTCGTGGAGCGGCTGAGACAGGAGAAAAGCGTGCTCATCGTTCCGGGAGACCACTTCGGGATGGACCACTACCTGCGCATCAGCTACGGGCTGCCGCCGGACTACTTGAGAGCGGGACTGGATCGCATCCACGAGCTGATCGTCGAGTTGCAGGGGTGACCCGTTGTCGCGGCGCGGTCCCCGCGCCCAGCCAGGTCGACGCGCTGTAGGGGCGCGGTCCCCGCGCCCAACCGGGCCGACACGCTGTAGGGGCGCGGTGCCCGCGCCCAGCAAGGCACGCGTCATAGGAGGAGTTGACAGTTGAACATCAAGCAGAGCGTGACCGCGGCCGAGAACAGGATTCGCAGGTACATCCGGGAAACACCGCTGGAGTACTCCTTCCCCCTGAGCGAGAGCACAGGCTCCAACGTGTTCCTGAAGCTTGAGAACCTTCAGTTCACCGGCTCATTCAAGCCAAGAGGCGCGGTGAACAAGCTCCTGACTCTCAGCGCGGAGGAACGTGCCAGGGGCGTGCTCACGGCCTCAACGGGCAACCACGGGCTGGCTGTGGCGTACGGCGCACAGAAACTGGGCATCAGGAGCACCATCTACCTGCCGGAGAACACCTCGCCCCAGAAGCTCGACATGTTGCAGCACTACGACGTGGAACTCAGGTTCCACGGGAGCGAGTTCGGAGAGGCGGAGTTGTACGCCCGGGAAGAGAGCCGCAGAAACGGGACCGTT
The DNA here is from genome assembly GCA_964649415.1 of uncultured Anaerolineales bacterium. Classification (GTDB taxonomy): domain Bacteria; phylum Chloroflexota; class Anaerolineae; order B4-G1; family B4-G1; genus CAZYSK01. The sequence goes on from CAZYSK010000003.1 coordinate 12,019, forward strand.
TTCGTGTCGGCGTACAACGACGAGCAGGTCATCGCCGGGCAAGGGACCATGGCCGTCGAGTTGCAGCGGCAGATGGATCACATCGACGTCGTTCTTGTATCCGTCGGCGGCGGGGGCCTCATCGCAGGTATCGCCGGTCACCTGAAGGAAACGAACGCAGAGACGAGGATCATCGGATGCCTGCCCGAGAACTCCCCCGTCATGTACGACTCCATCCAGGCCGGCCGCATCGTCGAATCGCAGGTGCTGCCCACCCTGTCCGATGGAACTTCAGGTGGCATCGAGCCCGAAGCCATCACCTTCGGAATGTGCCAGCGATACGTGGACGATTGGATGCTGGTCAGCGAGGACGAGATTCGACAGGCCATGAAACTCGTGTTCGAGCAGCATCGCATGGTCATCGAGGGATCGGCGGCAGTGAGCGTCGCCTCACTCCTGAAAGCGAAAGGACCGTTCAAAGGTAACCAAGACACAAACGTCGCGCTGATCATCTGCGGTGGGAACGTAGATATCGGCCAGTTCAAGCGACTCGTCTTCTAGGCGGCGTGTGGCCCTGTTTCGCTCTGGATCCGATCTCACCAAGCAAGGACGGAGAGAATTGAAGATTATTATAGACTTCGACGGCACGCTGACGGCCGAAGAGACACAGGCCGCACAGCAAGCCGAGAGATCGCTGCGTACGCTGGCGCAGGATATCATCGGCGCACCGTGCGAGCAACTGGCACTGGATTACCTGGTCACACAGGCGCGCATTCTCCGGGCACCGCACTGCTATGGATGGGAGGTCAACGGCCTGACCGCGTCCTACTGTGACGAAGGCGCTTTCATCCTCAACACGGTTACACTGCAAGTCATGATCCGTCAGAACGCCGCCTACCTGCAGGCAGTGACGGCGGCCTTCCCCAAGTCCGAGTACGACCCCGTCGTGGACTGCACCAACTCCCTGTTTCACCGCCACACAGCCGAGATCGCTCCGGCGTTTCGCCCGGCCGCCCAACAAGTGCTGGCCTCCCTGCTCGAACAACCAAAGCGCACGCCGATCGTTCTCACCAACTCACTGGGCGACAAGGTGCGCCGCCACCTGGCAACGATCGCGCTGGAAGACGAGATCACCGTCCTGGGGGACACCCGCCAATACGAGATGGATCCCGACTGGCAAGTTCACTTCTCGCATCCAGACTTGGGCGATATCCAGGTCTGGCCGGTCACCGACAAGCACCGGATCGACCTGCGCCGTCCGGCCTACTACCGGGCGCTGGTCGAAGCAGGCCAGGACGATGCGCTGGCCGTGGTCGCCGACACGTTCTCGATGCCCGGCGCGTTGCCGCTGATGATGGGCATCCCCTTTTTCCTCGTCCGGACGTCGTACACGCCCGCCTGGTGCGCGGAAGCCGTGGACGCCCATCCCCTGGGGCACGTTCTCGACGACCTGGCCGATTTGCCAGAGGCACTCGACACCCTGCAATACCCTCCGTGATCCCGTTCATAGTGAGGCACACTAGACCCTAAAGGCTTCCCAACGGATTGGTACAATCCGCACCTTTAGGGTCTCGCCGCAGTGCAGCAACTCAGCCCGGCAGACTATGGTAGATCTTGGTGTAGTTCCGATAGCGCGTCGTCGAGACCCCCCCCTGGTTCACCATGGCCTTCACCGCGCAGCCCGGCTCGTGGGTATGCGAGCAGTCGCTAAAGCGGCATCCCATCACGGCCGCGATCTCTGGATAGAACTGGATCAGTTCCCCGCGCCGCAGACCGCTCAGGCCGAACTCGCGGATACCGGGCGTGTCCATGACGAAGCCACCTGCGCTCAGTTTCAGCATGCTCACCTGTGTCGTGGTATGACGGCCCTCGCCACTGTGCTCACTCACCTCACGGGTGCGCAGTTCCAGGCCCGGCTCCACGGCTTCCAGCAGCGACGACTTGCCCACACCAGACATCCCTGTCAGGACAGTGGTCTGCCCACGCAAGGTCTCCCGCAACTCGTCCAACCCCTCCCCGGTGAGCGCGCTGGTGAAGAGCACCCGGTACGCCAGGTCGACATACGGACGCAGCGTCGCCCGACACGCCTCGACGTCCTCGGCAAGATCCACCTTGTTGACGCAGATCACCGGCAAGATGTTGTTGCGAGCGGCGGCGATGAGGTAGCGGTCTACAAGTTCAGGCCAGAGGTGCGGGTCGCGCCAGGAGGCAACGATGAGCAACTGGTCAACGTTGGCCGCGATGAGCTGCTGTACGTGCCGGTCGCGGGTACGATATCCGTCGTGAAACACATCGGGCCGGGCCAGAACGCCACGGCGCGGCAGCACGGCCTCCACCATGCCCCGGCCCACCCCATCTTCCGAGACGAGCACCTCATCCCCCACAGCGACTGCGTTCGTGAAGCCGGTGTCCTCGGCGGTGAGCGAGCCGCGCACCCCGCAGACGAGCGTGCGTCCACCCAGATCCACGCGGCACAGGCCGCTGCTCACCTCGACGACGATCCCCTTCCCCTTCCCATCCGCGTGGGGCGCTTCTGTGTGCGGCGCGCGCACGGGCGCGGAGACCGCGTCCCCACGCGTATCGCCTGCCTCTGCTTCTAGCGCTGCCAAGGCCCGGGCCATACGAGCCTGGCGACGCTCCCGCTCCCCGCGCGGCATGATACGCTCGCTTTGGGGAAGATCGGCGATTTCGTCCATGGATGCTGGATCCGCGTCGTCGAGACTGTCGGGCATCCAGTCCTTCCGGCGCACCCGCTTGGGTTTGCCGGTGCGCTTAAGCTGTTTGCGAATCTTACGCTTCTCCTCGGCAGCGTGGTAATGCTGCCACCTTCGTTCTTCGCGACTAGGCACTGCTTCACTCCTCATATACGTATACCGGTTCAAGCGAAAGAGCACGACGAGGCCAAGACAAACGCGGCCATGAATGCCGCTCGCACTCATGGCCGCGCGCCTCGTCGCACACGCCATCAGGCAGCCAAACGGCCACCAGACAGCAAAAAGCCATGAGTGGCGTGATCCTGCCGCCAACTCATGGCCAGGGGATTGGATCGAGGTTGTACGCAGAACCCTGCGCTACGCCCCCCTCACCAGCCAGGCACGGCGAGCAAGATCAACACAAACGTCAAAGACTTCGACCATATGCATCTTTCTCATATCACTCGCCTCCTTCCACTGATCTGGGTGGCAGCCCCCAAATGGAGCTATGCGTCAAAGACTCTCAAGATGACACACACGTCGACATCCACCGATGCCATACACGCGGGGAATTATACAGCGAATCCAGCCATTGTCAACGTTCCCAGGCAAGTCGAGAAAACCTCAACTATCCAGCGGTAACTCAACCCATCCCACTGGTCCTCACCGCCTCTGCGCCTCTCCTCTCCTCGTTACCTGGTTAGTTGGCTCATTGCGGAATCCAGAGATGTCAAGTGCTTGACTTGCTCTTGTGTCCCCGTTATGCTACAATCTTAGCAGCAGGTTCGCGGGTAAGTGGCCCCAGAGTCGGCGCTAGTCTTCGTTCAATCCTTCGGTTGTCTATGTCTCACACTCGGCGCGTTGGTGCAGTGATTGACCCCACCGATCCATATTGGGTGCAGGTGAGAGAAGCTGCGCATACCAGAGCGCAGGCGATCTCCTTGGATCTGGTTTCCATCAGCCTCGTAGACCACCCCGCCGATACCCTCTCCCAAGAGGAATTGATGACCCTGTTGGAGGAGTTGCTGGCCCTGGAACTGGACGCGCTCATCGCCTGGGCGCTGCCCGAGGAACTGGTCTATCGCATTCCTCAGTTCGGCATCCCCTTGGTACTTCTGAGCGAGACAGAGATCCACCATCCCCTGCTGGTTTCGCCCCGGGGTCTATACGACGTCGCCCAGTCAGGCGGACGTTACCTTGTCGAGGAAACGGGGGAGAGGGGACAGGTGTTGATCTTGGGTGGCTCAATGCAGTCTGGAGGGCAGAGCGACGGTGAAAGCCAGGTAGCTGGTGTCCGCGACGTGCTGCGCGAGTACCCCAATCTGACCCCTAAACATGTGGCCTGTTCTTGGCTCCACGAGTACGAACAGGCCTACCAGCACGTTTACAGGGCGATGCAGAAGATTGGCGGCTACGTCGCCGCCGTATTCGGCCTGTCGGACACTCTGGCCCTGGCCGGACGGGATGCCGGATGCGCCCTCGGCCTTGTCGACAGAAAGACGCTGATCGTGGGCATCGGTGGGACTCCCGCGGCGCTGGCAGAGATCGCTGGCGGCGGTATGAGCGCATCGGTTGAGATCCGTGCCGACGAGTTCGGCCGGCAAGCAGTCGAGTTGGCCTGCCAGGCTTCCCAGGGTCATTCACTGCCTTCACACTTCGAGTACCAATCCAGACTGGTCACGTCCCAGAACGTGTCTGAGGTAGCTGCTCAGAAACTCGGTGCCATTGTCAGTCTGTACAGCCGCATGATGGACACCAGGCGTCAGCAGCAACAACAGCGACTGACTCAACTGGAGACCAGTCTGGAGATCAGCCGCCGGGTTGGCTCGATTCTGGATCGCCGGCAACTGTCGCACGAGATCGCCAATTTGATCCGCGCTAACTACAACTATGATCGGGTCCAGATCTTTCACTGGTCGGAGGCAGAGCAGCTTCTGGTTCCACACGAGTCCAGTCAAGGGCAGGCGAACCGAACCGGTATTCCCTTGACCGGATCGGGCGTGTTGGGACAGGTGTTGATGCGCAACGAGCCGATCTTCATCCCCGATATACACCGCAGCCCGCGTTTTCCTCCCGATCCCAATTGGCCCGATACACGCACCCGGGTTGTCTTGCCCATTCGTATGGGGGGCCAGGTCATCGGGCTCCTCGATCTGCACAGCGGACAATCCACCCTGCGCGCTCGACAGGAATTGGTGGGGCTTCAGTCTCTGGCCGATCAACTAGGAATCGCCATGAGCAACGCGGATCTGTACGGCGAGGCGCTAAAGGCCCAGTCTGCCGCCGAAAAAGCCGACCAACTCAAAACCCGCTTGCTGGCCAATGTGAGTCACGAGCTGCGCACCCCGCTCAACGCAATCCTCGGCTTTGTCGAACCCGCCCTGGATTCGCCTGCGGCCTACGGGGCAGCACTGCCCTCGGAACTGTTGAGCGATCTCCAGCACGTCTATCGCAGTGCTGAGCATTTGCTGCGCGTGATCAACGACCTGCTGGACCTCTCCCGGGCTGAAATCGACGAGCTCGACCTTCATCTGGAAATCGTAGACACCCGCTGGTTTCTGGCAGACGTGTTCCATAGCATGGCGGATGGTGTCCCTCCTCAGGGCAACGTAGAATGGCATCTGCAACTGCCCGAGCGCCTGCCGGTCATCCAGGCCGATCCGCTTCGGTTGCGTCAGATCCTGATCAATCTGCTGAGCAATGCACACAAGTTTACCGGGAAAGGTCGGATTGTCCTGGGGGCTGAGGTGATCCCTCCCCATCTACATATATGGGTCCAGGACACGGGCGTTGGCATTCCAGCGGAGTGGCAAGAGCGGATCTTTGAGCCCTTCGTCACGGCCGACCACACGCGTAAACAGTCGGAGGGAATCGGCCTGGGCTTATCAATCACCCGTCGCCTGGTGGCCCTTCATCGCGGTTCGATGACGCTCGAGAGCCAGCAAGGGCAGGGTAGTATCTTCCACGTTTACCTGCCGTTACCTAGCCTGAGCGAACGACCGGCCTTGCCGTTCCCGCCATCGGCCCACCCCGCGCTGCTGCTGATTTCAGCTCGGAGCCAGCTGGCGGCAGACATCGTGGCATCTGTCCAGAGGCAGGGATTGGACATACGCACGTTGCGGGTGGACGAGGATATTGACGTCCTGCTAGAGGAGGTCCAACCGGTTGCTCTGGCTTGGGATCTAGCCAGGGCGACTCCCGCCGATTGGGCAATGATTCAGCGCCTGCGTGCCCATGCCCAACTGTGCCAGGTGCCTTTCATCCTGTACGGGCAGGGGCAAGGTGACGAGCGAGGGACGACTCTGGGTGTGACGGGGCTGATCACCAAGCCGCTGAAGGGTGAGACCTTGTTGGGGGCCATCAACACACTGTGTCCCGTTCACTCGCTTGATCCGATCCTCATCGTAGACGACGACCCGCAAGCCCGCGAGCTCTACCAAAGGATCGTGGAGAAGGGGCTGCCCGGGTACCCCGTTCGTACCGCCAGCGACGGTGCTGTGGCCCAGGCCGTGATGACTGAAGAGCCCCCCTGTCTCGTGATTCTCGACCTGATGATGCCGGAGATGGACGGATTCGAGGTGTTGGATTGGATGCGTGCCGCCCCTCGGACCCGGCGTGTGCCGGTCCTGGTCCTGAGTGGGCGGAGATTCACACTCGATGACATCAAGCGACTTGAAGGACACGCACTTGTCACCCTCCAGAGCAAGGACATCCTATCCGAGGACGAGACAAGCACCACGCTGCACCGTATCCTGGTGGGCGTGGATGCCTTGCCCACACCCACGAGCGCCCTGGTCAAGCGCACCGTGGCCTACTTCCACCATTATCACGATCGTCCTCTCTCACGCCGAGAGGTGGCGGAAGCCGTTGGGGTGAGCGAGAACCACCTCACCCGCATCTTTCGTCGGGAGCTCGGGCTCTCGCCCTGGGACTACCTGAACCGGTACCGCATCAAGCAAGCCAAGGAGTTACTGCTTTGTACGAGCGACAGTATCACCTCTGTGGCCCTTCAGGTGGGCTTCAGCGATCCGGCTTACTTCAGCCGGGTGTTCCGCAAGCACGTCGGCCTGTCCCCCAGTGTGTTCCGGGAGCAAAGCAGATAGTGCCAGTTACGCCATTCTGCCGTTTTTCTCCAAGAAGCCGGTGCTATTCTCCAAGCACCGGCTCTCTTTTTGCTCTATAATGGGAGCGCGGTTGTGACGGATTGAGTCAACTGTCTGCAAGGGCTTGTGGAAGGGAGGTGGTTACGATTGGACGATGTCGTACACCGTTTCCTCGTGGTGAGTCGTTTGTTTGTCGGGCTTCTCATCCCAACTGAGAGGATCCCCTAGAGAAGCCTAGCCGTTTCAATCAAAGAGGAGGACTGAAATGAAGGACAGTTTCAACCGACGGGATTTCTTGCGTGCAAGTGCCCTGGCAGCGGCGGGCGGGTTCGTCGTCGGCTGCGGTGTTGGTCCCGCGCCCTCTCCCACCGTGGCATCGACTGAAGAAGCTGCTGAAGCCCCAAGCGAGGAAGAAGTCGCCAGCGTCAGTGGCAGGATTGGCGAAGGACTCAGGATCGTCTTCTTCCCCGGTGGACCGCCTGGATGCCCCTTCGGCACCGTGGTCTACAATGGAGCCCTGGCCGCGGCCAATGACCTGGGCGCCGAGGTCGACTACATGTTCTCAGACTGGAACACCGAGAAGATGGTCACCCAATTCAAAGAGGCGATGGCTCTCAGCCCTGACGGGATCTGCGTCATGGGCCACCCGGGCGATGATGCTTTCGAGACCGTTGTTGACGAGGCTGCGGAAAAGGGAATCATCGTCACCAGCCAGAACACGACCTTGCCCAGGCTCGAGGCCAAGTACAAGGGCATGGGGTTTGGATACGTGGGCCAGGAGCTGTACGAGTCCGGCTATCTGCTGGGCCAGGAGGCCATCAAGCGAGCAGGCCTCGCCTCCGGAGATCGAGGCATGGTGTGGGGCCTCCTGTCCCAACCGACCCGCGGCCTGAGGACCAAGGGCGTCGTTGATGCCTTTGAGGAAGCCGACTTGACCGTGGACTACCTGGAGATCGACGACGCCACCAACGCCGATCCCGCCGCGGGGACCTCGACGTTCACCGGCTACGTATCGGCCAATCCCGACGTCAAGGTGGTCTGCACTGATCACGGCGGCCTGACCTCCACCCTGGAGACGTACCTGACGGCCGCGGGCAAGGGGCCGGACGATATCTACGGCATCGGCTTCGACCTCTCGTCCGCCACGCTGGAGGCGATCCGGGGTGGTTGGACCGACCTGGTGCTCGATCAGCAACCTTTCCTGCAGGGATATCTGCCTATCGTGCAGGTCTGCCTGACGAAGAAATTCAAGTTCTCCGGCCTGCACGTCGACACCGGATCCGGCTTCGCGCACGCGGACAACTTCGAGGACTTGGCCCCGCTGGTCGAGGAGCAGATCCGATAGACTCCAGTGCTTCGCCAGAGTGCTGGAAGAAGTACCTGCGGCAAACGGCGCAAGATCAGTAACGTCTGGACCGTGTCCAGAGAGTGGGCAGCAAAGACAGCCTTGTGCCGTTTGCCCCCCTGTGCTAAAATCCACCACTATCGAATGACTTCATACATACACTTGCGCGCGCCACGGAGCCTGGCGGTGAGCGCACGTCAAGGAGGCCGGTCGATGGATTACATACTTGAGATGAAAAACATCTCCAAGACCTTTGGAGAAGTTCAGGCGCTGCGCCAGGTTGACTTTGCCGTCTCCCGCGGTGAAGTCGTGGGCCTGCTGGGCGATAACGGAGCCGGCAAGTCCACGTTGATCAAGATCGTGACTGGCTACCATCGCCCAGATCCGGACGGCAGCGAGATGTACTTCAATGGCCGGAAGATAGAGAACCTGTCTGTCTCAGAAGCTCGCGAGCTTGGCATCGAGACCGTCTACCAGGAACGTGCCCTGGCCGATCTCCAGACGCTGTGGCGAAACATCTTCATGGGGCGAGAGCTGACGACCAGGCTCGGGTTCCTGGACGTGAGAAAAATGCGGCATGAAACGGAAAAACTGATGGTCGGATCGATGGGGTTCACTTCCTCAGCGGTCGCGTCCGACTCGGTGGTCAAGACCTTTTCCGGAGGGGAGAAGCAGGGAGTTGCTATCGTGCGCGCCCTGCATTTTGACGCAGAACTCATTATTCTGGACGAGCCGACGATGGGCCTGTCGCTGTCAGAGACCAAGAAACTGCTCGAGTTCGTGCGCGGTGTCAAGGAAGCCAGGAAGTCGTGCATATTCATCGATCACAACGTGTTCCACGTGTATTCAGTTGCGGATAGGGTCGTCGTTTTGGACCGAGGCGCTGTCGCTGGCGAGTTTATGACTAAGGACATCACACTGGAACAACTGATGGACAAGATGTATCGCGTGGCTCAGACAGGGCATTTGAATGGCAATGGTTCTGAGCAGACTGGCTGAAGCAGCAACCCGACACTGTGGATGTAGACAAAAGGAGACAAAATGGTCGCAGTAAACGATCAATCCAAGGCTGCCGGCCAGACGCGATCTTGGCAGAGCAGGTCGAGCGGGTTCCTCCGCACGTATGGACTGCAGATTGGCATCTTCTGCGTCCTGCTGGTCATTTGGGGCATCTTTGTCGTCGGGGCACCGGAGACGTTCCTTTCGTCCAACATCTACGCGGCCTACATGTCCACCATCCCGTTCTTCGCTGTCATCGCCCTGCCACTGACGATGATCGTCATCGCGGGAGAGATGGATCTGTCGTTCCCATCCATCATGGGCGTAGGCATGGTGGCATTCGTCAACGTTTGGGCATTGACCCACAGCGTCCTGTTGGCCCTCATCGCCAGCCTGGTTATGGGATTCCTGGTGGGACTGCTAAACGGAGTGATCGTAGTCAGGTTAGGAATCCCATCGCTGGTGGCGACCCTCGGCACGCAGTTCTTTTGGAAAGGGTTCGTCCTCGTCATTACCGACGCAGGCGGCTTCTCACTGGTGCCGGTGAAGGGGACAGTTCTGCGCCAAGCGCTGGTGGGCAGAGCCGCGGGTTACCTGCCCGCTCAGATGATCTGGGCCGTCGTCGTGGCGGTGCTCGTGTGGGTCTTCTTGAATCGCCACAAGTTCGGCGCCCACGTCTACCTCATCGGCGATAACGTGGAGAGCGCCAGGCTCATGGGCGTCAACGTCGACCGCACCAGGATGTTGAATTTCGCCATTCTGGGCACCGCCGCAGCCTTTGGGGGTGTTCTGTCCAGCCTTGAGCAGTCCTACTTCTGGGTGTCTCTGGGCGACGGATACCTCCTAAAGACGATGGCATCCGTGTTCCTGGGAGGCACCTCGGTTTTCGGCGGAGTAGGCACAGTATTCGGCACGTTCATCGGCAGCTTGATCATCGGCGCTATAGAAGCCGGAATCGTCGCCATAGGCAAGGTAGAGATCCTGGGCTTGGTCATAAAACTGTCAGGATTCTGGACGCAGCTGATATATGGGCTGATTATCGTCATATCCGTGTCGATGCAGAACGTCCTCAGCAGGAGGCTGTCACGCTGACGGGCGCATCTCGGATTCTTGGCAGGGGGCGCTATTGACCTTCGTCGCACCCTGCGAGTTGCCCGAGCATCGGGGCTGACATGCGCCCCACTCCTGGCCCGGCGTGTCTATGAGCAAACGGCGACTCTACCGGCACGTTGGGCCAGTTTCATCTTGCGGGAAGGAGTGACCGGTGAAACACCGTCATCGCGTTCTCATGGCCCTCAACCACGAACAGCCAGACAGGTGCCCGATGCAGGTCAGCTTCACCCCCGAGTTCGCCGTGAGGCTCAGAAACGACCTGGGTATGTCGGATACAGCTATGCACAACCCCCACGGAGGGGGAAACACCTACGCGTTGGAGCGCGCTCTGGACGAGGATTTGCTTCTGACGTCCGTTGGATGGGCTAATTCGTACTACGCCACCGACACGCTCAGCGAGGATGGTGTGCACTACACGGATGAGTGGGGGGTTGGATGGAAGAACGTGCCGTATGAAACAAAGTTCGGCACCGGTCACTATACCGAGATCGCAAACCATCCGCTAGCTGACGACGCCGCGATAGCCTCGTATCAACCGCCCGATCCGAACCGGCCCGAGCTGTACGTCGAAGCGAAAAGCGTGATCCGGGAGTTCAAGGACGAATACTGGATCGTCGGCGTCACAGTCTGTACGATCTTTGAGACGGCCTGGGCTCTCAGAGGACTTCCCAGGACCTTGATGGACCTTGTCCTCAATCCTGCTCTTGTGGAAGATCTCTTGGACATCCCTTTTCACTACCACCTGACAGCAGCCAGCAAACTGACAGAGCTGGGCGTCGACATGATCTGGACCGGGGACGACATGGGCAGCCAGGACCGTATGCTCATCTCTCCGGCGACCTGGCGGCGGTTTTTCAAGCCCCGTATGGCGTCGTTCATCGCTACCCTGAAGCAGATCAACCCAGACGTGAAGGTGGCCTATCACTCAGATGGCGATATCACCCCCATTATCCCCGACCTTATCGACATCGGATTGGACGTCCTCAATCCCGTTCAGCCCAGGTCTATGGACCCGGAAAGACTAAAGAAGGCGTATGGGGAGCGGCTGTGCTACTGGGGCACGATCGACGAGCAGCACACCCTCCCCTTTGGCACGCCAGCCGAGGTCGAGCAAGAGGTAGTCACCCGGCTGAAGACGATCGGCCAAAACGGCGGATTGATCATCGGACCCACGCATCATGTGCAGCTCGATACACCGCTCGAGGCTTTCTGGGCTATGGTCAATACAATCACAGGGACGCCCTACGACTCTCTGTGACACGGCGAGAGGATGGCAGACTGGATGAAGTTGACGCATAAGGAACGCATACAGCGCGCCATTCGGCGGGAGCCGGTCGACCGGGTGCCCACGCAAGTCAACTATACGCACGCGATGGGCGAGAAGCTGGCCGCGCACCTGGGTGTGCCGCTGGACAGGCTGCCCGTCCGGATGGACAACCACCTGGTGCGCCTTGATCCGCCAGATGCAGTCCGTCCGCCCTGTTCGCGCCGCGTGAGTGAGGACGGACGGGTAGCCTATGACTGGTGGGGCGCCGGTTGGAGCACGGAAGAGGAAGGGTATTTCCTGGTGGACCCACCGCTGGCCGGGGCAACAGCGCTGGAGGGCTTCTCCTGGCCTGATCCCCACGCACCTCACTTGCTGGATGAGACAGCGCAGTTCCTCGCCAGGTACGGTGACCAGCACTTCTGCGCTCCCAACTTCGGGTTTTGCCTGTTCGAGCGCGCCTGGTCACTGCGCGGATTCGAGGCTTTCCTGATGGACCTGGCGCTGAACCCGACCTTCGTGGAGGACCTACTGGAGCGGATCACCGACATCCAGGTGACGCTGGCCCGGCGATTCGTGGCACTGGGCGTGGACGGCGGTTACTTTGGCGACGACTATGGCATGCAGAAGAATCTGCTCTTTTCGCCCAAGACGTGGCGCGCGCTGTTCAAACCGCGCCTGGCCCGGATGTTCGCCGTGTTCCGCGAGGCTGGCCTGCCGGTCATCCTCCACTCTGACGGCGACATTGCCGCGATCCTACCCGACCTGGTGGAAATCGGAATGACTGTGTTGAATCCTGTGCAGCCCGAGGTACTGGATCACGCCTGGCTGCAGCGCACCTTCGGTTCTCACCTGGCCTATTACGGTGGTGTGTCCACCCAGACGGTGTTGCCCCACGGCACACTGGCGGAGGTACGAGCCGCCGTGGATGAATGTGTGCAGACGCTGGCTCCCGATGGTACAGGATTACTGCTTGGCCCATCCCATCGCCTGATGACGGACATCCCCCTGGAGAACGTCGATGCGCTGCTGGCAGCGTTCGCCGCTTCAGGAGAGAGCGGATGATCCATCCTCTGTCTCGCGAAGAACGCCTGATCGACGCTTTCGCCGCCCACTATGCGTCCGAACCCGCGATCTGGGCGCGAGCGCCGGGCCGCGTGGACTTGATGGGCAGCCACACCGACTACAACCTGGGCTACGTGCTCACGATGCCGGTTGATCGGGATCTCTGGATTGCCGCTCGACCGCGCTCCGATCGCGTGGTGCAGGCGAACTCGTTGGATATCGAGGGAGGCGGCCACTTCAGCCTGGACGCTATTATCCGCGACGAGGCGTCGCCCTGGACCAACTATGTGCGTGGCGTGGCAGCCGTCCTGCAAAGTGAGGGGTACGCCTTGAGCGGCTTCGACGGCCTCGTGCACAGCACCATACCCCTCGGCAGCGGGCTGAGTTCGTCGGCCGCGCTGGAGGCTGCCACCGCCGTTCTTTTTCAGATGCTGGGCGAGTGGGAGATCGATCCGGTGCAGATGGCCCTGCTTTGCCAGCGGGCCGAGAACGAGTTCGTAGGTATGAACTGTGGCATCCTGGACCAGTACACCTCGATCCTGGGGCAGGCAGGGTGTGCGCTCCTCCTGGACTGTCGCGACTTGACCAGTCAGCCAGTGGCACTGCCCAAGGGCCTCCAGGTTGTGATATGCGATACGCAGGCCAGGCGCGAGCTCACCGGCTCCGAGTACGGCGAGCGCCGCGCCCAGTGCGAGGAGGGCACCCGGTTGCTGGCCCATTTCTACCCCGGCGTGACCACGCTGCGGGACGTCACGCTCGCTCAGTTCGAAGCACGCGAGGCGGATCTGCCAGCAGTAGTGGCCCAACGGTGTCGCTTCATCATCGAGGAGAACGAGCGGGTATTGCGGCTTGCGGAGACGTTGCCTGCAGGTGATCGGGTTGCCATCAACGCCTTGATGGTTGCGTCCTACCAGGGTGCCCGGGATCTATACGAGATCGGCTCACCGGAGATGGAAGCGATGATGGTGGCGATGCTCGGCGCTCCAGCCGTGGCCGGCGCACGACAGGCGGGGGCGGGATTTGGTGGTTGTATGGTCGCGATCGTGGAGGGGGAAGGCGTGGACACGTTCGAGCACCATGTGCGGCAGTCATACGTGACCGCCACGGGCATCGAGCCGAGAGTCTATCCTGTGCGGGCGGCCGCAGGGGCAGGAGCCTTGGCTCGCTAAGAGGCTCTCTCCAACCTTCGCAAGGTTAACCTCGGTATCCTAAGGCCAGCGGAGGCCAGGACCATGGAGACGGTTCTCAAAGGAAGCAAGAGCGTCGTACACATCACCCCCGACCGTCCCACTGTGCTCGTCGGCAGGTGTGCCAGTCCGACGATGTGTAGACGACCGATAGGTGAGGCAGTCGTGAGCTACGTCGAGATCGCCAGGAACGAGGCGCTCGCCCAAGTTGCTGCCGGTGCCGACGTCATCAACGTCGATGGGAGAGAGATAGGTCTGGACCAGGTAGAAATCCTCCCCCGCGCTGTCAAGCGAATCCAGGAATCAGTCGAGGTTCCCATCAGTATTGAGACGTCCATCCCTGAAGCGCTGACCGCGGCACTCAAGACCTGCCGGGGCAAGCCGCTGATCAATGCCGTCAACGGCGGGGAACAGAGCCTGAGCCAGATCCTGCCACTCGCGGCCGAGTATGGGGCAGTGGTCATTGGCCGATGCAGGGATGAGGAAGGTGTACCTGACGATCCATACGGGCGACTGGAGATCGCCCTCAGAATCACCGAGCGCGCCGAGGGCCTGGGTATCCCCCGCGAGGACGTGCTGATCGACTGCCTCACCCAGGCCGTCGAGACCAACCCCGAGGCGGCGCTGATCACCCTGGAGACCGTTCGCCTGGTGAGGGCCGAACTGGAAGCCAATATGACGCTGGACATCAACGCTGTCTCCAACGAGCTGCCCAATAGCGGGTCGCTTCACCAGGCCCTCCTGACAGCAGCGATCGCAGAAGGCGTCAACGTCCCCATCATAGACGTGGCCCGCGATAGACAGGCTATCCTGGCGCTGGACGTGATCCTGGGCCGCGACGAATCCGCCCAGAGATACATCCGCTACTACCACTACCGCCGGACCGGAATGAGAGGGTTGGTGGACTGGGAAATGGTCGGTTGAGGCATGACACACTCACGCCTGGCCTATCGAGATTGACAACCTTCCACAGCCGCTTTATACTTGAGCCGCACCCCGACCGCAAGGTGCAAGACTGCGTTCGCCCCGGGAGGTGTAGCCAGTGAAAGCCGCGATCATCTATTGGTCCAAGACCGGAAACACAGACAAAGTGGCACACGCCATCATGGAGGGCCTGGAGACAGCCGGCGTGGACGTTGTGCTCACAACGCCAGAGCAGGCCGACGACATAGACTTCTACGCCTACGACCTGGTCTGCATCGGCTTCCCGTCCTACCGCTGGCATCCACCCAAGCCGATGGACAACTTCCTGTCGCGCAAGTACGGCACGTATCGCCGGCAGGGCCGGGTCAAAACCGGCGCCCCGAAGGTACCCGGCAAACATGCGTTGATCTTCTGCACGTATTCCGGGCCACACACTGGCATCAGAGAGGCTATTCCCGCCGCGCTGTACGCCGGTCAATTCCTCGAACATCTCGGTTTCACCGTCCTGGACACGTGGCACGTCGTGGGCGAGTTCCACGGCTCAGTCGAGAAGAGCACGCTGGGCAGGCTGGGGGACATCCGGGGCCGACCCAATGAACAAGACCTGAGAGAGATAACACAGCGCACAGCGCAGTTGGTGCAACAGATCCGCGCCGGTTGGCACACACGCACCAGCGAATAGGAGACGAGACGTGCCCAGCTTTCACGACGGTCCCAGCTCACCACTGTTCGCTCCGCTGTCATACCGCGCAGACGCGACGCCCACCGATCTGGCAGGTGCAGCGGACGACGCACCGGCAGCTATCTCGCCCGAGATGGCAGCAGCGCTGGAACACGCACCCAGCGGCCAATGCACGGCCTGGGGCATCCCATTCGAGATCGGCGACGTGCTCCTAGTCTCAGATCAGGCAGTCTCTCTGGACCGCCCGGATGTCCGACCGTCTGCGGTCGGCAGCATCCGCTGCATCCCTGCCGGCACATCGGACCGCCGGCATCTTGCCGGCACAATCGCTCTCCCCCCCACACTCGCCCAGTGGCTCGTGTTCATGCACACGTCGGACCTGTGTCCACCCAAGCCAGGTCCAGACGGCGTTATCTCGCCCATGCGGGGCGAAGGGCGGCTCGCCGAACACGCGGCTGACTACGTGATGTGCTATGAAGACGGCACGGAGGTGCGTGTGCCGATTCGCCGCCGCCACCAGCTTAGCGCGTTCCGCCGCCGCTGGGGGGAAAACTGCCTTGAGGCAGTCGCACATCACAAGCCGTATCCGGTTCGGGCCTCACACGAGCAACTGGCCACCGGTTGGGGGCGGACGCAAACCCGCGTCGCATCGGCGGACGGTGCGCCGTGGGCGAACTGGCTCTGGGCCTGGCAGAACCCCCACCCCGACAAGAGACTGGTCGGGATTCGCTTCGAGCCGGTGTGCGGCACCATCATCGTATCGGCCATCTCGGCTGGGGACGCGTCCTCGCTGCCCCTGCGCTGGCGGACACGCCGCAAGGTGCTGCTGACGCTGCCTGAGGGAGAGGCATTCCAGCCCGATTTGGACGAACGCGGCCTGCTCTCGCACATCCAACTCGACCTGGGGCAGGTCATCTCGGCGACCCCACGCCCGGTTTACCCCAGGGAAACGTGGGCCGAGACGAGCAACAACCAGGTGCCCGCACAGTCTGAGCGCGAGATACTGGTCGAGTACACAGCCCATCCCGATGCCCGCTTCCACCTCTCGACCGGCCCCGAAAACACGCCGAACGGACCGCCCGGATGTCCGCATCCGCTGCATCCTTACCGGCACAGCGTCCACGGACGCACGACCAACGTCCGCGGACGCACGGCCAATGTCCGCCTCATCCCCGTGTCGGAGCTCGAAGAAGCTGCTGAAGAACTTCCCGGTCGCTCAGGATTCCACCTGCGCCCGGTGGTGGCGGCGACGCAGCGGGTCACGCTGCGCGCGGTAGAGCAGGGAAGCGGCAAGCGCGTGCCCGTCAAGCTGCACGTTCACGGCGAATGGGGCGAGTACCTGGCACCAATTGACCGCCATCGTATCCCTAACCCCGCCTGGTTCGAGGACTACAGCGTGGATTTCGTCCATCGCAGCCAGTATGAGCCGGGCAGGCCCCACAATTGCACCTACATCCCCGGAGAGACGCGCATCAAACTGCCGCTAGGCAAGGTGTACGTCGAGGTGTCGAAAGGGTTTGAGATCCGGCCCGTGCGGAAGGTGGTGGAGGTGACGCCCGCCACCAGGGAAATCACCCTCGAAATCGAAAAGGTGCTGCCGTGGCGCGAGCGAGGGTGGGTCACGGCCGACACGCACGTCCACTTTCTCTCTCCGATGGCGGCCCTGCTCGAAGGGTGCGCCGAGGGCGTGAACGTCGTCAACCTGCTGGCCAGCCAATGGGGAGAACTGATGACCAACGTGGGCGACTTCGACGGCAAGACCACGTGGGGCTCGAAAGGGGCAGGCGGCGATGGGGAGTACATGGTGCGCGTGGGAACGGAGAACCGGCAACACGTGCTGGGGCATATCTCCCTCTTGGGTTACCAAGGTCCCATTATCGCGCCGATGACAACAGGCGGGCCGGACGAGTCCGCACTGGGCGACCCTATAGAGGTCCTACTGACCGAATGGGCCAGGCAGTGCAAGAAGCAGGGCGGGCTGGTCGTCCTCCCGCATTTCCCCAATCCCCGCGCTGAGCACGCGGCCAGCATCGTGAGCGGGGACATTGACGCGATTGAGATGACGTCGTGGGGAAACCTGTACGGCGGTATTGACCCGTACTCCATCTCAGACTGGTACCGCTACCTGAACTGTGGCTACATGGTGGCTGCAGTCGGCGGCACAGACAAGATGAGTGCGGACACGGCGGTGGGCACGGTGCGCACCTACGCTCACATCTACCCAGACACTCCGTTCACCTACGCCACGTGGATGGACGCGGTGCGTCGGGCAGAGACGTTCGTCACCTACGGCCCGCTGCTGGAGTTCACTGTGGACGGACATCCGATGGGAGAGCGGATCGAGATGACGGCCAACGGGGGGACGGTGGACGTCACGTGGGAGGTCGCCAGCGTCACCACCTCGATGTCCCGCGTGGAGCTGGTCGTTAACGGGGAAATCCGGGAGAGCGTGGCGGTCGCACCGGAGCAGGGCACGGGCCACTGGTCGGTCCGGGTAGACGAGAGCTCCTGGCTGGCGCTGCTGGTGCGGGGGCACTGCCCGGGCAGGCAGGAGGATAGCCCATCCGAGATCGTCGCCGCCCACTCCTCGCCGGTGACGATCTCGGTCGAGGGATCGCCCATGCTCGCTGCGGCTGACGCGGTCACCATCCTTGAACAGATCGAGGGAGCCCTGGCCTACCTGGACACGGTCGGCACACGGGCCGAGGACGCCGCCTACAAGCGCATGCGCTTGATCCTGACGTCGGCCCATCGTTCCCTGCACAATCGCATGCACCAACTGGGCTATTACCACGACCACACGCCATTGACAGACCACCCGGAGCACCACGAAGCGTGAAGGGTAGCATAGGCCAACCTCTGCCAGCCATCAGCAGTGTGCGCCTCAGGCAAACCGGCGTACTCGTAGCTGGACAGACGCCGGCCCTGGAGGCACAGGAGAACCGATGAACAAGAGATTGCTTGCTTTGCGGTTTGTCTTCGTGATGACCCTGGCCCTGGCTGCGGCCGGCTGCGGGCCGAGTGCACCTTCCCCCGCGCCGACCGTAGCACGCGCGCCGACCCTCGTGCCACCTACACCACCGCCCACTGCCACTCCCACGCCAATGCCTCCCACCCCGACGCCAAGTCCTACCCGATCCCCCGTCCCACCCACGGCGACGCGAGTCACCCCCACCTCCACGTTTCCGCCCACCTATACCCCCGTCCCGCCCACGCCGACGCCCGCTCTCACGTCCACCACACCAGTCTCCACGCCGGCGACCACCCTGCCCGCGCCGACGGCGTCCCTGACGCACACGTCCACCCCTGCACCGGGCACAGGGCCGCGGATCAGCTACTTCCGCGCCAACGTTAGCGAGGCCGATCCCGGAGATACCATCACGCTGGAATGGCAATCCAGCAGTGGCACTCAGGCCTTGCTGTATCATCTCTTGCTTTCCGGCCAATTCGGCCGCTTCTGGGAAGTCGAGCCAAGCGGCTCGATGGACTACGTCATTCCTACCGATTCCCGCAATTGGGAGGGATTCAGCCTCTACGTCTTCGACGACGCAGAGCGTAGCGCGCAGGCTACCCTGGCCGTGAAGCTGCGCTGCCCTGACGAGTGGTTCTTCTCCCCGGCCCCGGAAGGGTGTCCCAGAAGCGCGCCCATCTACGCCGATGGAGCAGAGCAGCACTTCGAACGCGGCGTGATGCTGTGGAATAGCCAGGAGCGCATGATCTACGCGCTCTTCGACGATAGCGGTTTGATTGCCTGGAGGGCCTACGTGGATGAGTGGCAGGAGGGTGATCCCGCCTCAGATCCCAGCATCGTAGCGCCAACAGGGCTGTACCAGCCCGTACGGGGCTTTGGCCGGATCTGGCGGGAGATACCTGACGTCCGCGACCGGCTCGGATGGGCAGTGGGCGCGGAGGCAAGCTACCCGACGACAATCCAGCGCACCTCGCGCTTCAAGTACAACGACACGTACATCAGCGCGTTGGACGGCGGAGTGTGGGAACTGAAAGCAGAGGGCAGCGAATGGAGTCACTTCGGACCCTAGCCTCTACAGAGGCGCCATTCCGATGGCGCACCTTAGTCTCCACAGAGGCGCCATTCCGATGGCGCACCTTGACGGGACCATTGCCCAACGAACTGATCACGATACACGCAACCAACGCAAGGAGAGAGACATGCAATACATCACCACTCCTACAAAGGCGCCATTCCGATGGCGCACCATCCGTGTAGAGAAGAAAGATCACATCGGCTGGATCACGCTCAATCGCCCTGAAGCAAGGAATACCTTCACCACGCCTCTGGCCAGGGAACTCAACGCGGCCCTGGAGGAACTGGACGGCGACGCCGACGTGCGTGTTGTGGTGATCGGGGCGGCAGGCAAACACTTCTCCACGGGCATTGACTTGGGCGAGTTCGGGGACAAGAGCCATCAGGCGTACCGTGAGCTGATCAAGCTGATGGACCAGCACAACCACACGATCGCGCGGATGAACAAGCCCGTCATCGCGTCGGTCAAAGGCTACGCCATCGCCAACGGTGCAGGGCTGACATTCGCCTGCGACTTGGTCGTGGCCGCCGAGGGGGCTAAGTTTGGCACCACCGCCATCAACGTCGGCCTGATCTGCCTCGGACCAGCCGTCCCCCTGCTGCGCTCCGTGGGGCGCAAGAAGACGCTCGAGATGGTCCTGACCGGGGACATGATCTCGGCGGCGGAGGCAGAACGGCTTGGGCTGGTCAACAAGGTGGTGCCGGACGATCAACTGGATGCCGCCACGCTCGAACTGGCCTCCAAGCTGGCCGCGAAAAGCCCGCTGGCCCTGCAGATTGGCAAGAGCGGTATCTACGGCATAGCGGACCTGCCTTACCACCAGGCCCAGGACTACGCGGGCGAGCTTTTCGCCGCCCTGTGTTCGACAGAGGACGCGCAAGAGGGAATAGCGGCTTTCGTGGAACGGCGAAAGCCGGACTGGAAAGAGAGGTGATCGCATGAGCATCGATAGAGAGCGCACAAGTGGGGAGGAGACGATCTGATGGCAAACATCCTCTGCATCGGGGCCGGCCACGTGGGCGGGCCGACGATGGCAGTTATCGCCAAGAATTGCCCAGAACATCGTATCGTAGTCGTGGACATAAACGCCGCCCGGATTGCCGCGTGGCAATCCGAACGGCTGCCTATTTACGAACCCGGCCTGGACGAGATTGTCCGCAGCACCCGGGGCAAAAACCTCTTCTTCTCGACGGAGACCAACCGCCACATTGAGGAGGCGAACGTCATCTTCGTCAGCGTCAACACGCCGACCAAGACCTTCGGGCAAGGCGCGGGCAGAGCTGCCGATCTGCAGTACTGGGAGAAGACGGCCCGCCAGATCCTGGAGAACTCCACCACGCCCAAGATCGTGGTAGAGAAGAGCACCTTGCCCGTCCGCACGGCCCAGGCGATGGAGCGGATCCTCAACTGCAATGACAAGGGGCTGCACTTCGATGTCGTCTCCAATCCCGAGTTCCTGGCGGAGGGCACGGCGATCCGCGACATGGAGCAGCCTGACCGCGTGCTGATCGGTGCACGGGAAACCCCATCAGGCCAGGAGGCGATACAGACCATCGTCGACATCTACGCCCATTGGGTCCCCCGCGAGCGCATTATCACCACCAACCTGTGGTCCAGCGAGCTATCCAAGCTGGCAGCCAATGCGTTCCTGGCGCAGCGCATCTCCTCGATCAACGCCATCTCCGCCTTGTGCGAGAGGACCGGGGCCGACGTCGCCGAGGTGGCCCACGCCATCGGCACAGATAGGCGCATCGGCCCCCACTTCCTGCGAGCCAGTGTCGGTTTCGGCGGGTCTTGCTTCAAGAAAGACATCCTGAATCTCGTCTACCTGTGCGAGTACTACGGCCTGCCAGAGGTGGCCGCCTACTGGGAACAGGTAGTCACGATGAACGAGTACCAGGAAGCCCGGTTCGTGTCCAACATGGTGACCGCCATGTTCAACACCATCGCCGGGAAGCGCATCGCCATCCTGGGCGCGGCGTTCAAGGCCAACACCGGCGACACCCGCGAGTCACCCGCCTTGGCCGTGTGCCGGGAACTCCTGGAAGAACAGGCAGAGGTCGTCATCACCGACCCCTACGCGCTTGAGAACGCCCGCGCCGACCTGGGCGACGCCGCCGAGCGGGTCGCGTTCGAGCCAGACCCCTACGCCGCCGCCCAGGGCGCCCACGCGATTGCCCTTCTCACCGAGTGGGCGCACTTCGCCGAACTGGACTACGAAGCCATCTACGAGTCTATGGTCAAGCCAGCCTTCATCTTCGACGGCCGCAACATCCTGGATCACAAAGCCCTTCACGACATGGGCTTCAACGTGTACGCTATCGGCAAGCCACCGCTCACCAACTTCTCTGCTTGAGGCGGTGGGCGAGAGTAAACATGGCCGTTCGCAGCAAGGCAGGATAAGTCTGCCGAAGTGCCGTCCGACCGTTTGTAGCGAGGCACGCGGGTCCACCGAAGTGCCTCCGCTCAAGCCACAAAAGGATTGGGAGTATATCACAAATGGACGCGCTGGAAGCAATTCGCAAGAGAAGAAGTGTTCGTAGGTATACCGGGGATTCGATCCCCCGAGAAGACCTGGAGACCATCGTGGACGCAGGAAGGCTTGCTGCTACGGGCAGCAACCAGCAGCCCTGGGATTTCATCGTGGTCACCGAAAGGGAGATGATAGGCAAGCTCAAGGTGGCATCCCAATGGATGGAGAAGGCCGCGGCGATCATCGCCGTGGTGATGAACCCATCATCGCGCTGGTGGGTGGAGGATGGCTCTGCCGCCGTGGAGAACATGCTGATCGCCAGCACCGCGCTGGGCTATGGCTCATGCTGGCTCGAGGGCTACACACTGCCGCGCGAGGAGGAGTTCAAGGCGCTCCTGGGGATTCCCGAGGACAGGCGTCTGCTCACGCTGATCCCCATTGGCGTGCCCGCCGAAAGCCCCACGCGGGAGAAGAAACCTCTGGAAGAAGTCATCCACTGGGAAAGGTATTGAACAGATCGACGGAGCGGCAGGGGCGGATCCGCGGCATCTGCCGGAAGCCCCATCAGGCATAAGTGTCTCAGCAAGGAGTTGGCAACCATGAGAGTCCTGTTCATCGGTGGCACCGGAACGATCAGCTCGGCCTGCTCGCGCCTGGCCGTGGAGCGCGGTATTGAGCTCTATCTGCTCAACCGGGGCCAAACCACCTACCGCCCTATCCCCGAAGGCGCGCACGTGCTGCGCGGGGACATACGCGATCGGGCGTCGGCGGAGCGCGTGCTTCGGGACGCGACGTTCAACGTGGTCGTTGATTGGGTCGCCTTCACACCTGAGCACGTCGAAGCGGACATCGAGCTGTTCCGGGGACGCACAGGGCAGTATGTCTTCATCAGCTCGGCCTCGGCCTATCAGAAACCCATCGGCAGCCTGCCCATCACCGAGTCCACCCCGCTCGACAACCCCTACTGGGCCTATTCGCGGGCGAAGATCGCCTGCGAGGAACGTCTCGTGCAGGCGTACCGGGAGGAGAAGTTCCCCATCACCATCGTGCGTCCATCGCACACCTATGACAGAACCCGGCTGCCGGTACACGGCAGATACACGGTGATTGACCGCATGCGCAAGGGGAAGAAAGTCATCGTCCACGGCGACGGCACGTCCCTGTGGGTGCTGACGCACCACACGGACTTCGCCAAGGGTTTCGTGGGCTTGCTGGGCAACCAGCGCGCCATCGGCGAGGCGTTCCACATCACCTCGGACGAGGTGCTATCGTGGAATCAGATCCACACCATCCTGGCCCACGCGGCCGGAGCCGAGCCACACCTGGTCCACGTGCCCTCGGAGTGCATCGCGGCATTCGACCCTGAGTGGGGGGCTGCCCTATTGGGTGACAAGACCCACAGCGTGATCTTCGACAACAGCAAGATCAGACGGCTGGTGCCGGATTTCGCAGCGACCATCCCGTATTCTCGAGGCGCGGAGGAGGTCATGGCGTGGTTTGACGCCGACCCCGCACGGCAGGTGGTGGACGAAGACGTCAACCACCTGTTCGACCGCATCATCACCGCCTACGAGGCCATGTGGCCAAAGGCGTAGGCGACAGCCTGTAGGGGCGACCCTTGTGGTCACCCGCACAATCGCAGGTGCGAACTGTAGGGGCGACCCTTGTGGTCGCCCGCACAATCGGAGGCATGATATGAATGATGTGAACAAGAAACCCTACGGCGTTCTCATTGTGCACGGCTTCACGTCCAGCCTGGACTGCGTGAACGGGGTGCAGCCCCCCATCGAGGCATTGGGCCTGCCTACCCGTATGCCAGTCCTGCGCGGTCACGGCGCGGCATCGCCAGAAGCGCTGCGCGGGGTGACCTGGCCCGAGTGGGTGGCCGACGCGGAGGCCGCGCTGGAGGATCTTCTGACAGAGGCCGAGCGCGCCATCGTCTTCGGCCACAGTATGGGGGGGCTGGTGACGCTGACGCTGGCCGCCGATCACCCAAATGAGATAGACAGCATCGTCGTGGCGGCCGCCGCCGTCCAGCTTGCGTCAGTGCTCGCACCCGGACGGCCACTGCATTTCCTCGCGCCCCTGGTCACACGGCTGCTCGACAAGGTGGACATGCCCCCCGTCTACGCCGATCCAGATCTGGCGCAGTATGACACCAACTACGCCTGGGCGCCTACCGACGCCATCGCCTCGCTCTTCGAGTTCGCCCGCGTGACGCGTCGCCGTCTGCCGGAGGTGCGGGTCCCGACCCTCATCGTGCAGAGCCATAACGACGGCACCGTCGCGCCCGAGAGCGCGGACATCATCTACAACGGCATCTCCACGCCAGCGGACCAGAAGCGCATCGCCTGGTTCGAGAAGACCGAGCACGAGATGTACCGTGACTGCGAACGCGAGGCAGCTATCGGCACAGTGGTAGACTATGTCCGGGAGCGGACGGGCCTGACCTGACGCAAACCTCACGCCATCGTCCTTACAAAGGTGCCATTCCGATGGCGCGCCATCATCTTTGCAAAGGCGCCATTCCGATGGCGCGCCATAGGATAGGCGAAAAGGAGGCGGGAGATGGAAGCAAAAACCCCCGGCAAAGCCAGAAAGACGGCCCTGACAGCAGCAAGCGTTCTGCTCATCGCGCTCGCAGTGCTTGGGATCCTGCTCCTCAATCCGTTGAGGACGCTGGCGAGCTTCAGGAAGGTGGACGATTTCCCACTGTACACGATGCGCTACTATGGCCGCTACGACCTGGGGCGCTACGTGCAGTCACTCGGGCTCGTCGGCGAAGCCCGATCGCGCGAACAGGCAAGCAGCGCTGGCTGGGCCTGCACCTGCTTCGCTGCACTGAGCGATGAAGGCGACCTGCTATTCGGTCGCAACTTCGACTGGACCACCCAATCCGCCCTGCTGCTGTTCACCGATCCCCCCGACGGGTACGCGTCCGTGACTATCGTGGACACCACGTACTTCGGGCTCGGCAAGGAGGAGCCAGCAAGGGCGGAGCGAATCGGGCTGCTCGCCACGCCCTACCTGCCGTTTGACGGCATGAACGAGCATGGGCTCGTGGTCGGCATGATGGCCGTGCCCCACGCGGAGCCCACCCGGGACCCGCAGAATCCCACCGTCACATCACTGCACGTCATTCGCTTAATGCTCGACTATGCGAAGAACGTGGACGAAGCGCTCGCTCTGCTGGGCGAATACAACGTCGATTTCATGGGAGGACCGTCAATCCACTATCTGGTCGCTGATTCCTCCGGGGACTCTGCAGTCGTCGAGTTCATCGGGGGTCAGATGCACGTCATACGAAACGAGCAGCCGTGGCAAGTAGCGACCAACTTCGTGATCACCGAAGCCAATACTCAGGACGCGGGGACATCTTGCTGGCGGTACCAGACCGCAGGAGAGGTCCTTCAAGAAGCCCGGGGCCATCTGTCGCCCGAAGAGGCCATGACACTCCTGCGACAAGTCTCGCAGTCCAGCACCAAATGGTCCGCCGTCTATGACCTGACGTCCGGCGACATTCGTGTCGCGATGGACCGCAAGTACACACAAGCAAACGTGTTTCATCTTGAACTGCTTGAACTGAAGGACGAATAACCACAAGAACGGGAGGAAGTCACGATATGGACATACAAGCAATCCCTGGAGCGATTCAGGAGAGCAACGCCGATGCGATCATCATCAACCTTTTCGAGGGCATTCAGCCCGGCGGCGCGACCAAGGCCGTTGACGACGCGCTAAGCGGGGCGCTCCGTGAGCTGATCGAGGGCGGCGACTTCAGCGGAGAGGCGGGACAGGTGGCCGTGCTCTATCCGCGCGGTGAGCTCCCGGCCCGGCGCGTCATCGTGGTGGGCCTGGGGCTACGCGACGACTTCGACGCCGGCCCAGCAGAGGTCGTCCGCCGCGCGGCGGCTCGCGCTATCCAGAAAGCGCGCGACCTCAAGGCCGGACGCGTGGCCAGCATCCTCCACGGCGCTGGGACGGGCGGTCTGTTCGTCGAGGAGGCCGCCCAGGCCACGGCGGAGGGTGCCCTGTTAGGACTCTACGACTACCGCGGCCAGAAAACCGCCGCCCCTCCAGAGGCCCTGCCCCAGTCGCTCGACCTGATGATCTTTCACGAAGGAGACGTACCGGCTGCACAGAGCGGCATCCGCGCGGCGCAGGCCATCTGCAGCGGGGTCACGCTGACACGCGACATGGTCAACCTGCCACCGAATATCTGCACACCGGCCTACATGGCCCAGGTCGCGCGCCAGGTGGCCGAGGAAGTCGGCCTGCGCTTCGAGGTGCTGGACAGGGAGCACATGGAGGAACTGGGCATGGGCGCGCTGCTGGGCGTGGCCCAGGGCAGCGACACGCCGCCGCAGTTCATCATCCTGGAGCACAACAGCGAACGCGCCGACGAACTGGACTCGATCGTCCTCGTGGGCAAGGGCGTGACCTTTGACACGGGCGGCTACAGCCTCAAGAGCGGCGAGAGCATGGGCGCGATGAAGAACGACATGGCCGGCGCCGGTGCCGTCATTGGCGCGATGAACGCCATCGGCCGGCTGGGGGTACCCCTGCACGTGGTCGGCCTGGCGCCCGCCGCCGACAACATGATCAGCGGCCACGCCTACCGCCCCTCCGAGGTCGTCACGGCCAGCAACGGCGTCACCATCGAGATCATCAGCACCGACGCCGAAGGAAGGATGCTGCTGGCCGACGCGCTGGTCTACGCAGAGCGCTTCCGGCCCGCCGCCGTGGTGGACATCGCCACCTTGACTGGGGCGTGCATGGTTGCACTGGGCCAGGGCGTGGCCGCCGGCCTGTTCAGCACCGATGAGACGTTGCGAGACACGCTTCTGGACGCCGCCAGCGCCACCGCCGAGAGGCTCTGGCCCATGCCCCTGTACGCCGAGTACGAAAAGGCCATCGAGTCGGAGACAGCGGACATCAAGAACAGCGGCGGAAGGAAAGGCGGCGTCGGTTCGTCGGCGACATTCCTGAAGCACTTCGTGGACTACCCCGCCTGGGCCCACATCGACATGGCCGGCATGGCTATCGAGGCAAAGGACAATCCGTACGTACCCGGAAAGGGCGCGACCGGCTTCGGCGTGCGCCTATTGACCGAGTTCGTGCGCCGGTACCCCCTATAGCCAGGTTCGTCCTGAGAAACCTGGCTTCTCCGTCAGTGACAAAGCGGTCCCCCAGGGATGATCCGGGGGGACCGCTTCACTGAAGAGCTACGGGATGCGCCCGTCCCCCACTACCGCAACACGAGCGGCAGGTACACCCAGAAGCCAGGCTCCGACGTCAGCGCGAAGTCGGTGAAGTGGTCGATCTGCATGACCACCCGGTTCGCGCCGGTGTCCACGACATAGCTCTCCGGGAGAGTCCACCGATCCGTCGTCGTTGAGAAGTAGGCCGGTTTCAGGAAGCTCTCGTTGATGCCCGAGGCCCATAGCTCCCGATCGTCGTAGGCAAAGCCAATCACCACCTCCTGGTTGAAGTGCTCGGTGATCGGCTCTCCCTCTGCGTCGACGGCGGTGAAGGCGTAGCCGTAGCGGTAGACGTTGGCGTGCCGTTGGTAGGGCAGGGTGGCTATGGGCACGATGTGCAGCGTCACCTGTCCCGTCACCGGCATCGCGCCGGCCGGGATGTAGATGTGTGTGCCGTCGGCCAGCTCGATGCGCTGCGGCTGTAAAGCGTCGAAAGTGACCGCCACGGGTGCGGGCTTGGGATGCGGCCCCGTCAGCACCAGATCCCGCGTCGCTCCCCCGGTCCCCAGCACGACCGTCTCCCGTGCCAGCCAATACTGGCTCGGCGTCTCGTAGACCGCACCCACGTGCCAGGTCGTGTTCGATATCACGTCGAGGCTATACGCGCCCACGGAGTTGACCACCGGCACGCGGGTCTTGACAAAGGCATCGTCCTCAGACCAGGCCCAGACAAAGACCGTGCCCGTCACGCCCGTTGTGTTGCTGACGGTGACCCCGCCGGAGATGACGGTATCGGGCCAGCGGAACTGGAGAACGTGGCCACCAGACACCCCACCCTCCGGCACCGAGACCCGACGTAGCGCCGGCTGGATGCTATCTGTGACGCCGACCGTCGCCCCCAGGTGGTACTGACCGTGAGGCACCGGCAGGACGAAACGGCCGTCCTGGTCCGATTCCCTCGAAAGCCATACGTGGTCCACGACCGCGCCGATCCCGTCGGCGATGACCTTGGCTCCGGCCAAAGGCGCGCCATCGGGCCCCAGCACGATGCCGGCGATGGCACCGTCCCGCTCCGCCACAGGGAGGGGTATGGTCACCGTCTGGCTTGATTGCACGGGCACGTTCTTGTGGTGCATCAACCCAACGTAGTTCGATCCGGGATCCACGTGGTAGCCCAGATGCCACAGGCCTGACGCGACGTCCATCCTGTAGGCGCCATTGCCGGCGTCCACCGACGTGCGTACCCAGTTGCCGCCTGCCCAGGCAGCCACACCAGCGTTCATCCCCTCGACCACGTCCTGGTTGCGCGGATCCCACAACGCCCCGACGATGTGCGCGTCTTTCGTCTTGACCGTCAGCGTCACACTCGCCGTTTCCCCCGCGCTCACCGTCACGCCCCGCTCGCCGGCCGACATGTAGGGACTACCCGCCGGCAGGAGAGCGGCCACGCGATAGGTGCCGCCAGGCACGTGGATGCTGAAGGCACCGGCCTGGATCGGCGCGCCGTTGTGCAGCGTCGGCGAGAGGACCTGGGTCGCGCTGGCCCATCCCTCGGCGTCTGCCGCAGGGGAGCCGCTCTCGTCCACCAGCAAGCCCTCGATGACCGCATCCGCACCGATCAGAGTGAAATCCACGTCGCTGATCGTCTGCGTGGACGAGATGCTCAGCCGCGTGCCAGGGCCGGGGTAGATGTAGGGCTGGTCGGGACCGGGTGAGGGCTGCACGTGCCAATCGCCGGCCACGACGGAGAGCACGTACTGACCATCAGGGCCAGTGACGGCCCGCGCCCCACCGGGCACCCCTGGCCGCCAGGCTGCGATGGGGACGCTGGCAACGCCCGCCCCACCCTCGTCCGCTACTATGCCCGTGATGAAGGCATCCCGCTCCAGCAGTGTGAGCGTGCCCAGATCATAGGTACCATTGATAGGTACACGGATTGGATCAACGACCGGCCCCATATATCCCGGATCGTCGGGAGTCACCCAGACCTTATACCCCCCATGGGGCACGGCGATGTCGAAGGCCCCGCTATCGCTGACAACGGCCCGGGCCCCGATGCCCTCATCGTTGTGCAGCGATACGGTGACCGTGAACGGCAGTTGCAGTGTGCCGCTGCCAGGCAGGGCCACGGTGCCACTGACGTGTGCATCGGCCGTCAGCACCGTGAAGTCCACCTGCTTGTGCTCCGGTCGCACCGTATGCTGGAAGTGCACCAGTTGCGGCGGGTTGGGATACACCCAGTCGCTGGGCGTGGTGGTGCTGATGGGCCTGACCGTCAGCGCCCAGAGCCCGTCGGAGAGATCGAGGCGATAGCCGCCAGCGGCACCGCTGAGAGTCTCAACCTGGCCGCTCTTGTCCAGCCGATGCGCGATCACCTGGGCGTGCGATATCCCGATGCCCGTGTTGGTCTTCACCGTGCCGGTGACGACCTTGGGCGGTGTACGGAAGGTAAGCGTGTAGGGCGGGGTCGCGCCGGGCAGCGTCACGGTCACAGGCTCAGGTGCCAAGAGCGCGCCCAGGTACCAGGGCGGTCGGGCGGTCAAGACGTAGGTGCCGGACAAGAGACCGCCGATGGCGTAGTAGCCGCTGGCGCTGGTGAGGTCGTGATGTTGAAGGTGCCCGCCCACGTGGGTGGCATGCACAGTCGCCCCCGAGACCGGATTGCCCAGAGGATCCTCGGCGACGCCGTAGAGCTCAGCCGCGGCCAGCGTCAGCGTCAGCGCCTGGGTGTGGCCGTTAACCGTGACCGGCTCGAGCAGCGACTGCCAGTACGGGTCGTCGGTGGCGGGAAAAGCGCGCAGGCTATAGCTGCCGGCTGGCAGCCCACCGACGAGGAACTCACCGCTGGGGGCATCCACCTGCTGCACCAGCAACGCGCTGCCAGCGTAGACCTTCACGGTGGCAGACACGGGCGTGAAGCCGTCCGGTGCGGTGACGGTACCGTGGATCTCTGGGTCCGTCAGAGCCACGACACCCACGTTCACTGGCGCGTTGAACACCGAGACAGGCACGGGCTCCGACTGAGTATAGCCAGAGCCGGCCGGGGGCACCGCCTTGAGGACGTACAAGCCATTGGGCACCGGTCCCAGACTGAAAGCGCCCGTGTGCACGTCCACTTGTGCTTGCCCAAACACATCCCATCCACCTGGCTGGAAAAGCTTGGCTACGGTTCCCGCCGGCAGCGGGTATCCCCCCGGCGACGAGATCGTGCCCGTGATCGTTCCCCCCTGAGCGTACGCGACGCCTGCAGTGCTCAGCAACAGCACCAGCGCCGCCGCAAACGACAGCCATACAGAAGTTGTTTTCTTTGCGTTCACTTTATGTCCCCCTGACATGGTTTGGCCTGAAGTAAGCTAGACAAGTCGTTCACTGTAGCTAACGATCCCTACATACCCACCTCCCTCCCTCTGGCCCAGACCTGACAGCTAACAGGACGGTCTAGCATCGGGTCTGGGCGTGACCGCCGTTTCTTGCTCCTAACACAGATCAGTGTAGCCCTAGCCCCTAAAGCAACTGTCATGCGGATGTAAACAGTTGGTAAAAAGCAGGGACAAGCAGGTAGCAAGACAGGGAGACAAGGAGACAAGGGGCCGGGTGGACGGGGAGCATAGGGGGACGAGGCATTGGCCTCGGACCGTTGGACGCCCAAATGCATCCACGTAGCTTGATATGACCTATGACCTATGTGGAGAAACGTACAGGAGGGAAAATCGGATATGTCTGAGGGATACGGAGATTCACTGGGCGCCGTCAGCGGGAGCGTGTGCGGCAAATGGGTCTATGTAGGTGATCGTGTCCCGATCCTGGAAACCGTAGTTGCTGATGCTGCGCGTGCTGGTCACGACGCATCCCGCGCCGAGCCAGTCCCACGTCTCGGTCTCCTCCTCGCCGGTCCAGACCCCACCGGACTCCAGCACCACCGTCTCGCCCTGAACCGTCAGCGTCACCACACCCGCGTCGTTCACGGAGCGCAACTCGACTCCGTCCTGAGACCACGGACAGTGCTCAACCTTGTCTAGACCACTTGAGACGCCACAGCCGGCGCCTCCCATACTCGTGCCGGAGCCAACGAATCCAATATCGTACTCACCCAACACCAGCGCGGGATCTGGGGGCTCGGTGGTGTACACGTCAAGCTCACCGTGCTGCACGTCGAAGGAATAGCCAGGGAAGTCAATGCAAAGCCCTTCACAGCCCGCACCCAACACACTGTGCGTCCAGGACTCCACAAGCAGGTACTCACCCTCGGGGACCTCGACAGCGACCGGCGTTGTGTCGCACACGAAGGGCAGATACACCGTGGCGGTTAGAGTGGTCGCTGCCTTCGTGTCGAGTGTGGGGGTGTCAGAGCCCAGAGAGTCCCCAGCCAGCACAGCGGTGGCTGCCCTTGCTTCACCGCAGCCGCCCAGGAACAACGCAGTGACGACTATGAAGGCAAGTGCACACCCACAGATTGTCAGCCACCTCACTGTGAACCCATCCTATCCTCCAAGATCACGGCCACGCGGACGCACAGACCGCCTCAAATCGTCTACGGACCGCCAGCATCCTGCTGGCCCAACGAACCGCCATAGCTATCTTACGGGGTGTAGGTGAACGAATAGTAGAAAGAGGGTGAAGAACATCTAGGGGTGCATTTGATGGACAGGTCTGACACGGCGGGCGCGTACATCACCGCTGAGGGCGTTCGGCGGGAGATTCGTCAGGTCCGCGCGCGCCCGTCAACCCGACCAGGTGCCCGTCACTGCTGCCTCCACGCACTGCTCGACCGTCCCATAGCGCACACGCAATCCAGCGTGGGCGGGCACGTAGGTCGCTCCTTTCGCCGAGGGCGTTGCCAGTGTACGGAAGGCCAGTTGCTGCATCGGGGCGACGACCACGCACATGTCAGCCAGCACGCGTCCCCCGCTCGCCTCGACCGCCGCGACCAGACCGTCCGCCTCGGCCTGCCGCCGCGTCTCCCGTGCCGTCGTGATCCATAGCGCGGCCGTCACCTGCCGCCCCGCAAGCAGGCGCACCACGTCAGCTATCTCCTCGCAACTCGCATGTGGGCATCCAAGCCAGACCAGGTCGATCTTGCTCACGTCGGAATTGAGCGCGGCATACGCCTGTCGCAGGTCGTCCACCACAAGCACCTCATGCTCAGGTGCCAGCACATCCGGCCGTTCCGCCTCCGGTGTGATACCCGCGACGTGGTAGAGAGCCACCGCGCCGCTGGCCGCCATACTCGCACCCAACGTCTTCAGAGCGGCTGGCGAACAGGCACCCTCAAGACCCACGAAATACGGGACACGGTTGCGCGCCGCCCTCCCAACCAAATACCCGAGCGCCCCAAAATCGGCTATCGAGTGTACGGGACAGCGCACGGCGACCCGCAGCGTGGCGCGACGGTTCTCGTCCAGATGCAGCCCGTAGGCAGCCACACGGCCCGTGATAGCCGCAGCCAGAGCACTCGGCCCACCCTCTCGATTGGTGCGCGCCCCCAATACCGAGTTGGCGTAGCTCACGGCAGAGGATTCGGCCCACGCCACGTGCTCGCCGAAGCGGGGCACGTTGCCCACCAGGTACGGTGTACACGTGCACGTCGTGCGCACGCCAAACCGGCGGTAGGCGTCTATCACAGCTTCCTGGCGGCGGGCGAAGCGCTCCGAGAAACCCAAGTCGCGCCAGACGTGCAGATCCAGGCCGGCCGGATTCAGCGTCGTCGGTACGCGCACCCGTGCGGACTGCCCCGGGCGCACACCCAACGTCCGCGCCCATTCGTGAAGGAACTCAAGGCCTGCCTCGCCCAGGTTGCGATAGCTGACCCCCGCCACCTGCACGGAACCCACCGGCACCAGCCGCTGAGCGCCGTAGATCTGGCCCAGGGCAACGACTATCTCCATCGCCTTGCGCACGCCGAGGCCCAACTCGCCGCCCAACGCAGCCCGTTCCTCAGCCGAAAGCGATAACTCCATTGGCAACTATCCTTCGATGCGCCCAACGCCGACCGCAGACGGTGCCGACCGCAGACGGTGCCGACCGCAGACGGTCGGGAGCACTATGTCTCCGCCGATTTGCGCAAGCACGCCTCGTGCAAACCGAGGATCTCCCTGGTCACGATCTCTCGGTTGGGCAGATGCAATCTGCGGCTCTGATTGCTGACCGAGAACAGATAATGATCACCCAGTACAACCCGCACTTGGTCACTGCTCAAACCCAGGGACTCCAGCAGATCCAGCATCGGCTTGACCCCCACCAACCGGTCCTTGTGGCCCAGAATGACGTGGAACCGGCACCAGCGCCGGCGTTTCACGTCCTGAGGCACAGCCCCCATGGCGAAGAACGTCTGCGCCAGGACACCGTTGGGAGTGGCCTCAAACACCCGCACGTGCTCAGCCTTCACGGCCCGGCTCGCCTCCCCGATGAGCATCTCGACGATAGCCGGGGCCATCTTGTTCTTGAGTCCTGCTAGCATATCACCGCTCGAACCGGCCCAGATGCCCACACCAAGCGCCTTGTAGAAACCCTTGCGCAGCGCGTCATTGATCAACAGAGCCGGGGCAATCGCCAGCCGAGAGACCTCATGCTGTCGCCAGTGCGACTCGTCCAGGTAGAACAGCGACGCGCCACTCATCGAGTGACCGACAAGCGTGATAGCACGCAGACGCTGCGTAGCTCGACGGCTTGAACGCAGTCCCACGAGCTCGATCCATCGCTCGACGGCCAGCATGCTCGCGGACGGGTCACAGTCCCTGATTCCAGGCAACTCATCCGCGAAGGGGGAACCGCCGAAGCCGTTCACGTCGACGGCCAACGCGACCAACCGGGGGTTGGCCGCGCATATCTGTGCCGGGATATGCTCCCAGATGGCTTGGCTCCCATCCCAGCCATGCATAAAGACGACGAAGCCCTGGGCCTTGCTCATCGCCTCGGCATAGTGCCGCCGCCCAACAGCCGCCTTGGGCCAGAACACCCGCCACGCGAAATCCGCCAGGCCGGTCTGGTCGAGAAAACCGGCCACACGCCGCCGGCTGATCAGGCCAGACTGAGCAAGGGACTTGAGACTATACGTCGCGCTGACAATCCCCTTGGTTGATTTCTGCCGGAGCGTTGACCGTCCAGCGACCCAATCCCATTTGCCCATCTGGTCATTGTCCTCCCCGGCTCAATAAACGAGGCTTCTGACGCTCGACGT
>CAZYSK010000003.1:46369-150102 GCA_964649415.1 uncultured Anaerolineales bacterium
TTGACGTTTGACGTTTGACGTTTGACGTTTGACGTTTGACGTTTGACGTTTGACGTTTGACGCCGGACGCCCGCGTCCGCGACGTTTGAAAGCGATACGCAATCGCGTTGAAGACTCGGGTTGTCCGCTACTCGTTGAGGCCAAGCGCGTAGACGTCAGACCGCCTCCAGCCCGAGGCAGCGGCGATACGTCGCGCAGCCGATGACCGGGGCACGCCCTGGGCCAGGAGTCCATCTAGCTCGGCCCGCACGCGGGTCTCGTCCCAACGCGCCTGCTCCTCTGGCGCTCCACCGATGACGAGCGTGAATTCTCCCCGTGGTGCCACTTCGTCGAAGTGCGCGCGCGCCTCAGAGACGGCTCCGCGCCACACCTCCTCGTGCAGTTTGGTCAACTCGCGACAGATCGCCAACGGCCGGTCCCCCAACACAGACTCTATGTCGGCCAGGCTGGCACGCAGACGGTGAGGGGCCTCGAATAGAACGAGTGTACACGGCTCCCGTGCTACTCTGTCCAGCAGCTTGCGGCGCGCACGCTGACGTCGAGGCAGGAAGCCCAAGTACAAGAAGCTATCACTAGGCAGTCCCGAGACGACCAACGCCGTCACGGGCGCCGAGACAGCGGGGATAGGCACGACCGGATAGCCACGATCTATTGCGGCTCGGATGAGCTCATAGCCAGGGTCTGAGAGCCCCGGCATTCCAGCCTCAGATATGAGAGCCAGGTCTCCCGCGGCGAGCGCCTCCAGCACCGTCTCCAGTTTCGTCAGTTTGTTGCCTTCGAAGTAGCTGGTGATAGGGGTCTTGATCTCATAGTGCCGGGCGAGGATGCGGGCACGACGCGTGTCCTCCGCCGCGATGAGCGGAACCTCGTTGAGGACACGCAATGCCCGGAGGGTGATATCCTCCAGGTTGCCAATCGGCGTGCCAACCAAGTAAAGCGTACCCATGGAAAAACGCCCAGCGACTCAACCAGCCCGCGGGCCAATACGGATGCGCTTCCCACGCATCCGCGACATGCGTCCGAGCAGCTACGGGAGCGCTCGATACGGAATACCGCTAAGCAGCCCCTGCCGACCCTCGAAGGTATCGAGAATCGTCAATCCACCGGTACCGATTTCGTAACAGCGGATATCCTTGACGTGGTTTGAGCCCCGCATCTTCAGCACCACGATAGCGCGCTGCATCGCGCTCTCAATCTCCACATAGCGCATCATGATGATGGCATCCACGATGAAGGAGAGACCGCCTTGAAAGGCCTTCCGGTATTCGGTCGAGCTTTCCTCCCCCAGGAGCATCCCCGTGACCCCCTCGCGGCGCAGACCGTTGGCCACAGAGGTATAGATGTGGCGCAGTTCGTACTTGTCGCTGGTCAGACGATCGAAGTGGGAAACGCTGTCCAGCACCAATCGCCGGATATCCTGGTCACGTATCAGCCGATTGAGGGGACTGTCAGGGGATTTCAGACTGGCCAGAAATACTTCTGGAGAGGTGAACATCAGATGCAGCTTTCCACCCGACTCCAGCTTCCGCAAGTCCCAGCCCAAACCCTCCGCGTCGCGATAGAGAGAAGTGGGAAACTCCTCAAAGGATATGAACAGACCTGGTTCATCCTGTCTTGCCGCGCCGTGGATGAGGAACTGGATCGCCAACGAGGTCTTGCCCGTGCCGGGCGCACCGCGCACCAACACCGTGGAACCGGGCAGGAAGCCCCCGTCCAACATCTCGTCAAAGCCCTTGATACCCGTAGATACACGTTTATCCACCACACTCCACCTCTGATCGCTGTCTAATGGTTCTGAGTGAACACCACGTAGCCCAAGGCGGCACCGCAGTACCCAGGGAAGTCTATCACAATCTCCTCCGAAACGGGAGGATGGTCCGACCGATACGGATCGTGGAGCTGCACGCGCACCTCCATGGGCTTTGGACTCGCATCGAAGAACTGCTCCCACGCAGCCTGGTGGCCGTAGCGAGTGTTGAGCCCTGCGTCAGCGCCAGAAGTGACGACGACGTCAATGCCCGCACCCCATACGTGCACCGGATAGCCTTGGATGGGATTCCCATCCAAATCCTGGACGTGCCCCCCCACACCCGTCCAGTTACAGCCCAACTGCGGCGTACCCAAGCTCACTTCATAGGTGAAAGGCCAGGGAGAACGGGTGACCCGGGGAGGCGTTGGCGTCGGCGTCTTCGTTGGAGGCCACGTGGGCGTCACCGACGGCGTGAGTGTTGGCGTGCGCGTGTTCGTGGGGCCTGGAATCGGTGTGATCGTCGGAGTCGGCGTGGGCGTCCGCGTGGGAGGTCCCGGCGTCGCGGTGTTTGTCGGCGTCGGCAGGGACACGGTGGGGAAAGGTGTCGCAGGTGGGAAGGGATTCAGGACGTTGATCCCGACCAGGCCGTAGAAACCCACCAGGCACACGGTGGCTGCGAGCATTACGACGGTCAGTATGTTGAAGATCATGACTCGCCGGTCGTTTTCCATCGTTAGGTCTCCTAGCAGCGGTCCCGGGCACTATGCATGCAAGACCGATCTCAGACCATCCCCCGCGCAATCCGTCGCGTCACGGAGTCGTCTCGACGAAGCGCTGAACGTCAGCCTGAGCCCACAATCCCTCGATCCATTCCTGGAGCGCGCGATCCTGCAGCAGACGCAGACTCTCTGGATTGACAGGACGGGCCGCGTCGCGCTCGATTACTTGCACGATGTGATAGCCTAGCGTGCTGTTCACCACACCACTGAACTGACCGGGCTGCAAAGCGAACGCAGCCTCCTCCACCTCGGGGGCCACCAGAATCCCACGCGGGAAGAATCCCAGGTCGCCCCCGCTGTCACGCGTGCTGGTATCCTGGGAATAAGCCCTGGCCAAGGTGGCGAAGTCCGCGCTGGCCTGGAGTTGGGCCAGCAGGCGCTCGGCCTCCTGCAGAGTGTCCACC
This sequence comes from uncultured Anaerolineales bacterium, assembly GCA_964649415.1. Classification (GTDB taxonomy): domain Bacteria; phylum Chloroflexota; class Anaerolineae; order B4-G1; family B4-G1; genus CAZYSK01. The sequence continues at coordinate 49,303 of CAZYSK010000003.1, forward strand.
AGGATATGGCGCGCATGCACGTGTTCGGCCGTCGTAGGCACACCATCAATGACGCGCTGCGTCATCGCCATGCCGATCAACTGCGCACGTACCTCGCGCCAGGCATCTTCGTACGTCTCGCCCCACTCGGCCAGCTTGGCATGGAATGCTTCCTCTCCCCCGCTCTCCGCGACCATCTCCTGCATGTAGGCATTCACCTCATCATCGGACACGAAGATACCGGCAGCAGCAGCGGCCTGTTCAGTGAGCGCCTGCTCAATCATCACGTTGAGCACCCAATCGCGAGCCTGTGCCAGATTCTCCTCACCCTCCGGGCTGGCGGGATCGATCCCCCGCGACACCAGTGAGGCCTCGTACCGCCCCAACTCGCGCTCATAATCGGCCAGATACACAGGCTGACCATTGACCAGCGCCGCCATGGGAAGCTCCGGCGTCGGAGAGGGCAGTACAACAGGCGTCGCGGCAGGCTCCGTCGGTGTCGGGACCGCGGCGGTGTCTGTCGGCGCGAGAGTCACAGGTACGGAGGTGACCGGCATCGGACCACATGCAGTCAGAGCAAGCAACAACCCCAGCACGATCCGTCTACCTATTGCCTTCAAGTTCATAGCAAGCTCCATTTTGGCGGCCAAGGAACGAACCACAGGCACAAGCTCGTGATACCGACTGCCAATGATTGGGCCATTATACCCATAGCTCCAGTTTTGTGCAAACTGACAACTTGCCAAGACACTCGCCATCTGCTACAATCCTATCATTGTAAATGGACCCCATGAACCATCGTCGAAAACTGATCAACCGCGCGCACAGCCTTCTGTCTTGGTCCGCCCGGCGGTGGAAGCTGGCACTTCTTCTGTTCCCGCTGCTGCTGATGCTATCGGCAGAAGGACCACCGCCAGCCAGTCTGGACACCCGAATCACTCGCAGCGTCGCCGGCACACGCTTCAACTTCGCGAGCTGGGAAATGGATGCACTGCTGGGCAAACTGGCCCACAGCCTCGTCGCGCCGCAGCGCTACATGGACGAGTCCGCCCGCCATGATTTCTTCCTCAAATACCTGTATCTGATAGCCGATATCCAGCGGCTAGACCGGGAGATCCAGCGCGCCTACACAGACCCGGACGTGGGTGATCCCGAGGCAGCAACGACCGAGCTGCGAGCGCAGTTGGCCGAAGAGCGCGCGCGGGAGCAGGCTCACCAATCCATCGCCGAGGCGATCCTGGAAGAACAGACAGCCTTCATCCTGGCAGACGCGGGGTTCGGCGTCTTGGGGCGCGAGTTTCCACCAATCGGTGTTCACTTCACCCCGCTGCCGTCATTGCTCGTGATATCCCCCAGGGACCACATCGAAAACATCTTCAGCCTGGGCCTGCAGCACGGATTGGACGCAAGCCGGCGAGAGGATATCGAGGCACACATAGACACCGCCTTCGAGGTCTCGTCACTGGTTACCGGCATCGGCGGTCTGGCAGCCTACCCTGCGATGCTGTTGGAGAGCAGCAGCCTCAACTGGGTGACCGAAGTGACCGCGCACGAGTGGACGCATCACTACCTCGGCCCTCATCCCCTGGGCTGGAACTACGACACTGCGCCCGAGACGCGCACCATCAACGAGACCGTGGCCTCCATCGTGGGTAAGGAGGCCGGGCGTCGGGTAGTGGCACGCTACTATCCCGAGTTGCTTCCACCGGAGGAGGAGCCCGCGCCGCCGGAGCCGGAGGAGGAGACGCCTCCACCTGAACCGCTGGCTTTCGACTTCCGCGCAGAGATGCGTGAGACGCGTGTCCGGGTAGACGAACTCCTGGCCCAAGAGCAGATCGAGGAGGCAGAGGACTACATGGAGGAGCGAAGGCAGGAGTTCGTCGCCAACGGCTACACCATCCGCAAACTTAACCAGGCCTACTTTGCCTTCCACGGCGCATACGCCGATGAACCTGGCGCGGCTGGCGCGGATCCCATCGGGCCAACGGTACAGGCAATACGCGCCCGTAGCCCTGATCTTCGTACCTTCGTGAACCGCATGGCCCGCGTCACGACGCTGGCCGAACTGCAGGCGCTGCTGGCTGCGATGGAGGAGCGACCCGATACCAGGTAGCGGGACGTCCACCAGCCCTGCACCTCAACGTGCCCGCTCTTCTCGGATGTAGGTCTCGTACCGGGCCTCAAGGACCATCCAGGTCTCGTCCAACGTCTCCCAGACTACGGTCGCCAGCAGATCATCCGCGTCGTGAGCAGTGCGGAACAGGTCTGCGACGGCAGACGGGCCATATTCCTCGTCCACGAAGGCGATGAACAGATCCACCTCAGCCTCGGCCAGAGATCGCCGAGCGTCACCCTCGGGTGGGACAGATGTCCACACCGTCCCCAGGGGTATCCACTCCGCCGTATCCAGCGCCGCGCTGACCAGATCGATGTCAGGGGCGAGCACTTCCCTCAGCCCCAGTTCCGCCCGCAACCACTCGCGCAGCCTGGCGCGAAAGAGCTCGCCGGATCGAACATCGCCGGGGGGCCGGCCCAGTTCGCGAGCGACGAGCCGGTTGAAGAACGATTCGCGCAATGCCGCATCCCAAGCAGCGTGGGCTACCTCGTCCCCTGGCACGCCGACGACGAAGGGCGCAGGCAGGACGCCCGTCGGCTCCACGGCAGCATCCAACGTATCGGTGAAGGTGAGCGTCATCGGTGTGCCCTGCCGGCATGAGACGAGGCGGCAGAAGTCTTCGGTCAACTCCTCCAGGCCAAAGGCGATGGGCGCCACCCATTCCCGATCCGTGGCGAAGGAGGTCACCTCAACCCAATCACCGACGAAGATAAGCACGTGACCGGTGTAGCTCCGGTCGACCCCCGTATGAAGCCAGCGACCGTCAGCGCTGCGGCGGTAGAAGCGAACTGCGCGAAAGGGAGCCACCTCTCCCTCCGCAAGCTCCGCCAAGCGCACCACCTCGGCCCGCGCCGTATCAGCGACAACACGGACAGCGGCCACCGAGACCGCAGTCGTGACGCTCAACCCAGGCAGCGGCGGTGGCAGACAAGCTTCACGAGCCATGCAGGCATCCTGTGCGCTCAGCCAGGCGGGATCGGCATCGTCCTGTAGGCTGAGATACAGATCCACGTCCCCATCGACCAGCGCACGCATCTCGAGTTCGGCAACAGCCTGCACCTCAGCCTCCACCGCTGCCAGAGCGTTGCCACGGGCGCGCCACCAGACGTAGAGACCGCCGCCGGCCAGCAGCAATGCCGTCACTCCCAAGGCCAGCCAAGTTCGCCAGCGAGGAGAGCGGCGAGGCTGACCTTCCTGAGGAGAATCTTCGGGTGGCTCATTCCCAAAACGCCACTCGAGTTCGACGCTCACTGTCCCTCCTGCTCAGACTACGGCTTCACAGCAGCTGTTCTTGGCGTACCCTCAGTCTCCGTACGCATCCACTGTACAAGAACGAGCGAGAGCACAGCGATACCCACGCCAATAAGAAAGGTATAGCGGCTGCCGACGGTCTCCCATACGACACCCCCTACCAGGGGAATCCCGACAGCCGCGACGTGATTCATAGTCTGGCCCATGGAGACAGTGGGCATGAGGTCTTGGGGCCGAAGGGCGATTTTCTGAAGATAGGACTGGAGCGCGATGGAGAAGCCGAACAGTATCTGGTCAATGACGAACAGTACGTAAAGCACCGGAAGTAGCGGGATGAACGCGTAGCCCAGAAAGACGATAATCAGCAGCAAGAAATCGACGGTGAGAACACGCCGTTCGCCGAAGCGGGCAATGAGCTTGCCAAACCGCTGGAAGAGGAATGTGCCGATCACACTGTTGATCAAAAACAGCACGGTGATAGCCTGAGCACTCACCCCGTGCTGTTGCACCAGCAAGAAGACGGCGAAGGTAGTAAACATGTGACGTCGGCTGCCCATCAGCAACTGTAGCGCGTGGTACAGCCAATAGCGTCTGCGCAGAGAGATGCGTCCCCGCGTGGGCGTCCGCGCCAGCAATTCACTGGAGGGCTCACCAGGCGGCTGGATGGGCTTTCGGCTCCACGGCAGCACAGCCAGTCCTCCCAGGATCAGCAGTGCCCCAGTGGCGTAGAACAGGACACGGAACCCCAGGACGTCAAGGCCAAGAATCACGATGGCCGCGCCGACCAGAGCAGCCAGCGCGCCCAAGCTGTTCAGTCGTCCCAGGACGCGCGGGGCCTCATCCTTGCCTACCAGCATCAATACGGCCGAAGAGGTGCAGGGCATGAAGACGTGGAGTCCCACGCTCATCACCAGTGTACTGATCAACAGGCCCGACATACCAACGGCCCGGCCTGTCATAGCCACACCGATACCCATCAAGACGACAGACCACGCAGCCAGGCGCATCTCCGACAAGAGCAGAGCCAGAAAGGCAACGCCGAAACCCAGCAGCCCGGGTACCTCACGGATGGACTGAATCAGACCCATCTGATCAGCCCGCACCCCCAAATCCGCGACCGCGAAGTTGTTGAACAGCGATCGCCATAACTGGAAACCCAGGGAGAGCAGTGCGTTGGTGAACATCACCGTGACCAAGGCCGAACGGCGTTGGGCCTGGGCACTTGCCGCCCCAACTTGATCGGGTGTGCTTCTGGAAGTGGAGGAAATAGATGAATCGGTCACAGATGCCTCCTGGCCTCAGGTTTTGGGTTTGGAATCTCGGGATTCATGTCCTGCGCGCGACTCCCCGATTGACCAGGCGAGTATAACACGGCACTGAGCGCTGTCAAACCTTGACATATAGCCATTCTGGGGTAGAATAAACCCAAGTTGCGGGGCTGTAGCTCAGATGGGAGAGCGCTACAATCGCACTGTAGAGGCCAGGGGTTCGAGTCCCCTCAGCTCCATTACAACTACCTTAACGTGGGCCCGTAGCGCAGTTGGGAGCGCACCACAATGGCATTGTGGGGGTCGAGGGTTCGAGTCCCTCCGGGTCCACTTTTTGTATAACTGAAAGGCTGCGAACAGGAGTAGTAGGCCATCCCCGCAGCGAGCCGGGAAATACCAGGTGGAAGCCCGGCAGACGGTGCCCAGGGGGAGCACCCTTGGAGGACGAACTCGCCTGTGAGCCGCGCCGGTGAAACTGGGTACCGATTGGTGGGCACCGAACACAGGACCAGGCGGCAACATCACGCCCGATCTGCTGTCTGTGTCGCGCATTGGGAGACCGGCTTCGGTTTCCGAGCCAACTAACCGGCGACGGATAGCCCCCGTTAGCAGGCTATAAGAGGAAGACGCCTCGTGCCATCTGCGGTGGGGTCTTCCAATCAGGGTGGTACCGCGGAGTGCCCCTTCGCCCCTGAGGCGAAGGGGTTTTGTGTTGAGAGGCGACAGTGAGTCAGAGAGGCAGAGGGTGAGACAAGTCCAACTGGGTCCCGGAGTGTTCCACCTGCAGGGCGGCTCCAACATAGGATTGGTCACGCAGGATGGGAAAGGGTTGCTGATTGACACCGGGCTGGACAAAGACGCCGCGCGGCGGGCACTGCGCACTGCCGACGAGCTCGGGGTTGTCCTGCAGGCTGTGTTCCTGACGCACGCGCACGCGGACCACTTCGGTGGCGCTCACTTCTTACAGCGTCGGCTGGAGGTACCGCTCTACGCCCCCGAGACGGAGGCGGCGATGATGGAGAACCCCATCATCGAACCACTCTACCTCTTCGGCGGAGCCGCTCCCATTCAAGAACTGCGTCACAAATTCACCTTGGCCAAGCCCTGTCAGGTTGACCACGTCGTGGGTCCGGGACGGCTGGAGATCGGCCCATTCCAGACCGAGGTCGTACCGCTGCCGGGTCACGCACCCAAGCAGATGGGGATCGCGGTGGGGGACGTGCTGTTCTGTGCCGACGCGGTCTTTCCGGCAGATACGCTCCAGAAACACAAAGTGACCTTCTGCATGGATTTGGACCAAACGATAGCGACAACGGAACAGTTGCCCAGAATGCGTTATGCTCGCTTCGCCCCGGGGCACGGCCCGGCCTACGAAGCCGGCAGAGAGATCACCCAGGTGTGCACGGCCAATCGGGAACGGCTCGAAGAGGTACGACAGCAGGTCTTCGCGGCAATCGAGGACGGTCAGGAAATCGCTGCACTGGTGCAGCACATCGCCGAGCACTTCGCACTTCGATTGACAACCCCGACCGCCTACTTTCTCACCCAGACGACGGTTCTGGCGGCGCTCTCTTCACTGGAACGCTCAGGGAACGTGATACCGGCGATGGTAGACAACCAGTTACTGTGGCAGCGGGCGCCGGCGGGCAACACCATCCAGGCATGACCCAATACCTCGTGCGAGGAGAAGAGAATGACTGATCAATACATTCCTCAGGAAATCGAATCCAAGTGGCAGAAGACGTGGGAAAGCGAAGGGCTATACCGATCCGTGATTGACGCCGACAGGCCGAAGCACTACGCGCTCACTATGCTGCCTTACCCCAGTGGCGATCTACATATCGGGCACTGGTACGCGATGGTGCCCAGCGATGCGCGCGCCCGCTACATGCGCATGCGGGGCTACAACGTCCTGTTCCCCATGGGGTTCGACGCGTTCGGCTTGCCGGCGGAGAATGCCGCCATCCAACACGGCATCCATCCCCACAAGTGGACCATGTCCAACATCGACAACATGCGACGACAACTCCACACCATGGGCGCCATGTTCGACTGGGAGCGGGAGGCCGTCTCCTGCCTGCCGGGTTATTACCGCTGGACACAGTGGTTCTTCCTGAAGCTGTATGATATGGATCTGGCCTACCGCAAACAGGCCCCCGTGGATTTCTGTCCCAAGTGCAACACCACTCTGGCACGAGAGCAGGTCTGGGGGGAGGACCGTCACTGTGAGCGATGTGGCACCCAGGTCATCAAGAAAGACCTGGCGCAGTGGTTCTGGCGCATCACGGACTACGCCGACGAACTACTCGACTGCTCGCAGATTGATTGGCCCGAGCGGGTGGTCACTATGCAAACCAACTGGATCGGGCGCAGCGAGGGAGCCGACGTCACTTTCCTGTCGGAGCAAGGCGATCCCATCGTCGTCTTCACCACCCGCCCCGACACCCTCTGGGGCGCTACGTTCATGGTGCTAGCGCCAGAGCATCCGCTGGTGGACAAACTGACCACGCTGGACCACCAGGAAGAGATGAAGGCATACCAACTCCAGGCTGCCCGGCAGAGCGAGATCGAGCGGCTGTCCACAGAGAAAGAGAAGACCGGCGTCTTCATCGGCGCGTACGCCATCAACCCGGTTAACAGCCAACGCATCCCAATCTGGATTGCGGACTACGTCATGATGACTTACGGCACCGGGGCGATCATGGCCGTGCCATCTCACGACGAGCGAGACTTCGCGTTCGCCATCAAGTTCGGTCTGCCCATTATTCCGGTGATTGACCGACCTGACGGCGTCGTCAAGGCCTTTGCACCGAAACGCACGATGAAGGAAGGCTTCGCACACGCGCTGGCCGATGCCAGCATCTCATTCGAGGAGCAGGATGGATCACTGTTTGTGACGATGGACAGCGATCAAGCAGAGCGCTATATCGCGCTGGCCCAGGCACACCTGGCCCCCGGCTGCTGGACCGAGCTCGTCGGTGCTCGGTGGGAGTTCGTCTTCCCGGACGAGGTGATCTCGTTTGATAGCATTGAGGCCGAGCAGCAGATCCTGGGCCGTTGCAGGGAACTGGAGCCATCCGTGCACGACAAGCGCACGGTGATGGAGATGCTATGGGACGTCGAGTTCTACCGCGACGTCCTGCTCCACGCGGAGCACGGCACGATGATCAATTCCGCATCCTTCACTGGCACACCGGGGGACGTGGCAGTCCGCCGGGTGACCGAGTGGCTGGAGGAACAGGGACGGGGGAAGTTTGCTGTCAACTACCGGCTGCGCGACTGGCTGATCAGCCGCCAGCGGTACTGGGGAGCACCTATCCCCATCGTCTACTGTGACAAATGCGGCACCGTCCCGGTCCCCTACGAGGACCTCCCAGTGCTCCTGCCGGAGGATGCCGAATTCCTGCCCACCGGAGAGAGCCCACTGAAATACCACGAGGGATTCTTGAACACCACGTGCCCCAGATGCGGTGGTCCGGCCACCCGCGAGACGGACACGATGGACACCTTCGCCTGTTCGTCCTGGTACAACTACGCCTACGTGAGCCCCTACTACCGGGAAGGCGAGACAGCCCATCCTGATTCCACTCCGATAGATCCAGAGGAGGCGGCATACTGGCTACCTGTGGACGTATACACCGGTGGCATTGAGCACGCCACCATGCACCTGATATACACCCGCTTCTTCACCAAGACCATGCGTGATATGGGGTTGCTGGACTTAGACGAGCCAATGACCGTACTGCGCAACCAGGGCATCATCCTGGGCGAGGACAGCGAGAAGATGTCCAAGAGCCGGGGCAACGTCATCTCCCCTGACGACCTGGTGGAGCGCTATGGGGCAGATACAGTGCGTGCCTATCTGATGTTCGGCTGGCGATGGGACCAGGGCGGGCCTTGGGATAGCCACGGCATCGAGGGCGTGTACCGCTGGCTGCACCGGGTATGGAGCCTAGTGCTGGAGCCAGGCAGACAGGAGAAACCTCCCACAGACAAGGAAATCGCCGCCCTGCGTCGCTGGACTCACAAGACCATCCAGCGCGTCACCGGGGATATGGAGGATTTCGCCTTCAACACCATCATCGCCGCGCTGATGGAATTCACTAACGCGCTCGTCAAGGCCAAGCAGACACCGGTCTACGGGTCGCAAGCCTGGGAGGAAGCTACGCAGACTCTGCTCCTGCTGGTGGCCCCCGCCTGCCCACACATCGCGGAGGAACTGTGGACGCGAATCAAGCAGCCCCACAGCATCCACGCACAGTCTTGGCCCGAATTCGACCCCGACCTGGCGGCCGAGGAGGTGATTACGCTCGTGGTGCAGATCAACGGCAAGCTGCGGGCGCGGTTGAGTGTGCCCGCCGACATCACTGAGGAAACGGCGCGGGATTTGGCCCTATCCGACGAGAACGTCAAGCGCCACATCGGCGATAGAGATGTCCGCAAGGTCATCTACGTACCCGGGCGGCTCGTGAATATCGTGATATAGGTCGCAAGACACCAGCACACAGACTGGCACATTCGCACAGGAGTATACCATGCAACGCAAGAGCCGGGCATCTGGGGATGTCCGGCTCTCGTGATTCCGGGTATCTAGAACAGAAGATAAAGAACCACCTGCAACACGGAGTTTACGGCAGTGAACAGGAAGAACATCAGGAACAGATGTTTATCCACCTTGCGGCGCAGGAACCACGCCGTAGCCACCGCCGCCACGGCTGCCGCGACGACGGGCGCAACCCACCGCAAACCCGGCCATGCAGCGTCCAGGCCAAAGCGGGGCGGCAACGCGAAAGACAATCCCACCTCAACCATTAGCACCACGGCAATCGCGACTCGTGAACGGCCAGTGTCCAGCATCTCCTCGCTGGTGAACACGTGATAGACCACCAGCCCCATCAACGGAACAACTGCCCAAGCCGCCAGGGATGCGATGACGGCGACGAGTACGGTCGAGATCTGGAACACGCTACTAAACGCCGCGTCCAAAGCATCCCAGAGCGTCAGCGCGTTGTAGTTCTCCATCACTCCTGGAGACGTGCTGGCGTAGAGCACGCCATAGTCGCCGAATCCCGCAGTCTCCAGCCAAGCCAGGTGTGGATGTGAATCCCCGTCCACAATCAAGGTCGGCTCCAAGGAAGCCTGAGAAGAGCTGGTTACGAGTCTCTCCGCCACGTCCTCACGACCCACGGTGATCAAGGCAATCTGTAGTTCGAAGTCGCCTCTCGGACCCACGATGCGCTCGCTCAAGGCCACGAGTGGCGACGACGGCTGGCCGTCCAGCGATGAGATCGCTCCAGGGCCGTCGCCCTGTTGCAACTGCCAGTGGCCCACCTGTCTCTCCTGAGGAGCCCCCAGAGGAAAGAAAACATACCCGAAGCGATACCGGTCGAACTTGTTGTTATACTCTGACCAGAGCGCGTAGCCCGTGTCTGGCCCCAGTGACAGAGTCATCCCCTGCAGTCGCAGGGAGCCGCTCAGGGTGATCTCGGCGAAATCCTCCGCGTCGCCCAGTTCGCCCGTCTCCGGGTCAACCGTGGCGTAGCGGATGCGGCAGACGTGGCCCCCCACCCACTGCTGCCAGAGCAGGTGCAGCCCACCAGATGCATCTGCCTGCACGATCGGCGAGACCCCCTCAGGTACCACAAGTGTCGGCCCCTCCAGGACCTCGCCGCCGCCGTCCAGAACCACCCAGTAAACGCCGGCCTCGTCCGCCCACAGCGCGTGGAGGCGTCCATCCACTCCCTGAGCCAGGCGAGGCGGGCCCATTGCCCCGGCCGTGGGGCCGGACAACCGGGACTGGCTGAGTGGCATTCCACCGCTATCCAGCAACGCATAGCGGATCATGTTGCCCGATTGGCTTTGCTCGCGCCACAAGACGTGTAGACGCCCGTCCACCCCCACCTGCAACTGAGGGTCACGGGCCGTCAGCACCTCCAGGGGAAGCACGCGATCCAGCAGTACCTCTCCGTCCGCGCCGACGCGAGCCATCTCCAGTTGATCGTCTCGATTCGGCCAGACCAGGAACACACCGCCACCGGGAGCAGGACGTAGGGCCACAGGGCGCTTCACCGGCGTTTGACCGATGACCCGCCCCCGGCTCCACTCCTCCGAGGTACGAGAGACGGGCGGCGTCCGGCTGGAAGCCCATCCAAGCAGGACGAGCAAGACCAATGCCACTGTCCCAAGGATAATCCAGCGGCCATATTTCTTCATCCAGCTCTCCCCCTCCACACACGATGTCTACAGTGAATACCACGATCTAGCAGCAACCGTTCATTTCATCACCCAGCAACCAGCCAGACGCGGCATGCCTTGTGCACGCACACCGCGTGCGCGTGCGACATTTGCCAAACAGCATGCCAGAGTATACAATTGGCACCACCACTGACGGAGAGCACACGATGGCCGAATCAGACGTCTTCACCCTGTACAACGACACGTCCGTCCGAGACAGAATGGCAGCCTGGCTGTTGGTAGGTATCGGTGGATTCGTGCTGTCGCCAATCGCCCTGATCAACCGCGCCTGGTGGCTATTCGTCCTGGCCGTTCCCCTGCTCGTGAGCGGATTGTTGCTGCACCAGACCCGCCTGCGCATCATCGTGGACCATCGGATGGGCATAGTCACCATCACGAGGCTCCTGCTGGGGCTGAAGCTGTGCCAGCGTCAGCACGCGCTGTCGGACGTCGCAGGACTCGACCTCCGGCGGGCGGCAGGCGACGAGCGGGAGCGACCTTCAGATACCTGGTTCCTCAGGCTCCAGCTATACACCACACCCCACGCGTCCGGCAAGGCGACACCCCGCCTAAAGACCTACGTGATCGGCATGTACAACAGCCACCTGAACGCCCTGAAAGCACAACAGCAGCTACGCCAGGCGCTGCGCCCCCGGCGTTGGGAATAGCCGACACCCCAGGCACGGCGCTCTCCCGCCCATAGCCCAAACCTACCTGCGCATCGGGAGCCGCCAATAGCCGCGCCGCACCGTGCGCGCCTCCGTCACCGTCACAATCGCTTTCTCGTCCACCTGCTTAGCGATCTCCAGAACAGCATCCACGTTCTTGCGCGGGACGATAGCTTCAACGATCCCCACCAGGCTCTCCCGCCCATGCCCGTACAGCTCCGTCACCCCGCACCCCGCCTCCCGGAGTGAATCGGCCATTTCGTCCCCCCGCTCCGTAGAGATCAACCGCACTTCGACGAACCCCAGCGCCAAGCGCTGCTCCCACAGCATTCCGATCAGCGTGCCCACGGCGACCCCGCCGCAGTAGGCAACGATGTTCCAGACGTTGCCCAGGTTCGTCACCACCCGACCGATGGCGACAATGTACACCATCGCGCTGAAGAAGTTCGCCAGCACCGCATAGAACTTTCGTCCCTGAACGGTCATCAGCGTCGCAAGCGTGCCGATGGAGATACCCAGCACCCGCAGCGTGAAGATCAACAAGGCTTCCAGCAGTATGTTCACTCGTTCACCCCCATACCCCACTCAAGAGTGCGCCGATTATAACGTCTCACGTGGGGTTGTCAATGACCGCCAGCAAGATCGGCACAGGATTGTCGGCTCACCGGGCTTGTGATATAATGCCGCTGTGGACGATGCAGCCTGGATGCGTAAGGCGCTGGCAGAAGCGGAGCAAGCACTGGCCCACTGCGACGTGCCCGTCGGTGCGGTCGCTGTACGTGAAGGAGCCATTGTCGGGCTGGGACACAACCGCAAGGAGCACGATGCCGACCCCACCGCTCACGCGGAGATGATCGCGCTCCGGCAGGCAGCGCAAGCGCTGGGTGGCTGGCGACTGAGAGGCGTTACGCTTTACTGCACGCTGGAGCCTTGCCCGATGTGCGCAGGGGCAATGATAGCAGCCCGGCTGCCCCGGCTGGTGTACGGGGCCGATGACCCGAAGGCAGGCGCGGCAGGGTCGGTGGTCGAGCTCCTGCGTGACCCACGCTTCAACCACCGGGTGGCAGTGACCCGAGGCGTGCTGGCCGAGGAGGCTCAGGTGCTTCTGGAGCGCTTCTTCGCCAGCCTACGAGGCAGCGAGTCCATCTGAGTCAACCGGGTTTCCGGAAAACCACTTGGAAGGGTGCCGGAGTGGACGATCGGGGCGGTCTCGAAAACCGTTGTGGTCCTTGAGGCCACCGTGGGTTCGAATCCCACCCCTTCCGCCTCAAGAGAGGCCCTCGCACAGAGCGGGGGCCTCTCCGTTCTCAGTGGTCAGGAGCCCGGACGGCCTGCCCCCTACTTGAACCGCGCCAGGTCGAAGTCGATGAAGTCGGCGTGGTGGAAGACGATGGACTCCGGCTGCCGCTTGAACTTGTCCCCCTCCCAGGCATGGGTGGCGATGACGTGCAGGATGCGCTCAGGAATCCCGTGCTTATAAGCCATAGCGACGCCCGTGAACGGATGCCGCAGGTAGCGGTACCAGTCCGAAAAGACCGTCTTGCCGTCCGCTTCGCGGCGATACTCAATCAGCTTGCCGACGTCAGCCAGCAGCGCACCCGCCACCAGCGTGTCGCGGTCCACGTGCACCCGATCGCCGTAGGCGTCAGCCAGCACCTGCTCCGTCGCTATGCATATCCGGCATACCGTGCGCACGTGCTCAATGAATGTGACATCCACGTCGTCGGCCAACAGCGTGAAGGGTATCTCCGCCAGCCCTTTCACTGTCCAACCACCGAGCGCCATCCCCTCCTCCCAGACTGCAAGCACCTTGGCTCGCAATTCGGGATCCTGAATCTCATCGAACTCCGGAATCAGGGCTTTCAGTTCTTCGAGCTCTGCCATGGGTGTTCCTCCTCGCCAGATCATGATCTCCTCATCGCGCACCCGCACCCCGTCACCGGAATGGATGCGCGATATGTCCACCTGGTCCACCATTGGAATCTCCGCGATGATGGCCCCGACGGCCACGACCGGGTCGGCTTCGGCGTTAATGATCGCGGCCGGGGCCAGGTGCGAGCGCGCCAGCCGGTAGAGCGTGTACGACCCCACGGTGCTGCCCTTGCCCGTGGGGAATACAAGAACACGCCCCGCAACACATTCGCCCTCCAGCGGATGACCAACCTCGATGATCACACCCGTATCCGGGTCCACACCGCCCAGGAAGCCTACCGGGTCGGGAGACACGAGCGCCTCGCCCTCAGCGTAGCCCGCCTTGACCACGCGGCCAAGCACACGGATCGCAGTACCCGCGCTACCAGCCATCAGACAACCACGTCACGTCCGCCCATACCCGCGTGTCACTGTCCGGCCACCGCCTCCACGTCAAACGCCTCGATGCGCCACAAGTCCAGGTACTCGCTGGGATCCAGGACCACACCACTCACACCAGGACGCGTAGCGACCAGTTTAGGCACGAAGTAGAGCGGCAAGACCGGCAGATCGTGGGAGAAGACACGCTGCGCCTCCCAGTGAAAGCGCTCGTAGTCCTCCATCCCCGGCAGTGCATACAGCGCCGCCTGACACGCCACGTCGTAGTCGGCGCTGGCGTAGCCCGGGTTGTTGCTCCTGGCCCACCAGTTGTCAGGCCCCGGAATCTCGGTGGAGAGATAGAGCCAGCACGATGCATCGACATCGTTCAACCAGGAGAAAAGCACCAGGTCGAACTGGCGACCGAAAACCGGACCATCAGGGCCGTCCGCGAGGAGTTCCTCGGCCGGGAGAGCGTCCACCGCCACACCTATCCCGCAGGCCGCCAGGTTCTCAGCCACGATACGCGCCGTTCGCTCATTCACTGCCTGCTCGCTGGCCACAAGCAGCGTGACGGAGAAAGCTGTCCCGGTGGATATACCCGCCACACCATAGGCCTCGCGAATCTGATCCCCGTTCTCGTCGCGCCATCCCGCTTCATCCAACAACGCCTGTCCGGCAGATGGATCATAGTCCCAGCGATAGACACGGTCGCCCGCATAGAGCGGATGATCCGAAGAGACATAACTCTGTGCGACCGCTGCGTCGCCGTAGGTCACCACCTCGCGAGCGATGCGCTCGCGATCCACGCACTGCGCGACGGCCTGGCGCACCCGCACGTCTGCGAACCAGGTAGCCCGGTTGGACCACTCCGCCGGCTGAATACCGAAGTCCAGATGGACCCATTCGCTGCTGGGGGCAGCGACCAGTTGCGCGTTTCCAGCGTCCGCAGCCTTAAGCAACTGCGTGAGATCCCCGCCTTCGATCACATCCCGGCTGATGAGGTCACACTCACCCGTCAGAAGTCCGTCTATCGCCTGATCGAGATCGGAGACGAAACGGAAAGTCACCCGGTCGAGATAGGGCAACCCTTCCGAGGCACGAAAGTAGTGAGGGTTGCGCACCATCGTGACATACTCACCATCCACCCAATCCTCAATAACGAACGGCCCCCAGCCCAGCGGCTTGCGGTGCGCGACTTCGGCATCGAGCAACTGGTCAGCCTCCGCCACCCCCCAGATATGCCGGGGAAGCGGGTGATAGAAACGCGTGAAGTACAGGGGATCACGATAACCAGGGACAGCAGTCCACACCACGGTGCGTTCGTCCACTGCCTCGTAGCTTGCAGTGCGGTCCCGGATTAGCTCCAGGCTGGGGCTATCAAACGCGCCCGCCAACTCAAAGGAATAACGGGAATCATCGGCGGTCACCGGTTGACCGTCTGCCCAGGTCACTTCAGCCCGCAGCTTGAAGGTGACCTCCATCTGCGCCATGATGACCGTCCCTTCCTCAAACGTAACCGGCTGGCCATCGGCGTCCAAGACCGTGACACCCGGCTCCAGGTCTACCGCCAGGCCATTGATGTCCACAACTGCGTCACCTTCCCTGACCTGCACAGGCCGTAGGACCGCATCCCCATCGGCCAGGTTAGGCATCTTCTCCAAGATCACAGGGTTGAACTGGTACGTGAGGGTGTCAATCGGGCCATCATAGACACCAGCGAGCACGTTCCACGCAGCACGCGACGGGCCACCGTAGATGAAGAGCGTATTGGGCTCCTCCGCCTGACAGACGGTGAACTCCTTGGGTGGCTCGGGCGTCGGCGTGCTGGTCGGGAGTGCGGTTGGAGTGAGCGACGGCAGAGGAGTTGAAGAAGGCATGGAGGCAGCAGTGGATGTGGGCGCGGTGGCGGTAGGTACAGGGGATGAACACGCTCCAACAATGCCAACCAGCACCAGCGCGACAATGATGATCACCCTACCGTGCTTCATCCCGCCCCCTCTAGTAGGCCCGCCCGAAGATGGCGCGCTCACTGGTCTCTTTCCCACAGCGGATGCACGTACCCCTCCCCTGCTCCTGTTCCAGCGGAATACAGCGTATCGTGGCCCTGGTATCCTCCTTGATCTTCGCCTCGCAATCCGCATCCCCGCACCACCAGGAACAGGCAAATCCTTGCGAGACGGCCTCCTTGAACTCGGCGTAGTCCTTGGGATCATAGGTATGCGACTCGCGGAAATCGAGGGCGCGCCGATAGAGGTCGGCCTGGACCGTGGCCAGCATCTCTTGCACCTCTCCCACCAGACTCTGCATCGGCACACTGGTCTTGCCCTCACGGCCAGGGACGTCACGTCGGGCGAGGGTCACCTGCTCTTGCCTAACATCCCGGGGGCCAATCTCAATGCGCAGAGGTACGCCGCGCATCTCCCACTCGTTGAACTTCCACCCGGGCGAGTATTCGTCACGGTCGTCCACGTGCACCCGGACGTCGTCGTCCAACATCCCCTTCACTTGAGACAGTATCTCGAGCACCTGAGCGCGCTCGTCGTCGTCCTTCCATATGGGGACGACGACAACCTGAGTGGGTGCCAGCTTGGGCGGCAAGACCAACCCCTGGTCATCCCCATGGACCATCACGATTGCTCCTACCATACGCGTGCTGACGCCCCAACTGGTCGTCCATGCGAACTGCAGGTCATTGTTTTCATCGAGGAACTTGATGTCGAACGCCTCGGCGAAGTTCTGGCCCAGAAAGTGGCTCGTGCCCGCCTGAAGCGCCTTGCAGTCCCCCATCATGGCCTCGATTGAATAACTGGTCACGCCGCCGGCGAATTTCTCGCTCTCGCTCTTGCGACCCGGTATGACTGGGATGGCAGCGTCCTGGATCGCAAACTCCGCGTAGACGTCGAGCATGCGCAGCGTCTCCTCTTGCGCTTCCTCGAACGTGGCGTGAGCCGTGTGTCCCTCCTGCCACAGGAACTCCATAGTACGCAGAAACAAGCGCGTACGCATCTCCCAGCGCACCACATTCGCCCACTGATTGATCAGGACAGGCAGGTCACGGTAAGACTGAATCCACTTGGCGTACATGTAGCCAATCATCGTCTCCGAAGTGGGGCGCACGATCAGCGGTTCCTCCAGCTCTTTTCCTCCGCCAACGGTAACCACCGCCAATTCCGGCGAGAAGCCCTCCACGTGCTCTGCCTCTTTGTGAATGAAACTCTCGGGGATGAAAAGCGGGAAATACGCATTCACGTGACCTGTGGCCTTGAAACGTCGGTCAAGCCCGCCCCTGACATTCTCCCACAACGCGTAGCCGTAGGGCTTGATCACCATGCAGCCCTTGACAGGTGCATAGTCGGCCAGATCGGCCTTTTGCACCACATCGGTGTACCAGCGAGAGTAGTCTTCACCACGAGGTGTGATCTTAGCAACCATAGTTTCTCCTTGCCCGTATCCTCTCGAAACGCAGACCCTGGCGGTCTCACCTACCCCTGGGGCTCTCTCAGAACCCCCGGTGTGTTCTCCCGGTGACCCAATCCCGCACAACGTGCCACACGCGTTTGATCAACCGGGGGGCATAGTGCTCAGCAAAGTGCTCAGCAGCCTGTTCCGTCTCAACGCCATCGCCGAACTGCTCACGCAGGTAGTGCTGATGATCCATAATCCATAGATACAGATCGGCCTCAGTACGCCCGGGGAAACTGGCCAACACGTCCTTTCCGCGGATAATGCGCACCAGTGGAAGGTAGAGATTGTCGTACCAATCACAGACAGCCTCATCCTCGGATACGAAGTGCTCCTGTTCGATACCCATGAAGTAGCGATGCACAGCGATGTGCTCTAAGGCCCGCCCGTACGCACCAGCGGAGGTAAACTCAACCTGCTGATCAGGTCGCAGCTCGTCCAGGCGGGTTCGGTCGAGGAAGTGTGCATATTCGCCCTTGATCTCCAGATCGTCGGCGTCAAGATCGGCCGTGATCGGCACTCGCGATTCTGCCTCGATCAACTCGGCATCCACGAATTCGATACCGCGCTCTCGCGCTACCGAGACGCGATGATTGCCGTCCAGGACAAAGTAGGCGTCTCCAACCTTGTACAGCTTCACCGGTGGCAGGCTGACCTCGTCGTAATGCGCCCGTGCGATAGACCGCCAACGGTCCGCCGTCTTGTCCTGCCTGGGCAAGAAGACGCGGTCGAAATCCTTGTAGCGGCCCACACTGCCGATGATCTGATCCACCGGCACCGTCTGGATGCCTCGATACACCCGCCCACGTATGCCCAGCTTGTCGCATACCTCGTCCCAAGCCAGCAGCCGGTTCACGCGGCCTCTCAGAACGCAGTGTATCTCATGCCAAAAGGCCCTCCGCCGCGCCATCGCGAAGTCTACCTGTGCCCGATTCAGAGTATCCATGGCACCTTACAACTCAATCACCCGGTAGGGATAGACATTGATGACATCGGTGTCCAGATAGCCTGTGCGCCAGGGTTCCAGCCCGTATATGTGCTTGTGGCCGTGGAGCAGGTAGCGAGGTCGAAAACGGTCCATGAACGCCAGTAGCGCCTTGAAACCACGGTGGCACACATCCTCACCATCGTGAACGCCAAATGGGGGAGCATGCGTGATGAGAATGTCCAGGTAGCGTCCGTGAAGCACGCGGTTCAAGACCAACGCGGGCGTCATAGACCACACTCTGTAGGCCATCTCGCCCTCTGTGTACTGATGGTCGAACCCGGGCTTGTAGCGCATCGAGCCCTCCAGCCCGGCAAGGAGCAAGCCCTTGCTCCGCAGCGTGCGCCTATCCAGGTTGACCCAGCCGCCCGGCTGCGTAAGCACGCGCCCATTCGCCATGTACTCTGGTTTGTCGTGGTTGCCGTGCACGTAGAAGCCGGGGACGTTCAGCATAGACACGATGTACTCCAGATACGAATAGGGCAGGTCGCCACACGACAGCACCATGTCCACGTCGCCAAATCGTTCGAGCACCTGAAGGCTGTAGATGCTTTCAACCACCCGATCGCTGACAGCGAGGATCTTCACACGCCCCCTACTCCTCAGACCAGTCCCGGTGGTAGTTGATCGCCAGTTTGTGGCGGATGGCCTGCTCCAGGTCTATGTCCGTCAGATAGGCCAGTTGCAGCAGATAGAGCGCCACGTCGGCCAACTCCCCTGCCAGCGCATCCTGATCCACTTGCTCACCCCACTGGAAATGCTCCAACACCTCAGCCGCCTCCAGCGAGAGCGATATGGCGATGTTGCGCGGCGTCTGCGCATATAGCGAATCGTCATCATACCAGCCCATTGCTGCGACAAAACGATTCATCTCGTCGGTGAGTTCCTGGATTGTCATCGTCCCTCATACAAAGGCCAGCCCCCGTGCACTCTGGAGGGCTGGCCGCTGACGTTCCGAGCGTGGCGCCCCATGCCTATCCAGACCGGAAGCCTGGCCACACGGGGAGAGGTGAACTAAAGCCACACGCAACAGACACACCACACATCCTGGGACCTCGTCGTGGAATATGAGGCAGTATACAATGAAAAGGCCGAGCTGTCAAAGCCGCATTTTCGCTTCATCCATCCTGGGGTACACTAACTATCCCAGCCCATTTCGCCGTCACTCTCGAGGAACAGCGGAAGAAAGTGGACCGGCTGCGAGCAGAGCTGGCGGCGTCGTAGGATTGACCAGACGAAAACGAGAACCGAGCAGCAGGCCGGCCGATAAAACCGGCCCGCTGCCACATCTCGGCGGTATGGGCCATCCCACACCGTCCAGGCTGCTAGAACAGCGTCAACTCCCGGTTGAGGATACGCGCGCGTATGGAATTGACCTGAGCCAGGTGCTCATCAAGCACACTCTGCACATCGGCCTGAATGCTGGGGGTGAGATGTCCGTTCGTCGGACGCACCAGCGCATTAGCCATCAGCGGCTGATCCAGTGGGGCACCAATCTGCGAGAGCACGTACACAGAGGCCTCCCGGACGGTAGGCACTTTGTCGACGATGCTTTGCGCCGCCAGCATGGCCAGCGCATTGTACACCTTGCCTACGTGTGAGATCGGGTTCTTGCCACAGGCAGCCTCCAGGCTGGCCGAGCGGAAGGGCGCGATAACGCCGTTGACCCGATTGCCACGCCCCACCGCCCCATCGTCGCCCATCTCGGCCGACGTACCGGTCAGTGTCAGGTAAACCGCATCGCTGGCGATGTCATCCGCCGTATTGACCATCACCGTCACCTGTCGGTGATCTAGCTGCGAAGCATATTCCTGGATGGATGCCTCGGCCGCCCGCTTGACTTCCTGGTACTCGGCGGCATCTCCGATGCACGTGGCGATGAAGGGCGCCGCGACAGTCAGTGTCAGCTCACCGTTGCGTCGCAAACCCATCACCTTGACATCCTCGCCCACTGGAAACTCGTCGATCAGCTTGTAGTTGATGTACTGGGCGGTCTCGTACACGGCAAGCTCGAGACCAGACCGGGGCCAGTGACTGACACCGAAACTGGTATCGTTGGCCGTCACGTGATCCACCACGTATTGCAGCTCCTCAGCGCCTCGGCCTGCGTAGCTATCGATCACCATGTGCCGGTCGGGATCCAAGTAGCGCATCGTCTCACGCACGTGCTGCTTGGCCGCCTGAATGGCAATATCGTCCATTGGCACCTTGCGGCCCTGGAAGACGGGCGTGCCTCGTCCGGCGATTTGGACGCGAATGGGCGTGAGCATAGCCCCGCACCCGTATCCGACTTCAACCTCGCCGGCCACCAACTGCACCTTGTCAAAGTTGTGATGCAGCAGGACCCCCAGGTTCTCCTGACACCAGCATGTATACTCGACCGAGATACGCTCAGCCATACCATCGCATAGGCTATCCGGGTGTCCAATCCCCTTGCGTTCCACGATTTCAACCGGGATATCCTCGATGAACTGACCTGTGGCTTCAGTTACCACAATGTTGCGCTCTGCCATTGTAACCCCCTTCTAGGACGTGATGTATCCCCGGCCAGGGCTAGCCCGACAAAAAAAACCTCCTGAAAGACAGGAGGCACACAACCAGAGTAACCACCTCTCATCTTCCAGATACACCGCTCTGCCGGAATTGGCACCGTGGGTCGGTAACTATGACACACCCAACCCGGTTGCCGAGGTTTCTCAGGGCCGGTCCCTCCACCTCTCTGGATAAGAGTATCGCCGGGGTATTCGGTTTGTGCGCTATCATACCACGAAGAGGAACACCTGTCAAGACTTGCCGTTTGAAAGATTCGATGCTATAATGATCAAGCATTGGGCGCGTAGCTCAGTCGGTTAGAGCGCTACACTCACATTGTAGAGGTCAGGGGTTCGAGTCCCTTCGCGCCCACTTCGTCTATCTCAGGCCGCGGCCGCGTGTGAAGTCCCTCTTTACCCGGTGTCCGCGGTCTGTTTAGCGTCAAGCGGAAGAACACCAATGGCTTCATCCGAAAGCGCCAAAGAACGTCTGCAGGCAGACTGGCTGATCAGCAATCTGCGCTGGTTGCTGCTGTTGAGCGTGGCCCTTGTCAGTTTCCTGGAGATCTTCATCAACCGGGGCGTTGACTTCGGTCCGTCCTCCGCACTCCCCCAGATCGCTCTCCTGACGGTAGCGGCTCTCTACAACCTCATCACTATGCTCTTGCTGTTCTACAACATCTTCCCGCGCGCCATCCCGGTGATGACGTTGTTGATTGACACGATCCTGACCATTGGATTTGTAGTTACGTCGGACGGTCTCAACAGCCCATTGCTGTTCTTCGCCCTGTTCCCGATTCTTACTGCTGCACTTCGCTTCCCTTGGGTAGTCAGCCTGCTCATCGCCTTCTTCATCGTAGTCGCATGTGGCCTTGCCGGTTACCTCGAAACGTCAGGCGAAACGGCATGGTCAGACCTAATCGCCTTTAGCGCCCGCTCTCTCATCCTGCTCCTGGCTGCGCTGGTGAGCGGTCTTGTGGGCACACAGATGAAACACATCATCGCACGCAGGCGGGCCCTTGAGGAAGAGGCAGAACTGCGTAAACTGCGCGCCGCCCAAGAACACGTGCGGGTGATCTTCGAACTGGCCAGCACACTCAGCGCCACATTGAACTACAACAAGGTGCTGGATGCAGTGCTGGAGGTGGGCGAGGCCGGCATGCATGAACTAGGTCAGCCCAACGCGGCGCATGTCAGCCTGGTTATGCTATTCGGCCACAACGATCTGCGCATCGTAGCATCACGCCACCTGCCGCTGCGTGATCGGAATGCCATCTTCCAGGCCAAGAGCGGCGTGCTGGCCCAGGCGCTGGCACGGGCAGAGGCCGTGATCACCGACAGTCCGGCCGCAGACCCGGAGTTGGGCCAGCTCATCATGATGCACAGCTGCCGGCAGGCAATCGTGGTACCACTGCGGGCTGGCTTTGAGAACTTCGGCGCTGTGGTTTTTGGCAGCACCCAGCCTGAGACCTACACGGAAGATCATCAGGAACTTCTCATCGCCATCTGCAACCAAGCCATCGTCGCGCTTCAGAACGCCCAGCTCTATCAGAGCCTGATGGAGGAAAAGGAGCGCATCGTCGAGGTAGATGAAGACGCACGCAAGAAACTGTCACGCGACTTGCACGACGGCCCCACGCAGAGCATCGCGGCCATCGCTATGCGTCTGAACTACGCCAGGATGTTGCTGGATCGGGAGAAAGACCTGAGGAAAGCAATCCACGAACTCAAACCAGAGCTGGCGCGCATCGAGGAGTTGGCCCGCCGCACGACGAAGGAAATCCGCCATATGCTCTTCACCCTCCGGCCGCTCATTCTCGAATCGCAGGGACTTCGGGCCGCGCTGGAGCAGTACGTGAGCAAGCTGGCGGAGACGGACTCCACACCGATCCACCTGGAAGTCACGCCGGACATTGACCAACTGCTGGATCGGAACACCCAAGGAGTGACCTTCTACATCATCGAGGAAGCGATCGGCAACGCCCGCAAACACGCCAAGGCCGACAACATCTGGGTGCGACTGCGCATCCAGGACGAGATGTTCGTCGCCGAGGTAGAGGACGACGGCGCAGGCTTCGACGTTGACGCGGTGCAGATGCGCTACGACGAGCGCGGCAGCCTGGGCATGATCAATATGCACGAGCGGGCCGAGTTGATCAACGGCACACTGAGCATCGCCTCAGCGCCGGGCCAGGGAACGCGGATCACAGTTGGCGTGCCCATACATAGGAGATAGCCCGTGCCTGAGCTGGCAGCGCCTTGGGGAGAAAGCTGGCTGTGGCTCGGCGGGTCACTCGTGTTGGCTGCCGTCTACGCGAATCTGGCCTGGTTCTTCCGCCAACCTCGCCCCGGCGCAATCGGAGAGTCCATCGCCCGCGTGGCTGCCTGGCGTTTCTCTCCCTGGCTGCTTCAATTCCTGCGCCTGCTGTATTACATTGGCGTACCTGTCGCCGCGTTCCTGTGGGGCCACGACGCAATCGTCGGTCGGCTAGTGGGATTGCAGCCACTTAGCCTGCCGGCATCGGGCAGCGACAGGGCCGCGGCCGACATCGCCGGCAACTGGCTCGACTGGGCACACGATGTCGGATGGGCAGCGGCTCTGGGCGTGGGCGCTTGGGCGCTACTTACACTGGGCTGGTGGAGCTACCGTCGAGCCCTGCACGCCGGAGGCGTAGCCAGGAGTGCGGAGCACATAGCAGCCGTGGAGGGCGGCTCCGGATGGGCACTGCTGCGCGAGGCAGCCTATCACGAAATACACTGGGCCTTCTACCGCAATGCGCCCATCCTCGCAGTGGGAACGTACTGGGGCCTATGGCTCGGGCTGATCGTGGTCGCACTGGAAGCAGTGCTCAATCCAGCCTGGCGAAAGGGACTATCCAACATCCACACAGCCCCGTGCCAGCTAGCGCGGGCCGCATTGGCCATCGTCAGTAGCACGCTGTTCCTGCTGACGCAGAATCTGTGGCTCGCTCTGATCGTCCACTGGGGAGCATCGTGGGGGCTGGCTGCGGTGGCTCGGATATCGCCACGGACGTCTGCACGGACGCCCGATCAACTCATCGCTTGACGCAGCACCTCTGTGGCTAGGCGCTTCAAGCCATCAGAAAAGCCAGAGCGACCAACACCACAAGCATCGCGGCAGCGATCACACCGATGCGCTTCAGGTCCGTGATTACGTAGCGGTATTCCTCTCGCAGATCAGATGCCTGCACTGCAGGACGCGCCTTGGCAGCAACAGGCGTGGCAATGGACACCTCACCCATCTCCGGCCGAACCCTCTGGGCCTCTGAAAGGCGTATCTCTCGCCCCTTCTTCCTGACACGACGTGACTTCTTTGCCATACTGTTCTTCCTCCCTATGGTTTCAGCTCGCCGCCGACGACCATGCGATGGGTATCAATCCCGTACGGATAGCACGAGATGAGCGTCAGCACGGGGCTAGAGGCAGGGTACATCACACTGACCTCCGTCGGCTGAATGATGCGCTTTTGAGTGATGACGTAACGATATACCCGGCTGGCAGTGTGGACGAACACCTCATCGCCCAGGTCCAAGTCCGGCAGATCCCGGAATATCTCGCCAAAGATGTCATTGTGGGCCGAGATAACACAGTTGCCACTCTCACCTGGGTTGGCAGTGCCAATGTGATGGCCGGCCCCTTGCTTGAGCACTTCCCAGTCATCCCCTTCGACAATCGGAGCATCCACGTCGATAGCGGGAATCTGGATCCGGATCGCCTGCTCCGGCCCTGGGGTCGGCATAGGCAGCGGCGTGATCGCGCTCACCAAGTCCCGCAGGTGGGCCGGAATCTCTTCAGGCGCGGAACCACCGGGTGAATCGGGAGGCGTGTGACCGCCAGGCAGTATCGCGACGCGGATCAGGGGAGTGGGCGTGAGAGTGGGAAGCAGGGCATCCTGAGCCTGACTCGTATCCCGGTTGATTTCGTTCAGCGTTGCCACAGAACTGAGCAACACAAGGACCAACGCTGCCAAGACAATCAGCTCGACCAACAGCAGGCTCTTGTCGCGCAACCAATCCCAACGAACTCGAAGCGGTCGCCTGTCAGTCTCCTCTTCAAGCACCGGCTCGTCCAGCACGTGTGCGCGGTACTGCGCCGTAGCCCCCTCATTCTGGAAGCGCAGATAATCCGTGGGCAAGGGCGCGGATTGGGGTTCGACCGCCGTGGGTGCGAGTGGATCCAGCGCATCCCCCTCGGCGTCCTTTCTCAAGCGGCGCAGACGCTCCAGCCGTGCCCTGCGCTTGCGCACGCGCAGGGCCTGTTCCAGTTCTTCTATAGATAACTCATCAACTGTGCGACGGTCTCTCATCTTTGCCCACTGTGCGCTGCACTCACCGCAGTCCCAGCGACTTCACTTGCGGCGCGCATCCTTGCGCGCCACTGCAAACACCTCACGCTCGAAGAACCAGTGGAATGGGCACCAGTTGAACAGGATGTGGCGGGCTAAACGAAATACCCATCCTTCACATCGGTTCTGCGGCGGCGTATCTAGCCACACGCGCGCACGGAAACCAGCCCGGCGCAACACACGCCAGAGGCTGAGACCGCTCTGTTCGTTCACGTGAACGTCGAGATTGGCCGGAACAATCGCGCGGGGGTCCCTGGGGTAGTGCACGGTCTGCCCCATCAACATGCGCACGAATCGCACCAATGGATAGGCAAATCGATCGTACCACACATTGGGGGCCGTGTGGACGACCAAACGGCCGTCGGGCCGCAGTACGCGCCGTGCCTCAGCCAGTGCCTGATCCAACTCCCAGGGATGCAGATGCTCGACCAAGTCGAACATCAGCACGCGATCGAAATGGCCATCGAGAAACGGCAGCCGCTTGGCGTCAGCCTGATATACACAGCTCGTCTCCCGCGCCATCCGTACCGCGACCGCGGCGTAGTCCACACCGTGTGCCAGCACTCCAAGCCGCACACAACGACGCAGAATCTCACCGCGTCCACAGCCGACGTCCAGCACCCGCATGCCAGGTACAATCTCGGCCACCTCAAAGGCCTGGCTCAGCCGGCGCGAAAGGTGCGTTCCCTCGCTGGCGACAAACTCAGTGTATCCCTCACAGGAATTCAGGAAATACGCCTCGTCGTATCGCTCAGGGCGAATCGGTGTTTGGCTCAGTTCACTCCTCAAATGCGCCCCTCACTATCCAAGCCCCTCGTATGGAGGATTATAATCTACCGCCCCAGCCCCGTCAAGCGCTTCAGGACATCACCAAAGGCGGCAATGACCAGATGAAGCTCCTCCATTCTCAACAGCAGGGCGAGCAGCCCATATGCGACTATTCCAACGCCCCCCGCCCCTCCCACGACCAACACCCTGCCCATCATACCCGGTGGCACTACCGCCGTCAGAATGCGCATCGCCTCCCAGGTTGCCGGCGCCATCACCAGTGACGCAACGGTGGCTCTCAACGCAAGCGACCACAGGCCATGGCCCCCCAACCCATCGAAACGAGTCCAGGCAAGCACCAGCATAGCCAGCGCGTGAGCCGTCCACTTGAGCGCGTTGAATAGGAGCAGAAGCGGCAGATTCAACCAACCAAGCATCAAAGACGCAACGGCAACCAAAACGTACAAGACAGTCGTCCCAGCCCCCACCACTGCGGGCGTCAGCGTATCCTTGCGGGCGTAGAAGGCGAAAATGAGCGGCTGGTCCAAAGCGTAGGCGACCAACCCCAGAAGGGAGTAACGGAGCGCTTCGGTCGTCGCCAATGTGTCCACCAATGTGAAGTTCCCACGCTCCAAGATGAGGGCAACGACGGGCCTCGCCAGTACGTAGAGCCCAACCGTCGCCGGAATAGCGAGCGACAGCACCATCCGCAACCCCCGCGCCAACGTGGCCCGAAAGGGGCCGATGTCCTCCGCCTTGGCCTGTTCGGACAGCGTGGGCAGGATGGCGGTGGAGACGGCCGCGACGACTAGCCCCAAAGGGAACTGCACAATCATCGCTGCAAACTCCATCCAGCCGATGGCCGGGTCACTGATACCGGATGCCAGGCGGTAGCTCAACATCTCCGCGACCTTGTCCACCACTAATCCTATGGCCAGGGGCAGATAGAGCCGACCGATGCGGCGCAAGGCCGGATGGCGCAGGTCCAGGCTGAGGCGAAGATGAGCATCGCGCAGCCCAGGCATTTGGATCACCACCTGAAGTATAGCACCGACCAGTGTCCCGACAGCTATGCTGCCAACCCCCAGGTAGCGCCCCAGAAGCAAGGCAGTCAAGATAATCGCTGCGTTGGATGCAGCACCGATGAGAGCGGGGAAAGTGAAGCGCTTGAGCGCGTAAAGCGCACCAGACAGAACGCTAGCCAGGCTCGTGAAGACGACTGCAGGGAGCGCCAACCGCAGAAGATCAACCGCCAAGGCCTGATAGGCAGGCGACAGACCGCCGGCCTGCAACCAGACCAATTGGGGGGCCAGCAATTCCCCTGCCAGCACAGCCAGAGAAAGGATGAACAGAACCACACAGGACAGGGCACTGAGCAAGCGCCAAAGCTCTGTGCGGCGCTCCGGAGATGCGTAATCGCAGAAAACAGGGACGAGCGCAGAGCCGAGAATCCCTCCCACCAGGAGATCAAAGATCATAGTGGGTATACGGAGCGCTGCCGCCAGCGCACTCACGTCACCGCCGGCGCCGAAGAGAAACGCCCTGACCATTCCCCGCACCAGGCCGAGCACACGGCTGGCCAGGTTGCCCAACGAGACAATGCCGGCGGCTTGTGCGACCTGCACGTCCTCCCGCATTGTTGTCACCTCGGTTCCCTGCAACCCGATCCTCCCATTCGCATATTACGGGCGTCCAAGCACAACGCCCGCATCCCACAAACCCGCGCCATTCTACCGCAATTCGGGAAGGACCACAACCAGGCGGCCATCTGGCACCACCTGCCAACGCATGTTGCGCAGTTTGCATCAGCGGCTGAATCGTGGTAGAATAGCCTCGTGAGACTGAGTAGGGCATGCGCAAGCCCTACCTGTGTGTAGAAGGAGGAAAACGTGCCGTTGAGCAAGAGCGATAAAGAGGCGATCATTCATACGTACGGTCGTGCGCCAAACGATACGGGCTCACCGGAAGTACAGATCGCACTGTTGACTACGCGGATCCATCAACTGACCGAACACCTGAAGACACATAAGCACGACGAACACTCTCGACGCGGCCTGCTCAGAATGGTCGGCCAGCGCCGGCGTCACTTGACCTATCTCAGTCGCAAAGACCCGCAACGATACAAGGAAATAATCCAACAACTCGGACTGCGTAGGTAACAGCTCGTTGGACAGAGAAGTCAATCGAGCGAGTAGATGTGGAGTAGGGCATACCCATCTACTCGTTTGACTTATACTTCCGGTTGAGGAAGTCTTAAGCAAAGTCAATTATCTGAGAGGCGGGCGCAGGTCCAGGAATTGGGGAGTGCAACGTAGTTCAAGGGCCAACAGCATGCTACGAGATACCCCCCAGTCCCTGACCTCCGCGCCCGACCTCGGTACATGGAGGTACAACTAAAATGAATAGTCACAAGTACACTGCTACACTGGGAGACGAAACCGTCACCTTTGAGACCGGAAAACTGGCCCAGCAGGCAGGCGGTACAGTCACGATCCGCCAGGGCGACACACTGCTGCTCGTCACGGCGACAATGTCACACAGCACGCGCGAAGGGATCAACTTCTTCCCGCTCACTGTGGACTTCGAGGAGAGGCTCTACGCGGCCGGCCGTATCCCTGGTTCGTTCTTCCGCCGCGAAGGTCGGCCAACCGAATCAGCCACGCTCACGGCGCGGCTGACTGACCGGCCACTACGTCCCCTCTTCCCCCACGACATGCGTAACGACGTGCAGGTCATCATCACCCCCCTTTCACAGGATGAAGAGCACCAGGCTGACATTCTGTCCATCATCGGGGCTTCAGCCGCGCTTACCATCTCCGATGTTCCGTTCGATGGGCCAGTAGGGGCCGTACGCGTGGGATACGTGAACGGAGAACTGGTCATCAACCCCACCGTCTCGCAAATGGAAAACAGCGCCCTAGACCTACGGCTGGCCGGCCGTGTGGATGCGCTGATGATGGTGGAAGCCGGGGCAAACGAAGTGAGCGAAGAGACCATGGTCGAGGCGCTCCGGCGCGGCCACGCAGCGATCCAAGACGTAATCCGCGTCCAGAACGAGATGCGAGAGGCGTTGGGGAAACCGAAGCGCACCTACACGTCCCACGCGCTGGCGGACGAACTGCGTAAAGCTGTCCAAGAGAGGGCAGGGAACCAGCTGTCGGACGTCATCTACGGGGCAACGAGCAAAGAGGAGCGCGACAACCGCGTGCGGGCTCTTCAGGACAAGTTGGCCGATAACCTGGGCGAGGAATGGGACAGGAGAGCGATCAACGAGGCTCTCGACGAGATGCTGCGCGAGACGGTGCGCCGACGCACCATCGAAGAAGGCGTCCGAGCCGATGGCCGAGATCCACAGACAATCCGCCCCCTGTCCGCCGAAGTGGGACTGCTGCCACGGACACACGGTTCTGGCTTGTTCAGCCGTGGCGAGACACAGGCCCTTTCCATTGTCACACTGGGCACGCCCCGGGAGGAGCAGACCCTTGACGACCTCTCACCCGACGAGACGAAGCGCTACATGCACCATTACAACTTCCCGCCCTACTCGACGGGCGAAGTACGCAGGATAGGTAGCCCGCGCCGGCGCGAGATCGGACACGGCGCATTGGCCGAGCGGGCGCTGTTGCCGGTGATTCCCGACAACGGAGAGTTCCCCTATACCATCCGCGTCGTCAGCGAAGTGCTCAGCTCCAACGGCTCCACCTCGATGGCGAGCGTGTGTGGAAGCACCCTGTCGCTGATGGACGCGGGCGTGCCCATCAAGGCTCCGGTCGCAGGTATCGCGATGGGACTGATGGCTGAGGGTGATCGGTATCAGGTTCTAACCGACATTCAAGGGCTGGAAGACCACATCGGGGATATGGACTTCAAAGTCACCGGCACGCGCGAAGGCATCACAGCCTTGCAGATGGATATCAAGATAGCCGGCCTTTCCTATGGGATCCTGGAAGAAGCACTGGAACAGGCTCGCAAGGCACGCTTGCAGATCCTCGGCACGATCGAGGCAGCCATCCCCACTCATAGGGAGAACCTCTCCGCCTACGCGCCACGGATGACCATCATGCACGTAGACCCAGACAAGCTGGGGGCAGTCATCGGATCGGGCGGCAAGACAGTGCGCGCCCTTCAGGATGAATGCGACGTGCGCATTGACATCGAGGACGACGGTACCATCTATATCGCCTCGACCAGCGGCCCGGCTGCGGAAAAGGCACAGCAGATGATCGAGTCGCTGACCGAGGAGCCCGAACCCGGTCGCATCTACACCGGACGGGTCGTACGCGTTGCCGACTTCGGAGCTTTCGTCGAGTTCCTGCCAGGTACCGATGGTCTGGTGCACATCTCGCAATTGGCCGACTCCCGCGTCAACAGCGTCAAGGACGTGGTGGATGTCGGTGACGAGATCATGGTAATGGTGACCAACATCAGCGCCGATGGCAAGGTACGCCTCTCGCGTCGCGCTGTGCTCGAGGGATGGTCGCTGGAACAGGCCCAGGCGGCCGACAGACCAACCGGAAACCGCGGAAACAGGGGACGTCGCCCGCCCCGACGGCGCTAGGTCTGCACCGGGAGGCTACCGTGGAAGAGACCACCGAGAATCCCCAGGTCGAGCCTGAAACCGAGCGGCGAGAGGCACGCGCAAGCTCCGGATCCCGGGCGTTGCGATGGTTGCTGCAAGCGCTGCGCGAAGTGGCCGAAACGGTCGTCCCGGCGGTCATCATCGCCCTGGTCATCAACCTCTTTCTGGCCCAGGCTACCCAAGTGCTCGGACAGAGCATGGAGCCCAATCTGCATAGTGCTCAACGGGTGGTCGTGGAGAAAGTCACCTATCGTCTCTTCCACGGTCCACGACGCGGCGACATCGTCGTCATCGATCTCCCGGAGCAGTCAGACATGCTGATTAAACGCGTGATAGGACTGCCCGGAGAAACCATCGAAGTACGCAGTGGACAGGTGCACATCGATGGGGAACCACTGGAAGAGCCCTGGATGCTCAAACCGGGTGGCGGTGGCTATGGCCCGGAGACCATCTCCCCACTGCACGTATTCGTTCTGGGTGACAATCGAGGCGCTTCCAACGACTCGCGCAATTTCGGACCGGTAGCCATTGAAGACATTGTAGGACATGCCTGGTTTTCGTACTGGCCCCCAGAGTACATGGGCTTTGTCGAGTAAAGGCTCGAACGTCTACGAAGCCCTACCCCCACTACGGCATCTCTGCAGAGCAGTCACAGTGAACAGACCCCTGGCTGCAGCAGTCCTGCTAGCACTCGTTGTATTGCTGGCAACCTCCTGCCGCGCACACCAGACACCGCCCCACCCGGCTGCCATCTACGGCGATCTGGAGAATGTCGACCCAAGCAGGCAGATGGTGACCTTCTGGTATCACTACACGAACTCGCGCGAGGAACTCATACTGAGTCTGGTTGACAAGTTCAATCGCACCAACCAGTGGGACATCACAGTCCAAGGAGAATCTCAGAAAGGCTACACCAGCCTACACGAGAAGATCATTGCGGGCATTCCTGACGGCCGGCTTCCCAGTATGAGTGTGGCCTACCCGAATCAGGCTGCCGACTATGCGGCGCAGGGCGTGCTGGCAGCACTGGATCCCTACATTGAGAGCCAGAATTGGGGCTACACACAGGAAGCGCTGGACGGTTTCTTCCCCAGTTCGATGGCTGCCGACTACTTGCCACAGTTCGATGGCCGCTATGGCTGGCCGTTCTACAAGTCCATGGAAGTGATGTACTACAACGAAGACTGGCTGACCGAATTGGGCTACACAGGCCCGCCCGAGACGTGGGACGAGTTCAGCGAGATGGTTTGCGCCGCGGCGGCGCAGCCGTTCTCCGGTGCCACAGGTGAGGGTACTTCCTACGGCTACATGCACGCCGCCACCCCTTCTCAGTTCGCTGCGCTTGTCTTCAGCCGAGGTGGCGACATGATCAACGATCAAGCCACCAGCTACGTCTTCAATGGGCCGGAAGCGCTGGGGGCTTTGACTTCATTGCGAGACTGGATAGATCAGGGCTGCGCTGTAAGCCAGGTGGAACGCAACGGTGACCGAAACGCCTTCGGTGCAGGCCGTTCGCTCTTCACACTCGGCGCCATCTCCAGCCTACCCCACTACCGCCAGGCAGTGGAGCAAGGCGCTGGCTTCACATGGAGCGTCAATCCCCCGCCACACACCACGACCGAGCCACGGATGAATGTCCACGGCGCTAGCCACTCCATCTTCGTGAGCACACCTGAGGAGCAACTGGCTGCTTGGCTATTCATCAAATGGCTGAGTGAACCAGAGCAGCAAGCGGCGTGGGCGGCAGGAAGCGGCTACCTCGCCACTCACCAGGCCACGGGGGAGTTGTTGAGCGACTACTTCGCCGAAAACCCAATCTACGAGAAGGCCTTCGGGTTCATGTCATACGACTACGGGATTGAGCCCTCCGTGGCCGGGTATGACACATGCTACGCAGCCATAGATGAGATGCTCACCGCCGCACTCAGCGGTGAGGACGCACAATCACAACTCGACGCCGCTGCATGGCAGTGCAACCAGTACTTGGAAGAAGTCACTCCGTAGACAACTTTAGGCGGCGGGATCAGACGAATTCCTTCAGGTGGTGCTCCACGGCATAGGCGGCAGCCTCAGCCCGGTTGGTCAGACCGAGTTTCTTAAGGATACTGCTGACATAGTTGCGCACAGTGCCTTCACCAAGGAATAGCTCGGTGGCGATCTCTCGGTTCGTCTTCCCCTCGGCCACGTGGATCAGCACGCGCACTTCCTGATCGGTCAGGTCAGCGAAGGCCTCCCGATGCTCTTTGCGCGCCGCTTCGCGCACACGGGCGAAGACTCGCTGCGTGAGCGCTGAATCCAGCAACGCCTCTCCCCTCCCTACCGCCTCCACCGCCCGGATCAGGTCGTCACTCCCGATCTGCTTGAGCACATAGCCACACGCCCCGGCTGCGATGGCGTCAAACAGCATCTCGTCCTCGGCGTAGGAGGTGAGCATGATGACTTTGCACTCGGGGGCCTGCTCAACGATCTTTCGACAGGCTTCAATCCCACTGCCCCCCAACAGGCGAATATCCATCACCACAACTTCAGGACGGAGTAGCAGAGCCTTCTGAACGGCCTCCTTGGCAGTAGCAGCTTCGTCCACAACCGTGAAACCAGGGTGCCGATCGAGGAGTGTGCGCAGGCCGAGCCGCACCACTTCGTGGTCATCCACGATGAGAATCCTAAGTGCCATAAACCCCTATCTCAGCAATCGGGCCCAACCTACAACTTGCAGGCTAGAAAAAAACCCAACCTCACCTTCACGCCCGGCGTCAGTAGGGCACGGTAAGGATTAACGTCATACCCTTGTCCGGCGCGGTGTCGATATCCAGCATTCCGCCAAGCAGGCGGGTCCGCTCACGGATGTTCTTCAGCCCCTGCCCTTTGCCGATCGGGAGCGCCGAGAGCCCAACACCATCGTCAGACACACGAAGCTGCAACGCATTGACGCCGTACCGCAAACACACCTCAACCCGCCGAGCCTGCGCGTGCTTGGCCGTATTGGTCAACGCTTCGCGCGCGATCTGGAAGATATGCCGCCGCCGCTCCGTCCCCAGTGGCCGGGTGTCCGTGCCCTCCACGGTGAACTCCGTTTCCAACAACGTGTTGACGCGGAAATCCCTGAGCACTTTCTGCAGGATTGTCTCAAGGTCATCGTCGGGCATCTTGCCCCGCAGATCGAATATGTAGCGACGGATGTCTTGAATCGTCCGGTTCAGGCTTCCAATCGCGCGCGTCAACTGCTCGCGCGCCGTGTTCGGCGCGTCTGGGATACTGTGCAAAGCACCCTCTAGCATAAGTCCTGCTGCATAGATAGACTGGATGATCCCGTCATGTAATTCCCGTCCAATGCGCTCGCGCTCAAGAGCCAGCGTCTCGACTTGCTCCATGCTCTCCAGCCAGAGATCGATCTCGCTCACGATCACGCCCAACGTCCGCACGATTCCATACGCGATGCCAGCGCCGCTCAGGCCACGCAAAAGCGCGGAAGGGATACCTGTCACCTGCAAGAGCAGCTCTTGGTTGAACCAGGTGGCGGGGAAGAAAGAGGCCGCCGGTCCTATCAGACCTCCAAACAGGGCAAACGAGCCCAACGCGACTTCAGTGACCCGCAAGTAGGGCTTGACCAACGGTAATCGCTCGGATTCGATTGTGCGATAGCTCTGGCTACGCAGCCCCCATGCCCCAATCAAGCCACCGGGCAAAGCCAGGACGTAGCGCGCGACCACCTCCCCATCAAGCCAGATGCGCTCCGCCGGGACTCCCGCCAAGTGCGCAACGAGCAGGCCGATCAGCCACAGGACCAGGATGGCGATAGCAGCAGACCACCGTCGCCATCGGCTCCTCTCCGGGGGCACGCGAGTCTGCAAAGCAAAAGCCAACAGAATCGCATAGCCAACCCCCAATAGCAGCAGGCGTAGCCAACCAAGCCAATAGGGCATTACCCCCGAAGCCACGATCCATACCGGAGTCCAAGCCACTATCGCCTCACAGAATCCAAATGGCGACAGCGGCAAGAGTCCACGAGCGAATTTGAGCCGGGCACTGCGGCGCGATAGAAGAAGGATCGACAGACCTAGTATGAAAAAGGTCTGTCCATGCAAGAGTGCCAACAGCGGTTGGTAAGCAGCGAAGGCTTCTCGCAGCCAGGGCATTCGACGATCCAACCTTTCCTATTATCGTTGTCTTTTCAATTATACCAGCGATGGCTCGTTGAGACAAGGCAGACCGGACACTCCCGCACCATAGCCCACGGGGATGCGCAGTGCCCGCAACGGAAAGCAGGGGATCAGGGGATACGGGGGAGCCAAACACGGGACAGCCAACACCAAGCTACGGCACGGAACGGAACGCTCACATCAGGGCCTTCTGATAGGTGCGATACGCCTTGTATCGCTGCCCGCCCAGATTGTGGACAAGCCGGTTGATCATCACGTTGTTGTCAGCAGTGAGCGAGAGGTCAACCCAGGTGTACCCTTTGCGCATAAGCGCCTGTGCTGTCTCCAGGTAGAGCAACGAGTCCAACCCCCGCCCACGGTATTCCTCAAGCACGGCCAGAAGCTTCAGGCTGGCCACATCAATGCGACGCATGCGCCACCACATGCGGAGCCATCCCAATGGCAACAGACGGCCATTTGCACTCTTGAGTGCCTGGTTGACGTCGGGCAGTGTAGCAGCGAACCCGACCGGCCGCCCATCTATCTCGGCCAGAAACACAAGCTCTGGGTCAATCACCTGGCGCAGTTCGTCGGTATAGCGTACAAACTCCCGCTCGTCCATAGGAACGTGGTTACGCATATACCCCATTGCCTCATTCACCAGGTACATCACCCGCTGCACTTCAGCATCCCAATCCTCCATCCGGATGGGGCGGATCTGGACTCCCGTCCTCTTACGCGCGACTTCCGCCACACGCAGGATCTTTGGCGGCAGAGAATCGAGTTCCCCATTGAACCTGGCCAGTTCGACCCGATAGGCATAGGCATCTCGATATTTCACCAGGCCATAGCGTTCCAGGAAATCGGAGTAGTAGAGCGGGCTGTGGCCACACAGCAACACGGGCGCGTAGTCGGACCCTTCGATGAGTACGCCGGGGGAATCGTCCATCGAGAAGTAATACGGGCCACGGATCGTCTCCATCCCCCGCCCTCGCGCCCAATCACACACGGCATCCAACAGCGCCTGGACGGTGTCATAGTCGTTCAGCGTCTCAAAGAAACCGAACCCAGACGCCTTCTCGTCCCGGAAGCCGTTGGCACGGTGATTGATCCAGCCAGCGATGCGTCCGACATCCCGCCCGTTCCGCCTGGCCAGGAACAGGGCGGCCTCGCCATAGCGGAAGAACGTCCCCCGCTGTGGATCCAGGCTGTGTAACCGGCTCCTGATAAGGGGAGGGACCCACAGAGGATCATCACGGTAGACCTGCCACGGGAAGCGCACAAAGCGCCCCTGTTCTCGCCGGTTCTGCACGTACACGATCTCTACATCAGATGAAGACATCTTTGCTCCTATCGCCATAAGCCAGGCTCACAGGCCTGCCCGAATGCCCAAAATAGCCACGCCAAAGCCGCTACCGCTCCAGCAAGATGGTCACCGGCCCGTCATTGTGGATTTCCACCAGCATGTAGGCACCAAATACACCTGTCTCGACCGGTACACCGTGCTGCTTCAGAACCTGGACGAAATGGGTGATCAGCGGCTCGGCCACCTCCGGCGGAGCCGCGTCACTCAAGCCAGGGCGACGGCCCTTGCGGGCATCCGCATAGAGCGTGAACTGAGAGATGACCAGCGCCGCACCGCCGACGTCGAGCAGGCTCGCGTTCATCCTGCCCACATCATCCTCGAAGATACGCAGGCCAGCGATCTTGCGAGCCAGCCACTCGGCCTGCTCCTCCGTATCGCCGTGGGTAACGCCCACCAGCACAGCCACACCTCGCCTGATCGCGCCGACCGTCTCACCGTCCACGCTCACCGACGCCTTGCTGACCCTCTGCACAACTGCCCGCATATCGAACTCCTATAGTCATCAGTCACATTGGCCAAGCTCAGGTCGCCGAAACGCCCCTTCGCCCACCTACTCGCCACAGCGCCCCGCTCGACACGAAAGCGCTCTGTAATGCGACGACCGACGCCAATAGCAACACCGAGGCTCTAGGGAACGAGGACGGGCCCCCAATTGTGAGCGGCTTCCAGTCCAACCACACGCAGAGGCAGGCTGACGAGCACGTGTACGTGGTCGACCACGGGACTAAGGGAGCCCAACTGCTGCCTTGACCTCAGCGATGGTCTCATCAGCAATAACAGCGGCCCGGCGGGCACCATCAGCCAGGATATCCCACACACGGTCAGGTGTCGCGGCAAGTGCCGCCCGGCGCTCACGGAAAGGGGCAAAATAGGCAGCCAGGTTCTCAGCAAAGAGTCGTTTGCACTGCACACATCCGACCTTCGCGGAGCGACAATCCGCCTCAATCTGGGCTACCTGGTCGGACGAAAAGAAGCCGTGCAGACTGAAGACGTTGCACACCTCAGGATGGCCAGGATCAGAGCGGAATTTGCGGGCCGGGTCGGTCATCATCCGCATCACCCGCTGCTGAATCTCCTCTGGCGATGCGGCGATCTCAATGTGATTGTCGAGCGACTTGCTCATCTTCTGCTGACCATCGATCCCCACCACCTTGGGGAACTCGGTGAACTTGCCCTTAGGCTCAATCAGCACATCGCCAAAATGGTGGTTGAAGCGCCGCACGACTTCACGCGTGAACTCCAGGTGAGGTGCCTGGTCTACACCCACTGGGACAGTGTCAGCCTTGTACAGCGTGATGTCGGAAGCCATCAACACCGGATAACCGACCAATCCATAGTTGACGTTTTCCGGGTGCTGGCGGACCTTGTCCTTGAAAGTCGGCAAACGGGTTAGCCAACCCAGCGGGGTAACCATTGATAGGACAGTATGAAGCTCAGTCACCTGGGGCACGTGAGACTGCACAAAGACGATGGTCCCCTGTTCGGGATCCATCCCGGCGGCCAGCCAGTCCAAAGCCATCTCGTAAGTCCAGTTGC
This sequence comes from uncultured Anaerolineales bacterium, assembly GCA_964649415.1. Taxonomy (GTDB): domain Bacteria; phylum Chloroflexota; class Anaerolineae; order B4-G1; family B4-G1; genus CAZYSK01. Next base: position 86,843 of record CAZYSK010000003.1, read on the forward strand.
GCAGCTTGTCCGTGTCCTGCAGCGTGGTCAGAGCGTGCAGGTCCACGACACAGTAGACGCAGTCGTATTCAGTCTGTAGCGCAACGTAGTTGCGAATTGCGCCCAGGTAATTGCCAAGGTGCTGACGACCGGTGGGCCGAGCGCCGGAGAAGACGCGGCCTTTCTTTGTGCTCATCGTTTCGGGTACTCCTCCCTGTCTGTCTTGTGCCTAAGATGCGTGCCTCTAGTGCAAGATCCTGTTCTGCGCCCGCGTAGTGTACCACACTCACGGCGGTGCGGCAAGCAAAGTCCACGTGAACGGACAGCCGCCGCCACGCCAGGAGCTGCCTACTGCGCCACTACAAAGGCAACAGCATATTGACGCGTGTGGGAAAGGCTAATCGCCCATTCAGTGAGACCGAGAGCCTCGGCGCGCTTGGCGGCACGGCCGTAGAGACGAACGTACGGCTTGCCCCGCCTGTCACCAACGACCTCCACATCCCGCCAGTGGATCCCGTCACGGGCCAGCATGCGCACACCCACACCTAGCGCCTTGGAGACGGCCTCTTTCGCAGCGAAACGCGCGGCCAGTTCCGCCGGATGACCCCGACAGTACAAAACCTCGGATGGGGTGAACACGCGGTCGAGGAAGCGGTCCCCATAGCGCGTCAGTATTCGCTTCACTTGGGCGACCTCGACCAGATCAACTCCGGTGACCATTGAGGCTCCCGATACCAAGTCCCAGATTGGAGACTCCAGACCAATCCATACGGCACTCCATGGCCGCAAACTGAGGCTCATCCACCGATGGGCGGGCCGGCGATGGCCAAAGCGTACGCATCTGGGTCGAGCCAGCGCTGCGCGACGGCACGCACGCGCTCGGCGCTGATCTCGCCGATCAATCCCGCGTAACGCTTGAGGTAATCCAAGCCCAACTCGTAGCGCTCCATGTCGAGGATGGTACGCGCCACCCCCTCGTTGGTCTCCAACCGCAAGGGCAGGCTGCCCGTGATGAACGCCTTGTTATCGTCCAACTCATCCCCATCCACCAAATCCTCGCACAAGCGACGAATCTCAACGCGGATACTCGCGATTGCGCGCTCCACGTTGGCCGGATTGACGCCAGCGACTACACGCCACGGACCAGGGCCTGGACCTCCATCCACACGGCTGAACGAATAGTAGGCCAATCCCTGCTCGTCGCGCACGTTCTCCCCCAGACGGCCCATCAACCCGAAGACCCCCAGGATCGTGTTGGCCAAGAGCGCGTCCAGAAAGTCTGGCGAGGAGCGGGGGGGACCGGGATAGCCCAGGACAATGTCGGATTGGGTCTTGCCAGGGATAAGAACCGTTCGCTCGCGGACCTCGCTGACTCTCGGGACCTCGGGCAGAGCGTTGCGTTCATAGCCCTGGCCCTCCCAATCGCCAAGAGACTCCTCCATCTGCGCCAGTGCATCGGCGGTCTCCACGTCACCCACCACGGCGACGACCATGCCCCGCGGGCCGTAGCCGCCAGTGTAGAACTGAGCCAGGTCATTCCGCTTGAGACTAGCAACTGTCTCGATGTAGCCAATGATACTGCGCGCGTAGGGGTGCCCAGGAGGATACACCAGCTCGTGGAAGGTCAGACCTGCCATACGCCCGGTATCGTTAGGACGCTCCGCCAAGTCGGTCAGGATCTCGCCACGCAGTCGCTCGATCTCATCCTCGACGAAGGCAGGATAGCGGAGCACGTCCGCCAGTATGGCCAATACCCGGGGCAGATCCTCAACCAAGCTCTTGGTGGCAAAACCAGTCGTGTACGTACCTGCACCGACGCCCACACTGGCGCCGACGGATTCCAACTCCTCGTAGACCTGCCCAAACGTGCGATGTGCAGTGCCACGCATCAGGGCACTAGCCGTGAAGGTGGCCAGTCCAGCCTGCTCGCACAGCTCGTCATAGGCTCCCACAGATAGGTAGCCACTGATGACGACCGACGGATTGCTATGGTTTTCGCACACCAACACGACGATGCCATTGGGCAACTCGTGGCGCGTGATGTTCTCGGTTCCGGGAATGGACATGGGGCTCCTTGTGCGACAAACGTGGCGCATGCGGCGCTACTGACCGTTCGTGGGGACGTACCATCCGACTGTGCGGTTCGACTGCCTGAGATACTTCTGCGCCACGCGCTGGACATCCGCCACAGTGACAGCGCTGAGGTTAGCGATGTAATTCTCAAACCAGGTGTGATCGGCGAAGATCTCACTGAACCCCAACCACAGGGCCTGGCTGGTGACCGACTCACTGGAGTAGGCAAACTGCGCCTTGGCCTGCTTGATCGCCTTGGACAGCTCCTGCTGCGTGACCGGCTCAGCGATAACACGCTCGATTTCGGCATTCAGCGCCCCCTCCAGCTCGACCAGGGTACGACCGGCACGCACGACGGCGAAGATACTATACACAAAGGGATCCACCGCCGGGGTTAAGGAACCAGATACAGCGATCGCAAACTCTGCCGCCACCAGCGCCCTGTACAGACGGCTGCTCTTGTTGGTCAGGCCGCCGCCGAAGAACGTCATGCCACTCGCCCCGGAGAGAATAGCATCGAGCACGGTCAAGGCGAAGAAGTCGGACTCCCGAACACTGGGGGCGCGAAATGCCATCTCGAAGTATGCGACCTGGCCCTCCCCCTCGCGTATCACCCTCCGCTCTCCCATTTGAGGCGGCTCAATCGCGCTCACGACCGGGATATCTAGGCCACGGGAAATAGCGCCAAACCGGCTCTCAATGAGACGCACCATCTCGCCCGTGTCGAAGTCGCCCACAGCGACGGCCAGCGCGTTTTGGGGTGCGTAGTACGTACGATAGTGCGCGTGCAGTTGATCGCGCGTCATTGTCTCCAGGTCGCACATGTGGCCAACGATGTCATTTCCGTAGGGATGGACGCGAAAGGTGGCTGCCATCAACTCCTCGTTGAGCAGAAACTCCGGCATGTTCTCAGCGCCCTGTCTCTCACTGATGATAACACTGCGCTCAGCAGCAACCTCTTCGGGGTCGAAGAGCGCGTTGGCCATACGATCGGCCTCAATACGCAACGCCAACTCAACGTGGGCAGCGGGCAGCGTAGCGAAGTAGGTCGTGAAGTCATGCGCCGTCATGCCGTTGAACACTCCGCCATCTCGCGCGATGGCTTTCTCCGCTACGCCCTTGGGGAAAGTCGGTGTCCCCTTGAAAAGCATGTGTTCCACCCAGTGAGAGATACCGGTGATCCCTGTATACTCGTTGCGACTCCCCACACGATACCAGACCCAGAAGCTAGCCACTGGAGCCGCGTGGAGCTCCTTGACCAGGATCGTCAGACCGTTGTCCAATGTCGTCTTGAGAAAACTCACCACTACCTCCCACCACACCCGGAAAAGTGTCTGCTACGCCACCTAGCACTCGTAGCCCCGCCCCACTCCCCGGTAGTAGAAACCCAGTTCCTGCATCATCTCGGGCTCGTAGATATTGCGCCCGTCTATGATTACAGGCCGGTTCATCAGATCGCGGATGCGAACCAGGTCAAGGTTCTTGAACTCGTTCCACTCAGTTACCACAACAAGCGCATCACAGCCCGTCGCCAGGGCGTAGGCATCCTCGACCAACTCCGTGTCGGGCATCACCCGAGCGGCTACCTTCATCGCGACCGGATCATAGGCACGCACTTGAGCACCTGCTGTACACAGCATGTGGGCCATGTGGGCAGAGGGAGCTTCGCGCATGTCGTCGGTATTCGGCTTGAACGCCAATCCAAGCAACCCGATCGTCTTGCCCCGTAGACCACCGAGGGCCTGCTCCAACTTGCGCACTGTCGCCCGACGCTGGTAGCTGTTGATCTCCATCACCGCACGAAGCAACTGCGGGTGTCGCCCTCTGATCTCCGCCATGTAGGCCAGTGCCCTCACATCCTTGGGAAAGCAACTGCCGCCGTACCCCACACCCGCATCGAGGAAGGCGGGGCCGATTCGTTTGTCGTACCCCATCCCCGTAGCGACTTCTTTGACGTCAGCTCCCATCGCCTCGCATATATTGGCAATCTCGTTGATGAAGGAGATACGTGTGGCCAGAAAGGCGTTAGAGGCATACTTGATCATCTCCGCGGTGCGCAAGTCGGTGATCATGATCGTCGCCCGCAGCGGAAGGTACAACTGGGCTACCCTCTCCGCCGCCTCTCGACTCAACGAGCCCAACACCACCCGATCCGGGTACATGAAATCACTGATGGCGGATCCCTCACGAAGGAACTCTGGATTGGAGACCACGGCGACGTCCACACTGTTGCCGCGGGACTCGCGTATGATGTCGGCCACCCAATCGCCGGTCCCCACAGGGACGGTTGACTTGTTCACGATGATCATTGGGTGATCCATCACGCCAGCAATCGAGCTGGCCGCCATGCGCACGTAGCGTAGATCTGCCTCGCCGTCCACTCCCTCCGGGGTCCCCACCGCGATGAACACAAACTCCGATTCGGCCAGCCCCTCCGCATACGAGGCTGTGAAGCCAAGCCTACCTGCTCGCACGTTGCGGGCCACCAATTCCTCCAGGCCAGGCTCGTAGATGGGCATTGCTCCCTGCTTCAGGTCCTCAATCTTCCCCTCGTTGATGTCCACGCAAGTGACCCGGTTGCCCAAATCAGCAAAGCAGACGCCGGTGACCAGCCCCACGTACCCGACGCCGATGACAGCGATGTTCTTCATGCTTGTATACCCCCGATGCTCAAGTTGCGGGCAATGATACCACGATCAGCAATTTGTACCAAGTCGCCAAGGTGGGTATAATCCGTATGCTAGGTGCTGGACGCGCAACGTCGAAAGCCAGCACGCGCTGTCCATATCCAGGAACTCGCCGCCACGAGCAAGTAGACAGACGAGGGGTAGGCAGAATGAAAACAGTGACCGAGATGCACAGCCTGTGGACCGACCAGCCGATTCTGGGCACAAGACACGACCAGCTCAGCTTCTCCCACTATGCCGAAGTTCTGACCGAAGTGGTGCTCAGCGCAGACACGCCGATCACCATCGGCGTCTTCGGCCCATGGGGCAGCGGCAAGACCAGCTTGATGCGGCTCATCGCCGAACAACTGATCAACCGTCGCACGACAGGGCACCGATGGGCGCGGGTCGTCTGGTTCAACGCCTGGCAATACGAGCGCGACCAAGGAGCACTCTGGCGGACGTTGCTACTGCGCGTGATCGAAGGACTCGAGAGCGAGCAACTCAGCAAGGAAGACGCACAGCAACTCGCGGACTGGCGAATGCGGCTGTACACCGACGTAGAGCGCACCGAGACGGGCTCCATCCAGATTGACTGGCCCAGTTTGGGCAAGGGCGTGTTGCATCTGGGGCTCTCGCTCCTCCCCACGCCAGCCACGTTTCTCGAACTGGTGCAATTGTTGCAGGGGGAAATGGGGACGCTGGAGGGAATCGTCTCAGCATTCGAGCGCGAGCGTACGGAGGTCTATCGCCGGCAGTTGATGCTGCTGGAAGAGTTCCAGGGCGGATTCGCTCACCTGGTGAGAGAATACGTCTGGAGTCGCAATGGCCTACTCGTGGTCTTCATCGACGACCTGGACCGTTGCCTACCTGGACGCGCGGTGGAGGTTCTTGAGGCGATCAAGCTGTTCCTCGACGTGAAAGGGTGCGTCTTCTTCGTCGCGGTCGATCGGGACATCATTGAGCGGGTGGTCCAGACACAGTATACCGGCTACCTGCTAGGAGAGGACGAAGGAGAAGACGCTGCACCTCCGGCAGGGCAGAGCTATCTGGAGAAGATCGTGCAGATACCTTTCCACCTGCCACCGCTTGAGGATGATCAGATCGCCGGTTTCATCGACCAGCACGACCCTGATCTGCCTCGTGGGTGCAGGGACATACTCTCGTTGGGCCTGGAGCCCAATCCACGCGTGGTCAAGCGCACACTCAATATCTTCAGGCTGTTGCTCAAGCTGGCCGAGCGCCGCATGGTGGAGGGCACCATCGGCCCCATCGTGCCTGAGCTTCTGGCCAAAATGGTCGTGATCCAGGCCCGCTACCACGACCTCTACCAAGACCTGCTGGAATACCCGAATCTCATCCAAGACCTCGAACTGGCCGCGCGGGAAGGTATGGAGGTGCAACGCCCCGTATCACCGTTTGCCGAGGAAACCCCCGAAGCGGTGACGCTGCTGGAACGGTACCTGCGTTATAAGCCACTACTGCGAATGCTGCGGGTGGAACCGGCCTTCGCGGACCTGACACGAGAACAGATCACGGCCTACATCTACCTCACCCGCACCACCAGCAAAGAGACCGGACACGCCCGCAGAATGGAGGCCGCCCGGCTTTGGCAGGACCTGTTGAGCAACGATCCCACCCGCCTGCGGTCTGCCGTGGTCACCGTCCAAGCAGAAGGCCTAGCATCCGAGTACATCGAGGCTCTGATGCAGCAAATCTCAACTGAATCGGAAGCCAGCGTTTCGGAACGCATCTCGGCCGGCACGGCCGTGGCGTATTTGGGTGATCCTCGCGACCTTGATAAGATGGTAGACGTACCCGGTGGCGAATTCGAGTATAGTGAAGAGGGGGAACTGACATACGTGATGGCATATCGCATCGGCCGCTATCCGGTCACGAATGCCCAATACGCCCGTTTTCTTGCCGCTCATCCCTCCCATCCCGTGCCCTACCTCGAGGAAGTGTGGGCCGAACCGTACAACTGGGATCCCCACACGCGCGTCTATCCCGAGGAGAAGGCCAACCACCCTGTCGTGCTTGTGAGTTGGGAGGACGCCTGCGCCTACTGCGAATGGGCCGGTGTACGACTGCCCACTGAGATGGAATGGGAGAAAGCTGCCCGAGGGGAGGATGGCCGAGCCTACCCCTGGGGAGACACGTTCAGCTCCGACCGGGCAAACGTGCGTGAGGGCGGAGTAGGGAGTACAACGCCGGTGGGCGTCTATCCAGATGGGGCCAGCCCATACGAGTTGCTCGATTGTGCGGGGAACGTGTGGGAATGGACATCCGAGCAAGTGGGGAAGAACCAAATCGTCATTCGTGGCGGTTCATGGAACTTCCACGCCAAGGATGCACGGTGCACCTCTCGCGACTACAGCCACCCCGGCCACCGCTCCAACCGTATTGGCTTTCGCGTGGTCACCGGCCCGCGTCCCCAGACCGGGACGCGCGAGACCCCAGACGCGCACAATGGAGACAACCAACTCAAGATGGAACCTGTCTCGAATCTCACTTAGGCGCTGTGTTTTCGTCCCGGCGTCCGCGCTTTCGAAACACCAGCCGGAGTGGGGTGCCAGGGAACCCGTACGCCTTCCGCAACTGATTCTCCAGGTAGCGCTCATAGCTGAAGTGCACCAGGTCCGTATCGTTGACATGAAAGACGAAGGTCGGCGGGTCTACGCCTGGTTGGCTGACATAGTAGATGTTGAGTTTTCTGCCCCGTTTACTCGGCGGTGCGTGGCGATCCAGTGCATCCCGCACAAGCCGGTTGAGTGGGCCGGTGGGAATGCGCTGAAAGCGCGCTCCATATACGTCCAAGGCCTTCGGCACGACCTGATGCACCCGCCGACCGGTGAGCGCCGAGACGAAGAGAACCGGTACGTAGTCAAGGAAACGTAGCGCCTTCCGTAACCACTCGGTGTATTCCGCCGTGGTCAGCGGTTCGCCCGATTCGGCGGCCTCCTTGTTCACCGCATCCCACTTGTTGATCAGCACCACGACGCTGGCCCATTCATCAAGGATCAGGCTGGCCACGTGCGTATCCTGGGCGGTCACCCCCTCGAAGCCATCTATCACCATCAAGGCCACGTCGGCTCGTTGAATCGCCCGGAGCGCCCGCAGAACACTGTAGTGCTCTACCCCACGTTCAATCTTGCCCCGCCGGCGAATGCCGGCCGTGTCAATCAACGTGATCGGCGTTCCCTCCCACTCCATATACGTGTCAATAGCATCTCGAGTGGTCCCAGGTATGGGGCTCACGATAGCCCGCTCCTCGCCGAGTAGCTTGTTCAGCAGCGACGATTTGCCCACATTGGGACGGCCAACGATAGCCAGTTTGACGCTTTCGTCCTCGACCTCGGGCTCAGAAGGAGATAGCACCTCAATCACATCGTCCAGAAGGTCGGCGACGCCGGTGCCATGCAGAGCCGAGACCGGGTAGACGGCTTCCAGGCCCAGGGCGTAGAACTCCAACGCGGCCTGGCGCAGACGTAGGTTGTCCGCCTTGTTTGCTGCCAAGAAGACGGGACAGGAGGAACGACGGAGGATGCCTGCTACCTCCTCGTCGCCGGCCGTCATGCCACTGGCCGCATCGGTAACGAAGACAATGACGTCCGCTGCATCAATCGCCTGCTCGGCCTGGCTACGCATCAGAGAGATGAAGGGAGCGGAGTCCTGGGCAAGCACACGATAGGGACCGGGGCGTCTCCCGGCCACGACGGTCTGGGGCAGCACCTCAATACCCCCGGTATCCACCACGGTGAACGAGATCCCACCCCATTCGGCAGGCGCGTGCAGCCGGTCACGCGTGGTACCAGGCCGGTCGTGGACCACCGCCAACCGCCGACCAGCGATCCGGTTGAAGAGCGTGGACTTACCTACGTTGGGTCGCCCCACCAGGGCGATAATCGGTTTAGCCATATATCAACCACACATGCCCGGGCGCGTTCCCCGCGCCCTTCCACAAACCAGGCAGTCTGCCGGGTTACCCATCAGCCGGAGTTGCCGATGGAGCGGTGAAAACCTCCACCTGCACGGTGGCCGACAGAATACTCTGAGCACTCACTCCCTGCGGCAGGACCAACTCCGGCTCGACCTGGTGCGTCCCAGGGGGCAGTTTGAACAAGTCCAGGACCAGACGCGCGTCGCCATCCTCCAACGCCTCCAAGACAGGCAACGGTCCGCTCAGGATGAACTCGATGGATTCCGGCGATACAGTGGCCGTGAGGCCGGGGCCAAGGCCCTGAAGCTCTGGCACAAGCTCCACCGTCACACTGCTCTGAATCGCCTCGATGGAGACCTCCACCACGGGTTGCTGCCCGGTGACGACCGCGACGTTCGGCGGCACGCTCAATGCCGGGCGCTCGACAACGTCAGCCTGGGCTCCCTCCAGATCTACGGGCTCAGTTTCTATGTAGCCTGGAAGCGCAGCGATTACGTCAGGAATGCCAAAGACCGTGACACTAGGCGGATCAACGGAGATGTCGGTGATGCGATAGCCCGGGGCAACCTCACCCTCGGGAACTACCTTGACCGCAAGAATGCGGTAATAGCCCGAGAGCTCAATGGGGACACGCACAGTGACCACATCGGGTGTCAACGCGACGTAGGGCACGGGCTGTTCCTCATCGTCACGAAGCCGCAGCGGGAGATCCTGTCCGACGTCAGCAGTGACGTCCTGGACAGAGACCTGCGCATGAGCTTCGACGACTTGAGCCACGTAGGTGCTGGGACCCGTCACGGTCACGTGGCTTGGGCTCAAGATCGGTGCCCGCATAAGATACCCCAGCGTCGGCTCACCCTGTATCTGCACGCGCACAGGCACAATCTGCTCTGTTTCAACCGCCAGCTCGAGGGATGTGGATGCAGGGTCAACCAGTACCACCCTTGATGGACCTTTCTCCAGCGTCACCTGCACCGGTACTTCGTGTACCCCTGTATCCAGCCCCGACAGATCAACGACGGCGGAGAAATCGTCCACCCTGAGAGAATTCCATACCGACTGAGGAGCGCGGATCGTCACCTGTGCACGGTCGTCGAAATCGCCCACAATGACCATGCCACCCGGCAGTCCAGATGGTGTGACTGGAACAGACTGAGGGTAGCGCTGTTCGAGAGTAGGGTCCTCCTGCTCCACAGCCGCGACCCAAGCCAGAGCAGCTAGAATGAGTGCCAGTAACATCAACGGCGCAGCACCCATTATCCAGCGCAACGCAGACTTCACTGTTTAGCCCTCCTGGCCATCTGCAGCAGCCGGGCGATCCAGGGCGGCCATGCCCTCTCCAGCCTGGGCTGGAAGAACGCATGCAATACCTTCTCCAACCGCTTGACATCCAGATTCCGAATAATACGGCCATTGTGCGCAATGGCGATAGAGCCACGCTCCTCAGACACCACGACGGCGATGGCGTCGCTTTCCTCTGTCACGCCAATGGCAGCCCGATGCCGCAAGCCCAGTTGCCGATCTGCCAGGAAGGCAGTGGACAGAGGAAGCACACAGGCAGCAGCCTGGATTCGCCCGTGCCGCACGATGGCCGCCCCGTCGTGCAAAACTGTATGGGGATCGAAAATGGTGACCAACAGGTCAGAAGTGATCGCCGCATCCAGGAGCACGCCGCTATCCACAGACTCCTGGAGACCCGTCTCACGCTCCAGGACGATGAGCGCGCCATACCGTCGCTCGGAGAGGGTGTGACATGCCTGCGCAATCGCGGGCAAAGTCTGTTCCGCAAGGGCGCGATTCCCCGTTGCGCGGCCGAATAAGGTGCCTGCCCGCCCGATTCGCTCCAGCGCTCGGCGCAGTTCCTGCTGAAACACAACCGGGATAGCCACGAGCAGCGCTGGAAACGCGCTCCGCGTCAACCATCCGAAAGCGCGCAGACGAATCAAGCCGCTCAAAGGGATGAAGATGATGATAAGGAAGATGATGCCGCGCAGCAGGGGAACGGCCCGGGTACCACGCAGCACGTACAGCAGCCAGAAAAACAGAAAAGCTACAAGCAGAATATCGAGAATATCTATACGGTCGAGCCGCTGAAAATACCACAGAATGTCCGCCACTGCTCAAACCCGAATTTCAGTTACCACTCTGCTCGCCAAGTTGGTCCAGCAATTGCTGATAGACCTCGACGTTGGGTGGACGGAGCGCGATAATGACACGGATGGTTGCCTGAGCATCCTCATAGCGCCCGGCCTCAAGCTGCAGATCCCCAAGTGCATCCAGATGCTCCAATGCCTGTTCAACGTTCCCGGCGTCCAGGTGTGCCTGTGTCAGGCGAGTACGTAGCGGGATGTCGTCCGGTCGCTCACCTACCGCATCTTCCAGGATCGCGAAGATACGCGGCGTCTTACCTCTATCCCGATAGATCTTCAACAGACCATCCAGCTCAACGACCGCCCGCTCAGGCTCATCGAAGCGATAGTAGAGGTCCATCAGCGTCAGACGAGCCCGCTCGTCATCGGGAGCCAGTTCGCGGATCTGCTCGTAGACCTCCATCGCGCGTCTCCAGTCCACGCGCTGCATGTCTATGTCACCCATCTTGTGCAGGATACGAACCCCCCATTGGTGCTCGGGTGATCCACGCGGCGCTAGGAGCAACGCCTCCTGGTATATCTCACGCGCCCGGTCCATCTGCGCCAGTTGATAATGACTATCACCGAGGATGATGTAGTGCCTCAAAGCCTCATCGATTTGCCCATGACTGATGAGCAGATCAATCAATTTGGCCCGCACGGCCGTGTTCATGGGCGCGTGCTTCAGTGCACGCTGACACATGGCCGTCGCCTGGCGGACATTGCCCCGCATACGGTAGGCATCCGCAATGACGACGAACTTCGCCACCGCTGCATCCATCTTCCCCATGTCCACCAGCACCTGGGCCATCTGCCGATGGATAGGCAGGTAGACGGGCGCACTGTCCAGAGCGTAGTAGCACTCCTCCAACGCCGCATAGAACATGTCCCGCTTGGCGTATTCCTGAGCCAGCGCCGTCGATTCCAGTACACGCTCCGAATCCTGAATCGCCAACATCTCGGCCAGGCTCAGGGTAGGGCCTTCCTGGGCCAATTCATCGAGCCGTCGCCGCGCTTGAACGACCTTGTCCTCCCACCCTTTCTCGCTGAGGAACTCAACCAAAGAGTTGGTGAAATCCAGCGCCTGTTCCCGCTCGCCTTTGGCGATGTAACTGTCGGCCAGGCTCTCGTACAATTGGATCAAGTCATCCGCCTGTTCGCGCCGCACGGTGGCCAGATCAACGATCTTGAGTACCTCAATGAAGTGCTCCAGCGCGTCGTCGATGCGCCCGCGGGCGCGGAAGCATTCGCCCATCGCGAAATGGCTGCCCAGCGTGTACTCGGGGTGAGAAACTGCGTATTGGAACTGCCCGAGGGCATCCTCGAACCGGAGCTTCTCCTGGTAGAGCAGACCCAGGTTGAAGTTCACAGCGGGCTGATTGACTCCCGCCTTGAGCACGCTCTCATAAGCATCAATCGCTTCCTCGATCTCCCCCCTGGTCTGGAATTCGAGTGCTCGGCCAATCAGGCCATCGATCTCTGCCTTTCCCAGCCGGGGAGCGGTAGCAGGTTCCAAGACCGGCAGCGCATCGTCTTCTTCAAAGAAACTCTCAGCAAGATCGGAAAGCGCTTTCTGGCGAGTGATCTCAATGGGACCACCTCGCTCCCCCGAAGACTCCACCGCTGGCGATACGTCGAAGTCAAGCAGCGTGGTATCAACCTGCTCCCCCATCGCAGTTAGGATCCCGGTGTCCCTCCCAAAGCCCTCCGCACCCTCCTCAGCGGTGCTATGCTCCCCATAGCGCAGACTGTCGAGCATGGCCAACACGTCGGAGTCGTGCGGGGCCAATTTGAGGGCATACTGGCACGCCTGGACCGCGTAGTCGGTCTCCCCATCAGCACTGTAGATACTTGCCAAGGCCAGGCACTCTTGCACCGCCTCCTTCACCTGACCGCGGCGCTGGTAGTAATGGAACAGCTTCGCGTGTGCCCGCAGACAATCGGGCCAGACACGAACGGCATCCTGCCAACGTTTCAGCGCCAGATCAGGCGCTCGCTCCTGACTCAGGTAAGCTTCAGCCGAGGCCAGATAGGCTTCGGCAGCCTGCTTGCCCTGATCCAACTGCTCCCACGTCTTGCCAAGACGCTCGTGCAGCACAGGGTCATCTGAATCAAGCGTGGTAACCTCACGATACGCATCCAAGGCGGCCTGGAACTGGCCGGCGCTGTAGCAGGCCATCCCCAAGCCGGCGAGCGCATTCACATCACGCGGGAACTCTGCCAGTGCACGTCGATAGGCCGCGATTGCCTGGTCCCAGTCTCTGTCCCAGGCCGCGTTGGCCCCCGCCCGCATCGCATCCTCGAATACCTTGCGGTTCTTTGCCACACCCTTGCCTTTCGGTTATCCCATCAATTCCGCCAGGATAGCCTTTTGCGCGTGCATCCGGTTCTCAGCCTGATCCCACAGTACCGAATGCGGGCCATCACACACTCCATCGGTGATTTCCTGTCCCCGGTGAGCCGGCAGGCAGTGCATGACGATGACGTCTTGCTTGGCCGCGGAGACCAACGCCTCGTTGACCTGATAGGGCATGAAGACCCGGGCCCGCTCATCGGTCTCGGTCTCTTGACCCATGGAAGCCCAGACATCCGTGTAGATCGCGTCAGCCCCGGCGACCGCTTCGCGAGGCTCGTGAGTCGCCAGCAAGCGACTCCCAGTGGCAGACGCCAACTGCTCCCCCTGCGCCCAAACCTCAGGCGGCAACTCATAGCCTGGCGGCCCTGAGATAGCGAAATCCATCCCCAGCAACGTCGCACCAAAGAGAAGCGAGGTCGCCACGTTGTTGCCGTCACCGATGAAAGCCAGGCGACGCCCCTCCAGGGCCGATCCCTTATGCTCAATGATGGTGAGGAAATCCGCCAGACCCTGGCAGGGGTGGTTGTAGTCGGAGAGGCCATTGATGACAGGCACGCGGGAGTACTGCGCCAGCGCCAGTATGTCGGCATGCCCGAATACACGCGCCATGACGCCATCCACGTAGCGCGAGAGCACACGCGCCACATCGGGCACGCTTTCCCGCTTGCCCAGTTGCACCTCAAATGGCGACAGGTAGAGCGCCTGTCCCCCCAGATGAATCATCCCCATCTCGAATGAAACACGGGTGCGCAAAGAGGGCTTCTGGAAAACCATCCCCAGTGTCTTGCCCTTGAGCAATGCACGATTGCCACCGGCCTTCCATTCCTCCTTGAGTTCAACCGCCAGGTTGAGCAGGCCACGCAAGCGATCAGACGTCAGATCAGTCAGAGCGATATAGTGCTTCATTCCTGCCTCCATCATGATGACAATGCGCCTCCAAGAATACGCTGCCAAGGATATGCTTTGAAGAACACGCTTTCAAAAGCAAGTATACCACAAGCAACGCGGGAATGAAAGCAAGGGACAGAGAAAACTACAACGACACACTCAACCGCAGCTAACCGACAGGCAATGGCTCAGAATCCCATCGCCCGACGGGCGGCACGCCACAGATTGGCGCGGATTTGCTCCTGGTCGCTGCCAAACTGTCGCAGGAGCGTCTTGACCTGTGTCCGCTTGGAAACCAATCCTTGGGGACATGGCGAAGGGTCAGCGAATCCAAGCGCCCGCCCATAGCGGGACAATTCCTTCTCCGAGACATAGATCAGCGGGCGGATGACTGTCACCACACCGTCAAAGAACTCGACACGGGGGGCCATGGTCTCCAGCCGGCCACTGAACATCAGGTTCAACAGAGTCGTGGCAGCCGCATCGTCGGCCTGGTGACCAAGTGCCAGTTTGTTGCAGCCCAGCTCTGCCGCCGCGGTGAAGAGAGCTTTCCGCCGGTTCCACGAGCAGCGGAAGCAATCCAGAGGCAGGGGCTCATCCGGCGGCAGATCTAGCGGGACGAAACGATACGCGATGCCCAGCTCCTTGAACCTGGGCTCCAGATCCGGTCGCAGGTCGGGGAAACCGGCCGCGGTGCCCGACACGTGAAGGGCCGATAGTTCGTACTGATAGGGCACTTTGCACCGATGGCGGACCAGGAGTTCCAGCAAGGCACGGCTGTCCTTGCCTCCAGACACCGCCACCGCAACGCGGTCCCCCTCGGCGATGAGGCCAAACTCGCCAACGGCGCGAGTGACTTCTTTGAGAAGATAGAACGCCAACCGGTTGGAGTCGCTCACTTTCCACCCGCATCACGCCGTCAGCAGCCGCGGCCCGTCTTCTGCACACATTGGACCCAAGTCCTACACTTCCCGCCCCTCGTACTGTCGCTTGTAATACTCTTGATAATACTCGCCGCTCTTGATCAGGCGCCACCACCACTCGTTCTCGACATACCAACGCACGGTGCTTTCGATCGCCTCCTCACACGTGTGGGCAGGCTCCCATCCCAGGGCGCGGATCTTGGACACATCCAGAGCGTACCGGCGGTCGTGGCCAAGCCGGTCGCGCACGGGTTGGATAAGGCTCTCCGGCTTGCCAAGCAGTTCGAGCACCTGATGAGTCATATCTATGTTGCGCATCTCGGTGCCAGTGCCCACGTTGTAGACACCGCCGATCTCTCCCTCGTGCAGCACGAGGTCAATCGCCTCACAGTGGTCCAAGACGTAGTGGTAATCACGCACCTGCAAACCGTCACCGTAAAGAGGCAGCGGCAGGTCGTCAATCGCATTCGTGACGAAGAGCGGTATGACCTTCTCAGGATACTGATACGGACCGATGTTGTTGGCACCACGAGTGATCGTTACAGGCAGATTGTACGTCACGCGATAGGCGTTGACCATCATGTCGGCGCTCGCCTTGCTGGCCGCATACGGACTGCGTGGAGCAACTGGATCGGTCTCCCTGGACGCGCCCTCAGGTACGTGTCCATACACCTCGTCCGTGGACACCTGATGCATCCGCTCCAACCCAAGCTCGCGCGCCGCCTCCAGCAGCACGTAGGTGCCATAGACGTCCGTCTTGATGAACGCATCCGGATCCATGATCGATCTATCCACGTGGCTCTCCGCAGCGAAGTTGACCACCGTGTCCACATCGTAGGCCTGGAGCGTCTCCTGCACCTTGGCCGCGTCACAGATGTCGCCCCGAACGAAAGCATAGCGATCAGGGAACCGACTGGCCACATCCTTGAGATTGGACAGGTTCCCGGCATAAGTCAGTTTGTCGTAGACGACGATCTCATAGTCACGGTATGTCTCTAGCATATAGCGGACGAAGTTGGACCCGATGAACCCGGCACCACCGGTCACCATAAAATTGTGCACAGTCAACCTCCAAAATCATCTAAGTCAGAACGTGGAATCGCGATCCAGACCCATTCGAGGTATTCTACCACAACCGAGAGTCACAGCAACCTTGACTTGCCCGGCGAAGATGCTATGATTGCACCGCGCATTGTCCGCAGAAGGCAGTTGATGGGATGTATCTGGAACCAACGATACGGAGGAGTAGACGCCGTTCATCTCCACTCCGCGTGATGATCTTGCTGATGCTGATCAGCGCAGGCGTGTACGTCTACGCCATGGTCCAGCAAGAGGAGATCGAAAGCCCCTTCGTCCCCACCCCAACCCCAACCCGTTCAGCACTTTCCTACATTGTGGAGGCACAAGAGCTGTATCTGCAGGGCAAGCTGGCAGAAGCCATCGTCGCCTATCAACAAGGCATCTCTCTCGAACCCAACGATGCACTCCAGTTCATATCCCTGGCACGGCTCTTGGCGCTCGAAGGACGGACAGTTGATGCCGTACGGTGCGCACAGCAGGCCACCGAGATGGCACCGGAGAACGCGCGCGCGTGGGCTGTGCTGGGAATGGCCTATGATTGGAACGGCGACGTACCACAGGCGATTGATGCCTGCAAGCGCGCCATCGAACTCGACCCCACCTACGCTGAAGCATACGCCTACCTCGCCGAGGCCTACGCTGACGCAGTGCGCTGGGCCGACGCCACAGAGGCAGCCCAGACCGCTCTGCAATTGAATGATCGCAGCGTGGACGTGCACCGCAACTATGGCTATGTCCTCGAGAGGCAAGGAGACTGGGTAGGAGCCCTGCAGGCATACGAGCGCGCGTTGGAACTCCATCCCAATCTGGCGTACATTCACCTGGCCGTCGGGCAGAACTACAGCGCACTGGGCGATCTCGATTCAGCAGTAAGCAGCTTCCAGCGCGCCATCGAAGTGGACCCGAACAGCGTAGAGGCTTACTACCGGCTGGGACGTGCGTACTACAACATTGGAGAGTACGAACAAGCGGAAACCTATCTCAAGCAAGCCATCGAGGTGAACCCCGAGTACGGACCGGCCTTCGGTCATCTCGCTTTTACCTATTGGGCACGACGCAACTACGAGGACGCAATCCAGAATCTCCAGCCAGCTATTGACCTGGCGTGTATTGCAGCGCGCCAGCAGGCCAGTGCGTTCTACGTCACCGTCGAAGATCTAAGCGACGAGTCCGAAGGGCCGTCACCCAACGTCGTGTTGCGTGGCGATCTTGTCGCTGCGCCCGCATCGTCCTCAGCAGGCGATCAGGAAGTGCTCAAGGCCACCCTGACGGTGAAAGAGAGCGGCGAGGAATGGGCCAATGCCGGGGGTACGGTGGCGTTCAACACCCGCACGGGAGAATACAACGTAGAGCTGAAGGACCTGCCGACTCCGAGATACGGACACGTGTACGTCGGATGGTTTGATGGAGTCAACGCGCTGTCCGGCGAGCCTCTGAGCACGGGATCACTGAGCTTGAAGAGCGATAGAACGGTGAATGCGGATCTTCAGGCCGTCTGGACCGAAGGACCCCGCATCGAGTACTTCTACACACTGGGACTGGCCTATTTCTACATGGCGGAGTGCGAGAAATCGTACCCGCTGTTTGACGCAGCGCTCCAGATTGATCCCAATGAGAGCAACGCACTGGAAGGTATCCGGCTCTGCCAGGAAGCAGAGGTAGAGGAGAGCACGCCCCCCTGAAGCCATCGAAAACCTGCGACAAGAATCTGCAGAGCAGTTGACCAGAATCCCATTCTCTGGTATACTCTTCACGAGCCGGAGTGGCGGAACAGGCAGACGCGCGCGACTCAAAATCGTGTGGGCTTTGCCCATGTGGGTTCGATTCCCACCTCCGGCACTGTATCTATCCGGGACTGGGCCATAAGGCCCGTCGTGGCGTCCATGGGCAGGGTGAGCGCCCGCAAACGCCGCGTTTTTTGTTGGAGAGGGATTGGATGCACAGAGCAGTGAGTGGGCGAGGGTATAGGGCGATTGCGCAGATCGCTGCTAGCGTCGCAGTTGGACTCGCGTTGGGATTCGTCGTCGGCTGGTGGCTCTGGCCAGTCAAGTACACAAACACCGCACCATCCATGCTTCGCCAGGATTACCACGACGACTACATCGTGATGATTGCCAGCGCCTACGAGGTGGACGGAGACTTGGAACAGGCCCGTGAGAGGCTGATCTTGTTAAGTCCAGGGGAACCCGCCGCTCCTGTGGTCGAACTGGCAGAGCGGATCATCGAAGCCGATGGTAACCTTGAGGATATTTACCGCTTGGCCTATCTGGCAGCGGCGTTCGAGCCGCCCACTCCAGCGCTAGCTCCATTCCTTCAGTGACAGGGCGGCAGGCGACGTCTCTGCGCATCCAATGTTCCCCCAGTACACTTAGCGTGAGATCATGGGACCAGGTGGGCAAGACCCGAAAGCCTTGCATATCCATATTCCGAGAGCGGTCATCGGCCTGGTGATCGGATTCGCGCTGGGCCTGACGTACACCTGGGGCATCAATCCCGCAGAACTCACCAACACGTACCCAGCACTGCTGCGAACCGACTATCGCCTCGAATGGGTGCGGCTTGCGGCCCTCTCCTACGTGGCCGACGGTGATATCGAGCGCGCTCGCGCCCGACTGGACGGACTCAAGCACGAGGACGTAGCCAGCGCGCTACAGGCCCTGATCGAGGAATCTGCTACGGCCGGTCGCCGGGCCGACACGCTACGCAGCTTGACCACGTTGGCCCAGGCGTTGGACGTGCACACCTCAGCGATGTTGGTTTACCTGCACACACCGGCATCGTCGTCCCCCTCACTCACGTATCCCCCAACACCCTCGCCCACCTCCACCCCGCCCCCCACGTACACGCCCACCCCGTACGTCTGGTCGCCTCTTCTCACGCCTACTCACAAGCCGACACGTACTCCCCGCCCCCCCACGCCCACGCCAGCGAGCGCGCCTCTCTTCCAGTTCATCCAGAAGGAACAGATATGCATACCAGGACAATCACCACGCATCGAGGTTATCGTGAGGGATGAGCGTGGCGCGCAACTACCTGGTGTGGAGATATGGCTCATGTGGCCCGGCGGCGCCGACAGGGCCATAACCGGGCTAAAACCCGAAAGCGGAAAGGGTTATGCAGACTTCAACGTCGAACAGAGCGCAGCGAACTCCGCGAACCACACACTCGGCGTCAGCGAACTGGGAATGCCACTGGTGACCGACCTACAGATCGTTCCCTGTCCCTCCCAAAAGGGCAAGGAACCCATTATGGGATCCTGGCGCGTTGTGTTAGAGAAACGTTCTCCGGAGACCGACTAGATCGAGAAACGGTGACAAGAGGATGAAGGAACCCAGACCAAGTGGCCCCGTTCGACGCCCTGGATGAGGGAGACATGACTCTCGTTGCTCTGCTAAGCACCACCCTTGGCACCCTTGTCTATCATCTCCTGGTCCTGCTGATGATCGGGGCAATGGCGGGCATCGCGCTCACTCGGTGGCGTTCTACCCGCAGTCGCGACCACCGTCGCACACTGCTTGCCACCATGGGATTGCTGGTGCTGCGCGTGGTGCTGTTGATCGGTGAGCCGCGTGGCCCCGCTGTCCTCGCTCCAGTCGCCAGTGGCCTGGACGTCGCCAGCCTTACGATCCTGGGATGGATTTTCGTGGCCCCTCTCCTCGACCGCCGCTACAGAAGGTTATATCTGAATGGCGGCTTGGGCATGACGATCCTCTGTACCGCCGTATTCCTCCCCCTCTGGCAACGCACGCTCGCCCGCGTTCCCATTCGCCAATACGTCACTTTCTGGCAGCAGACCTGCTGGTATGTAGCAGGTACGCTGCTGTCGCTAGGGCCAGCACTGGTCTCACTGAATCGTCCACGGCAAGAGCGGGAGCAACTGACCGCGTCCGGCTTCGCGCTCCTATCCCTTGGCTTCACCGTGCTGTGCATGGGCTCACTGCTCCCCACGATTGGCTGGCCTGAGACGAGCGCGTACACCCTGATCGGAGTGGGGCGACTCATCCAGGTGTTGAGCTATCCCGTGTTCGCCACCGCCCTATATTGCTCTGCCTTGCCGGGCATACAGGGGTATCGCCATGGACTCAAGGGGGTCGGTGGAGCAGGGCTGCACCAGACACGGGAACTGCTTCTTCTCCTCGAGGCCGGCCGGGGGGGTGATGAGCTCTCTGATCTGGATCCCATCCTCCGCCGGTTTGCAGAATGCACCGCCACGGCTATGGGGGCGAACCGTTGTGCCGTCTTCGTGGTCGCCCCAGATCACCCCGGAACGATCAGCCTGGCCGCCCAATGTGCCCTCGTCCAACAAGGTGCGCGGGAGGGCTCGCAGAGTAGCGTCTCCCTCGCGGATCAACCCACGCTTGACTACGCGCTGAAGCGGCGCAAGCCACTGATCATCAACGCCAACGTCAACGTCCCACGTCTACAGAGTCTGTATACACTGCTCGGCAGCCAACAGACCGGACCGACCATCGTGCAGCCACTTGTATGCCAACGCCGCGTACTGGGCGCCCTGGTCGTAGGAAACGACCACAGTCAGCGCGAATTCGCTCCAGACGAAGCAAGGTTATTTCGCAGCATCGCTGCCCAGCTTGCCACTGCTATCGAGAACGCCTGGCTATTTCGTGACCTGAAGAAACGGGCCAAGCAACTAGGCGATTCCCTACAATCTCAAGAGGACGAGAGCCAGCGACAAGCCGCTATCCTGGAGAGTCTGACCGAGGGAGTGATCGTAGAAGGCCAAGATAGACGAGTCGTCATTACCAACGCCACCGCAGAGCGCGTGCTGGACATCCCTCGCCAGCAAATCCTGGGCCGCTCCCTGGAGCAAGTCCTGAGCCGTATTCCGGCGGCCCCGCAGATTGACTGGAAAGGGATCGTCCATTCTGAAGCACCGTTCGAAGGCGAGTTTGAACTAAAGACCGGCCTTGTCTGCATCCGCGTGGCTCCTGTGCTCACAACAGCCAGCAAGCATCTAGGGGCTATGGCGATTCTGCACGACATCACTAAGGAAGCCGAGGCGGAGCGCACGAAGAACGAACTTGCCACCGCCATCTCCCACGAGATCCTTACGCCGCTCACGGCAATCCGAGGATACACCGAGGCCCTCAGCAGCCGAATGGTCGGACCGGTGAGCCCAGCCCAATCTCAGCTTCTCAAGATAATAGCAAACAACACAATGCGAATGGTCGGTCTGACCGAGAACCTCATCGCGGTCTCCCAGATCGACAAAGGCTTCCTCACACTAGAGTACGGGGAGACGGACCTGCACCTGATCGCTCTTGACATTGTGAGATCCTTTCAAGACCAGTTCGAGGCCCATCAACTGGAGGTAAGTCTGGAGCTTGATGACGGGACCCCCACAATCGAAGCAGACCCGGCGCGGGTGCGACAGACACTGAACAACTTGATCAGCAACGCGGTCAAGTTCACGTATCCCGGCGGGCACATCACCATCGGTGCCGGGGTCATGTCTGACGATGGTGGGCAACCAGCGAATCACTGTGCTGTGTGGGTCTCAGACACCGGAATCGGCATCGCCCCGGAAGAGCAACCACGCATCTGGGAACGCTTCTACCGCCCCCCAAGCCCCATGACAACAGAAGGCAGTGGCTTGGGTGTAGGGCTCTCGATCGTCAAATCCTTGGTTGCAGCACACGGCGGGCGCGTGTGGGTCGAGAGTACCCCCGGCGTGGGGAGCACGTTCACCATGTTGCTGCCCATCAAGCAAGCACCCCAGGCTAGAGGTCAAGAGGAGGACAGCACAGCCCCAGCACAACCGATAGGGACCGGCGGCGACAGAGATCTGGAATAGTTGACCATCAACAGACTCTGGTGTACAATCAACCCAGGCTGGGAATTCCGCCGACTGCAAAAACTGGGCCATCAGGATAGGAAAGCGAGTGGCGATTCTGCAGGATTTTGTCAGCTTGATCACCGTTCCGCCCGGAGACCTAGTCTATCTCCTGGTGACGCTGTTTGCAATCCAGCTCACCTTGGGGATAGCATTTGGGCACTGGCGGCGTCACCGCCGCGATCCGGGTGCAGTCCGATTGCTGGTGATGGGCGCCTGCTTCGCCCTCGCGCGCACCCTGCTGATTCTCGTCGCCGTGCTGGATCGCCTCGGACTGCTGTCACCGAACATCGTCCTGCCCCCACTGGAGCGCTTCCTAGAAGCTGCGACATTGCTTCTGACCATCTGGGCGTTCTTGCCCATCCTACACCGCCACCCGCACCTGGGTCTTGGCCTGCTGTTGCTTACGCTCCTGGTCAGCCTCGGGACCTATGCAGCCTTCGCCACTCTCTGGCCTCAGGATGAAGCACTGGGAGTTGCCTACAACTCCCACTGGCAGAGTTCGGTGTGGGAAATCCTCGCTGTGGCAGTGCTTGGACTGGCCCTGATCGCCAGCGTCGTGTGGCAGGGAGGCGATTGGGGGCTGACCGCTTGCCTGTTCGCGCTCGGTCTGGCAGGGCACGCATTGCAGCTAATCGTTCCGGTCACCGATTCCCACGTCGCCGGCTGGGTGCGGCTGAGCAACCTGGCCGTGCTGCCACTGGTGGCCGGCGTGGTGTATCGCCACGTCTTGAGGGCAACTCCTCCCGTAGCCAGGACCGCCTCACAGGACATCATAGCCGTCCTGAAGGCCATCCAGCACATCGAGACGGCACACGACGTGGAGACTGCACTCCAACAGACCGCCCCGTCCATCGCTCGTGCCGTGAAGACAGACATGATCGCCATCGGTCTTCCGGTTCCAGGGCTGGCGAAGAAGATACGTATCGTCGCGCTCCACCCCACGACCGGGGCGCTGCAGAATCGCCGGGTGCCTACGCTGCTCATCCCCAGGCATCCCTTGTTGGCGACAGCTGTTCAAACCGGGCAACCGCAACGGAGTCTCGACCCTCGCCAAGTGCCCACTGCGGCCGCGCTATACCGCAATCTAGGCTTCGAACAACCAGGGCCCGTACTGATACAGCCTCTGGTCGATGAAGGAAGCCTGGTGGGTGTCCTGTTTGCCGGCAACCCGATCTCCCAGCAGCATTGGGCAACGCCAGACGAGGAGATCCTACAGGCCTTGGGAGCAGGGATAGCAACGTCACTGTCCAGCACTGCCCGCCGGCGGACACCAGACCGCAGCGCTGAGCTTCAAAAGGCGCTCAGCGATGCACACCGCTTGACGCAGCGAGCGGCGAAACTGGAAGCTGATCTTGAGCACCAGCGCCAACTTGCCGAAGAACTGGCCACCAGACTGCGGCTGCGCGAGCAAGAAACCGCTTCACAGGATCAGGACAGAGATGAATTCGAGATCTGGCAGGCAGAGGTGCAGCGGCTGGTGCAGGCGCGTACCGCGCTGGAAACCGAAGCCGCCGAGTGGAAAGAGAGAGCCGAGCGCCTCGCCCAGGCAAAGACGCACTTGCAGGATCAACTGGCACAAGCTCAGGCCGATCTCCAGGATGCGCACAGCCGGACCGTCTCAGAAGCCGAGCTCGCCGAGTGGAAAGCGCAAGCAGAGCAACTCGCGCAGGCCAGGGACGATCTCCAGGAACAGTTGGCGCTCGCCCAGGCCAAGGTGAAGGACATAGAAGGCCCGGGAGTGTCAGCCCGGGTGACAGAACCTGTCGGCAGCGCGACCAGCGGTATCCTGGTGAGCGACACGCAAGGCAGCATTATCCTGGTCAGCCAGGGGGTGCGCCACCTCATCGGCCAGATTCGTTCAGCACTTGTAGGTACACCCCTGCATGAGCTGTTCACCGATCCTGTATGGGATCAGGCTATCGACCAGCTCCTGGACGGTGAGACTCAGACAGACAAACCCACGAGCCTAAGCCTAGATCTAGACAATCAAACGCTGCGAGCAGAACTGACGCGCCTTCCCGGAGGCGCGGAGTCGCCAGCGGCACTAGCCGTCATGCTCTATCCAGAGGAAGAAAGCGTCGTGCAGAGTGACATGGTGCTCTCGCTGATACAAGAACTGCGCACGCCGATGACCTCTATCACCGGCTACACAGATCTACTTCTGGGAGAGTCGGTGGGCATTCTTGGCGAGACGCAGCGCCAGTTCATACGGCGGGTCAAGGCCAACATTGAGCGCATGGGTGGACTGCTCGAAGATCTGGTGAAAGTCTCCGCCATGGATGCCGGACAGTTCTCTCTCTCGCCCGAGCCGGTTGACCTGATCAACGTCATTGAGAGCGCCATCATGTCGCTGTCTGCCCAGTTTGGAGAGCGGAAACTGGCAGTGCAGATGGATATGCCGTCCGAGTTGCCCCCTGTCCACGCCGATCGGGACAGCCTTTATCAGATCGTGCTGCATCTCCTGTCCAACGCATGCCAGTGTTCGGAGCCAGGCAGCAACATACTCGTCCGCGCGCGGTTGGAGGAATATGACGATCAGGTAAGTGGCATGCCCGACTACTTGCTGGTATCCGTGACAGACACAGGCGGCGGCATCGCACCCCAGGATTATCGCAGAGTGTTCCAGCGCCTCTACCGCGCCGACAACCCACTGATCGCCGGACTCGGCGAGACGGGCGTCGGTCTATCTATCGCCAAAGCGCTCGTCGAGGCAAATGGAGGACGTATCTGG
Organism: uncultured Anaerolineales bacterium; assembly: GCA_964649415.1. Classification (GTDB taxonomy): domain Bacteria; phylum Chloroflexota; class Anaerolineae; order B4-G1; family B4-G1; genus CAZYSK01. Next base: position 111,462 of record CAZYSK010000003.1, read on the forward strand.
GTGGAAAGCGAGATGGGTGTGGGCAGCACACTGAGCTTCATCCTGCCGCTTTCGTCCCAGAATGACGCTGGCGGCCTGCTGGAGAAGCAGCATGGTTAGGCAGGGTGGTGGTTGGCGATACTGGTGGCGTGACAATGGGTGACGTGGTGATGAATGGACAGGCCCGCCCTAGCGCTGATCAAGCGGGAAGCTTCAGGCAATTGCTTGGAGGCCTTGCCGTCGCGCTCGTCAGCGTGGGCATGCTGCTGGGCAGTTTCCTGCTGAGCCAAATCGATACGTCAGGCACGCCATCGCCCTCACCTCAGATGGGTATCGCGATCCTGCCCTCGCCAACGCCGTTCCTGCCGACGCTGACGCCTTCCTCATCTCCCACGGAGCCTCCAGGCGCTACACCAGCCGCCACGGAATCCCTCCCGGCCACCACAGAATCCCCATCATCTGCTACAGAGACAGCCATTCCACCCACACCAGCTCCCCCCGCGACTGCCACCCAACCATCCCCCCTGATACCCGCCTGTCCCCGACCTCCCGGCTGGCTCGTATACGTCGTACAGCCGGGTGACACGCTCACCAGGTTGGCCTGGCGAACCGGTGTGACAGCAATCGCGCTGATGCAAGTCAACTGCCTTAGCACGCCGACCATCTACCCTGGTCAGCAGATCTACCTGCCGCCCACCCTATACAGCAGCCCGACGCCGCCGCCTGAACCCTACGGCCCCCCCTTAGACTGGGTGATCTATATCGTGCAGCCAGGGGACACCCTCTTCTCGCTCTCTCGCCGTTGCGGCGTGACTATGGAGCAGATCCGACGAGCGAACCGTCTGGCCGGGTATACCATATATGCTGGACAGGCGCTCTATCTCCCGTTCGTGCCACCGACGCTTACTCCTGCCCCACCACCATCCTACACCCCCACGCCCACCACGCTCCCCACGTACACTCACACGCCGACAGCCACACCTACCGAGCTTCCTCCATCCTCTCTCACCCCCACTCCCACGCTCTCGCCTACGCCCGCCGTTTCCCCCACCCCCTCCTCCAGCCCAACGCACACGTCCACCCCCACACCGTTCCGGACTCCCACGCCCACGGGTTCTCCCACCGCCACTCCCACGCCAGCATCCACGCCGACACCGACCTCAACCGAGCCTTCCGTGCCCACCTACACACCGACGTCCACGCCGGGCCAGCTCCCCACCCCGACACACACACCGACTCCGGCTCCGCCGGCGACCTCCACGCCCACGCAGCCGCCGAGTCCCAGTCCGACGGTGCCGCCCACACCAACAGACGCCCCCACTGACACGTCGACCCCGACAGGCGGCTAGGGGGACAGGGTCATCGCTCCTCCAGGATCTGACTCATGCTGCCTCTTCCCCAACGACGCCTCCTGGTGTCCACAGTGCTTTGTGCTATAATAGCTCTTCTGTCTGAATAGACTGCTCGCATCCCAATCTTCTGATCTATGCCCGAGTGCAACACACATAGCATGCGAAATTCATCGAGCCACCTACCAGAAACTCTCGTGTTAGTCATCGTCCTGGCGCTAGTGACTGTGGTCAGCCGATGGGCTATTACCGCCGCTCCAGAGGTCGCGCAGGAGCTTGCGACGCCTCTGCCCACCGCCACTTCCACAGCAACAGCCGTTCTCGTAGCCCTGTCCACTCCCACTCCCACTCCCACACCCACACCCGCGCCGACCTGCACATCCAGCCCTACGCCCACACCAACGACTAGCCCTACCCCCAGCCCCACGCCATCGCCCAGCGCCACGCCTCACCCGCCCTACGCGATGCCCGCCACACCCGTCATCCTGACAGATACGAATCCTACCCCCCACCCGCTGCCCATGCCTGATCCAATGCCGCTGGTCGAGCAACCCGGCGACGTAATCAACGTACTCGTGCTGGGATCAGATCGGCCCGCCACTAACCACGTAGGCTGCACCGACGTGATGATCGTCGTGAGCGTCAATCCCGATATGCCATCGGTCTCGCTGCTCTCCATCCCCCGTGACTTCTACGCATGGATCCCAGGGTATGGCTTCGACAAGATAAACACCGCCTACAATCATGGAACGCGCAACGACTACCCGGGTGGTGGCCCTGGACTGATCAAGGCCACCATCGAATACAACCTCGGGATCCGCATCCACTACTATGCGTTGGCCGGATTCGATGGGTTCAGCAAGATCGTGGACACATTGGGAGGCGTGGACGTGGCTGTGGAGTGTCCACTGTCCGACACGTTTCCCGACCCCAGTTCACCGACCGGTCAGACCGATATAGACTGGCTACCGGGCATTCAACACCTCGATGGCAAGCATGCGCTCTGGTACGCGCGCTCCCGGTGGAGCACCAGTGACTTCGATCGCAATCGCCGCCAGCAACAGGTGCTGCGCGGGTTGTACCGTCAAATCATGACGCTGGACATCATTCCCAAGACCCCTCAACTTTGGGACGTGCTCAATGAAACCGCCTCGACTGATCTGGGGTTGGACGATCTGCTCTATTTGGGGAGCATCGGTTCACAGCTCGACATGATGAACGTGAAGAGCCGTTTCATAGGGCGGAACGTCCTGCAATCGTGGACCGCTCCGAACGGAGGCTACGTGCTAGTTCCCTACTACGAAGCCATTGGACCGCTGGTCAGCGAGGCACTGGCCCCGCCAGCCAGCTCCCGCGCCCAACAGCGCGCCTTCCGGGTTGAGGTATGGAACGGAACACCCTTCGAGGGATTGGGCTACGTAGCGGCCGAGAGATTGCGCTGGGAAGGCTTCGAGGTCGTGGGCGTTGAACCAGCCGACAAAGCCTACCTACGCACGCAGATCGTGCGCTTCACCGCCAGCCCCAAGGGCTCAGCCACGTCCCAGCTCATCCGGCTCTACAAGCGGGACAACAGTGACGTCATCTCTGAGCCAATTGACAGCAGTGCGGTCGACTACCGGGTGATCCTCGGCTCCGACTATGATCCATGCATCGCCACCAAGGCCAACTGGTACCCCGGCCCACTCGCGACACCTACGCCACTACCTCCGGCAGCTATAGCTCCCTCGCCCACGCCGCCCCCGCAGTGACCCCCTGATGGCCCAGCCAAACGAGAGAGCCGGGCACGTTCCAAACGGCCCAGCTCTCGAACGACTCCGGCCCGGTGTAACCACCGAAGCTAAGACCCGCACTACCTACCCGAGGGCACACTAAGGCGGTGGTCCCGTCGTGGGACGGGTGAATATCGCCAGGTTGGCCCCATCTCCTACCGCCCACAAGGTCAGATCGTTCCACAGGTCGGGAAACGCAAAGTTCATCACGACAGTCCAAGTAGCGCCACTCTCCCGGCTCCCGATCAGGTGCGACGAGGATGCCGCGTCGTCAGGGAAGGTCGTGGAGTTTCCGGAGATGTCGCCGTCTAGCACAACGATATCCCGCACCGGCGTATAGAGCGTCATGCTTCCCGAGGGACTATCCATATCCCAGTTGTGCTGCTCGAAAGATGAGGCTCCTGATGGCACATACGGGTACAGCCATTGAGATACGCCAGAGGAAAGCGGGAAGGTCCACGAATAGGCAAAGGCACGGCTTCCTGCCGGGGCCGTGTTGGCCGACGGATCAGTACTTAGGGCCACGTTATACAGGTTCCCGTCATCGCCGGTGGCACCCTCCACCGCCAGCTTGAACACCCTGCTGCTGCCCACCAGTTCCCCATCGCTGGCCGAATACGGGCCAAGGACGAGGTTCCAGTTGCCGTCGTAGGCGGAGTTGTCCCCGACCACCGTCTGCGTCAGCAGCGTGCCAGAGTTGATCCCGGCCGAAGTCGGGCGAGGCAAACGCGCTTCCGCGTGCGTGTACGCGTCGGCGTAGCCTCGCAGCGTGTAGCGGACCGTCGTATCCCACGGCCCGGCGATGTTTTCATCCTGACTGCCGCCGGTATCGGCGTCGAATATGCGGACGTAGACGCTACCGGTCGTACCCTCAGGCACTTCAAAGAAAATCACTTGCACGTGATCGTCATCGCCAACAGAGAGAGGGGCAGCAGGGCCGAACGTAGAGACGTAACCCGTCTCCAGCGTCGTATCCGGGCTGGGCGGATTGAGCACCGTGTAAGCTGGCGAGAGTGTGCCTGACCGCCCATCGGGGTTCCTGACGGTCAGAGCACAGACACCGGGGACGATGCCCGCCGGTACGGTGCCCGTGATCGTATCAGCGGAGGCAGAGGCTACGCTGATGAAGTCGCTGGTCCGCAGTATCGCATCGGGCACGCCGAAGAAATCGGTCCCTCGAATGACCACCGGCACAGGCGCAGCATTCACACCATAGTTCGGAGTAATGCTAAGGACGGTAGGATCTGCTGGCGTTGGTGTCTCGGTTGGGGTAGGTGTGGCCGTCGGCGTGGGCGTCTCAGTCGGTGTAGCAGTATCGGTTGGCGAAGGAACGTCCGTCGGGGGGCGCGAGGGCAGCACCGATGTCTCCGTAGGCAGCGGGGTAGGCGTGCTCGTCTCCGTCGGCGTGCCGGTCGGCGTCCCCGTAGGCGTAGCCGTGCCGGTCGGAGTCGGCGTGGACGTGGGCGTGCTCGTGCCGGTCGGGGTCGGCGTGGGTGAACCTGTTGGCGTCACCGTGCGCGTGCGCGTGCCGGTTGGCGTCGGCGTGCGCGTGCGAGGGGTCGGAGTCACACGTGGGGTAGGCGATGGGAGGGTAACGACTTCTCCCGGCGTCGGCGTCATCGGTGTCGCCGGGCCGATAACCATTGTAGGGACGACCACAGGTGTTCCCTCAGGCGTCAGCCTACCGTCTCTGTCCAAAGCAACGCGCGTCATCACATCAGGACGGAGTGGCCCAACGCCCGCCGGTCTGGTGCCGTGTGCCTGATCAGGGTCGAGCTCAGAGAGCATGTTGGCAGGAACGCGGTCACTGGGAGCCGATCTCGCCGCGATGTGCGCCGTGAGCAGGAGGCAGAGAAACCCTACTAAGAGTATTAAGAAGAACAACAAAATATCGAGCCAGCCTCGACGTCTATCGCGATCTGTGCGAGAACCCTTGGTAGCCATTCGCCCGCTTCCTGCGCTATAGATGCCCTACGCCGTGTCTTCCTAGCCCTCCCCCTCAAGCGCCGGGAGAATAAGACTAAAAGTGCTGCCTCTGCCTTTCTCGCTCACGAAGTCAACATGACCTCCATGCGCTTCAACAATGGCCCGAGTCACATACAGTCCCAGGCCAAGCCCTCGGATCTCCTGCCCCTCCGTTTCTGTCATCCGATGGAATCGATTGAACAGGTTCTTCTGATTCTCATGGGTGATGCCTATGCCGGTATCGACGACGTTAAGCACCACGTCGCCATCGCGCTCGTACAATTGCAGCGTCACGCTGCCACCCGCCGGGGTATACTGCCAGGCGTTGCGCACTATGTTGATCACTGCCCAGCGCAGGCGCCTGGTATCAGCGTCCACCAGAGATAGTTCGGCCGGAATCTCCACTTGGAACTCCAGACCTTTCTCATCCATCTGCGAACGCCACTCGTTCGCTATGTCCTCCACAAGGCTAGACAGCAAAACCGGGCGCTGACGCAGGCCCAAGCGGCCCCCGGCCTCCATCTCGGAGAAGTCCAGCAGCTCGTTGATCATCGTCACCAGGCTGTCGGTATGACGGCCGATAGTCTCCAGGAAACCACGCTGTTCCTTGTCGAGCGCCTCTCGGGCGCTGACGAGGAGCAACTCACTATACCCCTTGATGGCCGTCAACGGCGTACGTAGCTCGTGGGAGACGTGCGTGATGAAAGCATCCTTCAATCGCTCCGCTGCAACCTCAGCCGTCACGTCCCGCAGAACAATCACGGTACCCAAGTGGTCACCGTCGTCTGTGCGGACCGCTGCCGAGTGTGCGGTGATCACCTTGTCGCCGACCTGAAAACGTCGACGTTCCAGAATCCACGGGCTCAGCTGCAAGTCATGCTCCTGGTCATACTCTCCCACGGGCAGTTCGCACAGCGGGCCGAAGGGGAAATCCTCTTCCATTTCCTCCAGCAGAGCCTCGGCCGCCGCGTTCAGCGGAATGAAATTGCCCTCCAGATCCTCCAGTAGGACGCCGTCGCCAATACTGGACAGAATCGCCCGCATACGGCCAATGGCTTCCTCCAGGGCACGGGTCCGCTCCAGGAGTCGCCCTGTCATCACGTCGAATGTCTGGGCCAGAATCCCAATCTCGTCAGTCCGCACGATATGCGTGCGCCGTTCCAGATCTCCTTCGGCCACCGCCTGCGACGCACGTACCAGGCGGCTAATGGGGCTGGTAATCCGTTGGGAGATGAGATACCCAACAAAGATGACGCCTGCCATAGCCGCAGTGAATATCAAGACGTACGTATTGCGCCCCGTAGTACGGGCCTGGGCGATGAAATGGGACGGCAAGGCAACAGCGTAGACGCCCAGGGTCTCATTGGCGACGCGCAGGGGGCCCCGGGCGAGGCGATAGGCACGCCCGCGAACGACGATGTCGTTCTCAATGGTCGTGAAGCCCGTGCCCTTCAGGGCACTGTCGTAAAGCGCGGGCGTAACCGAGAGATTGTCCAACAGCCCACCCACATCAGCGGGCTTCTCGGCGAGCGCGAAGGTGGTGGCAACTGCCCGGCCGCCATCGAGGTAGATGATTACATCGGCCAGGGAGGTAGCCTTGAAATGCGTCAACAAGCTATCGAGCGACGTCCCCACCACAACGACGCCGGCAACTCCGCCATCCAGTTCCACAGGCATCGACGTGAGATAGTAGTAGCGCTGATTCGCCTCATGCAGCACCAACCCACGCCCCGGCAATGCATACGGATCACCGGCTTCCAGGAGGCTACGCACGATCCACAGGCCCGAGGAATCGAACTGTTCCTCTCGTGAATACGACCCATCGTCCTGCCGCAGCATATGCACCACGCCCCGGCCATCCGCATCGGTGACGATGAGGCAATCCAGCTCAGCGTTAACGACGGCCGGATTGGCCAGCGCCACAACTTCACCGAAATCCCCGGCTTCCAGTGCATTGGCCAATCCCACTGTATAGGCCACGGACCGCGCGGACTCGAGGTGGTCCATCTCCCAGCGCGACAGGCTGTCCGAAACCACGCGTCCTGCCTCCAGCAACTGATTGGTCAACCGCTCGTCGAGCGAACTGGCGACCAGGCTGGTCACCACGTAGATGCCAATCACTGCCACGATCATCGTGAGGAACAAGTACGGCAGGACGATCTTACCTCGAATACCATAGGTGAGGAGGCCAAGCAGCGGCTGGTGCCACCCGGCCCGCTTTCCTGATTCCTGATCTCGTGCCACCAGCATCCCTCCGATCAGGGCGCAGCGAAGTAGGTCAACGCCCGGCGTACCCGCTCCTCGACGGACAGGTCCTCATTCTGCGGCAAGCTCTGAAGCGCTCCCTGTGCCTCGACCAAGCTGAAGCCCAGGCCGGTCAGGGCAGCGATGACTTCAGCGTCGGCGTCACTGAGCAGAGGCGCTGCCTGCATCCCGGCGGGGATGAACTTATCTCTCAGGTGAAAGATGATCGCCTTGGCAGTCTTTGGCCCGATACCCGGTACCCGGGTCAGGAGACCAGGCTCCTCTTGCACCACGGCCTGGCGCAGCGCATCCGCCGAGACAGTGCCCAGCAAGGCCAGCGCGACTTTCGGACCGATTCCTGAGACACTCAACAGCAGCCTGAACAGTGAGCGGTCCTCCTGCGTAAGGAAGCCATACAGCGCAAGTTCGTTCTCACGCACATGCAGATGGGTAAACAACTCCAACGGTCGCCCCACGCCATCTATGCGCGCCAGCAGGCTCAATGGTACGCGTACTTCAAAACCTACCCCACCGGTACGCAATACCACGTACCCATCTCCGACACTCCACACCGTCCCACTGAGCCTGGCGATCATCATACGCAATGTGTAAAGCTACTGGCTAAGCCTATCGCCGTCGTTGCGATTCGCGAATCAGTATCACCCTACAGAGACTCTTCCGAAAGCGCAGTCAGGCGGGCCGAGTGGAGATGACAAATAGCAACCGCCAGCGCGTCGGCCGCATCGTCAGGACGCGGTATCTCCGGCAGGTGGAGCAACAGCCGCACCATTTCCTGCATCTGCGTCTTGTCTGCGCTTCCGTACCCGGTCACTGCCTGTTTGATAACCAGCGGCGTGTATTCGGCCACGGCGAGGCCCGCATCGGCCAAAGCCAGGAGCGTTACGCCCCGCGCCTGTCCCACAGCCATCGCCGTGCGCGCGTTGCGGCTGAAAAAGAGCTCCTCCACCGCTGCTACGTCCGGCTTCCACTCCTGCGTTAGCTCCCTTACCGCCCGATAGATGGATTGCAGGCGAACAGGAAGAAGCTGCCGGGCCGGCGTCCGGATCACTCCAAACGTCTGTGGCATCAAGTCCCCGCTTGCTTCCTCTACCACTCCATAGCCGGTGATGGCAGTGCCTGGATCAATACCAAGGACGCGCATGGACTCAGGCCGCGGCCTCGTACTGGGCCATCACCTCGTCGCTGATATCCAGGTTAGAATAGACCTGTTGCGTGTCGTCCAACTCCTCCAGCGCATCAATGATGCCCATGACCTGAAGCGTTTCCTTCTCCGCGAGTTGCATCGTGGTCTTGGGAATCATCGAGAGTTCGGCGGTCTCAAACTGAATGCCCGCGTCTTCCAGCGCCTGCCGCACCGCCTGGAAAGCGTCCAGTTCGGCGTACACCTCGATCAAGTCCTCGCCAAACACGATGTCATCGGCCCCTGCCTCAACCGCGGTCTCGAACACCACGTCATCGTCCAAACCATCCGGCGCAATGGCGATGTATCCTTTGCGGTCGAACTGCCAGGCCACGGCGCCTGCCTCGGCCAACGTCCCGCCCTGCCGGGTCAGAACGCGGCGAACGTCGGCCACGGCACGGTTCCTGTTGTCAGTGAGCACCTGCACCAACAGGGCAACCCCGTGAGGAGCATAGCCCTCGTACATCACCTGCGACAGTTCCTCGCCCTTGAGCTCACCGGTGCCTCGCTTGATGGCCCGCTCAATGTTATCCTTGGGCATGTTGGCAGCCTTGGCCTTGTCCATGGTCAGGCGCAGGGCGAAGTTTGTGTTGGGGTCACCGCCTCCCTCGCGCGCTGCGACCGTAATCTCCCGCGCCAGGCGGGTGAACAGCTTGCCGCGCTTGGCATCTGTGGCGGCTTTCTTATGCTTAATGGTGGACCACTTACTATGACCGGACATATCCTACCCTCCACTCCCAGTTATGATGGCGACAATGGGACACTGGTGTATGCGAGTCAGCAAAATCATCAGCCACTCACCCAATGGGTAAACCCTTGCCCTGCTAGATTATACCACCTTGCACACACATTATGCAAACTGCCAAACAACGAACGATTGGCCAGATACCCCGCCATCGTTGGAGTGGTCAACGCTATCATTGTACGAAGCAAATGTAAACATAAGGTGTAGACTGGATTAAGAATACCGGCATCAGCAAGACCTCGGTGAGGGGAACGCCGGCACATCCACAGTCTCCCTTCCCTTACACCAAAGAAGCGGGGATTGCATATCCCCGCCCCCACAGCTATGCCTCATCCTCACCCAACCGACTGCCCACGCAACCGCGCTGGCCACAAAGGAACGCCGAAATCACCATACGTCGCTTCCCGGCCAACTGCACTTCCTCCAGGCGCAACGCACCCTCGCCCGTGACGACGACCACTCCGTCTGCCAGGGCGACCACAGTGCCCGGTGGCGCATCGCCCCGCCAACCAGGCAGCGCTACAGCCTGCCACACCATGAGTCGCTGACCGCGCCACGTCGTGAACGCGCCGGGCCAGGGATTGAACGCCCGCACCCGTCGATCCAACTCGTCTGCCGGAAGCGACCAGTCGAGCAAGCCATCCACTTTCCGCAGCTGCCCGGCATAGGTCACTCCCTCCTCTGGCTGAGGTCGTGGTCGCAACTCGCTCGCCAGGACCATAGGTATTGTCTCGATCAACAGATCGGCCCCCAACCGCGCCAGTCGCTCCTTCAATACCGCCCGCGTGTCGTCGGCCCGTATTGGCTCCTCCCGCTGAGCCAGAATCGGACCCGTGTCGAGTCCGGCGTCCATGCGCATGATCGTCACGCCGGTGACCGCGTCCCCCGCCAGGATAGCGGCTTGCACGGGTGCTGCCCCTCGCCAGCGAGGAAGCAGCGAAGCATGGACGTTCAGGCACCCGTGCGGGGGCAGGTCAAGCACATCCTGCTGCAAGATCTGCCCGAAGGCTGCCACGACAATAACCTCAGGATCCCACGTCGCAATTTGAGCGACCGCTTCAGGCACGCGCAATGACTTCGGCTGAATGAGTGGCCATCCGTGTTGCAGCGCTACCTGCTTGACCGGTGACACCCCCAGCCGCCGCCCGCGTCCCGCCGCCCGGTCCGGCTGCGTGACAACGCCGACCACCCGATGCGCGCCTGCCAGGCTCTCCAACACCGGCACGGCGAAGCTAGGCGTGCCCATAAAAACGACCTGTGCCATGATAAACTAATTATAGCACAGGTCGATATAACCGGCAAATCAACGTGATCAACGTGTTCTCATGACTCGTCATCCGAGCTCGCCTCCTCCAGCATATCCACCACTGTCCAGCCGGCTGCTCTCTTGGAGGTCCCATCGGGTTGGTCAAGCTTCTCAAGATCATCGGAAGGCTCGTTGAGGGGCTTGTGGGACGACGATCCCACCAGCGCCCCTGGCAAGAGCTGCTTGGGAAACGCAACGGTGCCTGTACGCCGTATCTCCTCGCTGGCTCTCGCCATGTCCTCGAAGAACGTCACCCCCCCAAGCACCACACTGACCGTCCCGGCATGAGCGACGGCGAAGATCCAGGCTTTGACCCATGGCCAGAACCCCCCGCCACGCGGATGCTCCGCGTCCGCGGCGCCCATACGCACCCCAGGTCCGCCGGTCTGGGCCGTGTCCTCGCCCTGTGGTTGCGGTCTATCGGTCGATACGACACGCTCGGTCTGTGCCTGTGATCCCTCAACGGAGTCCGGCGGCCCGGCCCGACGTGCTCTGACGTTCAGGTAGATGGCCACCACAACCGCCACGGACAAGAACAGAAGGCCGAGCGTACCTATCCCGAGCGCCACAGCCCACAGCACAGAGTCATCCATCACTTAGCTCTCTTTGGACAGCCGGATCGCAATTTGCCGCCCGCCGCCCAGGCCCACGAGACCGACCAGAATCGGCGCGGGCGCACACAACCATTCGGTCAACAACCCCAGGCCAATCCCACCACCAATGAACAAGAGCGCCAGCCCCGCCATCCCCCACCATTCGCGAAGACGTGAACGGCGTGAGAGTACAGTCGCGGCACAGCCCAACACCCCGCCAACAACTAGGAACGCCGCCGTCCAGGGGGCATTGCGACTCACCGCCCAGACGATAATCGGTGAGATTCGGCGGCGCTCCTGCACCTCCACGCTGGCAAATCCCTGTCCATCCCAGGCAAACGTCTCGACACGGAACGGCCACAAGGCTGGACCTCCAACCGGGGGGAGATCCCGCACGGTCTGGATAGCCGGCTGACCGCCCCAGTCACCCACGGCCGAACGTGGGCGCAACACGCCGGACAGACTGCTGCTGAACGTGCCCAGCTCCACGAGGTGTGGACCCGGCGTCCAGGCGAACACCCTCAGATAGTCCGTATAGTGCACGGGCGTCACGAAATCACCCATCTGGGTGTCGGCCAGTTCGGTGAAAACCAGCAACTCCGGAACGCCGTCGCCGGTCAAGTCACGCATTTGCGCACTGGCGTTGGCGCCATCCAACAACTGATTGCTCACCAGGCCCCAGCTCGCGCCCTGCCTGGCAAAGGCAAGTACGTAGGAATCGCCCAGGTGTGACTCCGCCACCGGCAGCTTCAAAGTCAGAACCGCCACCGTCTCTTCAACACCGTCGCCATCAGCGTCGAGTTCGTGGTAGCCAGCCAACTCGTAGCCGGCCTGGAGGTAGGGCTGGGCGAGCACAAGTGGCATCTGATCGAGATCCGGTGGCACGGGATCGTCTGTCTCCCCCTCACCGGCGCACGCAGGCAACAGAAATACCAGGCCCAACACGACCACCATCGCGATGTGTCGCCTGTTCATCCCAATGCCCCCTTGTTAGCCTGACTTGTGCACTAGCCCACGTTACCCAGGCAATAGCTCGGCCCGCAGTCTTGGCGCGTAAGTGTCAATCATCTGAGACGTGATGGCGTTAGACCGGACAATCTCGGCATAGAGTTCAGCACTCTGCCGTGGCTTGCGCTCCTGGGTGTGAGGATCAAGCGAGATGAGACCAAAACGCAGCGTCCATCCCTCGGCCCACTCGAAGTTGTCCACCAACGTCCAGTGATAATACCCCTTCACAGGGTAGCAGAACTGGATCGCACGCCACATCTGGTGAACGTGGGTTAGAAGATAGCGAGGGCGCTGATCGTCGTCAGCGTCGGGGATACCGTTCTCCGTGACGTAGATGGGCAGATCCAGACGTGACAGACGCTTTATGCAGCGCAACATGCCAGGGGGGTAGAACTCGCCATAATTACCGTCCAGCAATTCGGCCCCATCGGCATGCAACCTGCGGTTGAAGAGCGCCTGATTCTGCGTGCGGTCGAATGCGACCAAGTCACGCGTGTAGTAGTTGAGACCAATCCAATCGAGCGTGCGCCGCAGCTTCCAGGCCAAGCCAAAGCCAAGAGGCTGAACCCAACGGCCCCGCGTCAACGCGCTGAGGATCGCCTGGTTGTAGGCTTTGTCCGTCACCCGCGTGACCCGGCGGTCCAGCAGCGAACCCGGGTTCACCGGATCGAAGACCCGCATGTTGTGAGCGAGCCCAACACGGGCCTGGGGTTGAAGCGTATGGATCTCCCGATAGGCAGCAGCGTGCCCCATCAGCATGTGGCGGATAACGCGCATAGCAACCTTCAGATCAGACTGTCCCGGCGGAAAGATCCCCTCGAGGTAGCCCAGTATGCCATATACATTGGGCTCGTTGATGGTACACCAAAGATCGCAATACTGCCCCAGCGTTTCGACAACTCGGCGCACGAAGCGTGCGAACAGCGGGATCGTCTCCGGCGCCTCCCAACCGCCCTGCTCCGCCAACCAACGGGGATTGGTGAAATGATGCAGCGTGACCATGGGCTCGATGTTGCGCGCGCGCAGGCCCTGCAACATCTGGCCGTACCGCTCCAGAGCCGAATCGTCGAACACGCCCGGCTGAGGCTCAATACGCGACCACTCGACTGAAAGACGCAGTGCGTTCAAGCCCACATCCGCGGCGCGCTCGAAATCCTCCTCGGCACGCTCCCACCAGTTGCACGCCAGCCGGGACGTATGGCCATTCTTGACGTGGCCTTCCTCTTGTTCCCACGTCCACCAGTCGTTGTGCACATTGCCACCCTCGACCTGGTGGGCAGCCGTGGCAACGCCCCACTTGAAGTCAGCGGGGAAATGGAACGTAGCGGCGGGCTTGAGGATCTCTGCACGCGCAACGCCCGCGGGAGAAGGCACCACCGGCACGGCCGCCGGGGGGCTGGGCTGGGCAGGCAGCGGAGCTTCTGCGACGGGCGGCGCGACGACCGGTGGTTCGGCAACCAATTCCTCGACGACGAACTCCTCCAGGACATCGGGGCCAAGCGCAAGCTCCTCTACGACGACCTGCTCAACAGCCTCCTCCCGGTCCACAACCGGAACGGGCCTGGCCTCTATCTCATCGAATGCAACCTCAGCCTCAGGCTGAGCGGACTCAGGAAAAGCACCATCGGCACCCAACGCCATCCACCCCGCATCCATGTCCTCAAATGGATCGTGCCCCAGGACTTCAACGGACACGGCACCCTCTTCCCGGTCCAGCCAACCCATGTCCAGTTCAGCGAACGGATCATCGCCCAAGACCTCTTTGGTCTCTTGGCTTTCTCCCGCCTTTTCCTCTTTAGCCATCACGAAGAACCCTCTCCACCAACCGTCCGTAGTCAGTTGCCGCCGCACTGCGGGGTGAATACTCATATATCGTCTTGTGGTGACTGGGTGCCTCAGTAAGCTTCACGTTCTTGCGTACCGGCTCGGTCACACGGTCAGCGAAGTGACGCTGCAGCACGCCTAAGACCTCGCGATCCTGCCTCAGACGGCGGGAGTAGAGCGTGGGGACAATCAGATAAAGACACACACGATGACCAGGTATCCGGCCCACGCTCCTAAGTGTCTCGATCACCTGCCGCGTCCCCATCATAGCCAGATAGCTCATCGCAACCGGCACGATGAGCTCCCTGACGTACTGAAGCCCGCTCTCGCTCAGGAGACTCACCGAAGGGGAGAAATCTAGTATGATGTAGTCATACACATCATCCACGCCGCGCATCCTGTTCGTGAGCAACTGGCGAGCCGAGCGAGAGTCACCCATACGCCAGAGTTCTCCCTCAGCCTGAAGTAGACTACTATCGCTGGCGATGAGATCGAGATTGTCCCGCGCCTGGACGATGCAGGACTGCGGGTCCGCCTGCCCCAGCAGTATGTGTGCCAGGGAATGATTATAGCGTACACCCAAACACGTCGCCAAGCTACCCTGGGGATCCAGGTCAACACAAAGAACATGCGCTCCCTGCATTGCCAGGCCAGCGGCCAGGTTCACCACTGTGGTTGTCTTTCCAGTGCCCCCCTTGTAATTCAGTACACCAATGCATCTACACATCTCGGTTGCTCCATGCTTCCAGTCCACAAAGGATGTTCGAGTGCCTACCCTTTCGCAACCTTGGGCTTGCCTCTTCGTCCAGCGAAGAGACCTCTCAAGTGCCCAAGATGAATCACGGTTCCCCAATTGTACAGCGTGTTGCAGGCAGAGACAAGCGAGATACCACGCGCAGCATAGTCAAACACGCCACAGTCCCAGATCTCCCGCCATAATCCCTTCCAGCATTCGTTGACGTCTGTATTCCTGTCCCCATCACCGGCGTTCGACGCCGCGTCCGGCTTGGGACAGTCGCAATTGCCCCTATATTATAATCCACTAATGGGAAAATGCCCATTGAGCGCCGGGCGGCCGGGCAGCAAGCGATCACTGCGGCTTCTGAAATACCCACACCGAGTGTTGCTTCGGGCACAGCAGGTTGTCCTCCTTTGACTTTTGACGGTGATTGTGCTAAGATATGACCGGTTTTATCACGGCCCTCATCATCCATTATATGGCTCGATTCCGCGTGTTCAACTTGATCATCATATCCACCCTTTCGTATCGCGAAGTCGTCTGACATGGGGATGGAACCGTGCCCGGGCCTGCTATCACCAGGCCAGACGGGGCATCTATTGGCAGGTGAGAGCCGTGCTGGTGCTCACCTGTTTCCATATACGCTTCGCGAACTCGGTGGGAGGCTTACTCTTGAGTGCAGAATTCATCTCTCGTATCGTTGGTATGATCCTGCTGGCAGCCGGTGGGGCCTCTTTGGGTGTCTACATGGCAAGCGAACTGGGGCGCTCACCCTACCAGTACGCGCCGATCTTCTTGCTCGTGGGTGCCCTGGGCGGTCTGGTGCTGACGCCCTACGTGACAGTGCGGCCCTTCTTGGCCTTGCGCAAGCGCATCCGCCAGGCCCCCGTGCAGCAACTGCTTGCCGCGGTACTCGGGCTGATCATTGGATTGATCATTGCCGCGCTGTCCTCGTTCCCACTCTCGCTGCTTCCGCCACCCTTCAGCCAGATACTGCCTTTCGTTGCCGCCGTGCTCTTTGGCTACCTGGGCATTATGGTGATGATCACTCGCCAGCATGACATCACGAGCATCATCCGCGGGCAGTGGCCGGCAAGAGGGGAAAGCGGGGAGGCAGCAGCTAGCCGCCACGGCCCTGTGTTGCTGGATACCAGCGTTATCATCGATGGGCGCATTGCAGACATCAGCCAGACCGGGTTCATCGAAGGCGAGATGCTGGTTCCGCGTTTCGTGCTGACCGAGCTCCAGCATATCGCCGACTCCTCTGACACTCTACGTCGCAACCGAGGGCGTCGCGGGCTGGAGATGCTGCACCGGCTGCAGAACGAATCCGTTACGCCGGTACGCGTCACGGACATGGATATTGAGGGTGTGCATGAGGTTGACGATAAGCTGGTGCTGCTGGCCAAGCGGTTACACTGTGCCATCGTCACCAACGACTACAACCTCAACCGTGTAGCGGAGTTGCAGGGCGTACGGGTGCTCAACATCAATGAACTCGCCAACGCCGTCAAAGCCCTCTTCATCCCCGGCGAGCGAATCAGCGTGAAGATCGTTCAGGAGGGAAAGGAGATCGGGCAAGGTGTGGCATACCTGGATGATGGCACCATGGTCGTGATAGAAGATGGGAAGCCGTATCTCCATCAGGATATGGAAGTGGTTGTGACCAAAGTACTGCAAACAGCGGCGGGCCGGATGCTATTCGCCAGATTGACATAGCCGAAAATGCTGGAGGACGACGAAATGAGTCTCCGAGTATACAACTACTTGACCCGCGAGAAAGGGCCTTTTGAACCATTGGAGAGAGGTCGCGTGGGCATGTACGTCTGCGGCCCCACGGTGTATGACCACGCTCACTTAGGCCACGCCAAGACGTACGTCGCGATGGACGTTGTCGTGCGCTACCTGCGCCATCTGAGCTACGAAGTCCGATACGTTCAGAACATCACCGATGTCGGCCACATCCTGGACACCGGAGAGGATCGCATACTCAAGGGAGCGCGAAGAGATCGGGTCGAACCCATGGAATTGGTGGAGAAGTACGCCCGCTCCTACTTCGAGGACATGGACGCACTAGGCGTCACACGCCCCAACATCTCTCCCCGTGCCAGTTGCCACATCCCCGAACAGATTGAGACGGTCAAGACACTGCTGGAGAAGGAATACGCGTATGAAACGGCAGAGGGCGACGTGTATTTCTCGGTAGAGAAGTTTCCCGAATATGGCAGACTCTCCGGGCATAAGGTGGATGACCTACAGCCCGGTGCCCGTGTGGCCGTGCGCGAGGAGAAACGGCACCCGGCGGACTTCGCGCTGTGGAAACACGCTGAGTCAGGGCACATTCTCCGGTGGCCTTCGCCCTGGGGTTGGGGCTACCCTGGCTGGCACGTCGAATGCACGGCGATGTCAACCAAGTACCTGGGCGAGTCATTTGACATTCACGGCGGTGGGCTGGACAACATCTTCCCGCATAACGAGTGCGAAATCGCGCAATCCGAGTCCGCCACCGGCAAGCCTTTCGCCCGCTACTGGCTGTTGGTCGGATCGCTGACCGTCAATGAGATCAAGATGAGCAAGAGCCTGGGCAACTTCCTTACCATCAAGGATGCACTCAAGCTCTACAGCCCAGAGGCGATCCGGCTCTTCATCCTGTCGAGCCACTATCGAGGGCCCATTGACTTCAGCCGTGACGCGGTGTTGGCCGCCGAGCGTGGAATCGAGCGGCTGCACAACACGGTACGCACACTGCGCACGCGGATGGAATACGCCATGCCGTCCGGCACGGCGGATCTCTCCTACATCACCGACCTGGACCCACATCGCGATGCGTTCATAGAGGCCATGAATGATGACTTCAACACGCCGCAGGCGATTGCCGCCCTCTTCGATTTCAGCAAATCGGTGAACACGTTGCTGGCATCGGGACAACCGGTGAGCCGAGGCACACTGGCGGCGATGGACAGCCTCTACCGTGACTTGGGCGGCAAGGTGTTGGGCATTATCCCCGATGACTTGTCCCAGGAGGTCGGTGGCGAACTGGTCGAGGGGCTGATGGACGTCATTCTTGACATCCGGCAGCGATATCGCGAAGCCAAGGATTGGAAACAAGCCGACACGCTGCGTGAGCAGCTAAAGAAACTAGGCATTGCGGTTGAGGACCGCTCCGAAGGGCCAACCTGGCGGTTGGATCACGACGCATGAGAGAAACCCTGTACGGTCGGCATGCAGTCCACGAGTCGCTACGAGCAGGACGGCGCACAACTTACCGAGTCACCCTCGCCGATGGCATCCGACAGACTGATGCCATCGGCCAGATCGTTCTCATGGCCAATCAGGCAGGCGCGCCGGTAAGCTACGTCGAGCGCCGGAAGCTGGACCACCTTGGCCAGGTTAACCACCAGGGCGTGGCAATGGAGACAAGTGAGTATCCCTACAGCTCACTCGATGCCATCCTGGCAGCATCTCAGTCCCGGCAACAAGCGCCCCTGCTCCTGCTGCTCGACCTGCTCCAGGACCCCCAGAACGTGGGGAGCCTGCTGCGCACGGCCGAAGCTGTGGGCGCACACGGGGTAGTGATCCAGCGACGGCGGGCAGTGGGCATCACACCGGCGGTGGTCCACGCTTCGGCAGGCGCAGTAGAGCACCTGCTGGTCGCACAGGTGACCAACCTGGTGGAAACCATTCGGAAACTCAAAGCACACGACGTGTGGGTGGCCGGACTGGATACGTCGCGCAGTGCGCAACCCTGCTACCAATCCGATCTGAACATCCCGCTGGCGCTGGTGGTGGGCAGCGAAGGGGGAGGCTTGCGCCGATTAGTGCGCGAGCGCTGCGATTTCCTGCTACGCCTACCCATGCGTGGCCGGGTGATCTCGCTCAACGCATCCGTGGCAGGATCGGTGATGCTTTACGAGGCGTTGCGGCAACGGGGGATACAACAGGTCAATTGACTGGACGGGACACTGAACCAAGCCCAGACCGGCCGGCCTAATTGAGTAGGCCGGCCGGTGTTGTCGTTTGAGAGAGGTGTGGTAGAATGACGTACTTGTATGATACCTTCCGATGACAAGAGCGGGCCACGACAGAACGACGGATTGCCGACAGGTGAATAGCATACCAGAAGAGGCACGCCGCGGACGCACGATCAACGTCCGCGTCGGCTGGAGGGTCGTCGTCGGCCTGATGGTGAGCGGCGCGTCTCTGTACATCGCCATCCACAACCTGCAGCCACGGGACGTCTGGCTCGCCTTCAGGCAAGCGCAGTACCTCTGGATCGTGCCCGCGGTGGCGCTATATCTGCTCGCGCTTGTGGCCCGCACCGCCCGGTGGCAGACGCTTCTGTCCTCAGAGCGGCATATCCCCTTGCACGAACTCCTGCCGACGATGGCCATGGGTCGGGGTGCGAATAACGTCTACCCCTTCCGCACGGGCGAAATCGTGCGTGTATTGCTGCTGCGGCGACGTAACGCCGTTTCTGCCGCGGCCGGGTTAGCGTCCATTCTGGTTGAGCGCGTCTTCGATGGACTGACAATGATCCTGTTTCTCATCCTCGCAGCCCTCATCGGGGGCATACCCGTCTATCTACGCTACATCCTGTGGGCCGCAGTGGCGGTTTTCGGCGCCGCGCTGGCACTGGTCTACGCGATTGTGCTATGGCCCAGTCTCGTCGAGCACGTGGCAGAATGGCTCATCGCCCGGCTGGTCCCACACCGTTTCCGCCTGCAGTTGTACGGTATCACCGTCCGCTTCATCCGTGGCTTCGCCTCCATCCGATCTGTTGGGAAGCTGACCCTGGTTCTGGGGGCCTCACTTGCTGTATGGGCCGCCGAGACGTTGAGCTACCGTCTGCTGATGAATTCTTTCGGATTTGGGTTAAACTTCCACCACCTCCTGCTCATGAGCGGCGCGGCGAATCTAGGCACGGCGCTTCCCTCGGGGCCGGGCAACCTGGGCACTTTCGACGCGCCATCCATCCTGGTGCTGACGCGCGTCGGTGTTCCCCAGAACACAGCAATCAGCTATCAGACGCTGTTGCACGCCGTCCTGTGGTGCACGGAGACACTGGCTGGCCTGTGGTTCATGTGGCGCGGTGGCCTTAGGAAGGCAGACCTGGACCAAACACTGGCTGCAACCGGAAGTTCACAGCCTGCACGCGACCAAGATGGGGCAGACGTGCGATCGACGTCCGCCGGATCCGCGCGTCCGAGGCATTGAACGTGATGCGTGATACGAACCGACAAGCTCGGGAGCCATTCCCATGGACATAGGCGTCATCGGCGCCGGTGTAACCGGCCTGGCATGTGCATACGAGTTGACGAAGCGAAACCACACGGTCACGGTCTACGAGGCACGACCCTACGCGGGAGGACTGGCGGCGGGATTCCGCGACGAACGGTGGGAATGGCACCTGGAGCACTTCTACCACCACTGGTTCGCCTCCGACAAGGATGTCATCGGACTGATAGACGAACTGGGAGCACGCGACCGGCTATTCTTCCCCTGGCCTACTACGTCCACCTACCACCAAGGCCGGATCTACCCCCTTGACAGTCCAGTCCCCTGGTTGAAGTTCGTCCCGGCCTCGCAGGTGCACCGTGCCATCCGGATGCTTGGTTTCGCCCCCCTGTCGCTGACAGATCGCCTACGGGTCGGGCTGGTGGCGTTCTATCTGACACTGACCAAGAACTGGCAGGCGTTGGAGCACGTTTCGGCGGACGAATGGTTGCGCCGGGCAGTCGGCGAGAGGGCCTACAATGTGTGGTGGAGACCGCTCCTGGTCAGCAAATTCGGCGAGGAGTATTATCGAGACGTGAACATGGCCTGGATGTGGGCCAGGGCGTACAAGCGCAGCGCCCGATTGGGCTACTTCGTCGGCGGATTCCAACGTTTCGCTGATCTCCTGGTCGAGCACGTGCGTGCCCAGGGTGGAGAGGTGCGCCTTGAGATAATGGTGCAGGCCGTTCACCCGGTCACCCATGGCCGCTTGCGGCTGGAGACGGCGACCGGCTTCGTCCATCAACACGACCAAGTCATCGCCACCTGCTCTCCACAAGAGATGCTACGGCTGACCCCTGACCTTCCTGCCAACTACGCGGGGAAACTGGAGGGGCTCAAATCCATGGGAGCGGTAGTGCTCATCCTGGCCCTCAAGCACCACATGACCGATGGGCACTATTGGGTCAACATACCGGCAGGGGAAGGACTCCCCTTCATGGGATTGGTCGAGCATACCAACTACGTCTCGCGCGAGCACTACGGTGGCGACCACCTCGTATACTGTGGCGACTACCTACCCCCCGATCACCCTTATCTCAGCTATAGCAAAGAGAAGCTGCTGGAGACCTACTTGCCAGGACTGAAACAGATCAACCCGGACTTCCAACCCAGTTGGATACGGGCCAGCTGGATGTTCACAGAGAAATACGCCCAGCCGGTCCCAACCCTTCACCATTCGCGCAACATTCCCCCTCTGAAGACACCCATTCCCGGGCTATGGATGGCGACCATGAGCCAGGTCTATCCATGGGATCGCGGGACCAACTACGCGGTGGAGATGGGACGGCGGGTCGCGCGGGAGGCCATTGCTAGATGAAAGCAGCCATCCTTACCATCGGCGACGAACTGACGTGCGGGTATCGCCTGGACACCAACACCCAGACCATCTCGCGACGGTTGGCGCTCTTGCCCGCCGAGGTGGTCCTTCACCTGACTGTGGGAGACGAACTGGAAGCCGTCCATCGCGGGTTGTGCACCGCCCTGGAGGTGGCCGAGGTACTCATCGTCACGGGTGGACTGGGGCCCACGGAGGACGATCTGACCCGCCAGGCGATTGCCGCGCACTTCGACCGGGAGCTGGTGGAAGACGCCGAGGCACTGGAGCGCATTCGGGCGCGCTTCACGCACCGGGGCCGCACGATGCCGGAGAGCAACCGCATCCAGGCCCAGGTGCCCGCCGGCAGCCACATCATCTACAACGACCGGGGCACCGCCGCCGGGTTCTACCTGCCAGTGAACGAGCGGCACGTCTTCGTCACGCCCGGCATTCCCTACGAGATGGAGGGCATGCTGGAGAAATTCATCCTGCCACGGCTACGAGAATTTGTGGAGACGGACTACGGACGTATGACCAACGTCCGCCGCGTGCGAACGGGAATCCTCAAGGTCTACGGCCTGCCAGAGTCCGGGATCAATGAGCGCATCCTGCCGATGATGGCACGGGATCGCAACCCACTGCTAGGGCTCCTGCCCCATCGGGGCACCATCGCCATTGAGGTAACAGCGAGCGGCAAGACGCGGGAGGAGGCCGAGCAACTGCTTGAGGCGGACCTGGCAGCACTGCGCGCCCAGATGGGACGGTACATCATCAGCGACGATGGGCGCGATCTGCCGCAGGTGTTGGCCGACCTTCTTGCTGAGCGGGGGATGACGATCGCCACGGCGGAACTGGGCACCGGTGGGCTGTTGGCCGCCCGGCTGACCCAGCCCGCAGGTAGCGAGCGCTGGTTCCGACGCAGCGCGATCCTCAACTCAGAAGAAGAAGCTGTAGAAAACGATGAAGCGGTCGCCCTGGCGATGGCCGACTCCGCCCGGCAGGCAACGGGTGCCGACATCGGTGTGGGCGTGGGGGCAGTTTGCATCCCTGACGACAGCACCGCCGGGCGGCCCTACGGCGAGGTCCACGTAGCGGTGAACCTGCGGGGACAGCAGACCTGCCGCAAGCTCAGCTTCAACGGCGACCGCGCTCGCGTACGCGAATGGGCCGCCGACGCCGCACTGGCACTGGTGCGGCTGCGGCTGCTGGAAAACGGCTGAATCGTCCGCCGCTATCCCTTCACCGAACCAGCCAACAACCCCCGGATGAAGTAACGCCCCATGACAATGTAGATGAGCAACACTGGCAGAGCGGCGATGACCGTTCCTGCCATAACCATGTTCCACTCTTTAATCTGGCTCCCGGACAGATTCCGCAGCGCCACCGTGACCGGCTGAAGCTCTGGCTTCTGCAGGATGGAGACGGCGAACAGAAACTCGTTCCAGATGCTGGTGAACTGCCAGATGATGACTACGACGAAGCCGGGCAGCGAAACAGGGAACATCACCCGCCAGTAGACCCCCAGAATGCCCGCGCCATCGATACGAGCCGCCTCCACGATATCAGTGGGAACCCCTGCGTAGTAGTTCCGGAAGATGAGTGTGGTGATCGGGATGCCGTATACAACGTGGACCAGCACGAGGCCCCACAGCGTTCCCCCCAGGCCGATGGTGGAGAGGGTCTGCGTCAAAGGAATCAGAATGCTCTGATAGGGGATGAACATCCCGAACAACATCAGGGGGAAGATCACGTCGGCGCCGCGAAACTTCCACTTGGAGAGCACATAGCCGTTCAGCGATCCCAGCATGGATGACAAGAGGGTTGCCGGGATGGTCAGGTTCACACTGTTTAGCAGGTTCTGAGACAACCCGCGCAAGCCCTTTTCCGGAATACCCGCCCACGCAGAGACAAAGCTCTCCATGTTGATGCCGGCGGGCAGGCTCCACATCCTGGATAGGTCCTGCACCTCGGCAAAGGTCTTCAGCGCGCTGACAAGCATGACATACACAGGCACCAGGAAGAGAATGGCGAAAGCGACAAGCAATACATAGACGCCGATTCTCATGGGGTTGAAGCGCCGGGTCATAGTTCCACCTCTCGTCGCAGACTGATCCTCAGGTAAGGGATGATCACCAGAGCGACCATGAACAGCATAATCATCGATATGGCCGCTCCCTGGGCATAGTGGTTACCTCGGAACGTCGTCTCGAACATGAAGATGCCGGGCACGTCGGTTACAAATCCCGGTCCCTTCCCGGTCATCGTATAGACCAGGTCGAAGATCTTCAATGAAGTGTGGCCCAGGACGATGAGAGCGCTCAGGGTGATTGGCCTCAGTATCGGCAGGATGATATGCTGGTACAGTCTGTACTCGCTGGCACCATCCACGCGGGCGGCCTCGCGCAGTTCATCGGGAACAGCACGCAGCCCTGCCAGGTACATGGCCATCGTGTATCCGATAAGCTGCCAGGAGGCAGCGATGATCACGGGAATCAGGGCCACGTGAAAGGGACCGATGCTACGGGTGTCTGTGTACCATCCCCAACGCAGCGCATCGAGCCCCACTATGTTCAGCAATGCGTTGACCCCACGCGGGCGTGTCCCCGTACCAGGTGCGAAGATCCACTGCCAAACCACGCCGGTGACGACGAATGAAAGCGACATAGGGAAAAGATAGATCGTCCTGAAGACACCCTCCCCTTTCACATTCTGATCAAGAAGAATAGCCAGGAACAGCCCGATGGCTACACAGATCACCAAGAAGAAAACTGTGAAGAAGAGCGTGTTCCAAAGATCAATCGTGAAGCGCTTGGCCGACACACCACCATCCCTGGCGAAAAGCTGCCTGAAGGTCTCCATCCCGGCCCAGCTATAGTCGGGCGTGACCCCATCCCACTTGGAGAGAGATACCACGGCGGTCCAGCTAATGAAGCCATACACAAATATCGCGATCAAGACAATAGACGGGAGAATCATAAAAAACGCGATCCACCGCTCGCGGCGTGCATATGCCATGCGTCACCTCCATTCCGCGGACATCATGCCAGCAAGATGCCGGCGATCCGTATGCCAGCAACATGCCGGCGGTCCGTGGGTTGTGCATCCGTTGACTTCATTGCATGATCGCCGCCGCGCCCGAGCGCGCGCCCAGGCGCGGCGACGACCACAGTGTGTCTATCTCATCCTCAACCAGTCAGGCCTCAGCGGGTCACTGGCACACGCCCGCATCCGCGCAGGCCTGGACGAAGCCATCTTGAGCAAACACGACGTCCAGGTCAGAGACAAAGAGCGTCATGACGTCGTTGAAGGCCGTCGCCCAACCCTCCGACGCCGCAGCGCCGTGCGCCAGGCTGGGAGCGATCTCGTTGGAGGCGAAGTCATCCATCGCCGACTGGAGGTAGGCGTCGTACAGCTCTCGGTCGCCATCGGTGCGCGCCGGGATCGAGCCCTTCAGCGGGTTGAAGGCATCCTGCCCTTCCTTCGACCCACACACCGTGAGCCACGCTACCGCGCTGTCACGGTTCGGCGCTCCCATAGGCAGGCCGAACGAGTCGGAGAGCATGATGAACGTGCCCCCCGTCCCCGGTGCCGGCACGTAGCCGAACTCCACGTCGGGCGTCATTCCAATGGACTTGAAGTAGCCCTCCGCCCAGTCCCCCATGATCGTCATCGCCGCGTCCCCGTCGGCCACGAGCTGCGCCGCCTGATCCCACGACAGCGCCGCGTGATCCTCGTTCACGTATTCCATCATCCGCGCGAATGTCTCCAGCGCCGTCCGGACCTTGGCGCTGTTCCAGTCGGTGTTGCCGTCCCACAGGCCGCGGTAGGCATCAGGCCCCATCGCGCCCAGCAGGACTGACTCGAACAGGTGCGTCGCCGCCCAGATCCCATTGTCACCCAACGCCAACGGCGTCACCCCTGCCCCCTGCAACGTCTCAGCCGCCGCGAAGAACTCGTCGAACGTCTCCGGCGGCTCCACACCGTTGTCCGCGAACACCTGCTTGTTGTACCACAGCACGTTCGACCGGTGGATGTTCACCGGCACGCTCCAGATCTCCCCGTCGTACGATAGCACGTCTATCACGCCGGGCGGATAGCTGTCCAGCCAGCCGTTCTCCTCGAAGATGAACGTGACCGGCTCCATCTTGCCCGCCTTCACCCACGAGTCGATCAACTCGTGCCCTGCGTGCACCTGGAACGAGTCCGGCGGATCCCCGCTCTGCATCCGGGTCGCCAGCACCGCCTTGGCATTCATCCCCGCGCCACCCGCCACCGTGGCGTTGATGATCTCGACGTCAGGGTGCTTGCCCGCGAAGACCTCGTACATGGCGTTCAGGCCCTCGGCCTCACCCCCGGCCGTCCACCAACTGAAGATCTCGACCTCGCCACCGGCCTCCTCCGACAGCGTCACGCCAGCCTCCGTAGCTGCCTGGACGAAGCCGTCCTGAGCAGACGCGACGTCCAGGTCAGAGACGAAGAGCGTCATGACGTCGTTGAAGGCCGTCGCCCAACCCTCCGACGCCGCAGCGCCGTGCGCCAGGCTGGGAGCGATCTCGTTGGAGGCGAAGTCATCCATCGCCGACTGGAGGTAGGCGTCGTACAGCTCTCGGTCGCCATCGGTGCGCGCCGGGATCGAGCCCTTCAGCGGGTTGAAGGCATCCTGCCCTTCCTTCGACCCACACACCGTGAGCCACGCTACCGCGCTGTCACGGTTCGGCGCTCCCATAGGCAGGCCGAACGAGTCGGAGAGCATGATGAACGTGCCCCCCGTCCCCGGTGCCGGCACGTAGCCGAACTCCACGTCGGGCGTCATTCCAATGGACTTGAAGTAGCCCTCCGCCCAGTCCCCCATGATCGTCATCGCCGCGTCCCCGTCGGCCACGAGCTGCGCCGCCTGATCCCACGACAGCGCCGCGTGATCCTCGTTCACGTATTCCATCATCCGCGCGAATGTCTCCAGCGCCGTCCGGACCTTGGCGCTGTTCCAGTCGGTGTTGCCGTCCCACAGGCCGCGGTAGGCATCAGGCCCCATCGCGCCCAGCAGGACTGACTCGAACAGGTGCGTCGCCGCCCAGATCCCATTGTCACCCAACGCCAACGGCGTCACCCCTGCCCCCTGCAACGTCTCAGCCGCCGCGAAGAACTCGTCGAACGTCTCCGGCGGCTCCACACCGTTGTCCGCGAACACCTGCTTGTTGTACCACAGCACGTTCGACCGGTGGATGTTCACCGGCACGCTCCAGATCTCCCCGTCGTACGATAGCACGTCTATCACGCCGGGCGGATAGCTGTCCAGCCAGCCGTTCTCCTCGAAGATGAACGTGACCGGCTCCATCTTGCCCGCCTTCACCCACGAGTCGATCAACTCGTGCCCTGCGTGCACCTGGAACGAGTCCGGCGGATCCCCGCTCTGCATCCGGGTCGCCAGCACCGCCTTGGCATTCATCCCCGCGCCGCCCGCCACCGTGGCGTTGATGACCTCAACGTCGGGGTGCTGGCCCGCGAAGACCTCGTACATGGCATTCAGGCCCTCGGCCTCACCCCCGGCCGTCCACCAACTGAAGATCTCGACCTCACCAGCGCCCGCTGGGGCTTCCTCCACCACCGGTGCTTCCTCTTCCTCGACAGGCTCGGGAGCAGGTTCCTCAGTAGGCGTCGGCGCACCGCAGGCCGCGAGAAGCATCGCCCCAATCAGACACAAGGTGACAAACAGGTACAGTTTCCGAGACATCTTTCCCTCCTTACATTCTATATCAGAGATCCCTACAGCACAATCCCCGCAACACGACAGTTATCCATCTCCCTCGTATATGGCACCTCCTCTCACCTCTATCCTCTCGTGTGTGAAGGAATGCAACGTGTATCGGATACCACCAACTCGACCGGAGTCGAAGGCGGAACTTGGATCGCATCTGTGCTTGGACGCAGGGACCGTGCCCTATGCCAGCAAGATGCTGGCGATCCGTCGGTCATGCGCCTGCGGACATCATGCCGGCAGGACGCCGGCGGTCCGTCGGTCGTGCGTCTGCGGACGTCATGCAGGCAACATGCTGGCGGTCCGTCGACCGTGCGTCGGGAAAAGCCGGTTGCCAGCGGATGCCGTCTCCTGTATAATAGCATAGACTTCCCTCTCGGTGGCGAGTTTTCGGCCTGAATGAGGTCAGAAAAGGGCCACCAAGCGGACATGGCGAGATATGCTGACGAGTGAGCAGTTTCTAAAGCAGCTGCGCGACGCCTTGAACCATCTATATGATCCCGATCGACTGCGTCGCAGCCCTCTGGCCGCCCTATTTGGCGTAGCCGAGCGCTTCGATACCCCTTCCTCCCTGCAGCGCATCCTGACCGAGGCCATCGAATCCCTCAAGCCCAAGCCCGATGAGTTGCCTCGCTCACACAGCAGGCGGATCTACGACCTCCTGCTGTACCGATACGTACAGCAATTCAGCCAACAAGAGGTAGCCAGTCAACTGGGCATGAGTGTCCGGCACCTGAGGCGTGAGCAGCACGCGGCGTTGGAGGCCCTGGCCTATCACCTCTGGGACCAGTTCCAGCTAGAGGCCAAGGTGCACACGGACACGGCGGACGTTGATCGTGCGTCGGCGGACGTTGATCGTGCATCCACGGACATCATGCCGGCAGGGATGCAGCGGATACAGACATCCGGGCAGTCCGCTGATCGTGCGCCCGAAGTCCCGGAGATGGGAGCCTCCACTCAGATCACAGCGCCCAGTCCTGCTATAAGCCCAAGTGTGAACGAGGAGTTGGCCTGGCTGAAGGAGGCTCCGCCAGAGATCGCTGCGGACCTGTCCCAGACGTTGCCTGCTGTCCTGGACCTGGCGCGCCCACTGGCCGTCCAGCACAGGGTGCACCTGGAAACCACGTTGGCTGACGAGCTGCCCAATCTCGCCGTGCATCCAGTCGCCCTACGGCAGGCGATTCTCAACGTGCTGAGCGTAGCCATCCACCGGGCGTTCGGAGGTCAGATAACCATCTCGGCCAAGCCGTTGCGCTGGGAAATCGAGGTCCGGGTCTGGTGCACACCGACTCCGCCCGGCCTCAAGCCCACGCAGGAGAACGCGCACACTGCGGACGCTGGACGCGCATCCGTCCGTGCGTCCGAGGCAGCCAGCCTGGATATTGCCACCCGGCTGGCACATCTGTGCGGCGGCAGGTTGGCCATCTCCCGCGGCGAACACCCCTTCGAGGCCACACTGACACTTCCCGCCCTCGAGCAACTGCCGGTGCTGGTCATAGACGACAACGCGGATACCCTGCAATTGCTGCAGCGCTACACAGCAGGCACTCGCTACCGCCTCATCGTCACGCAGGACCCGGAACAAGCGCTGGGCCTGGCAGAGGAGTCCTCGCCTCAAATCATCGTGTTGGATGTCATGATGCCCCAGGTAGACGGCTGGGAGGTGTTGGGGTGGCTGCGGCAGCATCCCGTGACAGAGCACACGCCCATCGTCGTGTGCACGATTCTGGCTCAGGAGGAACTGGCGCTTGCCCTGGGTGCGAGCGCCTTCGTGCGTAAGCCTATCACGCGACAGGTTTTTCTTTCTGCCCTCGCTCAGCAGATCGCGCAGACGGCACAAGAACCTCGCTGACAGCCTGGGTGCATGCCAGGAGATCGCGCACAGATAGCCCGCCGTTGCGGGTCACGGTCAGTGTGTCACTCACAATAGGCTCACCGGTGGGATCTTTGGCAGAGACGATGATCACAGGTATCTCCCGCAAGGATGGATCCCGGCTCTTCTCCCTCATCACTTGAAAACCATCCATCCCGGGCATGATCAGGTCGAGCAACATCACGTCGGGCTTCCGCTCACGCAGCATGCTGAGCGCCTGTTGCCCGCTCGTTGCACGCAAGACACGGTATTCACGCTGCGCCGCCGAAAGCATGCGCGCAAAGAGCTGCAGTACCTCTGGTTTGTCATCCACCAGCAACACGGTATTCAGATGCCTTCCCAGGCCATCCAACGTGGACAACAGCACCTCGCGGGTGACCGGCTTCACCAGGTAGCGCACCACACCCAGTTGTTGCGCAGCCTCGTCCTCCCCAGGCACCCAACAAGTCACCGTGGGTGTGCCGTATGGCAGGCTGGCCAAGCGAGCCAGCGAGGCCGGCATTTCCCGGAACAGAGGCTCGTTCACGATCAGGGCCTGGGCCGGCGAGCGACTCAGTTCATCGACGGCTTCGTCTGCATCCTGTGCAGACACGATCTCGATCCCGTCCACGTAACGGGTGAACAGCCGCCGGAGCGTCTCTCCCTTTTCCAGGATGACAAACCGGGGAACCAGCCGAGGCGCTGGCGCCTTCGAGCGCCTGCTACGCCCCTCATACCGGTAGAAGGGGCTGAACCACCGCCCCACACCGCCGCCGTCTGAGATGGCGGGGAGGGGGGTGTTCAACGGCAGGCTGAAATAGATCGTCGTGCCCACGCCCACCTTGCTCTCCAGCCACATTCTCCCGTTGTGCATTTCGACGAAACGCTTGCTGATACTCAACCCCAGGCCACTCCCGCTATGGCGGCGGCGTATCGAGCTATCCAGTTGCTGAAACGGTTCGAACAGCTTCCCCTGATCCTCCAGAGCGATACCAGGCCCGGTATCGGCGAGACTGACCACAACGCGGTCCTCTTCTTGACAGACTGCGATGCGTATGCCACCGCGCTCGGTGAAACGAGCCGCGTTGCTCAACAGATTGAGCACCACCTGACGAATGCGCGTGCTGTCACAGAACACTGGAGGCAAATCGGAGGGGACGTCCGTCTCCAGGTAGAGTCCCTTGGACTCGAACAGCGTGTGCACCGCCAGCGTCGCGGCGTCTATGATATCCCGCAGGGAGGCCCAATCCTTGCTGAGCGCCATGCGTCCCGCCTCGATCTGGCTGAGGTCCAACACATCGTCCACCAGCTTGGCCAGGTGCTGGCTGTTGCGCTGAATCGCGGCGATGTCAGCCAGAAGCGTGGGCGGCAGGCTGCCCCCGTACACCTGGGGCGCTTGGGTGATCATCTCGCTGAAACCGATGATCATATTCAGAGGCGTGCGCAGTTCGTGGCTGACGTTGGCCACAAACTCCTCCTTGGCCCGGCGCGCCTCCTCGGCAACCTGGTGCATCGTCTTCAGCCGATCCGAAAGCCGAGCCAACTCGCGATTGGCCAGGATGAGATCTTCCTGGATCTGTCTCAGTTCCACCCGCTGCCCGCGCGCCTCCTCCATCTTCTCGCTGGCGCGCTCGAAACTGAAGATGGACCACTGCGTCACCGTGAGGAGGGCGCGTGCCGCCGCCCATCCCAGCAACCCGGCCAGAGCGCCACTGGCGACCACCACCAGGCTATACGTGCCGGGAAGTGAGGGCATCGCGGAACTGCGCGAAAGCCACCACACCAGTACCGTCACCAGGCTCTCCGCGAGCAGGCCGCCCGGCCAACCCACTGTGACAACCGCCATGAGCGGAAGCAACGCGTAGAAGAAGGCTATCTCGTGCTGGCGGAACACGTAGACAGTCAACGTGATAGCTATCGCAAGCCCGACCTGCCAGACCGCCTGGGCCGCCAGCAGCCGCCTCGGGAGCATCCAGAGAGCGAGGGCAAACGTGAGCAGGACCACCGGCGTGATCAGCCAAAGGTCCCGCCCCATTGTGTCCGGCCAGCTTACCGTAGCTACCAGATGCCAGGCGAAGTACACCCCGCCCGTCGCCGCGATAATGTGCCGCGACGTGGATTGCAGCAACTCCGTCGCGGAACTGATGAAATCGGGGTCAGCCCCGGGTGACATACTCAGTCTGTACCACATACAAGCCTCCGTGAGCCCTCACCCTTCCTCTGTTGCACTTCCCGCCAGTTCCAACTGCCGCCGGTAGAGCTGGCTGTAGAGCCCACCCTGCGCCAGCAAGTCTTTGTGATCACCTACCTCGCGGATGCGCCCTTCCTCCAACGCGATGATCTTGTCGGCGTTGCGGATCGTGCTCAGGCGGTGGGCGATGACCAGCGACGTGCGCCCCTTCAGCACCTGCTCCAGCGCCTGCTGAATCAGGTACTCCGCCTCGGCGTCCACCGATGAGGTGGCCTCATCCAGGATCAGGATGCGCGGGTCGGCCAGAATCGCCCGCGCCAGCGCCAGGCGCTGCTTCTGCCCACCGCTCAGCTTCACCCCGCGCTCGCCGATCTCGGTGTCGTAGCCCTGGGGCAGTTGCTGGATGAACTCGTGGGCGTAGGCTGCCTGGGCGGCGGCGATCATCTCCCCTTCGGACGCGTCGGGTTTGCCGTAGCGCAGGTTCTCGCGCACGGTGGTGTTGAACAGAAACGTATCCTGCAACACCACGGCGATGTGTCTCCGCAGCGACCAGGTCTGAACCCGGCGCAGATCGTGGCCATCCACCAGCACGCGGCCGTGGATGGGATCGTAGAAGCGGCACAGCAGGTTAGCGATGCTGGTCTTGCCCGCCCCACTCGGCCCGACCAGCGCGACCACCTCACCCGGGGCTATGTGGAACTCGAGGTCGTGCAGCACCTCGTCGCCTTCGCCATAGCGGAAGTGCACGTCGTCGAACACCACATTCCCCGCGACCTCGTCCAGCACGACCGCATCCCCCGCATCCTGGATCTCCGGCACTTCGTCCAGCAGCTCGAAGATGCGCTCGCCAGCAGCGATGGCCTGCTGAAAGACGTTGTCCACCTCCGTCAGCCGCCGCAGGGGCTCGTAGAAAGAGACGATGTAGGTCAGAAACGCCACCAGCGTTCCCAACGACACCCGGCCATCGACAACCATGCGCGCCCCGAAGCCAAGCACCAGCACGCCCCCCACCGCAGACACGAAGTGCAGGGCCGGAAAGAAGGTGGACCAGGCGCGGATGACCCGCACCCGCTCCTGGTAGTAGCGCTCGCTGACCCTGCGGAAGCGCTCCAACTCCGCATCTTCCTGCCCGAAGGCCTGGATGACGCGGATGCCGGCCAGGTTGTCCTGCAGATCGGCATTGATGTCGCCCAACCGATCGCGTGCCTGCCGGTAGATGGGCCGCGCGTACTGGTTGAAGTACCGCAGACCCACGGCGATGACCGGCAACGGGATCAGCACGACCAACGCCAACCGCCAGTCGAGCGCCAGCAGCACCGCCGACGCCCCGATCAGCCGGAGGAAGTCCACCGCCGTGAGGGCGACGCCGTGGGTGACGAATTGCTCCAGCGCGTTGACGTCGTTGGTCACCCGCGACATCAGCTCGCCGGTAGACGTGCGCTCGAAGAAGGAGAGGGACAGCCGCTGCAGGTAGTCGTAGATACGCACTCGCAGATCGAAGATGAAGCGCGCGCCCAGTGCGTGGCGGATGTACAGATCGCCGAAGTCCGCCAGGTGCAGCAGTGCATAGGCACCGACCATGGCCCCGAGCGTCACGCCGAGACGGGACAGCTCACCACCGCCGATCACCTGGTCCACGATCTCCCGTTGGAACAGGGGGGGGAGCAGGCTCAGCCCGGCCCGAAGCAAGAGCAGAACGCCCGTGACAGCCAGCGGTTTCCAATACGAGCGCACGTGGCCGAAGAGCCGTTTCAAGACATGCATAGGGGATCTCCTCCTGACTTGCAGTAGGCCTGAGTATAGCACGCAAGAGGTGAAACGGGAAACTTGGCACGTCAAACGTCGGGCGTCAAACGTGGGGTATCAAACGCCCATGTCGTGTAGGGGCGCGGTAACCGCACCCTCCCACCCACAAGAATCAAACGCCAAAGCCCGTTGGGCTTGCCAACTTGCCCCAATGGCTGTATAGTCCTGGACAACCCCACGCGAGCACAAAGGAGGCACTTCATGGCACAATACGCTGCCGCAGTGGACCAGGGCACCACCGGCACCCGATTCATGGTCTTCAACCACCAGGGTCAGGTGGTGGCCTCGATGTACGAAGAACACACGCAGATTTATCCCCAGCCCGGATGGGTCGAACACGACGCCCACGAGATCTGGGCCAAGACGCGTCGCGTCATCGGCGGCGCGCTGGCCGAGGGTGGTATCCAGCCAACGGAGATCGCCAGCATCGGCATCACCAACCAGCGGGAGACAGCCATCGTGTGGGACCCCCACACCGGCGAGCCGCTGTGCAACGCCATCGTCTGGCAGGACACCCGCACCCGCGAGATGTGCCAGCAACTCATGACCGACGGGCTGGAGCCGGTGTTCCGCGACAAGACCGGTTTGCCCATCGCAACCTACTTCTCCGGCCCCAAGGTGAGGTGGATGCTGGATCACGTCCCCGGGTTGCGAGACAAGGCGGAGGCAGGCGAGGCCGTCTTCGGCAACGTGGACACCTGGGTGATCTGGAACCTAACCGGCGGGCCACAGGGCGGCGCCCACGTCACCGATGTGACCAACGCATCTCGCACCATGCTGATGAACCTGCGCACGCTAGACTGGGACAGCGAACTGCTGGACATCCTCTCCATCCCGCGCCAGATGCTGCCGAGCATCCGGCCCTCGTCCGATGCGGCCCTGTACGGCACGACACGGACCAACGGACCGGTGGGCGGCGAGGTGCCGGTCTGCGGCGATCTCGGGGATCAGCAGGCCGCCCTCTTTGGCCAGACCTGCTACGACGTCGGCGAGGCCAAGAACACCTACGGCACGGGCTGCTTCATGCTGCTCAACACCGGCCCGGAGCTCATCGCGTCGCAGAGCGGCCTGTTGACTACCGCCGCGTACGGTCTCCCTGAGGGGACGACCTACGCGCTCGAGGGCTCCATCGCCATCACAGGCGCGGCCGTGCAGTGGCTGCGCGACAACTTGAGCCTCATAAAGAGCGCCGCCGAGAGTGAAGAGATCGCCCGGAGCGTGGAGGACGCCGGCGGCATCTACTTCGTCCCGGCTTTCTCAGGGCTCTTCGCTCCCTACTGGGACATGGACGCGCGCGGCGTCATCGTCGGCCTGACCCGCTACGTGACCCGCGCCCACATTGTGCGCGCCACGCTGGAGTCCATCTGCTACCAGACACGGGACGTGCTGGAGGCAATGCGCGCTGACTCCGGCATCGAGCTAACCGCGCTCAAGGTAGACGGCGGCGCGACGGTCAACAACTTCCTGATGCAGTTGCAGGCCGACGTGCTCGGCGTGCCGGTCGTGCGCCCGGTGGTGCACGAGACGACGGCGCTCGGCGCGGCCTATGCCGCGGGGCTGGCGACCGGTCTCTGGGATGGGCTGGACGAACTGCGCGCCAACTGGGGCGTGGACCGGGTCTTCGAGCCCCAGTGGAGCGACGAGCAGCGGGCGGAAACCTACGCCGGGTGGAAGAAGGCGGTGGAGCGGAGCAGGGGGTGGGTGGAAGAATAAAAACCAAAGCCCAAGCCCCAAATCCCAAGTGACGTGCAGTGCGTGGCTAGTGTTCGAAGAGGAGGTGCGGTCATGTCGGTTGTTGATGCCGTGCTTGGACCTGTCTTGCGAGTTGGACTCACGTGGCTCAGCCGTCGCCGCTTGCCTCAGACCGATGGGGCAGTGAAGCTGCCTGGGCTCGAGGCCCCGGCCGAGGTGATCCGCGACCGCTGGGGCGTGCCGCACATCTACGCCGACAGCGAGCGGGATCTGTTCTTCGCCCAGGGCTTCGTCCACGCCCAGGACCGCCTGTGGCAGATGGACTTCCAGCGGCGGCTGATCGCCGGCAGGCTCTCGGAGGTCATGGGCGCGAAGACTGTGCCGGTGGATCGCTGGTTCCGTGTGATCGGCATGCGGCGGGTGGCCGACCAGGAAGTGCGCCTCATCGGCGACGACGTCCGCGCGGGACTCGAGGCCTACGCGGCTGGTGTGAGCGCCCGCATCCGCCAGGGTCGCCTGCCCATCGAGTTCACCCTCCTGCGCTACCAGCCCGAGCCGTGGGGAATCGCCGACACGCTCTCGTGGATCAAGATGATGTCGTGGACCCTGTCGGTCAACTGGGAGACGGAGATCCTGCGCGCGCACTTGATCGACCGCCTGGGACCAGAGCAGGCGGCGGAGTTGGAGCCGGACTACTTCGACCGCTGGCCGCGCATCGTGCCCACCGGCGTGGACTACTCGGCGATTGGCGATGCAGCCCTGAAGCGCGCCGAGGCGGCGCGACCCTTCGCCGGCCCCTCCGCAGACGCCGGCCTAGGCAGCAACAACTGGGTGCTCTCCGGCTCCCGCACGGCCACCGGTGCGCCGCTCCTGGCCAACGACATGCACCTGATGATGAGCCTGCCCAGCGTCTGGTACGAGAACCACCTGGCCGGCGGTGATCTGAACGTCACCGGCGTCACCTTCCCCGGCATCCCTGGCGTGGTCTCCGGGCACAACGGCCACGTCGCATGGGGCTTCACCAACGGCTTCCCGGACGTGCAGGATCTCTACGTGGAGCACCTGCGGGATCGCGGCCATCCAGGCCGCATGCATCCAAATGGCTGGGAACGCCGAGCACCAGCTCGGCCTGCAGATACAGGCACCCAAGTGCAGTACGAGTACCAGGGCCAGTGGTGCGACGCGGAGGTCATCCGCGAGGAAGTGCGCGTCAAGGGCAGCGAACCCGTCGTTGAAGAGGTCATCGTCACCCGCCACGGCCCGATCATCAACAGCCTAGCGCCCGAGTTGGCGGGCGAGCAGCCGCTCGCTCTGCGCTGGACCTCGCTGGAGCCAGATACGATGATCGAGGGCCTCTACGCGATGAACCACGCGCGCAACTGCCAGGAGTTCCGCGAAGCGCTACGCCACTGGACAGCGCCCATCCAGAACACCGTGTACGCCGATACGGCGGGCAACATCGCCTACAGCTTCCCCGGCAAGGTGCCCATCCGTGCCAAAGGAGACGGCCGCGTGCCCGTGCCCGGCTGGACGGGCGAGTACGAGTGGACCGGCTACATCCCCTTCGAGGAGCTGCCCTACCTCTACAACCCGCCCCAGGGATACGTCGCCACGGCCAACAACCGCGTCGTCCCGGACGATTACCCCTACCACATCGGCATCGAGCACTGCATGGGCGACCGGGCACAGCGCATCGTGGCCATGATCGAGGCGCGGGATACGGTCGACGTCGCGGCCATCCAGCGCATGCAGTTCGACCAGGTCTCGCCCACGGGCCAGCGCGTGGCCCACTACCTGGGCCAGTTGGCGGTGGACGACCCCGAGATGGTCACCGTCGTCGAGCTGATGCGGGATTGGGATGGCACCCTCTCGGCCGACAGCCCCGAGGCCGCCGTGTACGAGGTCTTCTTGCACCGCATGGTTGTGCTGACGCTCTCGAACGAGCTGGGCGATCTAGCGACCCGCTACGCGGGCAAAGGCCCCACGCCGGTGCTGGCCGAGGGCAGCATGTTCGCCCATCGAGCGCCCGAGTGGCTGCAGAAGACGCTGGCCGACGCGGATTCCCACTGGTTCGACCTGGGAGGGGGCGAGACGCGTGATGACTGCATGCGGCTGGCCCTGCGCGAGACGATAGACTACCTGAAGGCCGAACTCGGCCTGGCGATAGCCGACTGGCGCTGGGGCAGGCTCCACAGACTGGTGTACGGCCACACGCTGGGTCTCGTCCCGCCGCTGGATCAGGTCTTCAACCGGGGCCCCTACCCGCTGGGGGGCGACGCCGACACGGTGTGGGCTACAGGCTCCCCACGGAGCGACCCCAAGTGCGGAAACATCGTCGGCCCACCCGTCCGCTTCATCGCCGACCTGGGCGACCTGAGGAACTGCCTGGGCGTGCTGGTCCCGGGCCAGTCCGGCCAGCCAGGCAGCCCCCACTACGACGACCAGGTCGAGGCGTGGTTCAACGGTGAGTACCACCCGATGCTCTACGCCCGCGAGGACGTGGAGCGCGAGGCGGAGGGACGCTTGCGGCTGGAGCCATGACGGCCGGATATGGGCGCCTGATTGGCGCATTCCAGAGGATGTGATATACTATATGTGCATACACAACTCTGGGTCTGGGAAGGAGAAACCGATGGCGAAGCTGACCAAGCGAGTTCAGGTGCTGCTCGATCCTTTCCAGTACCAACGCCTCGAGGAAATCGCCCGCCAGCGCGAGCGCTCGGTGGGAGCGCTCATCCGGGAGGCGATTGACCAGACATACTTGCAGGGCGCGGTAGACGACCGCCTGGCGGCAGTACGAACCCTGGCTGCGATGCGCCTGCCGGTCGCCGATTGGGAGCAGATGGAGCGAGAGTCCGTAGAGGAAGCGACCCCCGATGGCTGACCCTGGACGCACGGACGAACGCGCGATCAACGTTCGCAATGTCCGCGTCTTCGTGGACGCCAACGTGCCGATGTATGCGGTCGGGGCGGCCCACCCGCTCAAGCAGCCCTGTATAGGATTCCTGGAGGCCACCGCACGCGGCGAGATCGCCGCCGTGACCGATGCCGAGGTCTTGCAGGAGATCCTTCACCGCTACTCAGCGATAGGCCAACGGGAAAGAGCAGCCGAAGTCGTGCAGCTCTTTGTCAAGGTCGTGCCCATGGTGTTGCCGATCACGCTGGACGACGTAGAAGGAGCGCTGGACGTGCATCAGCGCTATGCCGGATTACAGGCGCGAGACTCCCTCCACGTGGGGGTGATGATCAACAACGGACTCCAGCACATTCTCTCAGCCGATCAGCACTTCGACGCCGTTGCTGAGGTACAGCGCTTCGATCCGGCGCTGTGGCCGGAACTGGGCAACTCACTGTGATCTCCACACTTTCCTGCGCTCATCTGCCCTACGTGCAGACAGCAAAAAGCGGCAATCATACGGTTGTGGAAGAAGGTTGACCATGCCGTGGGCCAGGGCCCTTTCGATCGGTAGGCCTACATATGAGCGATTGCAGAGGCTGCGGGAGCACCGGCCCGCCGCCCGCGTGTTGGCCGTCTTCAAGCAAGCCTGTGATCTGGTCATCCCGAGAAACCAGGTTTTTTCCGAAAAACCTGGTTTCTATCCCGGACGCCCGATTCACCAGGTGGGACGCACTTCCGGACACGCAACCGCAGGTTGCGCTGCGTCCCACCTCATAATCGCACTGGTGACTCCCCAGATCGGTGACGGGCCGCTGAACATCGTGCTGGACGGCGCAGCAGATCCCTTCGCCGGGGTCCTCACCGGCGCAGCGG
Organism: uncultured Anaerolineales bacterium; assembly: GCA_964649415.1. Lineage (GTDB taxonomy): Bacteria > Chloroflexota > Anaerolineae > B4-G1 > B4-G1 > CAZYSK01. Next base: position 149,844 of record CAZYSK010000003.1, read on the forward strand.
CGACGCTGTCTGAAGAGCGAATCGAGATTGGGGAGCTGCGCTTGAACCTGGCAGGGGCCACGGTGTGGGAACCTCGCCCGGATTGGGACGCGTTACGAACCCGGCGCGCTGCGATCATATCCCATCTCCCCGCGCTGCGCGACGCTTGTCTGCGCGGCGACTCATCCGATGCAATGACCGTCAGAGGCGACCCAACAGGCACAATAGCCATCGGAGGCGGCCCGGCCGACTCATTAGCCATCGGAGGCGGCCCGGCCGA
>CAZYSK010000004.1:0-63021 GCA_964649415.1 uncultured Anaerolineales bacterium
GCCATTCCGATGGCGCTCCATCCTCCATCTGACCACGCCATTCCGATGGCGCTCCGTCCACGCCAGCCGGCCCCGTTTCCCCGGCAGGCTGTGGCCCAGTTTGCCGAAGAGGGCCTGCGATGGGCAATACTGCGTAGAAAGCCGATCCGACGTTCGGTGTGCTCTCCACCCACATCCGTCCCCCATGCAGGTCTATGAAGTGCTTGCTGATTGAGAGCCCTAGCCCCGTTCCCCCGGCGCGACGCGTGCTCGACCCGTCCACCTGAGTAAACGCCTCGAAAACACCCTCTACCTTCTCCGGCGCGATTCCGACGCCGCTGTCCTTCACTGAAAGGACCACTTCGGTGGGCGTAGCTTCGGCCATTACCTGGATGAACCCTTCCTCAGTGAACTTGGCCGCATTGCCCACCAAGTTCAGCAGCACCTGCCGGATACGGCGTGAGTCGGCGCGGACGGTCGGCAGATCGGGAGGCACAGACTGTACCAGCTCGATCGGCTTGTCCTTTACCAGTGCCACCGCTGTGGACATGACGCCCTCAACGATCTCGTTCAGATTCGTGTCCTCAAAGGAGAGTTCCATCTTGCCCGCCTGGATCTTCGATATATCCAGGATATCGTTGATCAGTCCAAGCAAGTGTTGGCCGCTGTCATGGATGGCCTGGAGGTCGGCGCGCTGCGTATCCGTGAGCGGGCCGTCGATGCCCTTGAGGATCACGCGGGAGAAACCGATGATGGAGTTGAGCGGCGTGCGCAGTTCGTGGGACATGTTGGCCAGAAACTGGCTCTTGAGCCGGTCCATTTCCTTCAGGACCGCGCTCGTTTCTACGGCCTCCTGATATAGTCGCGCGTTCTCCAGTACCATACTCAGGTTGACGCCGATGGTCTCCACAAAGTCAAGACCTTCGAGAGGTCGCCCGTCGGGTTGCGCGAGGGCCAGCATTCCCATCAACCGGTCGCGGCTTGTGAGAGGCATATACAGACCGTTCTGACACAACCAGGTTGCCTCCTGCGAACCAGTTCGCGCCGAATCGATTCGTGCTAGAGGAGCCGTTTCGTCGCCCGCCTGAGCGCTGTCCAGGACGCAGATGCAATGCCCATCCACAACCTCAGAGAAGAGGGAAGGGTTCATCTCGCGCGTCACACGCATATCATCGGGCAGCAGGACATCCTCGGCCACTCCGTTGTGCACTGCAACTGGACGGAAGGCGCTGGCCGCCGGCTCCCATACGAAGAGCGCGGACGCTCGCCCCAGGCGACGGGAGATGACCTCACCGGCCTCGTGGAGCAACTGGCTCGGTTCAAGAGACGCTGCGGCGGCCTGCTGTACCTCGAGCGTGAGCGTACGGCGCATGGCTTCGGTTCGAACCTCAGCGAACAGGCGAGCGTTTGCGATGGCGGTCGCCAGTTGGTCTGCCAGCGTCTGCAGTACGGCCACGTCCTCCTCTGAGAAAGCCGCTTCCTCGGTGGATTGCACGTCCAGCACGCCGATCACTTGTTCGCGTACCTTCAGTGGCAGCCCCATCTCCGAGCGCGTGTCCGGGAGGTCGGGGTTGACGAAGTGCACCGCGTCCTCTCCGACATCGAGGGCGATACGCGGTTCACCGGTACTGGCCACGTAGCCGACAATTCCAACGGACGCCCGGGCCCCTCCGCGCTTCCCAATAGCCAGCTTGTGACCCCGCTCCAGCATGCGGCGTCCCCCTTCTGAGGCTGCCGCGCGCAGGACGGCGTACTCGCCCGGATGCTTGCTGTCCGCCTCGTCCACGAGGAAAACCCCGGCGTGGTAGAAGCCGAACTGCGCGGAGATGAGGCGAACAGTCTGGTCCAGCAACCGGTCGACATCTAGAATCGCAGTCGCGTCCCGTGCGACGTCCGCGGCCGCAGCCAACTGGGCTGCCCTTCGCTGTGCCTCTTCGAACAGCCGCGCATTCTCCAAGGCTACTGCTGCCTGGTCCATGAATGCGGCCAGCATCTGCACTTCGTCCTCGCTGACACTTTTCTTCTCTCGCTTGTCGTAGCTGGCCTCGACGACGCCAATGACACGGTCGCGCATCTTGATGGGCATGAAGATGCGTAGAAACCGTTCGTGCCCATAACGTTCCCACACTTCGCGATTGAGGCGCTCATCCCATTCGCCGATGATCTCGGTGCGCCCTGTGCGGTAGATGTCGGCCAGAATGTCTGGGTGGTCGAGAGGATACCGAGCTGCCTGGATCCACTCGGGGAACACGTCGAACCTGCCTTGCCAGATGCCGTGTTGGACGCCGATGGTCCCTGCCTTCTCGTCTACGATGGAGATGAGCACGTGCTCGCAGCCGAGAGCGCGATGCACGGCCTCCAGGACAGCCCGTATCAGGTGCTCTTTCTGCATTGAGGAGGTGAGCGCGCGGCTCGACTCGTACAAGATCTGCATCTGGTGAGCGGATCTCTGTGTGGTCGCAAAGAGGCGCGCGTTCTCCAGCGCTTGCGCTACCTGCTCGCTCACCGCCTCGACAAGAGCGATTTCGTCGGGCGACCACTCCCTCGCCCCATCGGTTTCCTGGATACCCATTGCCCCGATGGCCTGCTCACGCAGCTTGAGCGGCGTCGCCAGCATGGTCTCTCTTGTCTCGGGCTGAACGAGGGTGACGGTTTCGCCCCGTTCCAGTGCCAGGCTGGAGGCCGCGACAGACAGCTTCTCGACCGGCACGACGTCGACCCGGTCATAGATGTAGCCCAATGGGCGCTCCGGTGAGGCCAGCTCAGCCCAGGTAGCCGCGTCGTACTTGCCCTGGAGTAGCGTTAATTCGTGCAGTTGAGCCTCCGTGCGTTCCACCAGGCGAGCGTTGTCTATGGCGACCGCCAACTGATCCGCCAGGGTCTGCAGCACCGTCAAGTCATCCTCTGAGAACGCAGCCTCCTGGGTGGACTGAACATCTAGCACACCGATTGTGTTCCCACGGACCTTGAGCGGCAGGCTTATCTCGGAGCGTGTGGCAGGAAGGTCGGGGTTGTTGAAGAAGACAGCGTCTTGGCCCACGTCGAGCGCGATACGGGGTTCACCAGTCGCTGCGACGTGGCCAACGATGCCAACGGACGCCTGCTGTCCGCGCCCGGCCTGCAGTTTGTGGCCCCGCTCCAGCATCCGGCGTCCCCCTTCCGAACATGCCGCGCGCAGGACGGCGTACTCGCCTTGCTCGTCCACAAGGAAAACCCCGGCATGGTAGAAGCCGAATCCCTCCGAGATCAGGTGGACGGCCGTGTTGAGCAGTTGGTGCACGTCGAGGATGGCAGTGGCCTCCCGGGCCACACGAGCGCCTACTTGAAGCTGTGCAGCCTGATGCTCCAGACTATTCGCATATCGCTCCAGTTGCTGGTGTGCGTTTTCTAGTGCTTCCTGTGCTCGTCTCCGCTCCGTGACGTCGCTCAGGAAGTTCACTGTGGCCGGTTGGCCTTCCCACGAAATCGCGACTGCGTTGACCTCGACCCACCTGAGGTTTCCATCCCTGTCGACTGCCCTGAAGGTATAGGTCGGCGGAAGCGGCTCACCTCTGAGCCGTTTCAAGTGGCGCTCAAAGACCATCTCCTTATCGTCTGGATGGACGAACTCGACGAATTGTCTGGAGGTCAATTCGTCGGCGGGATAGCCGGTGATCGCAGCGGCCGCGGGGTTGACAAACTGGAACGCGCCATCCTGAATCACTAGAATCGCCTCGTTGGCATTTTCAACCACGACGCGGTATCTCTCCTCGGAGATCCTCAGCGCCTCTTCGGTTCGGACGCGCTCGGCCAGCTCTTCCTGAACCGCCTCGTACAGTCGCGCGTTCTCGATGGCCGTGGCGATTTGGTCCGCCAACGTCTCCATCAGCATCACGTCGGACTCATCGAAGCTATCGGACTCGTCATCCTGAAGATCAAGCACGCCGATGACCTTCTGCCCGCTCTTGATCGGCACGGCAAGCTCTGACTTCGTTTCCTCACCCGCTTTGCGCACGTAGTGAGGGTGCTTGGTTACTGCGCCGCTGACCTGAACTTCGCCCGTCGTAGCTGCCTGTCCGATCATCCCTTCTCCGACAGCGAGCGTGAGATCATCGGGGAAGACGCCGACGTATCCGCCTGAGATAGCCTGCAGATTCAGAGAGCCCGCGTCCTCGTCCAGCAGTAGTATCATCACGCCATAGTAGTCGAAGGCGTCGCGCACTGCGGTCACGACCGCAGCAAGAAGCGCCTGCGCATCCAACTCACTGCCTATGCGTTGGCTCACCTCGTACATCAGTGTAGCCTGGGCTGCTCGGCGTTCTGCTTTCTCCTCTGCCAGCTTGCGCTCAGTGGTATCTCGGCCAAGGCCCACCATACCGACCACTTGCCCGCTTTCGTCGGTGATGGGCGTCTTGTGCTCTGATAACCAGCGGGTCTGGCCTGCTCCGTCCGTCACGTGCCACTCCCTGGCGACCACGGGCTGGCCTGACTGCATGATGCGCTGTTCCTCGGCGTAGAATCTCTCGGCATCGTCCAAGGGGAACAGATCGAAGTCTGTCTTGCCAATAGCTTGCTGCGGGTCCGAAAGGCCCAAGAACCGAGCATGTGCCTGGTTGGTTCTGATGAAGCGCGACTGCTTGTCCTTGAAAAAGAGGAAATCGGGTGTGCTGTCCATCAGAGCCTGCAACAGGTCGCGCTCGTGGGTCAGTGCCGCTTCGGTTTCGATGCGCTCTGCGATTTCCTTCTGGGCCTGGTCGTACAGTCTGGCGTTGGCGATGGCATTTGCCAGTTGATCGGCCATCGTTTGGAGCGCCGTGATGTCTTCCTGACTGAACGCACCTTCGCGGGAGGATTGGATTGTCAGTGCCCCAATGGCCTGGCCGCGGTTGACCAGCGGCAGCGCCAATTCGGAGCGGGTGTCCGGCAGCACAGGGTTGTCAAACCGCACAGCCTCCGCGCCTACGTCCAACGCGATGCGCGCTTGTTCGTTGGCTATACACCAACCGATCATAGAGGTGCCGCCAATCTTAAGCTTGTGGCCTTGCTCTACCATCCGCTGGCCTGCCTCACCCGTGCCAGCCTGCAACACGGCCCACTTCCCGGTCTCGTCCTTCAGGAACAGTCCGGCATAGTACAGGTCGAAACGCTCACGAACCAATTCCACCACCTGTGGGATCAATTCGTCCAAGCTGAGGATACTGCTGGCTGCACGCGCAACCTCGGCGGCAGTCTCAAGCTGGGTGCTGCGGTGCTTCAGCACAGTCAACAGCCGCTCGCGCTCGGCTTCCGCCCGCTTACGTGTGGTGATATCTCTGGAGACGCCGAAGGTGCCAACTATGCGCCCTGCCTCGTCACGCAGGGGCATTTTCGCAGTGGCTACCCACGTCTCACGACCATCGGGCCACGTTTCTTTCTCTTCCTTGATCAGAGCTCGGCCGGATTCTCTGACCTCTCGCTCGTCCTCGAACGCCGGTTGGGCATGATCCTGTGTGAAGAAATCGAAGTCTGTCTTGCCCACCGCTTGATCGGGGTCGCTGAGGCCGAACCATTCGGCCTGCGCCGCACTGACTGCTATGAAGCGGCTTTCGGCATCCTTGAAATAGATATGGTCCGGGACGTTGTCCAGGAGGGCGCGCAGCAGTTGCCGCTCCTGAATCGGCGCCTCTGTTTGCCGGTGCTCGTTCACCTGTTTCCGCAACGTGGCCACCTGTTGGCGCAGCGTCTGCAGCTCCTCAACCAATTGTCCCTTGGTCTTCTCTTCGTCGTTTATCTCGACCATCGCGTGTATGCTCCCGCTCTGTTGGGGCCCGGCCCCGTGGTCCGGCTGGCTGTCCCGGACGCACGGCCAATGGACCGCCCGGATGTTGCCGACCGCAGACGGTCGGGCATCCGCTGCATCCCTGCCGGTATGATGTCCGCAACATCCCCGGTGTTCGTCTTAGCCCCCTGTTTCCTCATGCCCCTGTCTCTCTGTTCCCCCGTCCCCCTGTTGCTCCATTCCCCTGTCAATTCCCAGATGTACAAAGGTCCGGTCTGTGCCAAGGGCTGTGCCCAGCTCGCGCACGGCAGTTTGCAGAATCGTCTGCGGATCCATGGATGCGCGGATCCGGGCGGTGATGTTGGCCGTGATACGCTCTCTTTCTGCCCGTTCGTGAGTTTCCTCCAACAAGCGCGCGTTCTCTAGTGCAAGCGCTAGACGATTGGCGATCTGCTCGATCAGGGAGATGGTATCCGACGAGGCGGGTTGGCCGTCGAACCGGAGGTTCAATACGCCCACTACCTGATCCCGTAGCTTCATAGGCACGGCCAGGCGGCTGACGGTGCTCTGCTCAGTCGCTGGTGTTTCAACCATCACCGGACGCCCCTCGCGCCACGCCTGGCGTGTCTCCGGCGCTTGCTCGATGGCTGGCTCAATCCCCAGCGAGCGGTAACGATATCCCAGCGGCTGCGCCGAGCGACGGGCGAGACCCTGCCACGATTCCTGCGTGTAGAGGCTGTAGGCTGTCTCCAGTTCTCTCAAAGCTTCCTGGGTCTCCTCCAATAGGCGGGCGTTCTCGATCGCTGTCCCTATCTGGTCTGCCATCGTTTGAAGGATGGACACGTCTTCGTCCGAGAAAGCCCTCTCTTCGGTGGACTGCACATCGAGCACCCCGATCACCTGGTCCCGCACTTTCAGCGGTAGGGCCATCTCCGAACGGGTAGTGGGCAAGTCTGGGTTGTCAAAGTACACGCTGTCGGCCCCAACGTCCAGCGCGATGCGCGGCTTTCCTGTCCCTGCTGCATATCCCACGATTCCTACTTCGCCGACCTTGAGTTTATGTTCACGCGCCAGCATCCGCTGCCCGCCCGGCGACGATGCAGCCCGCAAGACCGCGTACTCCTCCCGTGCATCCAGCAGGAAGATGCCCGCATGGTAGAAACCGAATCGGTTGGAGATCAGGTGCACTGTCTCATCCAGGAGCTGTTTGACATCTCGGATCGCCGCAGCGCCTCGCGCTACTTGAGCGGCTGCCTCTAGCTGTATGGCTCGTTTCTCCAGGTCTCGTGTTTGCTCGGCTACGCGTTGCTCCAGGTTCTCAATGAGATCGCGAAGCTGCGCGGTCATACCGTTGAAGGCGCGGGCCAGCACGCCGGTCTCATCGTCGCTTTCGACCGACGCGACGTAAGATAGGTCGCCTGCCGCAACAGCGGTCGCTGCCTCAGTCAACGTGCCGATGGGACGGATTGCCTGGCGAATGGTCACGGATACCATGGTCCCCACCAGGACTGTGGCAACAATCAGCACCAACCAGGAAACCCGCTGGAACAGTCGCAGCGGCTTCAGCAATTCGGCCTCTCGTTGCTGGACAACGACGCCCCATCCGTTGTCGAGTTCGTCCACGTAGGCCATCCATCGTTCCCCGGACGCTGCCGACCGCGGACGGTCGGGATCAACGTCCGCGGACGCAGGATCAACGTCCGCATCGTCTTCCGTGAATCTAGTCAATCCTCGTGTGCCCCCTCGCAGGGCATACACAGGCGGATAGGTGTCGAAGTCTTGCAGGGCCAAGGAAGGCACCATCGCGGGCGCTTGACTGGTGTGGGCCACCACCCGGTTTTGGGCGTCCACGACGTAGACAGAAACGGTCTCTTGCGGCTGGCTGGTCTGCACTTGCTGGGTTATGTCGTTCAGGTTGCTGGCGAACATCGCAACGCCGACGATGCCGGAGAACTTGCCGGACACGCGCTGGATCGGCACGGAAGCCACCAGAGCTGGTTGCCCTGTCGCCTGGTCCACGAAGACCTCATATGTCAGAGGCACCCCATTCCTTGCACTGGTGTGCCACAGCTCACCGCGGTAGTTTTGGCGTGGCAGGTCGTCGCTACGGGCCACGTTGCTGCCGCTCCAGTCGGTGGTACTGACCAGGACCATGTGCGGGTACGACGCCGCCATCGCCTCCAACAGCGGTTCTTGACGTTCCGGCTCCATGCTGATGATATCGGGCTGGGAGGCAAGCTCTTGAAGGGCTCTCGCGTTCAGCTCTAGCCATATAGATATGCTGGACGCGACGGCATGATTGGTCTCTTTGAGCCGCTGAAGCGCGTTTTCCTCAATCAGCGTTCCCGCGCGTGTGCTCACGATTGTCACGACCATGATGAGGAGGGGAACTGTCGAGGTCAGGACGAGAGCTGTCAAGCGTGGCCCTAGTCGCCCTCTTTGAGTGCGCCGCTCCCAGCTCATCTGCCGCAGCGTAGCGTAGGCATACGCAAGCGCAACGAGCGTGCTGCCCAGCAAGGGCAGGATTGCCTTGCCTGCACCGCTGAGGAGGCGCGGAAAGACTGTATCCGTAGACAGGCCGAACCGCGTGGCGAGGGCGATGATACCTGCTCCAAGCAGCAGCATAGCCAGTCTGCGCGTCGAAGGCCCTGTCTGCTTGTCTCGCAGAGCAGCGTGCAGGGAAGGGCAAATGGCCAGCACGGGCATTATCCACAGGTTCAATACCGTGATAGGCAGGGCCAGTCTGCCGGCGGCGAACGCGCTCAGTGGCACGAATCCTCCGGAATAGGTCGCGGCGTCCAGACCGGTATACCACAGGCCCGAGCCCAGTTGCCGTTCCGCTGGCGCTACGGCATGTGCGAAGACTAGCAGAGCCGGCACAAGGCTTACGCCGACGACCACCCACCAGGCCCATCGCCGGACGCGGCCGACCGCAGACGGTCGAGACCGGTGTCCGCTCCGACCGTGCGACCAATCGGGCTTCAGCAAAGCCATCGAGAGTAGAAACATCCACGGTCCGATGGCGGGGTCTATCGCGGCGATGAGGTAGGTTGGCAGCGTGGCCTGGCCGATGTCCATGGTGCCTTCGATGAGGCCCAAGGCAAGGGTGCTACCTGCGGAGAGCAGGAGAAAGACGCTTGCGTGGCGGTTGGTCGTGTGCCATGCATTGCGCAGCAGGATGTAGACACCCGCCATGGCCTCCATCGCGGCGACAAACCACGCGATGAGTTGAATAGCCTGATCAACAGGAGCCATGCTCATAGGAGCGCCTCCTCACTCGCGCTCTTCGCTGACGCTTGACGTTTGACGTTTGACGCCGGATGTCGCCGACCGCTGCGGTCGGCGCGCCCGCGACGTCGGGCGTCTGCGTTGACCTCATCAGCGTCCGCGTCGACCTCGTCAACGTCTGCGTTGACCTCATCAACGTCTGCGTTGACCTCATCCGCTTGGCACGGTGGTTCCGGTGCCCCCACGTGTACCGACACTTCCGCCACGTGGGGCAATTGCCCTAGCTCGTGTACGGCTGTCTGGAGCAGGGTCTGTATGTCCAAGGAGCGGGTGAAGCGGGCTGTCATCTGGCTGATCATCTGTTCCCGCTCTGCTCGCTCTCGCGTCTCTTCCAGCAGGCGGGCGTTCTCCAACGCTAACCCAATCTGCGTGCTTAATTCCTCCACCAGTGCAGCTTCCTCACTAGACCAGGCTTCGCCTTCTGGATCCTGCCGCAGGATGATCTCGCCGAGCGTCTGTCCGCGCAGGCGGATGGGCGCGATCAAGCGACGACCATCTGCCTGGTGCACGACATCCTGATGGCGCGCCTCCGGACGCACCGGACGTTGATCGTGCGTCTGGACCAACTGCACTGTCCCACTTTCCGGCATAGTGGAAGAAGCAATCGCTTCCACGTCCACGCCAGTGTAGCGATAGGCGACTGGCTGGCGAGCCGCTCGCTCTTGCCAGGCTTCGCGCAACTGCCGCCCGTAGAGGGTCTCCAGTTCCCGCAGCGCGCGCTGGCTCTCGTCCAGCAATCGTGCGTTGTCAATCGCCAGTGCCACTTGATCCGCCATCGCCTGGAGGACCGCCACGTCTTCCTCCGAGAAAGCGGCTTCCTGGGTGGATTGGACGTCCAGCACTCCGATCACTTGCTCGCGTACCTTCAATGGCAAACTTAACTCTGAACGGGTATCCGGGAGATCAGGGTTGTCGAAGAACACGGCGTCGGTGCCCACATCCAACGCGATGCGCGGCTTCCCTGTCCCGGCTGCATATCCCACGATTCCCACCTGGCCGACCTTCAGTTTGTGCCCGCGGGCCAGCATCCGTTGCCCGCCCTCCGACGACGCCGCCTGCAGGACTGCGTATTCCCTGGGCGCATCAAGTAGGAAGATGCCCGCGTGATAGAAACCGAAATGCTTCGGGATTAGACGGACCGCGACGTCCAGCAGGCGATCCACAGTACGGATCGCGGCCGCTTCCTGCGCCACCTTCGCCGCCGCTTCCAACTGCGTGTTTCGCCGCGCCAGGTCCGCCGTTCGCTCTGCCACCTGTCGCTCCAGCCGCGTGTACAGGTTCTGCAGTTCGTTCGCCATTGCATTATAGGAGCGAGCCAACAGCCCTAGCTCATCCTGCCTAACAACGGGGATGCGCTCCTCGAAGTGCCCCTCTGCCAGCCGCTGTGCTGACTGGCTCAACTGCTCGACTCCCATCGCGATGCTACGAGTGGAAGCGAAGACGGTCAGTGACGCGATGAGCAGAGCAATGAACGACAGGGGGGCCGAGACCCTCGCCATGCTCCACATCGCCTCGTTCGCACGCGCTTCGGCCTGAGTCCGCCGGTCTCGGGCCAGTGAGACCAGGCGGTACAGTTGCCAGTCGGTGTTACCCCGACGTTCCAACAGCAGGGCTGCACGGACATCAGCCGCGGGCCAGTTGCCGTCCTCCACGTGGCGGACCGTGCCCTCTGCGATGTTGGTCATGTTCTGCAGGCTCTCTGTCGCATTTCCGATGCGTTCGCGCATTCGGTCCCCTTCCGGCAAGAGGGCCATCTGTTCGTTCAGTTTTTCTCTTCTCGCCTCAACCGCCCGGATCGACGCGCCTACCTCCTCTACGAAGATGGCCGGGATGTGCTCGGCAGTCTTGTCCTGAATGACCAACAGCATCCGGTTCTCATGGCGGACAGTATCAAGCGCGAGCGCAAGCCGGTCCTCCTGTACTCGCAGATCGCCGATGGCATCTCTGAGAGTGGACACTTGCCACATGAAGTAGAGTACGGACGCAGTGATGAGGATGGCGACAAACACCAAGCTCATAATCATACGGCGACGCAGGGTGCCGCGGTAGCGTCCTATGTCAAGCCTTTGCATCCTCATACTCCTCATTCCCCGGTGTGCCTAAGAGCCCCTCATCGCTGTCACACGATGCCTCTTGTGGCGGCGCTATTCCGCTGGCGCTCAATTCTTCTTCTTGCGGCGCCATTCCGCTGGCGCTCAATCCTTCTTCTTGCGGCGCCATTCTGATGGCGCTCAATCCTTCTTCTTGCGGCGCCATTCTGATGGCGCTCAAGCGAATCATCCCATCTGAGGCGCGTAGTGCCTGGCCCAGTTCCCGTATCGCCGTCCGCAGAATCGTGTCCACGTCGGTGGATGCTCGGACTCGGGCGGCAATGTCGGCACTAAGCCGCTCACGTTCCGCCCACTGCTCGGTTTCTCTCAGCAGACGGGCGTTCTCGATGGCCAGCGCCATCTGGTCGGCTACAGCCTCGATGAGCGCGACTTCGTCATCTGTCCACTGCCGACGTTCTGTGTCGTGCAGCCCGAGCGTGCCGAGAATTTCACCGCGCAGGCTGATCGGCGCTACCAGTGCGGCGTTGTTTGTCCCATTGCCTGTGGCAGTTTGCACGACGATTTCCTGCTGGGTCATAGCCCGCTCAATGGCTTGCCCGAGTTGGTCGCCATCCTCGGACGCCGTGGACTGGGCAAGGGGTGCGACGTCTTGTTGGGTACGCTCATAGCGGGCGGCGCCCGCGGACATAGAGTCCCCCCACTTCTGATGCGCATAGCGCCTGTGGCGTATCTCCGCCTTCTCCAGCTTCTCCTGTGCTTCCGCGAACAGCCGCGCGTTGTCGAGGGCAGCGGCCGTCTGGTCGACTATTGCTTGCAGCACGGCGATATCCCCTTGAGAGAAGGCATCGCGTTCACTACTCTGTAGATCCAGAGCACCGATGACTCGATCTCGCCCGCCAACCTGAGACCGCAGTGGCAGCGCGACCTGCGAGCGCGTCTCAGGCAGGAGAGATTGGATCTGGGCGTGGTCTTCGTTGAGATACTCCGTCGAGAGATCGGCCACACCATTGGGTGGCGCGCCATCGCCCTTACCAAGGCGCCATTCTGATGGCGCGCCATCGCCCTTACCAAGGCGCCATTCTGATGGCGCGCCATCGTCCTTACCAAGGCGCCATTCTGATGGCGCGCCATCGCCCTTACCAAGGCGCCATTCTGATGGCGCGCCATCGTCCTTACCAAGGCGCCATTCTGATGGCGCGCCATCGGAATGGCGCCGTTTAGAGTGGGGTGGTGCATTGCGGCGGACGTGAACGCCGGGATCCGGGCCGATGCGCACTTCGCCATTGGCGATGCACCAGCCAACGGTGGAAGCTTCGCTGACCTCCAGCCGGTGGTCCCGAGCTAGCATCTGGTTGCCAGCCTCGCCCGTTCCTGCTTGCAGGACCGCCCATTGGCCGCCGACGTCTGTATAGCTCTCATCAACCGCCCGTTCGCGTAGGCGCTGCCATTCCGCTGAAGCCGGACGCCGGACGTGTGCGTTGGGGACATCCCCGTCCGCCTCGTCGATCAGGAACAGGCCGACGTAGTATAGGTCGAGTTCTTCTCGGATCACGTTGACTGCCTGTTGCGCCAGTTGCTTGAGCTCAAGAATCGGTGTGATCCTTGCACCAATCGAGGCGGCGCCCTGAAGTTGATATGCGCGCCTTTGCAGCAGAGCGTTGGCGGTGGCCAGCTCGTCTGCCCGTCCCTCGGCGACTGATTGAGACTGCAATGCTTCCGCTTGCCCGTTTTCTGTTTCCCTGAGAGCCTTGGTCAGGGAGGAGTTGAGGACCCATTGTACCAGCGTGATGGCGATGGCCAATGCGTAGGCAGCGAAGTACAGGATGTGAAGTCTGGGCTCTGTGCTGGCATTGGGCCAAGCGAAGCGAACCAACAGGAAGATGAGCAGCGCTCCCCCGACAATCATTGCGCCGCGCAGCAGGACGCTGAGTGTCTTGGCCTGCCCTTCTCCCGCAGGGATTTGCCAGGATTGGGCGCGCGATAGGAGGCTTCGGGGCAACTCCTGCGTGTCTTCGACTCCCCCTGGCTCTCCCTCCGCCTCTCCCGAGACCGTTGGAGGGAACCCAAGTGCAGTCGGCACAGCCACTGTCGTTTCTTCTGCTCTCGGTTGCTCTTCGAGAAGACCGGCGACGGTTTCCTCCAGCAGCAGTTCGTCGTCCCCCGCTCTGGTGTCCGACTCCGGAACCGCATCGGCGAACAGCCCCTCGAGTTGACTGCTGAGATCCTTATTTGTCATGGTTCACCAACTCCTTGGCCAGGGCGCGGTACTGTTCGGCTCCCCGCGTACTGGGCGCATAGAGTGTGATCGGCTGGCCGAACGCTGGACTCTCCCGTAGCTTGGTGTCCACTTCTATGATTGTGTCAAAGAGAACGCTGTTCAACCCTCGTTTCATCTGGTCCAAGATAACCCGGCAGATCTTGTTGCGCCGGTCGAACATGGTCACCAGCACACGGTAGGTCAACCAGGGGTTGGTTTTCTCTCGCACCTGATGGATCATCTTCATGAAGTGGCGAAGCGAATAGGCGGCATAGTAATCGCACTGAACGGGGATAAGCAGCAAGTCGGCCGCGGTCAGTCCGTTGAGGGTCAGTGTTCCAAAGGATGGCGGGCAGTCAATCAGGACGAAGTCGTAGAAACCTTCTCCCATCGTATCGAGCCCCTTCTTCAAACGGAACTGATAGCCCGGCCGGCCATAGAGGATCTTGTCAAGCACGATCAGCATCCGGTTGGCGGGGATGATATCCAGGCCGAAGACCGGGCTTTCACGGCTGACGCTTACCAGAGAGGTGTTCCCCAGAAGGGCCTCATCCACCGCGTGACGAATGGCATCGGGCTTCAGCCCCAGCGAGATGCTGAGGTGAGCTTGGGGATCCAGGTCGATGAGGAGCACGCTCTTCTTCATCTCAGCCAGGCAGGCCCCCACCGATAGACACGTGGTGGTCTTGGCTACTCCTCCCTTTTGATTGCTGACAGCGATTGTTGTAGTCATAGTCGTCGCCCTTCCGTTCCTTGCGACTGGGTCACCGGTCGCAGCCGTCCTTCCCTTGCTCTGTAGAGGGAAGCGAAGCGGCTCCGTGACCCTGCGCTGGCGGACTTGCGCCCAAGTGCACGAAGGCGCGCGATGTCCCCAGGATCTCAAAGAGCTCATCCACTGCCGTCTGTATGATAGCTTCCACATCGGTGGCGCGGCGCATCGTATCCGTGATCTCGCGCGTTAGCTGCTCACGCATAGCCCGGCGTTGTGCTTCCTCGTAGAGTCGAGCCCCTTCTACCGCGATGCCCAGTTGGCCAGCCAGGGCCTCCAGCAGTGCGATTTCATCGGTCGTCCACTTGCCGGCATCCGCCCGCTTGTAGGTGTCGAGCACGCCGATCACCTCACCACGCACCTTGATCGGCACAGCTAGGGGCTGTTCGTCGTCTGCATCGAACCGCCGGCATCCTGCCGGCATGATGTCCGCGGACACACGGACGGACGCACGGTCAACGTCCGCAATGTCCGCGGACGCACGATCAATGTCCGCGGACGCACGATCAATGTCCGCGGACGCACGATCAATGTCCGCAGTGTCCACTTCAGCGTCGACGCCGTTACCGCGGATAGTCTGCGTCCACTGGATCGTTTCTCCCCTCTGCAGAGCATCTTCCATCTCAGGTCGCCATACGTCGCCCGCGTTGGTGATGCCGCCGATGCTGCTGCGATAGCCCAGATTGGGCTCGGCATTCAGCAGCTTGCCCCAGGCTTCGCGGCCGGATTCTCCGTAGGCACGGATCGACGCCTCCAGTGCTTCCTGGCTCTCCGCGAATAGGTACGCGTTGTCCAGCGCTACCGCCACCAGGTCCGCCACTGTCTGAAGGACTACCATCGCGTCTTCAGCGAAGGCATCGGGCTGATCGCTCTGGACGCTCAACGCACCCATGACCTGACCTCGTGAGCGCAGAGGCAGAGCCGCTGCGGACAGCAAACGCCCGTTCGAGCGGGTTTCTGGCAACTCCGACGTGGCCACCTGCTCGGCGCTTCCGAACCTTTGCTTCGTGCCTTCTGCCTCTTGCTTCCTGCCTCCTGCTTCCAACGCGACCCGTGCCTGGGCACGTGCGATGCTCAAGCCGATCATCCCCTCACCAACTCTGATCCTGTAGCTCTGAGCCAGCATCATCCGCCCGGTGTCCCCCGTGCCTGCGCGAAGCACCGCCCACTTCCCCGCCGCATCCAGGAGGAATAGACCCACGTAGTATAGGTCAAACTGCTCACGGATCAGCTCGACTGACTGTTGGATCAATTCCTCTGCATCGAGGATTGATGACACCGTGCGGCCCACGTCGGCCGAGGCTTTCAAATGGGCCGAGCGTCGCTCCAACTCCCGTGTACGGTCGGCCACACGTGTCTCCAGACCACTGATCAGGTCCCGCCATTGCTCCGTCATCCGGTTGAAGGCCCGTGCCAACGAGCCGAGCTCGTCCCCTCGTCTCGCCACGTTCCTTCTGACGGTGCTATGCTGGTGGAGCGCCGTCACGCGGTGTGCCAGGTCACCGGCGGCGATCCGATTGGCATCCTCGACCATATCCTTCAGCGGATTAGCGATGCCTCGGGTCGCAAGCCACGCGGTGACCCCAGCAACCGAGAACGAGAGCAGCGCAATGCCTCCGATGATGCGTAGAGATTCGCGCGTCGAAGCGAGTGCCTCTGCCTGGGCCTGTTCAACCAACAAGGCCGCTTGAATTCCTGGGAGCCAGTGATAGCTCCCGACCACCGGCAGACCCTGATAGCCTTCGTACAACCCGGAGCCGTGGGCGTGCTTCTCTATCGCTGTTTCCGTTCCTTGGGTGTGGATCTGCCCGCCTGTTTCCCCGTACCGCAGGGCGGTCAGCAGGGTGTAGTCAGCGCCGACCAGATACGTCTCACCTGTCTCTCCCAGGCCGGAGCGTTCCAGCATCAGCTCGTTTAACCGCTCCAGGCCAGCGTGGCCGACCAGCACGCCTACCGTTTGCCCCTGGTCGCTGACCACCGGGCGGGCCACCACCACCGCTATATGGCCCAAGGACGTGGAATAGTAGGCCGGGTTCATATACGGGCCTGCCTTCCCGTGCTCGAAGAACGTGATGCCGTTGTAGACCTTGCCCTCCTGCGCTGCATCGGAGGAGACCACGACTTCTCCTTGGAGATCCATCAGAGACAGTTGCTCGAAGTGCGGCCTCTGCGCGATCGGCAGACGTAGTTGGTCTCGCAGTTCCCGGCGAGCTGCCGACCGGATAAGGGCGGGTGATTCCTCGCCTAACAGGGTGGACGCGTGTGTTCTGTCCATGGCGTTCAGCGCGTTGGCCAACTCCGTCTGTAGGGTCTCCGTCCAGCGCTCGATTTCGGCCTCTTTGAGGCTGGCCACCGCTTCGAGGCGATTGAGCGCATTCTCTCGATCTGACTGTCCACCTCCCAGGAATCCACCGACGCCGGTCGCGGCTACCGGGATCAGCACCACCAGGGCGAAGGCTATGAACAGACGGGTGCGGATCGATAGAGTGCGCTTGAGATGCGCTTGTGCGGACTCCGCGGGCACTGCCCCCGGCTGAAGCCGGGCTTCCGCGTTGCCAACACCCGAGATTGATGCCACGGACAAGGCTGACTGTCCTGATGGCCCTAGCGTCCGCGCTCGACCACGTCCGGTTGCCTTCTCTTGCCTAGGCATAGCTACCTCCAGCGGGCCCGTGCTCCCTGCCTCCTGCCTCCTGCTCCCCGCCTTTCCCATCGCGTATTTCTCCGATCCGTGGTACTACTCCTGTCTCTTGCTTCTCGGCTCCATTCTCTGGTCTACCGGCTGACCGGGGGAGCAGCCTGACTACGACTTCTGGTAGATCCAAAGCCTGGCGTACCTCTTGAACCGTCGTCTTGAGCACGGTCTTCAAGTCCAACGTCTCACGCATGCGGGCCGTGATCTCGCTGGTCACCTGTTCGCGAGCAGCGCGACGCTGTGTATCCTGGTGCAGCCGCGCACTTTCCAACGCCACGCCCAGGCGGTCGATCAGTGTCTCCAGCAAGGCAATCTCTTGTGGCGACCATTCCCCCTTATCGTCGCGCTTACAGGCGTCGATCACGCCGACCACGTGACCGCGCACCTTGATTGGTACGGCCAGAGTTCCCCTTTTCTCATCATCGGACGCGCGTTCGCCTGAGCGCACCGCTTTCTCCATGGCAGGTCGCCATAGGTCACTGGCGGGGGAGAGGCCCTGCCTGCCCCTGATGAAACCCGTGTCGGGTTGGGTGTGGATGAGCTCTCTCCAGGCCTCACGGCTGAGCTCGCCATAGGCCCTCCGCTCCGTCTCCAGACTTGCCTCAACCTGTCTTAGAAGCCGCGCGTTGCTGATGGCTACGGCTACCTGGTCGGCCAGCGTCTGTAGCACAGCCACGTCCTCGTTGGTGAACGCGGCAGGCTCCGTGCTCTGCACATCGAGGGCGCCAATGATCTTGTCCCCCGCCTGCAGCGGCAACGCCATCTCAGAGCGGGTGTCAGGAAGGTCCGGATTGTCGAAGAACACGGCGTCGGCCCCGACGTCCAGCGCGATGCGGGGCTCACGCTGACTGACCACGTAGCCTACGATGCCTTCCCGCCCTACGCGCAGCCGGTGGCCGTGCGCCAGCATGCGCTGCCCGCCCTCGCTGGAGGCGGCACGCAGTACTGCCCATTCATTCGTTGGATCCACCAGGAAGAGCCCTGTGTGGTAGAAGCCAAACCGGTCGCTGACGAGTGTAGCAACACGGTCCAGCAATTCCCTCATGTCCAGCACTGAGGTCGCATCCCGTGCAACCTCGGCGGTCGTCTCAAGATATCGGGCACGACGTTCGATGCCTCGTGTTCGTTCCCTGACCATCTCCTCCAGGTGTTCTCTCTGCTCCTCCAGTTCGGCGGCGTAGCGGCGGGCACGCCTAAGTGCTTGATTGATGCTCCGGGTAGCGAGGTACAGCAACGCTACGGCCGCGGCGAAGCTCACTATCTGCACGGTTAGCAGGGAGGTTGGGGTATTGGCTATGAGAGGCTCGGGTAGCAGGCCTATGGTTTCAGCATAGACCATTCCAAGGCCGCTAGCGACGCTCAATGCGATGAAAACAACTGCGGTGCGCACGCCCAGGAGCAGCCCTGCGACGAGAATGACGAGTATATAGATGCCGAAGCTGGTACTGCGCAGCCCTCCGGCAGTGGCAGCCGAGAGGGTGATGATTCCCCACAGCATGGACGACAGAAGTATGGAGGCGAGTTGAACCCGCCCACGGTGCATCAGATACAGTGCGCATAACTGGGGCAGGATCAGTGCGCCGGTGAACACTAGGCTAAACCCTGGATTGGGTGAGATAACCGGTGTCACGATGGCAAAGGCCACAGAGAGCGTTAGCGTAGCTAGCACAATAGTGTTGAGTATGCTGGCGACGCGTGTCTTCTCCTCGTCGTCCGCGAAGACGGGCGCGGCCAGGACACGCCTAATTCGATCGAGCATGGTCATTCTCCTTGACTTTAGACGCATCGGCAAAAACTCGTCCGATCTGACCGAGCATTAGCCTTCTTCCCTTTGGCTGCCGTCCGCGGACGCAGCCGACCGCGGACGGTCGGGGTCAACGTTCGCGACGGCTGTCTCGTCCGTTGCCAGACGGATCACAATCTCGTCCAGATCCAACGCACGGTAAATCTCGTCTGCCGCTGTGGTGAGCACGCTCTCCACGTCCAAGGACTCGCGAATGCGGGTCGTGACTTCGCCAATCAGGCGCTCGCGCGTAGCACGGTGCTGCGTGTTCTGGTACAGGCGTGCGCTCTCGAGGGCCACGCTCAGTTGATCGGCCAGTGTCTTCATCAGCGCCGTCTCTTCTGGTGTCCACTCTCCGGCGTTACTGGGCTTGTGAGCTCTGATCGTACCCATAGCCCCTCCCCACTGTCCAGTCACAGGGATGGAAACCCCCGAAAGCTCTCCGTTCCTATGTGTATCAGGGCGCTCTGTGATCGGCGTGACGCCTTGAGCATCGCAGTAATAGCCTAAGTCGGGTTGTTCGTGCAGTACGTCGGACCACGCTTCACGGCTCAGTTCACCGTAGGCTCTCTGTACCGCCTCCAGGTTCTCCTGTGCCTGGCGGAACAGCCGTGCATTGCTGATAGCCATGGCTACCTGGTCGGCCAGCGTCTGTAGCACAGCCGCGTCCTCGTCGCTGAACGCGGCGGGCTCAGTGCTTTGCACATCCAGCGCACCGATGATCTCGCCCCGCGCCCGCAGTGGCAGAGCCATCTCTGAGCGGGTATCGGGCAGGTCCGGGTTGTCGAAGAACACGGCATCGGCACCGACATCGAGCGCGATGCGGGGCTCACCCCGGCTCGTTACGTAGCCCACGATGCCCTCCCGTCCTACGCGCAGTCGGTGACCTCGTGCCAGCATGCGCCGTCCTCCCTCGCTGGAGGCGGCGCCAAGGACGGCCCACTCCCTGGTGGGGTCCAGCAGGAACATGCCGGTGTGATAGAAGCCCAGCCGGTCGCTGATCAGCGTGGTGACACGGGACAGCAGATCTTGTATATCCAGTACCGAGGCTGCATCCTGCGCGACCTCGGCCGTCGCCTCCAGATATTGAGCGCGGCGTTCCAGTCCAGCCACCTGTTGCTCCAGGCCCAGATACAATTCCTGCAATTCGGCTCGCATGCGTTCCAGTGTGGTTCCGAGCAGTGCAGTCTCCTTCGCGCCGCGGATGGGTACAGCGGAATCCAGGTTGCCGTGTCCGATTCCCTCGGCTGCAACTGTCAGCGCGCGCAAGGGGGATGTGGCCGTGTGCGCAAGCATGGCGACCAACAGAACAGCCGCGATGGGAAGCGCAATGAATGCAGGGAGCATGGCCTTCCGCACATGCTCACCTGCGGCTTGCATTGGCGCTCGATCGAATACCAGCTCCAGCGTGCCGATCTGTTCTGATCCTACAGCGATAGGACTGCACAGGACCAGATAGCCCTCCGTTTCTTGCTGGACGGTGTCCTGCAGCTCAAGTGCTTGGGTAGCCAGTTGGCGGGCGGCTGTTTCGTCTGGGACCCACTCCTGCCCCGTCGCTGCTACCTCGGTGACACTTCGCCCGGTCGTATCACGTACTGTGGCGTAGACAATGGCGGCGTCCTCGACCATCTCATCCAACGTGCTCTGCAAGGTCCAGACGTCTAGATTGTACAGCGGGTTGAAGAGCAACCGGGCTGCCAGGTCCACGATCGCGCGATTGTTGCCCGCAAGCAACTGTTGCGCGGCCGTGTTGCTGGCCCGTGGGCCGACGATCATCACGGTGCCGAAGGCAAGCAAGATGATCAGTCCGACCAACACGGGACCGATGATGCTGAGTTTGAATCGTCTGCGACTCATAGCAGTCTCTCCATCTTGTACAAAGGGAAGCTCAACGGCTCAGTCTGTGGAAACCAGGTTTCTCAGGAAAACCGGGTTTCTTCTGACGGCGCCGCGAGTTGTATACTCACGTCGTGTAGACCCATCTTCTCGCGGATCTCGCGCGCTGCGGTGCGCAGCACTACGTCGACGTCCAGCGTCTCACGCATACGGGCGGTGACAGTACTGACCATCTCCTCGTGAGCGGCACGACGCTGCGTCTCATCCATCAGCCGGAGCGTCTCGATGGTCAGTGCCGTCTGCTCGGCCACGGTCTCTGCCAGCGCGATCTCATCCGCCGTCCACGACCTTGTCTGGCGCGTCTCCTGCAGGCTTATCGTGCCGATTACTTCTCCGCGAAGCTCCAGCGGGACCACCAGCGTGGCGGCGGGCGCCGATATCCCAGATGATGCGGATGGTCCGGATGGTCCGGATGGTCTGCCATCCGCTCCATCCGCTCCATCCGCGCTATCGTGGACGACAGTACGCTGGTGCGCCCGTGCTGTCTGTTGAGCTTGTTGCAGCAATTCTCTGGACGCGCGGACGGACGCACTATCAATGTCCGCGATGTCTGCGTCCAGCGACTCATCTTCAACTTGGGTGTGGTCAACCTGAGCCCCTGGTTGTTCTGCGTGGACTGTCGAAGACGCGGAGAAGGTCCGTCCAATCCGCAGGAAATCCTTCCATGCCTGGGTCACGTAGCGCTGTTGAATAGAACGCACTTCGCTGAGCGCAGCCTTGTTTTGCTGGAAGAGCTGGGCATTGGCAATCGCCACGGCGATTTGATCTGCCATTGTCTGCAGGATGGCAACGTCAACCTCGCTGAAAGCCCCCTCTTGCGTGCTTTGCACGCTCAACGCGCCCAGGACGCGCCCACGTGAACGCAGAGGCAAGCCAACTTCCGACCGTGTGTGGGGCATCGAGAGCGCGTTGAACTGGAGTACGTTCTCTCCTACATCCTGCACAACCCGCGGCAGTTGGTGTGCGATGCACCATCCGATCGTGGATATCTCGTTCATTCCCAGTTGGTAGCCCATCTCCAACAATAAGCGCCCGGCCTCGCCAGTGGCGGCTGTCAGCGTGACCACCTGTTCTGACTCGTCGAGCAGGAACAGACCCACGTGATAGACGCCCATGGCACTGAATCCGTCCTGGATGCGGTTGACCACCTCCTCCTGCAGCCGCTCAAGGTCCAGGATGGAGGAGCCGGCTTTCGCGATCTCGGCTGTCGTCCGCAGTTGGGCCGATTGCCGGCGTAGGTGCTCGTTTGTCGCCTCCAACTCCTGTGCCTGGGTCTGAAGCTGTTCATTCACCCTGCTGGCCGCTTTCAGCGCGTCCATCCATCCCCTGTTGGACGACCACAGGCTCAAGGTCAGACTGAATGAGATGATCAGGAATGATGCCCCCTCACTGATCCACGTCTTGAGCACGGCGGGATCCTCGACTACCAGCGGGACGAGCCATTTCTGGCTGAAAGCTGCCGCAGCTGCGGCGTAGGTCAGAAAGCTGACGGCTCCGGCACAGATGCCGGACCGCAGGCCGCCCAGGAGGAACGCTATGGCCGGCAGCGCCAGCAGCCAGACGCGTCCGCTACCCGGCAGGCCACCCCGGCGAAAGGTGAAGATGCTCAATGCATATGCCAGGGCGATGACAATCGATGCCCGAGTGCGATAGCCCAGACCGCGCCAGATCGTGGTAATCAGCACTATGAGCCAGCCGATGGCGAAAGGTGCTATCTCGACCAACCGTTCCTGGGTCGCCATGCTTTCTGGAAACGCGAGGTAGGTCAAGATCAGCGCGACGAAGCCGACGCCCACAGCAGTCAAGAGCAGATGCCTCAGAAAGGTGGCGCGGTGGCGTTGCGTTTCGCTCTCCCCCCGGATGTACTCATCCGGCTTTGATATGGCGTGAGTGTTCATTCACGTTCCCCTATTCGCACAATCTGGTCATCTGTCTTTGTCCATTTGTGATTGATCGCTGGATGTTGGCGTATCGAGGCTCAACTCGATGGAAACGTGAGGCACTTTGATCGCTCGTGAAAGCTCGTCAACCGTTGTCTGGAGAGCTTGCCGTACACCCATGGCCCGGCGGATGTGGTCAACCGCTTGGCGGGTTTGCTGCTCCCGGTCGGCACGTCTCTGTGCCTCATCCAACAGTCGAGCCCTCTCTAGCGCCACTGCTGCCTGGTCACTCAACATCTCGTAGAGGCGCAATGCGCCTTCTGAGAAGGGGCCGGCACTGGCGCGGAGCACGACCACCTGGCCGATCACCTGTTCCCCGACGCGCAGCGGGATGTTCACCAGCGCCCGTGCGCCGGTCGCGATGAATACCTGGCGCGCGCTTGAGGGCAAGAGCTGGCCTTCCCCGGACGCAGGATCAACGTCCGCGGACGCAGGGTCAACGTCCGCGGACGCAGGGTCAACGTCCGCGGACGCAGGGTCAACGTCCGCGGACGCTTGATCAATGTCCGCCACGTCGGCCACTGTCCATAGCGTGCTTACCATCTCGAACGGGAACGGGCTTTCACCAATCGGTAGCCGCATACCACGCCGGAACTGGGGCTCCCGGTCTCGTCGCCATACCCCCAGATAAAGAAGTGCCTGGGGCGTGCCTTCGGGCGAGTATTGGAATTGCACTACCGTGCATCCGTCGGCCCCGGTCTCGCTTACGGAGGCGATGATCGCGTCCGCGACTTCGTCCACAGTGCTTGCCTGAGCCAGGCGGCTGCTGGCACGATACACAGGACTGGTCGCCTCGAGCAGCCGTGTCTCGTCTGCTACCCGCCGGGCGTTATCCAGAGCCACGGCGACCTGGTTGGCCATACTTTGGAGCGTCCGCACATCGTCGTCGTCGAAGGCGGCTTCCTCGGTGGATTGAACGTTTAGCACGCCCAGGATCTCGTCTCCCATAATCATTGGGAGCGTCATCTCCGAACGTGTGCGAGGTAGGAGCGGGTTGGCAAAGCGCACGGCGTCCTCTTGAGCGTACAGGGTGACGCGAGGCTGTCGATGATACACTGTCCAGCCAACCATGCTGGTATCTCCCACAGCCAAGCGGTGGCCTTGTGCCTTCATCTTGGCCCCCGCTTCCCCTGTGGCTTCTTGCAAGACGGCCCATTTCTTGGTCTCGTCCAGCAGGAATATGCCCGCGTGGTAGAAACCGAAGCGGTCGCGGATGAGGTCTACCGTCTTGCTGAGCAATCTCTTGGCGTCAAAGATGGATGTGATGGCCTGTGCTACCTCGGCGCTGGCCTCCAGTTGGATAGCCCGACGTTGAAGTGCGTAGTTGGTCTCTTGGAGCGCTTGCGTCCGCTCCTCCACCTGCTGCTCCAGGTCGCGGTAGTAGACCTGGAGCCTTTCCGCCATCTCGTTGAAGGCAGTGCCAAGGTGACCGAATTCGTCTGCGCGGTCGAAATGGACCCGCTCCTCCATATCTCCGGCGGCAAGGCGGGCGGCCGAATCGGCCAATTGCTCGACCGGACGCGCGATGCTCTGGATTGCAATTACGGTGCTTCCCGCAACCGCGACGCCTATCAAGAAACCCCACGCCAAGGGGATGGCCTGTGTCGTTTGTCGTGCAGCCTCGACCTCTGCGAAAGCGGCGCTCTGCCATTTTGCCGTTTGGGCGTCGCTCTGGATGATTGCCTCTTTGAGGACGGCCACGGACCGATCGAGATGGGAGAATGACAAGGAGTAAAGAATCGCAGCTACGCCGAGCAGAATCAACGCGACCAGCAAGCTCCCGATAAGCCGGGCGCGGATGTTTGTGACACGTGCGGCCAGAATTGACTTCGGTGTCTCGCTCATGCTCTTTCCTTTTCCTCTTGCCTCTTGCCTCTTGCCTCTTGCGTCCTACAGGGCAGCGTCAGCGTGAAAGTGGAGCCTTTGCCCAACTGACTCTCTACCCAGATCTCTCCGCCGTGCATTTCCACGAACTCCCTGCTCAGCGCCAGCCCCAGCCCGGCCCCGTTCGGTCGGCCACCGTTCTTCAGCCCTCCCTGTTCGAAGTGCTCGAAGATGCGCTTCTGATCCTCGGGTGGGATGCCCACGCCGGTGTCCTGGACAGCCACGACCACCTCGAGCGCGCGGCCCGCAGAGGCCAGGTCTTTTCCGAAAGACCCGGTTTCTCCCCTGGCCGCAGCCGACGTCGACCGTGGACCGTCTGTGCTCGGCGTCCCCTCGTCTTGCCGTCGCCTTGACCAGGACCGGACAGTGATCGTCCCCTGCTCCGTGAATTTCGCCGCATTGGCCAGGAGCCGCAACAGGACCTGGCGGATACGTGTCTCGTCGGCCTGCACCGTGGGCAGGTCAGGCGCGATCTCCTCTCGCAGCTCAATATCCTTGTCTCGCACCAGCGCGCTGGCGGTGGCCATGACGCTGTGAATCAAGTTGACCAGATCCACTTCTCGGAACTCCAGTTCCATCAACCCGGCTTCGATGTGCGAGATGTCCAGCAGGTCGTTGATCAAACCTAGCAGGTGTTGGCCGTTGTGGTGGATGATTTCCATGTCACTGTTCTGTTCCTCCGTCAACGGTCCATCAAAGCCCTTGAGCATCATCCGGGAGAAGCCAAGGATGTTCGTGAGCGGCGTGCGTAGTTCGTGCGACATGTTGGCCAGGAAGCGGCGTTTGGACCGGTCCAGTTCTCGCAGGCGTTTGGCCGCCTCCCGCTCGACGGCGTAGGCGCGTGCGTTCTCCAGCGCGATCGTAATTTGGTTGGCCACGTTTTGCAGGACAGAGATGTCATCTGCGCTGAACTGCTCGTCGTCCGTGCTCAGGATGTCGAGAGCGCCGATGATGCGGACATTGCGGCCGTTGGTCGCGTGACCATCGTCTGCAAAGGGAGGCGAAGCGCTTTCTTCTGTGTGTTCCTGGTCGCCCATCCTGAGCGGCAACGCTGCCTCTGTACGTATGTAGGGGGACCCAAATGTCTCTTGTGCACGTTTGGCATCCCAGTCGACCGTGCTCGGCTTCCCTGTTAACAGCGTCTGGCCGCTGGCGCTTCCGTCCCCCACCACTACCGGCCTGGCCGCGGACGCAGGATCAACGGACCGCCGGCATCCTGCCGGCACAATGTCCGCGTCAAGCGTCCTATGCGCCATGCCACCGCTTGCTGCCTGGAGCAGTGCCTGCTCGACATCATCGCCCAGGAGGTAGATGCCGACGTACCAGTAGTCGAAGCGCTCGCGTACGAGGTGCACGACTTCTCTCAGCAACTGATCCGGCTCCAGGATCGAGGTCGCTGCCTGGCTGACCTCGACTGTGGTGGCAAGTTGGATAGCTCGTCGCTGGATCTGATAATTGGCCTGCTGTAGCAGCGCTGTACGTTGGGCCACTTTGTCCTCCAGGTCATCGTACAGGGCCTTCAGCTCCGCTGCCATGTGATTGAACACGTATGCCAGTATGCCAATCTCGTCTCGCGAGGCGACCGGTACGTGCTGCCGCATATCCCCGCTTGAGATGCTGACTGCCGACTCCGTCAGTTGCACGATAGGACGCGTGATCTGCCGCGTCACGAGCGCGGCGATGACCGCGGTGGCTAGTGCCACGATCAACGTGGCGCCGATAACTGCCGCCCCGACGCTCTCCGTCGGACCAAATGCCTCCTCTTGCGTTTGTTCTGCCACCAGTGCGAGATGCAGTTCCGGCATCCAGCGGTACACCCCGATCACTGGGACGCCCGCGTAGTTCTCATAGAGCCCTTCAGTATCCGCGCCATCCAGCGCAACTGCGATTCCTGTGCTGTTCACTTTGTGCCCCTGGGGCAACGCGACCCCGCCCGTGCCCACCAGGTAGATCTCCCCTGTCTCTCCCAACCTCACGAACATGCCTCGCGCCAGCCTCTCCAAGTTGAGCCAGCCACTCAGCAGCCCCAGGAGTTCGTCATCCGGGCCCGCGATGTGTTCGACCATCACGATGTCCCAGTCCTCGCCTGAGCCAGGCGCGGACGAACCCGCGACCAATGTCCCCCACGCAGGGGCGCGGTCCCCGCGACCATCCCCACCCTCGCTGTAGCTGAGCGCGATGGCGTGCGCCTGGTCCGCCAGTCGGTCCTCCGCCTCCGTGCTCGGGCACGTGTCAGTCGATAGCAGTATCCGACCTGCGTTGTCGTGCACGGCCAGGCAACGAAAGCTGGGATTATGCGCCATCAGCGTATGCAACTGGGCATCCAACGTATTGAGCCCCGCACTCGCGGCGGCAGTGTCGTTGGCCAGAGCCGTGACGCTTTCTCGCGTGCTCTGCAGAGCTGCCACGACTCTCATCTGTGCGTTCTGCTGCTCGATCCATTGACCGATCTGGTTTTCTGTGATCGCCGCTACAGAGGATAGCTTGGCGATGACCTCCCGCTCAATGTCCCGTCGCTCGCACCGTGTTGCATACCAACTAATCGTGCTCAGCGGCACGATTGCCAGTATCAGGAACGCCGTCAACAGCGTCCTGCCCAGCCCGCCCCGCATCCCGGTTGTTGGGATCTGTGGTCGTCCCATCTGCTCTGACGACGACATGATGCCTCTTGCTTTCTGTTGCTTGCTTCCTGCCTATTGCTTCGTCTACGAACGTCCACGTTCAACGTCTGCTGTCAATGTACGTGCTAGTCCTATCCCTGGGCTAGCCCAGTTCCCAGACTTCCTCTCCCTGGAGAACCGTGCGGATCTGAGCGGGAAAGCGATCGGGGTCAATCGGCTTGCCGATGAAGCCGTTGAAGCCAGCCTGGCGGGCGTGTTCCATGTTGGATTTGGAAACGTCCGCCGTAACCGCGACGACAAGCGTGTCTCGAAAGCGAGGATGCGCGCGCAGCTTCTCGAGTATCTGGTAGCCGTCCTCCTCTGGGAGGAAGATATCCATCAGGATCAGGTCAATGTGCGGCAATGCCTCGGCAAACTTGAGCACTTGCCATCCTGAGGCTTTCCACTCGCAGTTCTTCACCCCCAAGAAAGCCAGCAGGCGAGTGATCAATACGAAGTTCTGAACGTTGTCCTCGACGACAAGGATAGTCGCATCCCTTGGTTGTATGCTCATATTGGCCTCTATGTGCATGGTTTCCCCAGCGCGGCTCGTACCTGCTCAGGCAGTTGGTCCACGTCAATAGGCTTCTGAATGTAACCGTCGCAGCCCGCCTCCAAGGTGCGTTCTCGATCCCCTTGCATGACATTCGCCGTCACTGCTATGATCGGCACCTGCTGCAGGCCAGCCGTATCCCGGACGCGCCTGGCTAGGTCATAGCCGTCCATTTCCGGGAGGTTGATATCCAACAGAATCAGATCTGGCTGAATACGAGCGGCTGCCTCCAGACCGCTCGGGCCGTCTGTTGCTTCAACGACCGTGAAGCCTTCTGCTTCGAGGACGCGCTTCACCAGCATGCGGTTCCCGGCATTGTCCTCTATGTATAGGATGCAAGCCTCGCTCATTCAGTGGATCCCCCTGTATTGACTCGCCGCCAAGTAGGCGGCGTGATTGCGCTCCCTTCGGCAGCACCGACAAGCGATTTTCATTATAGCAGATTCAAGTACCCACAACAATGCATCTGGGTTACAGATTGGTTACAGTTACCTGCATCGGGGCTGTCTGCAATCGGGCAGCCAAGTCGGCCGAGTGCCAGAGGGATTTGCCTTTGCCCGGCAAAGGTGTAGAATTGGCACCTGTGTACGCCCCTCTGGCACAGTGCCATGGAGAAAGGCCCTCGACGTGCCTGGCGAATGAATTGTCGGAACGGGACAGTTCAGCGGTCTGTATTGCCAGTCGATGACCTGATACTCCCATCTGGGGCGGTGCGGAGCCTGAGAAAACCACTAGGGAGAACAATCATGCAAGTGTTTCGTGTGTTCTGGGATGCGCTGAAGAACCTTTGGGAGGAACTGTTTCTGCTCGTGCTGATGAACATCGTCACCATCGTTTTCGCGATTCCCGTGCTGACGTTTCCGCCGGCTCTGGCTGGGTTGTGGACGGCCGCCAATCGGGCGGCGAACGGGAAGTCCATTCACTGGAGTGACTACTTCGAGGGCTTCCGCCGTTATCTGTGGAAGGCGTGGGGGCTGGCGTTGCTCAACATTCTGGTCGCGCTCGTCGTGTTTGTCAACTTCCGTTTCTATGCGCTGGACGTCGTGCCGTTTGATATCAGCCCAACGCTGAGCATGTGGATACGCGCGTCTTTTGTGGGGTGCGCAATCCTGTGGCTTATGGTGCAGATGTATACGATGGCGCTATTGTTGGAGCAACACGATAAGCGCTTGCGAGTGGCCTTGCGCAACGCCGCCGTGCTTCTCATCGCCCATCCAGGTTTTTCCATCGCGCTGGCGCTATTGCTGTTGGCTGTGGCCGCCCTTAGTACCGCTATCCCGGTGCTGTGGGTTTTGCTGACCCTGGCGCTCTTTGGGGTCGTGTGCAACAAGGCCGTCATACACCTGCTGGAGCCGTATCGGGAACGGGCACGGGCGGAGGAGGAAGCGGACACTGCGGACGTTGAACCCGACCGCCTGCGGTCGGCTGCGTCCGCGGACGAGACTGCCGAGGAGAGCGAAGGGCGGAGTGACGGGGAGGAACTGGAGGAGGCTGTTTGTGGTGACGGCGGACGTAGTGGACGTTGAGCGTCTATGCGTGTGTCCGCGGAAACCGACCACAGCCATCTACGACATCCATTTGTCAGGTCCATCGAAGTACCGATCATCAGATTGGTATCGGCGCGATGACCTGCGAGGACGTGAACATCCAGGCCACAAGCCCTGCATTGACTAACGCGCCGAGGTATGGTCTGCCAGTGAGTTGGTAGAACCAGGTCGACAGCGGGACTGTCATCAGAAGCACGCCGATGATGTGGAATAGGTTCATCGTGAACGAGGCCAGCATCCCGCCCGGCCCGACGAAAGGAATCACCCCCGCCGTCAGCAGCGGCACATACTGGATCATCAGGAACAGGATCAGTGGCACGACCATGGCAGCCGTGTTGGAGAGTGTCCAGGACGCGTAGGTCTTGAGCCACGTCCGCTGCTTGGGCCTGCGAAGCTGCCCATGCAGGAACACGCCCATCAGCAGGAAACCGATCAGGATGAACGGGAAGTACTCCAGGAACATCGAGAATCGGTAGGGGGTCAGATCGCTGGCAAAGGGCACCAGGAACCGGAAGTCTACGATGAAGATGCGTTCCAGCAAGTGCTCGCCGAGGCAGGCAAAAGCGACCAGTATGGCGGCCAGGAGCGCGGTCTTGCCTATCTCTGCCCAGTTCAGCATGAATCGGTCGGGGCGATACGAGATGCCCAGGTCGGCCAGCGTCAGCCCGGTCTCCTGTGCCTGCTTCCTGAACCAACGCCGGAACAGCAACAGACCGATCAGGTTGCTGACCACGAACCACCAGACGGTGCCGTTGACCATCATCATGGGAAAGGCCCTGTCTATCCGCACGACGTAGACGTGCAGGCCGAACATGACAAAGATCAACGGGAGATACAGCCACATCAACAGCCCGTTGAGCGCAGCGAACTTGAGGTACGCGCTTCGGGAGCACGCGTATTCGCCTGACGCGGGCCCCTGGAGGGCGCTAAATGGGGGCGTGCGCAGCAACATAAGGCCCAGCGGCATGAGCGAGGCGAAGCTGGCCAGCATAGCGACCAGCGTAGCCCACTCCTTGATTGGCCAGATCTGGCTGTGCGAATCGATCCAGAGCCGCTCGTCCGGTCGAAGCGCGCTCTGCATCCACTCCAAGGCTTCCGCCACACAACCCCTGTTGTGCGATTCCTGAATGTGAATCGCCGCCGGCACGAAGACGCGGCGCGCTGTCCCTTGCGCGAAGTCCCCGTACGTGACGCCCAGTTGCGGGTTCCCCACGGGGATCACTTGCTGCGTCTGTGGCGTGCTCATCCATTCCTTTTCGATGTCGTCGGTGCCCGTCATGCGCTCGCGGTATTCATCCCACTTGCCGATGATCATCAGCATGTTCTTGGGATTGGTCTCAGACGCGTCCAACGTGTAGGCAAAGCCGGAGATGACCAGGCCCTTGACGCTGCGATCCTCCAGCGCGACGTTATAGGCCATCTCCGCCCCCAGGCTGTGGCCCATCATGCCGACCCGGTTGGCGTCCACGAATGGCAAGGCCTTCAGGTAAGCCAGGGACGTTCGGCCGCCGTACGTGTCGTCGAAGTCGGGATCGTCCAGATCCCCGGGTATGCCCGAATTCCCGCGTCCGATGGCGTCTATGTTCAGCACGACGATTCCCCGGCGTGCCAGTTCGATGCAGTAGGCATCGTTCGTCTCGCGGTTGTTCTGGTAGCCGTGGATGTACACTGTTCCGGGCATGGGGTTGTCCGCTGTCGCCTCGATCGGCCTGAGGAGCTTAGCCCGGACCCGAATACCATTGTAGTTTTCGTAGGTCACGTTTGTGACCTCGACGCGCCCGAAGCCCCGCTGCGTCAGCGAAGCGATCAGGACCGAAGCGATCAGGGCGACGAGACAGGCGGCGAAGGCCACTGTGGCCTTGCTGCGACGATGCGTATTGAAGACCTCGTCTGTGTTCACCTTCCCTCCTGTAGTGGTAGCGGCTGCCGTCTTTCATCTGGCCGGGCCGCGAGCAGGATGCTGCGAGCATTCTACTCGCAGCATCCCTTGTTGCGCCGCCACTCAGTATACTCCAGGAGGGCACGGGAGACAAGCAGCAGATTGGCTCCCGTTCGTGGCATGTATGGCTGCCCGTGAGCGCTAAGGATCCGTCATAGCTGCCGGTAGGTACACGTTGTATGCGTTGACGATGATCGTGGCCGTGGAGCTGATTGGCTCATAGCCCGACGCGGCGACAATCGCCGTGTTGCTGATGATGCGGGGAAGGGTGATGGTGCCGACAGTGTAGTGGTTGACCGTGACCGCGTAGGTAACCGTGACGGCAGGGGTAGGGCTTAGCACGCCCGACCAGCGCAGCGTCGGTGCCTCCCCATCGTCTACCGTGCCAAGCGTAGCGGTGAGCGTGCCGGGGAGATAGGATAGGCCGGTGGGCACGTGATCGGTCAGTTGGACCGTGGACGTGAAGCCCTGGGCGACGACCGTGTAGGTGACAGTCTCCCCTTCTGCAGGTGTCGGCGTTGAGGCGGACTTCGCTGCCGCGCCTCCTGCTATGACGCCTCCGTCCCATCC
The DNA here is from genome assembly GCA_964649415.1 of uncultured Anaerolineales bacterium. Taxonomy (GTDB): domain Bacteria; phylum Chloroflexota; class Anaerolineae; order B4-G1; family B4-G1; genus CAZYSK01. The sequence goes on from CAZYSK010000004.1 coordinate 31,549, forward strand.
GGCGAGCCTGGCCATCATCCACCAGAACGCCTGTCCCTTGAGTTTGCAGAACAGTCTGTCCTCTGGGTGGTTGCTCGAATGCGCACACGAGCTTGGAAGATCGGTGCAGTCCTCTGGATGGTTGCTGCACCAATTGACGCACCACGTGCAGTTGCCCTGACCGTCATTGACGTACGGCCCTCCGCCGTCGGGATCGTAGGTCTCAATGTCCGCGAAGTCGAACAGTACCATGCCGTTGTCTGTGGCGTACTGCCTCACCATGTCGTTGTTGCGCGCAAGGGTCGCGCTGCCACCGTCTGTGTGACCCGTCATCAGGATGTAGCGCATATCGGGGTATTGTGCCTCGAAGCCTGCCATCGTATCCAGGTACACCTGTACCGTGCTCGTTGGGTTGGATGACTGTTGGCCGCACCACGACCACATGGAGTAGTCGAACAGGCTGGTGTCGGCGACAGACTGGGTCCTTGATATGCCTCCCGAAGTGCTCCAATAGTCATCCGGTTGGATGTACGTTTCCGGGGGATTGCCGTCGTATATGCGCAACTCACCTGGGTCGCCCGGCAGATCGGTCGGCGGCGTGGAACCCGCATTGGTGATTCTGATGGCGTATTCTGGGTCCAGTTGCTCCAGCTTCTGGATGCCGCTTCTGATTTGCCCGCCGTGCGAGGTATGGGCGTAGTGAAACGTCAGCTCTCGGGCTCGCTCTATCCAGTAGTCAGGTATTCTACTCAGGTCTGTGCACGTGTGGTCAATGATAATCGTCTCTTGCGTCTGCCGAACCCCTGCCGTGCTCGTCGCACCCCCTTCTGCCGTGGCATAACTGCTCTCGGCAGGCATTTGACCGAGTACCGGGTGGGCGATGGGTAAGGGTGGAACTATGCCCTGGTCGGCGGTGGAGGCCAGAGTGATAGTGCCCTCGCCTGGTGTCGCAAGCAACGCCAGAACGAGAGCCAGTCCAAAGACACGCATTCCTCTCATTAACGTCCGTGTTGACCCCATCTCGAAACTCCTTTCCTCTTGGTTTGTGATTGCTGATCCCAGTTGTCAACGGCGAAGCCCAGATCCATGGCATAGGATAACAGGTACACGGCGGCATGGCAATAGCTCCGCGGTACTACGCGTTGTGCAGTGGTGTGACGTTTGTCATAGCGGGGCGACGCGAGACCGGCTATACTGTAGGTGAGAATAAAGGGAGGTGGGGGCTAAATGATCTACATGATGTTGGTGGCGCATTTGCTGGGGGATTACGTGTTCCAATGGGATGCAATCGCCCGCTGGAAAGCACGGTCGCCGATAGGAGGCCTGGCACACGGGGGGATCGTCACGCTCACAACACTGGTCTGCGCGGGACTGGTGGACGCCTCATGGTGGCCATACGCGCTGCTGATTGGACTGACCCATACACTCATTGATCTGGTGCGGGCGCGGTTTCTGCGCACGACGAATCCAGCACGGGAGTTGACGTGGTACCTGCTGGACCAATTGGCCCACCTGACGGTGATCGTGCTTGTGGTGATGTGGAGTGGGACCTCAGTTGGATCGGGTATAGTGGGTGTGGCGAGGCTGCTGATGGATCCGCGCACACTGCTCTACGTCGTGGGTTATCTCCTGCTGCTCAATCCGGCATGGGTCTTCATCCGCTTCGCTGTGCGGGGTGTGTGGGGGGCGGACGCTGCTCCTTACCTGGGTCAGGGGGAGAAGCATGGGCCGATGGTGGAACGTGTGTTGATTGCGACCTGCGTGCTTGCCGGGTGTTTCTACCTGGCGCCGCTGGTTCTACTCCCTCGGCGCCTGGTTCCCCTGCGTGTAGAGGGGATGGGCGTGGGTGTGTTGGTGCGGCCAACCAGCCACTGGGCAGAGACGCTGATGAGCGCCTTGCTGGCGCTGGCGGTGGGGCTGACCCTGCGGTTGGTGTAGCCGGGAGAGGAGGAGGCCCATGCACTGGGTTGACGGCGGAATCATAGGGGGCTACAATAGGCCTATGCAGGGCGGAATCGCGGAGCGGGTAGCTTATCTCCGATCACTGCCCCTCTTCCGGGGGCTGAGTGACGATGCGCTGCGCCACCTGGCTCGTGAAGCCCGGTGCTGCCGGTTTTGTCCAGGGGAGGCCATCTTCTATCGAGAGGACCCCGGTTCTACCTGCCACATTATCAAGCGAGGCCGGGTGCGGGTTTTCTTGATTGGATCAGATGGGCGGGAAGTCGCAGTGCGTATCCTGGGTCCGGGGGACATCGTTGGCGAGATGGCTCTGTTTGAAGACCTGCCTCGCTCTGCCAACGTGGAGACGCTGGAGGCAACTCAGACGCTCGAATTGCACCGCGACGCGCTCCTGTACTGCCTGCGCAATTCGCCCGCGCTGGCGTTGAGCTTGCTGCGCTATCTCAGTGCACGGGTGCGATATGCCACAGAGGAGGTCGAGGGGCTGGCCTCTCTGACGGTCTCCGAGCGGCTGATGCGACGACTTCGCAAACTGGCCGAGTGGTCAGGGATGCCGGTGCCGGATGGCGTGCGGATTGTGCCACCGATGACCCAACAGGAGTTGGCCGCTCTCGTCGGCACCAGCCGGGAGAGCGTCAACCGGGCCCTGGTCCAGCTACGACGGCAGGGAAAGGTGCGCATGGAAGGTGGGTGGGTCGTGCTCCTTGACGGGGAATGAAGAGAGCGTATCGCCACTCCGGTGTCGTCCCATCCGCTGACGTTTGACGCTCGACGTTTGGCGACCGTGTTGAACTCATCAACCTTTCGAGCGCGCGTCGCCATTTGGATGTCTCCTTGTCCCCTTGTCTCCCCCTCTCCTTGTCCCTCTGCCTCCTCTAGTTGAGCTTCTACATGTCGGCCAGCTTCTGTGACAACTCCTCAGGCGTTGTGGCCGTAATGGGCCGGTACGTGACGCCGGGATAGAACTTCTTGAAGAACTCCTCCAGGCTCATGGTGCCCGGCCACTCGTGGGGGTTAACCGCGATCACGTGCCGTGTTTCCAAGTCACCGATGCCTGCGTCGTCGGCACTGCTGCCGACGGTGTAGCGTTGCTCGTCCCACCCGCCCTTCACCACGGCCCGCGCCCATCCGGCGCCCGCCTTGGGGGGCAGCAGCACGTAAACACGCTCGTACTGAGCGCGCGGAAGCCCCCGGACTTTGTCGCTGATGAAGTCTTCACCACCGAACTGTGAATAGGCGAAGGGCCGGGCAGGGTCCGCCTGCGTGTACGCGACCAGCTTCTTGGCCACGTTCGTGCCGGCCACGTCGAAGTCCTTCCACGCGCCGCCGAAGCTGCCCCAGGTGAATACCGTTGCGCCGACGACGTAGTCATCCTTCTGCAGTTCTTTGTCGTACCACACCAGTTGTCGGTAGTAGTAGTCGGCCTTGTCGCGTTCGCCGTCGTGCTCTGCCCAGAACCCCCCCAGTTGTTTCCATGCCCCACTCGCTGCCCCTGGTGGCTTGGGATTCACCAGCGGATCTATGCCGCACTCCGTGATCACCAACGGTACGTTGCCCAACCCATTAGGGATCAGATGCCGGCGATAGATCTTTCGGTAGCGCAGCGTTGTCCAGCCTTCGTCTCCCTCGTCTGCGTTGGGATCCATCTGGTGTTTCCCGGTCATCCACCAAATCCAGGGGCAACTGTATTCGTGTATACCCAGGAGGGCCTTGTATTCCAGAGCGGCCTGGAGCGCCGGGAGGAAGGCCGGCCAGAGGTCTAGTTTCGGCGATCCCGTGGCGAAGTTTCCGAGCACACATTTCAGCCCCATCTCCGCCATCAGTCGCATACGTTCAATTTCGAATTGGGCGTACCAGCCCATACCCTCCTTGTCGTTCCAAACCGGCTCGTTGTGCCCTTCCCAGTACTTGATGACAGGGTTAGTCTCATAGGTCGGTAGCTGGTCTTGAATGAACTGCTGCACTGCTTCGAGCGGTGTCTTTCCCGTGCTCCTCTGGTGTTGAGCATCGTACCGCCCCTCATGCCTGCGACCGATCACCAGAACGCCCGCTGGCACGTCTTGAGCCATGCCCCAGTCCCCCACAAACTTGACCACCGCCGGGCGGGCCTGGATGTACTCCCCGATATCCGGCGCGACCCGCAGGATGTGGGCACCCAACTTAGTAGACATCGCGCTCCTCCTTACAATCTGGCTGTTGGCGGTCAGCTCTTGGAAGCCTACCGGTCCTCCGGGCACCAACCGCCGTTGTTAATGGCCGACGTGTCCTGTGTAACAGATTGGAGTGTACTACAGAATGGTCTGGGAGGCAAGGTTGGCACAGTCTAGGCTCGTGGTATAATTGCACGATAGCCTATGTTTATTCCAGATTGCCTATCGAAATTGCGAATCTCTCTGTCGGGTGAAACATGTCTGTCTTGACCGTCAGCAGCCTGGCCAAGTCGTACGGCCCTAACGACATCTTCGAGGGCGTGTCCTGCGGGATCCCGCACGGAGCGAAGGTCGCCCTCGTCGGCCCCAACGGTTCGGGCAAGACGACCTTGCTGCGCACGATAGCCGGGTTGGAGGAACCTACGTCCGGCACGATCCACCAGGCCAAGGCATTGAGTGTCGCCTATCTGCCTCAGCAGGCCGACTTCTCTGGTACGGGCACGCTGTGGGATGCGATGCTGGAGGTCTTCGCTGATCTGCGGAGTCAGGCCTCCGAGTTGCGCTGCCTGGAGAGCCGCATGGCCGATTCCGGAACATGTGAGGAAGTGCTGGCACGATACGGCGCAGCCCTGGAGGCGTTTGAGCTGGCTGGTGGCTACACGTATGAGCGGCGCATCAAGCAGGTGCTCTCTGGACTGGGTTTCAGCGAAAGTGATTTCCGCTGTCCCATTGTACAGCTCAGCGGAGGGCAGAAGACGCGTGCTCTGCTGGCTCGCCTTCTGCTGGAAGAGCCTGACCTGTTGCTGCTCGATGAGCCGACCAACCACCTGGATCTGGCGGGCATCGAGTGGCTGGAGGACTATCTCAGGGCCTGGGACAGTGCAGTGGTCGTCGTGGCTCACGATCGTGCTTTCCTTGATGCCACTGTCGAGCGAGTGTGGGAACTGGCCTGGGGCCGACTCGAACAGTACCGCGGCAATTACAGCGCTTACGTCGTTCAGAAAGCCGAGCGCCTGGCCTTTCAGCAGGCGTCGTACGAGCGGCAACAGCAATTCGTTGCCCAGACCGAGGACTTCATCCAGCGCAATATCGCCGGCCAGCGCGGTGCCGAGGCAAAGGGCCGGCAGAAGCGCCTGGCGCGGGTGGAGCGGATCGAGCGAGCACGTGAGTACCGGCCAATGGCGCTCAACTTGGGCGACGCGGCCCGGAGCGGTGACCTCGTGCTGGGGCTCTATGATGTAGCTGTGGGCTATGACCCGTCGGACATCCTGTTCACGGTCCAGGAAGTCGAACTACGGCGCGGGCAGCGGGTGGCATTGCTGGGGCCGAACGGCTCCGGCAAGACCACACTCGTGCGCACCATTCTGGACCAGGTCCGGCTACTTGAAGGGCGCGTGCGGACTGGGGCAGGCGTGCATCTGGGCTACTTCGCCCAGGGGCACGTGGGACTTCCTCTTGAGAAGACCGTGCTCCAAACCGTGTTGGACGCCAGTGATCTGCTGATCGGTGAGGCGCGAAACCTGTTGGGCCGTTACCGCTTTTCTGGGGATGATGTGTTCAAGTGTGTGGGTGACTTGTCTGGAGGCGAGCAAGCGCGTGTTGCGTTGGCGCTCCTGACCCTCCAGGGTGCCAACGTGTTGATCCTCGACGAGCCGACTAACCATCTTGACATTCCCTCTCAGGAGGTGCTGGAGCAAGCGCTGTCTGAGTTTGGCGGCACGCTGTTGATGGTGAGCCACGACCGCTATCTGATTCGCCGGCTGGCCACCTGTGTGTGGGCAATTGGGGATGGGCAGTTATGGGAATTCAAGGAGGGGTACGAGCAATACCATGGCTGGGAGATGCAGCGGCGTCAGCAGGGCGGAGCGCGCGACGAAAGCGCGGATCGTTCCAATCTGCTGGTCAAGTTGGAGAGAGAGCGCGCACGGGAGGCACGGAGGGCCGCAGAGCGAGCGGCTGCCCGGCGGGTTCATCGTCAGGTTGAGCTTGAGCAGACGATTCACCGGCTGGAGACACGCCTGGCGCATCTGGAAGGTCAACTAGCGGCGGCCAGCGAGCAGCAGGCTGTGGATCAGGTGCGCCGGTTGGGAGTCGAGTACAGTCAGGTGGAAACGGAGTTGAACACGGTGCTTGCAGCGTGGGCGGATATGGGGTGATGGCCCGTTGAGCGCTGTCGAGAGCCGTGCCGGCGGCGGGGAGATGGAGACGCCGGGTCAGGAAGGGGGGCGTCGCCCGCTGTTGATCGGCATCACGGGCAACATCGGCACGGGCAAGTCCACGGTCGCTCGCATGTTGGCCGAAGAAGGCGTGGCCGTGATTGACGCGGACAGGGTGGCCCATGGGGTGATGCGGTCCGGCACTCCCGTCTATGGCCGTATCGTCGAGACGTTTGGCCCGGAGGTGGTGGGGCCGGACGGCCAGATTGACCGGGGACGCCTGGGAGCGCTCGTCTTCTCCGATCCACAGGCGCTGGCCAGGCTGGATTCCATCGTCCATCCCGCCACGATTGATGCGATTCAGCAGCGCATTGACGCTGCTTCCGCCGGCGTCGTGGTGGTCGAGGCCATCAAGCTGATCGAGGCGGGGATGGCCGATATGTGCGATCGGGTATGGGTGACCACGTGCCGGCCGGAGCAACAGATCAGCCGCATCATGCAGGGACGCGGGTTGAGCCGGGCTGAGGCCGAACAGCGCGTGCGAGCGCAGTCGCCTCAGGAAGTGAAAGTCGCCCGCGCTGACGTGGTGATTGACACTTCGGATACGCTGGCGCGGACGCGGGCGGAGGTGCAAGCGGCCTGGGGACGGCTGATGGGGTAGATGCCGGCGCGTGCGCGCCTTGGAAGTGGGGGAGATTCGGAGTATAATTGCAGCGGGGGTTGCAGTTCAGTCGCTAGGTCGCGATGACCGGGGGAGAGACATGGTGCAGCAGATAGAGATCGCGGTGCGACGGGCCAAAGCGGGCGATGCGGGGAGGATCGCCGCTTTTGTCAATCGTGCCGGGCGAGACCAAGCGTCAGTGGACGAGTTTGCCGTCATCGAACGCTTTGGCAGCGTGGGCTTCCTGGTGGCCGAATCCGCTGGCACGCTCGTAGGATTGCTTGGGTGGCGGGCCGAGAATCTTGTGGTCAGGTTGACGGACTTCCTGGTTGGTCCGGTCTCCGATCGTGTCGCCGTCGGCCAGGCCTTGCTCTCCGAGATGGAGCGATCGGCGGCTGAATTGCAGTGTGAGGCCGCATTGCTATTCCTGCCGCGCCCAGCCCCTGCCGCCTTGATCACGTTCTTCGAGGGGTTGGGGTACGAGTCTCGCGTCGTCGCCGACTTGCCGAGCGTGTGGCGGGATGCCGCTCGTGAGGGCCGGCTTGCAGACCACGATACAATGCTCGTGAAGCCATTGCGGGATAGACGTGTGATGCGTCCATTGTGACGTGATCGCGCACGTCAGAAGGGTTCTTTCTTGGAGGTGATTATGTCTGGGCTGAAGCAATTCGCTGTGCAACACCCACGCTTGACCGCCTGGCTGGTGTTGGCCGTCGGGATGGTGGCGATTCTGGTCTGGTCCGCTCGCGATGTCGGGCTGCTGCCGACGCAGTGGGCTGCCTTGATCGTGGCCACCATTGGCTTGGCTGGTTTGTGCGTCTGGATTATCGGTTGGGAAGATGAGGAGGAGGAAGAAGACGGGGAGGAAGAAGACGGGGCGGAAGAGAGCGAGACCAAGCAGAAAGAATAGGGGCAGGCCACGATTCTCCTGTGGCATAGTAGGTGATACGGGCGACATGGTCCGATTCAGACCTTTTCTTACATTGACCCTTGTGGTCGTCATACTGATGCCTCTGTCGCCATCGGGGATGGTCCAGGCCCAGGAGGTGGACGAAGTCGATCAGTTGATGAAGGGCATGTCCAGTGCCGCCAAGGTAGGGCAGCTCTTCCTCGTCACCTTCCCGGGCTCCGAGGTCGCCGAGGATGCGCTGATCGCGGAGTTGATCCGTGACTACCACGTGGGTGGGGTTGTGCTCTTGCCCGATAACGGCAACGTTGCCAACGAGGGAGACACGCCCGCGCAGGTGGCTGCGTTGGTCAGTCAGCTCCAAGAGGTCGCTTGGGCGGCGACACAGCCGGTCAGCGGCACGGTGCCGGTCGGCGAGGGAGAGCCATCCTCAGATCCTTTCATCCCGCTGTTCGTGGCCGTGAGCCACGGGGGTAACGGTATGCCCTTCACCAGCATCGTCAATGGGACAACCCCGCTGCCCTCTGAGATGGCGTTGGGGGCTACCTGGAACCCGAGCTATGCCGAGACCGTAGGCCGGATTGCCGGCCAGGAACTGCGCGCTCTGGGCATCAACGTGCTGTTGGGACCGTCGCTGGATGTGCTCGAAGACCCGCGTCCCGAGAGCGCCGGCGACCTGGGGGTGAGATCCTTCGGCGGTGATCCGTTTTGGGTGGGGCGCATGGGGCAGGCGTACATCCGGGGGGTGCACGAGGGCGGCGGCGGGCGTATCGCGGTCATAGCCAAGCACTTCCCCGGCCTGGGCGCTTCCGACCGTTCGCTCAATGAGGAGATCTCCACGGTGCAGCGCACGCTGGAGAAACTGAGGCAGGTTGACCTGGCCCCCTTCTTCGCCGTCGCCCAGGCCGACGATCCTATGTCGCGCCCCGACGGGGTGATGGTCTCTCACATCCGCTTCCGTGGGCTGGAAGGGGGGCGCTTCGTGACCACGCGTCCTATCAGTGTGGACAGCCAGGTGCTCCAGCGGTTGTTGGGGCAACCAGAGTTGGCCGGTTGGCGCGAGCAGGGTGGGGTGACGGTCTCGGATGGGCTGGGCGTGCGTGCGTTGCAGCGCTTCTACGACCCCAGCGAGGAGAGCTTCAACAGCCGCCGCATCGCCCAGGATGCGTTCCTGGCGGGCAACGATCTCCTGGTGCTCTCGCAGTTCGCGCCCACTGCCGACTGGGCGGATCGTGTCGCCAACGTCGAGTCTACGGTCACCTTCTTCCGCGAGAGATACGAACAGGATCCTTCGTTCCAGGAGTTGGTGGACGCGGCTGTGGCGCGCGTATTGCGACTGAAACTTGCGCTCTATGACGGCACGTTCCGAGCTGCTTCCGCTCAGCCCGACGTACGGAGAGCCGGCGACCGGGTTGGGCTGTACGGAGAGGCGCTGGCAGGCATCGGTCGTGATGCCGTCACCTTGCTGTCCCCGCCCTCGTCTGACCTGGTGGCGGCCCCGCCTACACAGGAGGACAACATCGTCATATTCACGGACGGGCAGCAAGGGCGGCCTTGTGCCACGTGCGCTCCAGTACCCTACCTCGATCCCCTGCTGCTGCACGATACGATCCTGCGGCTGTACGGCCCGGATGCGACCGGGCAGGTAGACCCCTTGTTGATGACCAACTTCACCTTCGACCGGCTGGAGGAGTACATGAGCGCGCCGGCGGCGCTTCCTACGCCGACCGTGACGGCCGGTGAAGTCGTCACGACGAGCCAGCTTCATCCTGTCGAAGCGGCGCTGCGGGATGCCGACTGGATTATCTTTGCCATGCTTGACCCGACTGATGATGGGTCCCAGTCCGAGGTCGTGCGGCGCTTCCTGGCTGAGCGGGCCGACGCATTGCGCAATCCACATCTGGTCGTCCTGGCTTACGATGCGCCCTATCACCTGGACGCGACCGAGATCAGCAAGCTGAGTGCCTACTACGTGGCCTACAGCCGGATTGAATCGCTCGTTGAAGCATCCGTGCGGGCGCTGTTCAACGAGTTCGCGCCGGTGGGCACTCCGCCCGTCAGTGTGACCGGCATCAACTACGACTTGCTGGTCCAGACGTCCCCTGACGCTGAGCAGGCCATAGTGCTCTACTACTACGTCGGCGAACCGCCCGAGGAAGGTGTAGTGACTCCAGAGCCGACTGAAGAGAGCCAGCAGACGCCAGAGCCTCCCAGGCTCGAGGTCGGTGACGAGTTGAGATTGCGCACTGGGCTCATCGTGGATCACAATGGCCATCAAGTGCCCGATGGCACGCCGGTGCAGTTCATTTTTACCTATCCGCAGGAAGGGCTGGAGCATTCCACTATGGTGGAGACACACAATGGCGTGGCCGAAACCATGATCACCTTGGATCGCACGGGGCAGCTTGACATCTCCGTCCAGGCAGACCCTGTCCCACGCACGATTGCCCTGCAAATCACAATCCAAGAAGGAGAGGTAGCCGTAGTTGTGCCTGGCACACCTACGCCCAGCCCCACGCTCGTTGTCCCGACGCCGACGGCGACAACGAAGCCGGAGCCTGTGCCTCAAGAGACGCCAACGTCCACGCCCAGCCCGGTGGAGGCTGAGGAAGAGCCACCCGTCACGCGTGAAGACGCAGCACTGCTGGATATGGTCTTGGCGCTGCTCGGTATCGCAGTCTCCGGAGGCGCAGGGTACTACGTCGTGCGCCTGAACAACGGACCGGTCAGCCGGGCGCTGCGCCTGGTACTGTGGTGTGTGGTATGTGGGGCTATACTGTATACGGCTTACGAGCTCCGTGTACCCGGAGCCTCTTGGCTGCGGGAGCAGAGCGGCGTCTGGGCGGCGGGGTGGGTCACGCTGTTCGGCAGTGTCTTGCCGATAGTCGTTGCGTGGATCGGCCACCAGCAGAAACGGCCCGCGTAGTGCGTTTGTCAACGGCCGCTCACTGCGGCCTAGGTGAGGAGGGTTGCCAGCACGGCGACGAAGACCATCAATCCAGCGAGCGCGAAAAGCTCTCGGTTTTCGCGCATCGCCTGTCGCCACTCGCCCTGCGCGGGCACCAAGGGCCGGAGCGCTGGCGGGAGCGAGCCGCCGCGCAGCATCTCGCGTAGCTCGCTCACGCTTGACGGACGTGGGTCGGGATGCATAGCGATAGCTGCCAGCATGGCGCGTTCCGTGGTGGGCGAGATGCGGGGGTTGATCGCTCTTGGGAACAGGAGAGCGTTGGGGTTGAGGAACCGTTGCTTGGCATCTGCAGGAGGTTGATTGGTTAGCAGGTGATAGAGTGTAGCGCCGAGCGAGTAAATGTCGGAGCGGACGTCGGTGTGCCCGGTGTCCCCGCCATACTGCTCCAGTGGGGTATAGGCAAGGGTGCCCCGGCCCTGCAATACCGTGACGGTGCGGGAATCATCGGTCGCGAGCAGCTTGACCAGCCCGAAATCTACCAGTTTGATCAACCCGCCAGGGGTCAGCTTGATGTTGGCTGGTTTGACATCGCGGTGGAGTACGGGAGGGTTCTGCCCGTGGAGATACTCCAACGCATCGCACAACTGATCGGCCCATGCGAGTACTTTCTCCTCCTCGATGAACCGCCCGCGACGCCGCCTCTCCTCCATGACTTGGCGCAAGTCCTGCCCACCAACGAAATCCATTACCAGGTACTCTCGCTGGTTTTCGGTGAACGTGTCAGAGACTTTGGGCAGATTGGGGTGATCCAGGCGTGCCAGCGTAAAGGCCTCGCGGCGGAACTGCGTCTGGGCCTGAGCCAGCTCTTCGGGCGTGGCGTCGGGGTCTGGGCGGACCTCTTTTACGGCGCAGACGCGGCCTTCGAGCCGGAGGTCATCGGCACGGTAGACCGCGCCCATACCTCCCTGGCCGACAGGCGCGATGATCTTATACCGGCTGCGCAGAACGGTCCCGGGTGCCAGCAGGCGGGCCATGATTACTCTTCTTCTCTTCTCCGTAGGGTTCGTGTTTGCGGCTACGTGCATCATAATGGAGAAAGGCCATTCTGTCAAGGAGGCGATGAATGATACGACAGGATATGCCAATGATCATTGTGTATGAGGGCGACCTCGAAGGGCAGCGATGGCTTGTGGATCAAGATCAGACGATCATTGGCCGGGGATCAGACTGTGACATCGTGATGCCGAAAAGGCAGATTTCGCGCCAGCATGCCCAGATCGAACGGGATGACAGTGGCTATCTGCTGCGGGATCTGGGGAGCAAGAATGGCACGTTTGTCAACGGTAAGGAGGTGCGCGACAGGCCCTATCGCTTGAAGGATGGGGACGAGATCCAGCTCGCGCTGTGCGTCAGGATGGGTTTCGTGGGCACTGACGCGACGTTGCCGCTTGAGCTGACCGGCCCCAACCGCGGGCTGCGCATTGACCGGGCGGCCCGGAGGATCTTCATCGGGGGCCACGAACTGACCCCCCCGCTCTCGTTGGCTCAGTATCGACTGCTGAAACTGTTGATTGATCAGGAAGGACAGGTCGTCTCGCGGGATGCGATTGTGGAGGCCGTTTGGCCTGAAGAGGAAGACATGGGGGTGTCAGAGCAGGCCATTGACGCGCTCGTGCGCCGCCTGCGCGACCGCATCTCGGGCGTGGACCCCGATCACGCCTACATCGTCACTGTGCGGGGGCACGGGTTTCGGCTGGAGAACCGCTGAAGTCCTGCTGTGCTATGAAGCGTGTTGTGTGCCAGCCCTCACGCCTCAACCGGAGGCTCGCTCGGCGTGGCTGTCGGAGACGGGGCCTTCGCGTGCACGAGGCGGGCGAAGAGCAGCGCGGCGGTGAGTCTGCCCGCGCCAGATAGGGCGAAGACGGCTTTGTATCCCCACGTCTCTGCGACAAGGCCCCCCAGGGCGGCCCCGCCGGCAAGCGCCGCCATGACGACGACTTGGTGCAGCGCTGAATAGCGCGCCTGCTGTTCTGGCGGGATGATCGTGAGGAGCAGGTTGAAGCTGGCGAGGTTGTAGCCTGCCCACAGGAACCCGCCGGCCAGGTTGAGCGGTGCCGCTTGCCACGGTGAACGGATCACGACCCAGGCCAGCGGGAGCAGCGGGATGAGCAGCCCGGTGATGAGCTGAACCCGGCGTGGCCCCCACCGATCGGCTAGTGGGCCGAAAAGCCGTTGCCCCGGCAGCGCGGCCAGACCAGAGACTACCGTGAGAGTCCCCACGATGCCCGCGCTGGCTTTGAGCTCTTCGACCAGGTAGACGCTGAAAAACGGCCCCGCTATGTTTAGCGAGACGTTCCACAGTGCTGCCGTGGCGCACAGCATCACGAATTCGCGGTGTGCGCGCACGTCCTGAAGGAGCGGTACGCGCGAGGTTCGATCCCGCGCCTGCGGGATGCCTGGCGTAGGGCATTCCTGCATGCGGGCGAAGCTCCAGGTGGCGAGCAGGCCGATGGCGAAGGCCAACCCCATTGCCAGTTGATAGCCCCCGGCATCTCCAACGTAGGTGATGAGCTGCCCGGCAAGGAAAGCCGTCAGCATCTGAGCGATGCTCATAGCGGTGTTGCGCGACGAAAAATAGCGACCGCGCCACCTTAGCGGGACGATGTCGGCCGTGAGTGATGTCCAGGCCGGCATTGACAGGTTGCCGAAGGCATTGCGGACGACGGCCAGGGCGATGGCGGCGTAGACGGCCACCGGTCCGGCAAACGCCAGCGGTATCAGGGCCAGCAGCAGCAGCGCAGCACGGGAGACCCCACCCCCACCGAGCAGAACCATCTGCTTGCGGTGGCCCCACCGTTCTACAGCGAGGGCTCCGGGCAAGAGGAGCAGCGCCGCGCTCAGGTTCGAGAGACTGTTCATCAGCCCGATCTGCGCGCGGTTGCCGCCGAGCGCCAGAACGAACAGGGGCAGGTAGGCCAGGACGATCGCGTCGCTGGCCATGGAGAAGACCCCGTCGGCCCAAAACCAGCGCAGGTTGTGCCTGGCCGAGGGAGGCATCTGCTCGCTCCAGCGACCGCCGGCCGTGAGCCGCAGCGCGCGCCGCCACACGTGCGACCGAGCGTGGCGCAGGGCGGGGCGCAGTTGCGCCACCCACGCGTATACCTGGGATCTACACTTGTTCAGAATGGGGGGCATTTACAACGAAGATGGTGGCACGATGCTGCCCGGGTTCGGGGGGGCTACACGTATGCCTGAAGACGTCGATGACGGGCTGCACGTCCTGCTCCTCTACGCCGATGAGCAGAGTGACGTTACCCCGCCGGAGGAATCCGCCTGTGCTGGCGACACGGGTCACGCGGTAGTCGTGTGCCACGAGTTCATCGATCACCGGGCCAGCGTCTACGTCGCGGCAAATGGCAATAACCAGTTTCATCTGAGCCTCACTTCACAGTTGCTCAAAGCGCTCAACGTCGAGCACGTAGACCGATGCTCCACCAACCTCTGCCTCAATCATCATGGGTTGGATCTCGAGCATTGGAGCCTCGACGTGGGCCGGGATGAACCGCCGGCGCGTGCGGCAACACTCGCGAACGTGCCCCAGCAGGCGGGACAGGCGGGATTGGTTGAGCCCGATGATCAATGAGACCGTGGCCTCATACAGAATGCCACCGCTGGAGTCCACCTGGGTGACGTAGAAGCCGTCCCGGGTCAACCTGTCCGTTAGGGTCCCAGCCTGGGCGCCGGAGATAGTGGCGACGACTAATTGGTTGACAAACCTATCAGTGCTCACGTTTCCTCCACGTTTTCATTGTACCAGATTATGCGGACGGTGTAAAGTCTGGACGGACATTTGTACACAGGCTATGGTGTGTTATAATCTTCATCTCGATGTGAGATGATGGGCGAATACGCATGCTGATTGACTACCGTGTCCGGCAAAGAGAATACCTCCTGGAGATCAGCCGCGCGCTTACGGCACAACTCAACCTGGATGAGTTGCTGCAGATGGTTCTCGGGGCGGCGACGAAGATCCTGGCGGGGCAGGCTGGGTTGATCGCTCTCCGTGGCGTTGATGGCAGCTTCATTGTCCGTGCCAGCTATGGCCTGCCCGAGTCTCTGGCACCCTACTTCGAGCCGCTGCTGACGGATATTCCCGACGATGTGGACCGCAGCCGATTCCGTATCCCGGGCCTGGCGGACAAGCTGAGTCGAGTCGTGAACAGCCTGGGACTGCGCCTGCAACAGGTGGTGGCGCTGCCGATGTCCATCAAACGGGAACTGATCGGCGTGTTGTACGTGTTTCGTGCCTACGGGACTCGTTTCACCGCCGATGATCGTCAGGTGCTCGGCAGTTTCGCCGATCAGGCGGCCATCGCGGTTTACAATGCGCAGCTCTATGAGCGCATCTCGCAGGAGAAGCACCGCCTCGACGCGATTCTGGAATACAGTGCTGACGGTGTGTTGATACTCGACGCGGGTCACCGCATCGTCGTCTTCAACCGTGCGCTGGCGCGCTTGACGAACTGGCTGGCACGTGACGCCTTGGGCCGCCAGCACGATGAGGTGATCCGCTGGGCGCGCTTGGAGACACAGCAGTCACTGGATACCGCAGTCGCCGGTGGTTGGCCCCTCCCGTCCGCGCGCCATCAGAATGGCGCCTCTCGATCTGTTCACCCCCTCTATGTCGAGGGGGATCTGCGTCGGCGAAACGGCGGAACCGTCAGCGTCGGCATCACGTATGCCCCGCTCTTCGACCGGGCGTCTGGCTTGGTCAACATCATCGCCAACGTGCGTGACATCACGCGTTTCCGCGAGGCCGACGAGGTCAAGTCCACGTTCATCTCCGTTATCTCTCACGAGCTCAAGACGCCGGTGGCTCTGATCAAGGGCTACGCCGACACGCTGCGCCGTGACGATGTCTGCTGGGACCCGGAGACGACCCAGGAAAGCCTGACGGTGATCGTAGAGGAGGCCGATCGCCTGAATAAGCTGATTGACAACCTGTTGGACGCGTCGCGACTTCAGGCCGGGGCATTGCCCCTGGAGATGGATCAGGTCGCGCTGGATGCGCTGGCCGCGCGCACGGCTCGCCATCTTCAGATCCAGACTGAAACCCATCGGATCGTCGCGGATTTTCCCTCGGATTTCCCTGTCGTGGACGGAGACCCCGGTCGTCTGGCGCAGGTACTCGACAACCTGGTATCCAATTCCATCAAGTACTCTCCCGGTGGCGGTGACATTGAGATCAGCGGTCGCTCGTTGCCCGACGAAGTGATTATCGACGTGGTGGATCAGGGAGTCGGTATTCCGTTGGACGAGCAGCCCCGCGTGTTTGAGCGCTTCTTCCGTGGGGTGCGGGAGCGCCACCAACGCACGCCCGGGGCTGGCCTGGGCCTATACCTGTCGAAAGCGATCGTAGAAGCGCACGGTGGCCGCATTTGGGTTGAGAGCAACCCCGGAGAGGGGACCGTCTTCTCATTTTCCATTCCCCGCCATCAAGGTTCTGATTGAAAATTCATCCAGATTGAAAATTCATCCAGATTGAAAGGAAGTCAACTATGCCTCAAGTACTACTAGGCCGCATCACGTGTCCCGAGTGCCAACACCAGTTTCAGGTCCCTGTGGAACAGGTCCTGGACGTCAAAGCCGACCCCAATGCCAAGATGCGGGTGCTCAACGGATTGGTAAACGTGGCCGTCTGCCCCCAGTGTGGCGCGGGCGGGACGCTTAATCTGCCGTTTCTCTACCACGATCCAGATAAGGAACTGGCCTTGGTCTATATGCCGATGGAGGCTGGGCGCGACGAGCTTCAGCGTCAGCAGGCCATTGGCCGGTTGACGGGTGCGGTCATCGATGATCTTGCGCCTGAGGAGCGCAAAGCATACCTGTTGCAGCCGCAGGTCTTCCTCACGTTCGAGAACATGGCAAACAGGATCCTCGAGGCGGATGGCGTTACCCCGGAGATGGTCGAGGCGCAGAAAGCGAAGGCGGAGCTGCTGCAGCGGATGCTTGAGACCACCTCTGAGGAGGTTTTGGAAGCGATGATCCGGGAGAACGACACCGCCATTGACGCTGACCTTATGCGCCTGCTGGCCATGAACCTGGAAGTCGCGCAGGCCACAGGGCGTGTGGCAGATGTGCAACGACTCCTGGCGCTTCGCAACAAGCTATTGGATTTGAGCACCGAGGGGCGGGCGACGCGTGCGCGGGGTGAGATGTTGGAAGCCCTGCGGGCTGAACCGGACCGTGACAAGCTGTTGGAGTTGCTGACCCAGGCCCCGGATGCGCAGACCCGGGAGCTGCTGGTCACCTTCGGTCGCCCACTGTTGGACTATCTCTTCTTCCAGGCACTCACATCTCAGATTGAGGCGGCGTCCGATGAGGAGGAGCGGGAGCGCCTGACCGCGCTGCGCACCGAAGTACTGGGTATTCGAGACCGGCTGGACGAGGAGGCGCGCGCTTTGTACGCGGAGCGTTCTGCGCTCTTGCGGGATCTCCTGCTGAGCGATGATCCCGAGGCACTGGCGCTCACGCATTTCGAGGATTTCGACCAGACCTTCATGAACGTGCTGACGGCGAATCTCGAAGAGGCAGAGGCCAGTGGTGACGAAGATGCAGCCACGGCGTTGCGGGCGATCTGGGGTCTGGTGATGAGCTTGATGGAAGAGACGCTCCCCCCAGAGCTCCGACTCTTCAACAAGCTGATGTCTGCTAAGGACGAGGCGGAGATCGAGACTCTCCTGCGGGAGAACCAAGACCTGGTGACGGATCGTCTCTTGAGCTTCATGGAGGAAGCGCAGGCAGGTTTGCGGGAACAAGAGCAGCCCGAGACCGCCGAGCGGCTGGCGCTGGTGTTGGACAAAGCGAGATCTCTGGCAGTCGGGTTGGAAACTTGACAAGATTGGTCCCTATGTGTTATGATGGGGCCACGTGCGCCCGTACCTCAATTGGATAGAGGAGCGGTCTACGAAACCGAATGTTGTGGGTTCAAGTCCCGCCGGGCGCGCCATTTATATGCCCTCCTAGACAGGAGGGCATAGTCATATAGAGAACAGCCTCGTGGATCACGATATCATCATCGTCGGAGCAGGGCCGGCCGGACTCTCCACCGGTCTACACCTGGCGCAGCTAGCGCCCGGGCTGGCCCGGCGCACGATCATCCTGGAGCGAGAGCACCATCCAAGGCCCAAGCTGTGCGCCGGCGGGCTGATGCCCGGTGGCATCGCCTGGCTGCGGAATCTGGGCCTTGACCCCGGTGATGTCCCCTCCGTCCTGGTCCACGAGGCCCACTTCCTGTTCGAGGGCAACGGCTTCGTCGTTCGCCGCCAACCGTATGTCTTCTGCATCGTCCGGCGCGATGAGTTTGACGCCTGGCTGGCCGGTGCGGCGCGCGAGCGAGGATTGCGTCTTCAGGAAAACACGCGCGTCCGGCGGGTGCGTTGCCTCGATCACGTCGTCGAGGTTGAGACAGATCGGGGCACGTATCGCGCGCGCGCCGTGGTGGGCGCTGATGGGGCTGCCGGTGTCGTGCGGCGTGCGATGGCCCGCGATCGCGTTCCCCAGGTCGCTCGTCTGCTGGAGACCCTCGTCCCGAGGGATTCCGGTGCTCCATCCCCCGTGCTCCAATCCTCTCTCTCGCCTTCTGACTCCGGCGAAGGCTGGGCCACGCTGGATTTTTCGTGGATGGGCGACGGGGTGCAGGGCTACGTGTGGGACTTTCCCACCCGAGTGCAGGGACGTCCAATGCGCACGGTGGGGATCTTCGACAGTCGCGTCCATCCCCGTGCCCCACGTGCATCCCTGAAGGCTGCGCTGGGAGAGGCGCTGGCACGTGGGGGTATGGACCTGGATCGTGGCCGATTGGGCGGGCATCCCCTGCGTTGTTTTCACCCGCGCGGTGTTTTCTCTGAGCCCCGTGTGCTGCTGGTAGGCGACGCGGCCGGAGTGGATCCCCTGTTGGGGGAGGGGATCAGTTTCGCGCTGGGGTATGGCGACGTGGCGGCGAGAGCGCTACGAGACGCGTTCGCGCGAGATGACCTCTCCTTCGCCGGTTACCGGGAGCGGGTGCTGACGCACCGGGTGGGCCGCTTCCTACGACGGCGCGCTGCAGTGTCACGGCTGCTCTACGGCACTCGCAGCCGCCGCTTGCTGCATTTCCTCGGTTGGAGCCTCGGTCCCCTCATCGGCTGGGTTGCCGAACACTACCTGGTCGACTGGGGTGGATCGTCCAGAGTTTGACCTCTTTCCAGAGTTGGACTATACTGATCCTGCGCCTGTGCTTGGATAGGTTCGAGTCTGTCGAGCCAGGTCTGGTTTGCGACTCGCTGTGACGGCTAGAGGAGCCTTTCGGCGTGTCCTTTGGCGGCCGAGTACGGAGCCTGGCGCTCGCCGGGATAGGCACAAGCCAAAACATGGATTCATCGGTCCGATCACACCTCCTGGAGATCCTACACGAGCATCGCGAGGCCATCGCTGAGCGCTGGTACCAGGCCGTAGCGCAAACCAGTTACGTGCCGTTGGGTACGTCCGAGGTGCGCCAGCGCCTGAACGAGTTGGTCGGCGAGGCGGTCGCTTTATTGTTGGCGGAGGATTTCGATCACCGCGGCGCTGAGGGTGTCGGTGAGACGCTGGCGTGCCTGCGTTTCCTCCAGCCCGAGGCCTTGGGTGGCACACAGGAGGTTCTAATCCACGAACTGCTCCAAGGTCTGCTGCCCGAACAGGCTGATGAGCTCCGCCCCCGTCTGGCAGCACTGGTGGCCAACCTGGCCATCGGCTATTTTCGGCAGGCCCGCCAATTCATCCTGGAGGAGCAGGAGCAGATCCGCAACGCGTTGCTGACCCAACTTCGCCAGGCGCAGGACTCGCTGCGCGCGAGCGAGGAGACGGCGCGGGTGCTGCTGAATGTCCCGACGCAGGTGGCGCTTCTGATCGATCCTGAAGGCACGATCATCGGCCTTAACGAAGCGGCAGCAGTGGCGCTGGGCAAGAGCAAAGATCAGCTCATTGATACGTGCGCGTATGATCAGTTCACACCCGAGGTTGCCGCGCGCAGGCGGGCTTTGGCCGAAGAAGTCATGCGTTCAGGTAAACCGGCCCGTTTTGAGGATGAACGCGTTGGCAGGTGGCTTGACAACTGCATCTACCCTGTCTTTGATGCTCAGGGGGCGGTGAGGCGGCTTGCAGTCTTCGCCCTCGACATCACCGAGCGCAAGCAGGCGGAACAGGCTCTGCGGGAGCACGCCGAGCGACTGAGCGTCCTGCGCAAAATCGACAACGCTATTCTGGCCGCGCAGTCGCTGGAGGAGATCGGCCAGGCCGCGTTGCGCTACATCCAGCAACTGGTGCCTTGTGAGCGGGCCAGCCTGGTCGTGTTCGACCTGGCAGCCGGCGAGGCGCTGCTGCTCGCCGTCCTCGGCGACCGGGGGGACGGGATGGGTGCAGGCACGCGCCTGAGTCTGGAAGGGGCGGATGCGGGGATCAAGGCGCTCCGCGGGGGTGAAGTCCGGGTGGCGGACGACATATCGGAGCCCCCCCGCTCGGGCGTGGCGGTGCAGGCGGTACAGGCGGAGGGGATGCGGGCTTGCATCGCCGCACCGCTCATTTCCCACGGGGAACTGCTCGGCTCTCTCAATCTGTGGTCGGACCGACCTGCTGTCTTTGGCCCCCAGCACGTGGAGATCGTCCGCGAGGCGGCGGGCTCGCTGGCCGTTGCCATCCAACAGGCACGCCTGTTCCAGTCGGTCAGCCAGAAGAGCGAGCAACTTCGTGTCCTCAGGGCCAAACTGGCGGACGCCGAGGAGGCCGAACGGCGCCGGCTAGTGCTGGAGCTGCACGATCGAGTCGGCGACGATCTGACCGCGTTGAATCTCAGCCTTAGCCTGGTGCGCGCTGAACTACCTGAGGACATGCCTACAGAGAAGGCAAAGCAGCTGGGCACACGCCTGGACGATTCGCTGGCGCTGGTGGGGCAGGCGACGGATCATATCCGCGATGTGATGGCCGATCTGCGGCCGCCGATGCTGGACGACTATGGGCTTGTGGCTACGCTGCACTGGTTCGGTGCCCGGTTCGCATCCTTGACCGGGGCCTCAATCACGGTGGAGGGCGAGGAGCCTGTCCCCCGCCTGGCGGCACGGGTTGAAATCAACCTGTTCCGCATTGCCCAGGAGGTGTTGACCAACGTGGCCAAGCATGCGCGGGCCGAGCACGTGCTGGTGACGTTGAGGGCGACCGACGATGTCGTGCGGCTGGTCATCGCCGACGACGGCGTGGGGTTCGACCCCGCGCAACTCGCCATGCCCGACGGAGACCGGGGCTGGGGACTGATGAACATGACCGAGCGGGCCGAGGCGATGGGGGGCACTTTCCGCGTCGAATCGCGCCCCCGCCAGGGTACACGTGTGATAGTGGAGGTGGGCCGATGATTTCCGTCTTCTTGGCCGATGACCACGGGGTGGTCCGGGATGGTCTGCGGTTGCTGCTGGAGTCGCAGGATGACATCGAAGTGGTCGGCGATGCGGCCAATGGGCGCGAGGCGGTGAGCCGGGTGAGGGAACTCTGTCCCGACGTGGTCGTCATGGACATCGCCATGCCTGAGTTGAACGGCATCGATGCGACGGAGCAGATCCACGATGCCTGTCCCTCGGTTCGACTCGTGGTTCTCTCGATGCACTGTACGACCGAGCACGTCTTTCGGGCATTGCGGGCAGGGGCTCTGGGCTACGTGCTGAAGGAATCGGCGGGCGGCGACGTGGGGAAGGCCATCCACGCAGTCTACCGGGGCGAGCGGTACCTGAGCCAGAAGGCCTCAGATAAGGTGGTTGAGGCCTACCTACGCCAGCGTGAGGCTGCTGGGGCCGGGGGCCTGTTGGCGGGCCTCAGCCAGCGCGAGCGCGAGGTCCTCCAACTCGTGGCTGAGGGCAAGACGCGGGGCGAGATGGCCGAAATCCTGGGCCTGTCTCCCAAGACGATTGACACGTATCGCAGTCGCCTGAAGCGAAAGCTGGGCGTCAAGGATCTACCCGGCCTCATCCGGTTTGCCGTCCTGAACGGCATAGCCTCACTGGAATGACCGCTTACTTTCCTTGGTCGATTCCTCCTGGGACGGTAACGCCCGTGGTTGTAGGGCGTGCCCTACACCAAGTGTCAAGCTTTCCCTACACGAATTGTCGTGTTTTCCCTACAGACAAGGGGCGCGATCTGTGGTAGAATAACATGTGCGCAACCGGGACAGCCTATTGCAAGTTGCGAAAGGAGGGCTGAACCAAGAGACGCCACTGTTCCTAAACTGGAGCTTGTTCGAGAGGCGCTTGCCGGTGATGTTGAAGGCAGGCGGTCCTCAGAGGCGGGGTCTGGGGCAGTCTCTCGCAAGGCTCCTGGATAGGCACGGGGGTGTTGTGCGTTGGAGGGGATCACATCAGAACACCGGTGCCTGAAGACCGGAACCTGGTGGTCGGCACCACTGGGGCTGAAGGCACCGGGTGGCGGAGCACCCCGTGCGGCTCTGTAGACCGCGGCCCGCATACGTCACCGTCCCTTCATCCAGGACCCTGACGTCTGAATGGCATTGTTGGGTCCTGGTGCGCGTTGATCGAGCTCACGGATGTCTCTCCGTGGGCTTTTTGCGTCTACCGGCTGGAGGGCCGGGTATTGCGAAAGACGCCTTTTGCTTCGTGACATAAGCAGCCTTGAGTGGCCGGCACCACCGGGCTGACCTCACCGGATGGCGGAGCATCCTGTGTGTGCGATTTGCGTCCCTACAAACAGGTTCACGGGTGCTGTCGCCCCTTCGGCGAAAGGGTGGATGGTGCCTGTGTGTGGCTGGGTCTTGGTTGTCGTTTGATCAGGCTCACGGGTGTGCCCCGTGGGCCTTTTCGTTTTTGTGGTGTCGCCCACTCTGGATGAGCGGGGGCGGTGGACGGGTCACTGAGGGAGGCCGATACGGATCAGCCCGTTGAGGCTGGGAGCTCTTGTCCACCTCAACACGGTGGTTCCAACATGGTCGTGCGGCGAGCAGTGTGCCCGTGCTGAAGGCGAAGGGAGGTGCTGCCATCGGAATCACGAGCGGTGAGACATGTCCTTCAAGGGATTTCGCCAAACAGCTTATGCGCGTGAAAGGAGAGACAAGATGAAGGCGAAGGTCAAGGTCTCTGTGATCGGTTTGTTGGTACTGGCGATGCTGCTGCTACCGGCGACGGTGAACGCTGCGCCGCCGTGTCCGTGCGGCGAGGGTGCCACGTTGGAAGACTCGATTGACATTGGCAGCGGTGATACGACGCACCATATGAGCGGCTGGGGGCCGGTGGAGCCTGCCACCAGCGGCGGCACCTGGGGTGGCGTGGCAAATCCACCGGAGGATGGAACCTGCAGGGCAGCTTGGGAGCCGGATAGCAAGGGCAGAGCCAAGAATGGCCGGCGGATTGCCTCCTTCAAGATGGCCGTTGGCACCGGCAGGATAGCCAACCGGCTGGAACTGCGGGTGCTTGACGGCCTGGCCGATGACTCCTTCGAGGTGTATATCAACAGAGAGAGCACGCCGAGGTACACTTATACGGGCGAGCAGAGCGGTACCGAGGACTGGAAGACCCACTCCGTGGATCTGACGGGCCTGCGCGGGACGATCAAAGTGAAGGTCAAGGCCACCGGGCCTGCCTGGTCAAGCTTCAGCACCTACGGGCAGCTTGGCGTCGAGTGGGCCAAGCTGTACGCTTGCGACGCCCTGGACTACGTGGACATCGGCAATACTGGCAGTGAGTTGTCGAGGCACAAGATGCAGGGCTGGGGGCCTCCCGAGCCCTCCACCAGCGGCGGGAACTGGGGCGGCATCGCTCCGGGAGATTGCCGGGTAATCTGGGAGAAAGGCAAGGGAGACCTGTACAGAAGCGCCTACATCAGGATGAAGGTGCCGAAGGGCATGACGGCCAACAGTCTCAAGCTCAGGGTGCTGGATGGACAGGCTGACGACTCCTACGCGGTGTTCGTCAACAATCAACTGGTTCACTGGGCTACTTTGGCTCCGGGCGGTGGTGAGACATGGGGCACGCACACTATTCCTCTCAGTGGCCTGAGTGGCACGCTGCATATCGTGATCCTGGCCACAGGTCCTGCGTGGAGCAGCCACGGCACCTACGGACAGGTGGCCTTCGACTGGGCTGTTCTGTGCCCATAGGTGCACGTTGATGCCGATAGAAAGCGTTCGAGAAGGGGGACTTGCCCCCTTCTCGAACTGATGGGATACGAACGCTCCGTTATGGAAGAAAGGAGATCAGACTCATGGGATCGAGAAAACTGCTTCGCTTGCTAGGACTGACGATCGGCCTGTTCCTGCTGGCGGTCATCCCGGCGGCGGGTAGCGGCCAGGACACCGTTGATCTGGAGGTGGCGGACACGGCGTGGTGCTATCCCGGGAGCTGCAATCTGCCCGAAGTCGACTATCCCGATGTAGATGCGCAGGTGACTTACAACGTGTGTGATGACTCGCTCACCGGCTCTATAGTTGCCTCGGGCATGCTGGCGTCCAGGCAGTATCAACTCAAGCTGGAAGGTAACCCCACATGCCAGTACGGTGCCACGGGCAATGACGCTGCTAATCAAGCCCTTGGCTCCGTCGGGCGCTGGTGGTGCAAGTCGTGCACGCCAGAGCAAAACGTAAGTGATGCTTGGGTAGCAGCTCATCCGGAGGCCTGTGTCCTTGGTTACCTTCTTTTTGACTGTACCTCCTCCGACGCCGACGGCAATCTGAGCTTTGATTTCGACGTCGACTATAGCTGGCACGTATGTGGTACGCCCCAACGTGGCGATATATCGATGCCTGATGGCGATTACGATGTGAGCTTTCTCGTCACCGAGGCGGGCGATCCATGGCGGACCGTCCTGATAAGCCGCGACGTTCACTTCACGGTCGACCACGACGATGGCGATAGCGACGGAGTGCCAGATGCCTGCGACCCCGTCTGCGACATGCGCATCGAGATACCAGAGGAGATCCAGGGCATCGCAGAAGTGGAGATCAGTGGCCTGCCGGGCCGGTTTGAAGACTCTGACACGGTAGAACTGCCCACCTGCACAACCACCAGTTGGCGGCTGTGGCTCAATGGCAAGGTCAGCGGTTGGAAGACCAAGCACGTGGACTGCCAGCCGCTGGTGGTAGAGCCGGGTGACTACTGCTGGATGCACATCGAGGTGCCGGAGGACATCCGGGGCATCGCCGAGATCGAGATCAGCGGCCTGCCGGGGCGCTTCCATCACTGCGACCACGTCTACCTGCCGCAATCCATCGACATCTCGTGGCGGCTGTGGCTGAACGGCAAGGTCAGCGGCTGGAAGACCAAGCACGTAGACTGCGACCCGCTGGTGGTGCAGCCGGGTGACTACTGCTGGATGCACATCGAGGTGCCGGAGGACATCCGGGAGATCGCCGAGATCGAGATCAGCGGCCTGCCGGGGCGCTTCCAGCACTGCGACCACGTCTACATGCCGCAATCCATCAACATCTCGTGGCGGCTGTGGCTCAATGGCAAGGTGAGCGGCTGGAAGACCAAGCACGTGGACTGCAATCCGCTGGTGGTGGAGCCGGCTGACTACTGCTGGATGCACATCGAGGTGCCGGAGGACATCCGGGAGATCGCGGAGGTGGAGATCAGCGGCCTGCCAGGGCGCTTCCATCACTGCGACCACGTTTACCTGCCGCAATCCATCAACATCTCGTGGCGGCTGTGGCTCAATGGCAAGGTCAGCGGTTGGAAGACCAAGCCCGTGGACTGCAGTCCGTTGGCGGTGGCGCCGGGTGACTACTGCTGGATGCACATCGAGGTGCCGGAGGAAATCCGGGAGATCGCAGAGGTGGAGATCAGCGGCCTGCCGGGGCGCTTCCATCACTGCGACCACGTCTACCTGCCGACCTCCATCAACATCTCGTGGCGGCTGTGGCTCAATGGCAAGGTGAGCGGCTGGAAGACCAAGCCCGTGGACTGCGACCCGCTGGTGGTGCAGCCGGGTGACTACTGCCCGATGGGCATCGTCGTGGCGGATAGAATGCGGAAAGACGCGAAGGTGAACATCAGCGGCGTCGGGACATTCGTCCACGGCGACACTGTGCACCTGCCGACCTCCATCAATATCTCGTGGCGACTCGAAGTCAACGGCGTGGTGTGTGGCTGGTACACCAAGCACGTCGATTGCACCCTCCTGGAGGTGGATCCCAAGGGGACGGTGAAGATCCCGGAGGGCCTGGCACAAGCTGGTGCCAAGGTCAACATCCGTTACGATAGTCCCAACAAGGACTACGGCGATGGAGACGAGTTTGACTACGTCCCGGGTAAGGAGTTCCAGTGGCAGCTCAAGGTAAACGGTTTCTCCAGCGCGTGGAAGAAGGCGACGCTCGGCTGTGATGGCATCCTAGAGGTGACTGAGGCGGACTACTGCCTGATGGCCATCGACATGCCGGACGGTCTGGCGGCCGCCGGGGCCAAGGTCAACATCCGCTACGACCGTCCCAACACGGACTATGGCGACGGCGCGTCGGTCTACCTGCCCAAGTGCATCACAATCCAGTGGCAGCTCAAGGTGAGCGGCTTCTCCAGCGCGTGGAAGCAGAAGCACGTGGACTGCAACCCGCTGGTGGTGGATGGTGAGGACTACTGCCTGATGACCATCGACATGCCGGACGGTCTGGCTGCCGCTGGGGCCAAGGTCAACATCCGCTACGACCGTCCCAACACGGACTATGGCGACGGCGCGTCGGTCTACCTGCCCAAGTGCATCACAATCCAGTGGCAGCTCAAGGTGAGCGGCTTCTCCAGCGCGTGGAAGCAGAAGCACGTGGACTGCAACCCGCTGGTGGTGGATGGTGAGGACTACTGCCTGATGACCATCGACATGCCGGACGGTCTGGCTGCCGCTGGGGCCAAGGTCAACATCCGCTACGACAGCCCGAACAAGGACTACGGAAACGGCGAGTCGGTCTACCTGCCGAAGAGCATCACCATCCAGTGGCAGCTCAAGGTGAGCGGCTTCTCCAGTGCGTGGAAGCAGAAGCACGTGGACTGCAACCCGCTGGTGGTGGGTGACGACGACTACTGCCTGATGGCCATCGACATGCCGGACGATCTGGCTGCCGCTGGGGCCAAGGTCAACATCCGCTACGACCGTCCCAACACGGACTATGGCGACGGCGCGTCGGTCTACCTGCCCAAGTGCATCACAATCCAGTGGCAGCTCAAGGTGAGCGGCTTCTCCAGCGCGTGGAAGCAGAAGCACGTGGACTGCAACCCGCTGGTGGTGGACAGCGCCGACTACTGTCACATGGAGATCCAGATGCGCGACGACGTAACCCGGGCGGGGGGCAAGGTGAACATCCGCTACGACAGCCCCAACCGGGACTATGATGACGGCGATGCAGTCTATCTGCCCAAGGGCATCAATGTCCAGTGGCAGCTCAAGGTGAGCAAGATGACCTGTGGCTGGTACAGCAAGCCCGTCGACTGCTCAGCCCTGGTGGTGGCCCCTCAGGCCACTGTCCAGATGCCGGATGATCTGGCGGCTGCGGGGGCCAAGGTCAACATTGCCTACGACAATCCCAACAAGGATTATGCCAACGGAGATCAGTTCGACTACGTTCCGGGCAAGGACTTCCAATGGCAGCTTAAGGTCAGCGGCTTCAGTGGTCCGATGAAGACGAGGACACTGGGCTGTGACGGCATCCTCGAAGTGACCGACGCCGACTACTGCAAGATGCAGGTCCAGATGCCGGATGACCTGGCGGCAGCCGGGGCCAAGGTCAACATCTCGTTCGACAACCCCAACTGGACCTACGGCGACGACGCGTACGTCTATCTGCCGAAGGGCATCAGCATCTCCTGGCAGCTCAAGGTGAGCGGCTTCACTGGCGGAAACCACACCCACGCGGTGGACTGCGACCCGCTGGTGGTGACCAGCGCCGACTACTGCAAGATGCAGATCCAGATGCCGGATGACCTGGCGGCAGCCGGGGCCAAGGTCAACATCTCGTTCGACAACCCCAACTGGACCTACGGCGACGACGCGTACGTCTATCTGCCGAAGGGCATCAGCATCTCCTGGCAGCTCAAGGTGAGCGGCTTCACTGGCGGAAACCACACCCACGCGGTGGACTGCGACCCGCTGGTGGTGACCAGCGCCGACTACTGCAAGATGCAGATCCAGATGACGGATGACCTGGCGGCAGCCGGGGCCAAGGTCAACATCGCCCACGACAACCCCAACAAGGACTACGGCGACGACGCGTACGTCTACCTGCCGAAGGCCATCAACGTCACCTGGCAGCTCAAGGTGAGCGGCTTCACCGGCGGCAGCCACACCCACGCGGTGGACTGCGACCCGCTGGTGGTGACCAGCGCCGACTACTGCAAGATGCAGATCCAGATGCCGGATGACCTGGCGGCAGCCGGGGCCAAGGTGAACATCTCGTATGACAACCCCAACAAGGACTACGGCGACGACGCATACGTCTACCTGCCGAGGGGCATCAGCATCTCTTGGCAGCTCAAGGTGAGCGGCTTCACCGGCGGCAACCACACCTACGCGGTGGACTGCGACCCGCTGGTGGTGACGGGGGCCGACTACTGCAAGATGGGGTTCCAGATCCCTGACGGGGCCAAGGTCAACATCGCCCACGACAATCCCAACCGGCAGTATGCGGACGGCGACTCGGTCTACTTGCCCATCTGCACGGACATTCGGTGGCAGATCTACATGGATGGCTCCTGGAGTGCCTACGACACCAAACACGTGGACTGCAGCGACTTGGTCTACTCACCGCCCGGATAGCGTGCGGACCGTTCTTCTGGTCCGCGGCGGGCGACACATGTAAGAACCTCCCCCTCCCAAGAGAGGGGGAGGTTTCCATTCTATCTCGGATTCCCACCTGGTCTCTGATACCGCTCGCTCTTCAGTCGGCCGGCCCGAAAGCGTACAGCGAACCATCCCAGGACGTGATGTAGACCATGCCGTCTACCACGACCGCCCCGGCCGATATGGCGCTGCGCGCCTTGTGGCTCCACAGCAGTTCGCCGGTCTCGATGTCCAGCGCGTAGAACACGTCGTCGAAGGACCCAAAATACACCACGCCGTTCGCTACCGCCGGCTGGGAGCGGATCCAGTGCCCCGTCTCGTAGCTCCAGATCGGCTCGCCCGTCCCGGCGTCCAGCGCGTAGAACTTGGCGTCGTACGACCCGATGTACACCACGCCGTCCACCACTGCCGGCGAGCAACGCACGTTGTCCCCGGTCTGGTACTGCCAGACCAACTCGCCGGTCTCGGCGTCCAGCGCGTAGACGGTGCCGTCGTCGGACCCGATGTACGCCACCCCGCCCACCGCCGCCGGCGAGGAGAACACCGAGTCGCCGGTGTCGTAGCGCCAGACCTCGTCTCCGGTCCTGGCGTCCAGCGCGTACACCACGCTGTCCCACGATCCGAAGTAGACCACCCCGCCGACTATCGCTGGCGACGAGGAGACCAGGCTGCGGGTCTCAAATCGCCACACCAGTTCCCCCGTCCCCGCGTCGAGCGCGTAGAGAAAACCATCGTGGGAGCCGATGTAGACGGTGCCGTCCACGACCGCCGGCGAAGAGCGCACCTCGTCCTCTCCGTCGCCGGTCTGGTAGGTCCAGATCACGTCCCCCGTCTCCGCGTCGAGCGCGTAGACCACCCCGTCGTAGGCGCCCACGTAGACCACCCCATTGACCACGGCCGGCGAGGAAAACACGTCGCCCCCCGTCTCGTAGCTCCACTTGAGATCGCCCGTTTTGGCATCCAGGGCATACACGAAGTGATCGCCGGAGCCCACGTAGACTGTGGCGTCAACTGACGCCGGGGAGGAGCCTCATATCTTGCTTCGGGCCTCGAACTGCCACTCTAGCTCCAGCGGCGGTCTGACGCGGGTCTCGTGCGGGTTGTAGCCGGCGCGGTCCAGGCTGAAGCGGAACATAGGCCAATCGCCGGCTGCCTGGGCGCTCATAGGAGTGAACGTTGCCGCCGGCCGAGTCGGTGTGGGTGATGCCGGAGCGGGCGTCGGCGATGCAGCAGACACCGTCACTGCCTCTGGGCTGGCTGCGGGTTGCGACGCTGGCGACTCGGCAGTTTGTGTCGGAACTGCCGCGGGCGGCGCTGTCGCCGGTGTGCAGGTGGAGAGGATCATTGCTGCAAGAACGAATCCTATCAGGCCAAGAACGGCGCGTCTCATCGTTGAACCTCCTCGTGATGCGCATGATGAGAATGGACAGTCGAATCGGCAGAATGATTGTGTAGTCGCTACATATTCTACTGCATTCTGCCTGTTCAGGCCAATCGGCCCTTGAGTGCACGTAGTCCGACTTTCCCGCCACTAGCCCCGCTCAGGGAACAGCATGTGTCGCGCGATCGAGAGACGGATGTTCCAGGATGTTCTTAGGGATTTCTTCACCAGTTTCTAGGCTTCTTACACCCTCTGTTGTGGTATACTAGTGCCAGAGACTGCATCCTAGAGTGCATGCTAGACAAGCGCGTAAACATCAGCTCTCTATGAGGGCCTGGTGCGCGTGTCCAGCCTTGTGTCGTCGTGACTCCGAACCAGTGCGGCTTGACATAAGCGCGTTTTGTGCTATACTCAGTGCAGTTCATAAAGGTCGCGATTATCACACCTCACAGGTTCTGGCTAGACAAGCAAGGAGGGTTGCGAGAAACACTTACTGATGTCCCTACCAACAGGTTGGGATATTCTTTTGTCTGCTGTACAACATCAGATCCTAGATCTGTGACATAGTGGCCCTGCGTGGCCGGTACCACCAGGGCTGAAGGCACAGGGTGGCGGAGCACCCGTGCAGCCAACTTCATCACGAGTTACGAATGTTGTTGCCGTTGTGCCGAGGGTCTTGACATAAACTGCGTTGTCGGATCTTGGGTTGGGCTGTTCGGGCTCACAGGGATACCCTGTGAGCCCGTTTTTGTTTTCTATCCCGCTCATGCGAGTGGATGGGCGTCTTTGTCAGGCCGCTTGGGACGTGGGCCTGGAATAGTGCGTTGGTGTGTGGGTGTTCCGAACGCGGGGATACCGCGCTCTGAGCGAAACGATGACCAAGGAGGTGATTGCATAGAACCATCGTCTACTGGAGGTAGCGAACTGCCCTCGCGGGCGACGAGCTACAGGTCGAAGCGATGTTCGATCGATCCGCTGAATCTGAGAAAGGAGACCGAGATGGGGAAACGGATTCTAGCAGGCACGCTTTTGCTTCTGGCACTGTTCCTGGCGATCGCCGGGGTGGCGGCTGCCGATGACGGTGGCTGCCAGATGGAGGTCCAGGGCTTGCCAACGGGCGCCAGGGTGGACATCGACCATGGGCCGCAGGACCTGGGCAACGGTGGTACCTTTGCTGTGACCGCGGGCGCCGGCTTCCGCTGGCGGCTGGAGGCCAACGGCTTCAACGGCCCCTGGAGGACGGGAACCGGTACCTGCGGTGGAACTCTCCAGGTCACGTCGGCCGAGTACTGCGACATGAAGATCGCGGGCCTGCCGGGTGGGGCCAAGGTGGACATCGACCACGGGCCGCAGAACATGGTCAACGACGACACGGTGTTGCTGCCGCAGGGGATCAAGGTCCGCTGGCGGGTGGAGGCCAATGGCTTCAACGGCCCCTGGCGGGACAAGAGCGTGGACTGCAGCGCCCTGACGGTGACCGGTGCCCACTACTGCGACATGAAGATCGCGGGCCTGCCGGGTGGGGCCAAGGTGGACATCGACC
>CAZYSK010000004.1:63121-65666 GCA_964649415.1 uncultured Anaerolineales bacterium
CCCTGGCGGGACAAGAGCGTGGACTGCAGCGCCCTGACGGTGACCGGTGCCCACTTCTGTGATATGCAGATCCAGATGTCGCGGGACCTGGAAAGGGCTGGCGCCAAGGTTGACATCGACCACGGGCCACAGGACCTCCACAAGGGCGACACGGTCCTTCTACCCCAGGGCATCAACATCCGCTGGCGGCTCGACGTGGCCGGTAGTCACAGCGCCTGGAAGACGAAGAAGGTGGACTGCACGCCGCTCGAGGCCAAGTGCATGGTCACCCTCGAGCTCCCGTCGGATGTCTGGGTCCAGATCTACGGCATGGGCTGGTACAAGGACGGCGCTACTATCGAGGTCGCGCCCACCAAGGTGTACAGGTACCGGACCGCCAATGCCAACAAGTATGTCAAGAGCCCATGGCGGGACGAGGTCTTCAGCGCCGCTGACTGCGACAAGACGTGGGACGTGACGCCCGAGTTCTGTGACATGGGCATCAGTCTTCCGGCGGAGACCTGGGTGCAGATCTACGGCGTGGGCTGGTACAAGAATGGTGTCTCATTGCGGATGCCACAGGGCGCAACCGTCAAGTATCGGGCCGCCAATGCCAACAAGTACGTTAAGAGCGCCTGGGACACTAAGACGGTTGACTGCACACCGCTGGCTCCCACGTACTGTGAGATGGAAATAGACATCCCTGAGGGGACGTGGGTGCAGATCTATGGTGTAGGCTGGTATCAGGACGGCGCCAAGCTGCAGATGCCTGGTGGCGCGACTATCAAGTACCGCACCGCGAATGCCAACAAGTACGTCAAGAGTGCCTGGGCGACCAAGGACATAGACTGCACGCCCCTGGCCCCCGCGTACTGCGAGATGGAGATCGACATCCCTGAGGGTACGTGGGTGCAGATCTACGGCGTGGGCTGGTACAAGGACGGCGCCAAGCTGCAGATGCCTGATGGCGCGACCATCAGGTACCGCACTGCGAACGCCAACAAGTACGTCAAGAGCGGCTGGGCGACCAAGAAGATCGACTGTACGCCTCTGAAGCCGGCGTTCTGCGAGATGGAGGTAGACATTCCGGCGGGGACGTGGGTGCAGATCTACGGCGTGGGCTGGTACCAGGACGGCGCCAAGCTGTGGATGCCCGGTGGCGCGACCATCAAGTATCGTACGGCCAATGCCAACAAGTACGTCAAGAGCGACTGGGCGACCAAGGATATAGACTGCACATCCCTGGCCCCCTCGTTCTGCGAGATGGAAGTAGACATCCCCGAAGGGATGTGGGTGCAGATCTACGGCGTGGGCTGGTACAAGAATGGTGTCTCACTACGGATGCCTGGTGGCGCGACCATCAAGTACCGCACGGCCAGCGCCAACAAGTACGTCAAGAGCGCCTGGGCGACCAAGGACATAGACTGCACGCCCCTGGCCCCCGCGTACTGCGAGATGGAGATCGACATCCCTGAGGGGACGTGGGTGCAGATCTACGGCGTGGGCTGGTACCAGGACGGTGCCAAGCTGTGGATGCCTGGTGGCGCGACCATCAAGTATCGCACGGCCAATGCCAACAAGTACGTCAAGAGCGCTTGGATCACCAAGAGCATTGACTGTAGCCCTCTGGTCCCTGCCTACTGCGAGATGGAGGTCAAGCTCGATCCGCATGCCTGGGACAAGGTCCAGGTCTACGGCGTGGGCTGGTTCCACGATGGCGACAAGGTCTGGATGCCGACTGGGGCCACCTTCAAGTACCGCGCCTACGACGTCAACGGAGACCGCACCGGGTGGCAGACCAAGCCCGTGGACTGCACGCCGCTGGTCCCGGAGTGTAAGATCAACATCAAGCTGCCGCCGGATGTGCACGTGGACATCTACCAGGTTGGCTGGTACCAGGACGGTGCTGAGCTTGACGTCAAGCCAGTCGTGGCCTACAAGTACCGGCTCGCCGACGCGACCAAGAAGGTGGTCACCGACTGGAAGTACATATCCTTCAGCGCGTCCGAATGCGGTGGGACCTGGGACCTGACGTGTGAGTTCTGCCACATGAAGGTGAACCTGGGCGAAGCCGACGGCTGGGTGGACATCTACCAGGTCGGCTGGTACCAGGACGGCGCTCAGCTCTGGATGCCGGCAGGTGCCAAGGTCAAATACCGCGCCGCTAACGCCAACAAGAAGGTCGTCACGGATTGGGCCTACAAGACCGTCGACTGCACCGACCTGGCACCCGAGTTCTGCCACATGAAGGTGAACCTGGGTGGCAGCGACGGCTGGGTGGACATCTACCAGGTCGATTGGTACCAGGACGGGGCTCAGATCTGGATGCCGGTGGGGGCGAAGTTCAAGTATCGCGCCGCCAACGCCAACAAGAAGGTGGTCACGGACTGGACGTACAAGGACGTAGACTGCACCGATCTGGCACCCGAGTTCTGTCACATGAAGGTGAACCTGGGTGGTGCCGACGGCTGGGTGGACATTTACCAGGTCGGCTGGTACCAGGACGGGGCACAGATCTGGATGCCGGTGGGGGCGAAGTTCAAGTATCGCGCCGCCAACGCCAACA
>CAZYSK010000004.1:65766-149506 GCA_964649415.1 uncultured Anaerolineales bacterium
TGGGGGCGAAGTTCAAGTATCGCGCCGCCAACGCCAACAAGAAGGTGGTCACGGATTGGACGTACAAGGACGTGGACTGCACGGACCTGGCCCCCGAGTTCTGTCACATGAAGGTGAACCTGGGCGGCGCCGATGGGTGGGTGGACATCTACCAGGTCAACTGGTATCAAGATGGGTCTCAGATCTGGATGCCGGTGGGGGCGAAGTTCAAGTATCGCGCCGCCGATGCAACCAAGAAGGTCGTCACGGACTGGGCTTACAAGACGGTGGACTGCACGGACCTGGCAGCCCCCTTCTGTCACGTAGAGGTGAAGCTGGAGAGGCATATCTGGGACAAGGTCGACGTCTACCAGGTGGGCTACTTCAAGGACGGCGACAAGGTCTGGATGCCGACCGGTGCCAAGTTCAAGTATCGGGTCTTTGACGCCAATGGGGCGGTCACCGACTGGCGGTACAAGGACGTGGACTGCACAGCGCTGGTTCCGCTGTGCCAGGTCACCGCCAAGCTTCCGGCGGGCGTCCACATGTACCTGGAGAACGTGGGCTGGTTCCAGGATGGCGACGTGATTGACGTCAAGCCGGTCAAGACCTATCGCTACAAGCTGTACGACGCGAGCAAGAAGGTCAGCACCGGGTGGAAGAACCATGCGTTCAGCGCGTCCGACTGCGGCAAGACCTGGGATCTGACGGGCGAGTACTGCTCTATGCACGTCAACCTGGATGGCAGCGATGGCCATGTCTACATCGAGAACGTCGCTTACTTCCAGCACGGCGTCGCGCTGTGGATGCCGGTGGGCGCGACCTTCCGCTACAAGGCCTACGACGCCACCAAGAAGGTCAGCACCGGCTGGAAGAGCCACACGGTGGACTGCAACGACCTCTATCCGGGCTTCTGCCACATGCCGGTTGACCTGGACGGCGGCGACGGCTGGGTGTACATCGAGAACGTCGGCTGGTTCCAGGACGGCCAGGTCAAGTGGATGCCGATGGGCGCGACCTTCCGCTACAAGGCCTACGACGCGACCCAGGAGGTCAGCACTGGCTGGAAGAGCCACAAGGTAGACTGTGGTGCCCTCAAGCCGGGCTTCTGCCACATGACCGTTGACCTGGACGGCAGCGACGGGTGGGTGTACATCGAGAACATCGCCTGGTTCCAGGACGGCCAGGTCAAGTGGATGCCCACGGGTGCGACCTTCCGCTACAAGGCCTATGATTCGACCCAGAAGGTCAGCACCGGCTGGAAGGATCACACGGTGGACTGCAACGCCCTCCACCCGGGGTTCTGCCACATGAGCGTGGACCTGGATGGTGGTGACGGGTGGGTGTACATCGAGAACGTCGGCTACTTCCAGCACGGCGACAAGAAGTGGATGCCGTCGGGCGCTTCCTTCCGCTACAAGGCCTACGACTCGACCAAGAAGGTCAGCACCGGCTGGAAGGATCACACGGTGGACTGCAACGCCCTCCACCCGGGGTTCTGCCACATGAGCGTGGACCTGGATGGTGGTGACGGGTGGGTGTACATCGAGAACGTCGGCTACTTCCAGCACGGCGACAAGAAGTGGATGCCGTCGGGCGCTTCCTTCCGCTACAAGGCACAGGACTCGACCCAGAATGTCAGCACCGGCTGGAAGACACACCAGGTGGACTGCAACGCCCTGAAGCCAGGCTTCTGCGACATGGGCGTCAGCCTGGGCGACCCGTACGAATGGGTCTACATCGAGAACGTGGGCTGGTTCCAGGACGGGGCCAGTGACTGGATGCCGGTGGGCGCCTCATTCCGCTTCAAGGCCTGCGATGCCAACAGGCAGAACTGCACTGGCTGGCAGAACAAGGGTGTGGACTGCAGCGCTCTGGTCTATCCAGTGCCAGGGTAGTCCCGGTGTGGACCGGTCATATCGTCGAGTGTAACGATGCGTACGTGATCTGGAATAGGAGGAGGGGGGCCATGAGGTTCCCTTCCTCCCATTGATAGCCGGCTCGAGGGGGACTGCCGTGGATGAGTACGCCGCTCCCGGCATCAGGCGGTAGAGCGTGGTTGTGTACTCGCGAACCAGTCGGGCGACGAGCGGGGCAACCTGCGTGGACGAGACAAGGAGGTGATGAAGAAAGTTCTATATCCACGCACTATCCAGGATGGATAGCGAACAGCTATTTGGAATGGCAATTCGTGAGAAACGAGGAAGGAGATCTGAAGTGAGTAAACGGGTTTTCTTGGCAATTGTATTGGCGTTGGGATTGGTGCTGGCTTTGTGTCCGACCCAGACCGCTCGCGCGGCCACGCCACGCTACGTGGCGACGGCCGGAAGTGACGCTGGCGACTGCTCCGATAGCGCGAACCCCTGCCGCACTATCAGCTACGCCATAGGTCAGGCTATCGCTGGCGACACGATCAACGTAGCGGCGGGGACGTACGACTCGAGTACTGAGACGTTCCCCATCGATATCGGCAAGACACTGTTCCTCATGGGTGCTCAGGCCAATGCGGATCCGAGGCCAAGTCAGGGGGGTAGAACGGGCGGCGAGTCGGTCATTGACGCGGATGAGACCAGTTCTGCAGTCCTACGAGTCGTGACCACCAGTGGCGTCGAAATCAACGGTTTCACCATCACCGGTGGGACAGGAGACATGGTAGAGGAGAGCGGCCATGCCGACAATCTCCTCTTCCGCTACAACATCCTGTACGACGATCTCGCCAGCGCTGGCGACGAGGCGATTCAGGTCAAGTACTCCGATGGCGTTGTAATGGAGTACAACTACGCCTACGACGTCAAACAGGATGCTCTCAACCTATCCGCCTCCAGCAACGGGGTCGTCAGGTATAACGAGGTGCACGACATTCACTCCGAGAATGCGGCCATCTATTGCTATGACGCCACGAACATAGACATCATCGGCAACCTGGTGTACGACGTTCCCAACAATGACGGGATAAAGCTGGGGGATTCCGGCGATGGCAGCACGGGTGGCGTGGTCAGCGACAACGAGGTGCATGATGCCGCCGAGGATGGCATCACGATTTATGCCAGTGGTGTTACGGTCGAGAATAACACCATCTACAACTGCGACAGTGAGAACGGCGCTCTGTATCTCTACGGCGCCGACAATTCGACTGTCACCGGGAACGAGATATACAACAACGATGCCATCGGGCTGTTGGTGCATAGTAGCAGCAATGTCACGGTTCGGGAGAACAACATCCACGGCAATGACGATACCAACGACACCAAGTACACCGGCTCGGCGGGCATCTGGCTGACGTCCGAAGCCTCCACCATGGATGTAGCCGACAACTGCATCACTGGCAACGCTGACTTTGGCGTTAAGAATGAAGCGACCACTGTCACCGATGCTGAGGGTAACTGGTGGGGTGCGGCAGACGGGCCGAGTGGGGCCGGTTCGGGCAGCGGCGACAGCGTGTCCACCAACGTGGATTACGATCCCTGGGCGACTGCGCCCATAGTCGGTGTGTGTGCACCAGCATCACCCGACGCCGACATCACCGTCCATGCCTACGCCGACTATCCTAATCCTGACACCGGGTATGCCGGATACCGTGTCAGAGTCTACCACGCTGGCGGTGGCTACATCACCTACAAGGACACGGATGCCAGCGGCGACGCCACCTTCACCCTGGACAACGGTGACTACACATACACGGTAGAGAAGTGGGGCGCGACCAGTGCGCCACAGTCCTTCACCGTGGCCGGCGTCGACCAGACGCTCGACCATCACCTGTCGGTGATCACGGTGCACGCCTATGCCGATTATCCTGCTGCCGACACGGGGTACGAGGGCTATCGGGCGCGGCTATACCTGGCCGGCGGCGCTTACATGACCTACCGCGACACAGACAGCAGTGGAAACGCCTACTTCGTGGTGCCGGTGCCCACCGGTGACGACCAGTTCGAGTACACCGTCGAGAAGTGGGGGGCATACAGCGAGAAGCAGTCCATTGACGTGGACTACTGCTCAGACAAGACGGTGGACCACCACCTGTCGGTGGTCACGGTGCACGCCTACGCCAACCATCCTGCTGCTGGCACGGGGTACAAAGGCTATCGGGTGCGGCTGTACCTGGCCGACGGCACCTACATGACGTACCGTGATACCGAAGACAGCGGCAACGCCTACTTCGTGGTGCCGGTGCCCGCCGGCGAGAACCAGTTCGAGTACAACGTCGAGAAGTGGGCGGCGTACAGCGAGAAGCAGTCCATCGACGTGGACTACTGCTCAGACACGACGGTGGACCATCACCTGTCGGTGATCACGGTGCACGCCTATGCCGACTATCCCGCTGCTGGCACCGGCTACAAGGGCTATCGAGTGCGGCTGTACCTGGCCGGTGGGGCCTATATGACCTACCGCGACACAGACAGCAGTGGAAACGCCTACTTCGTGGTGCCGGTGCCCGCCGGCGACGATCAGTTCGAGTACAACGTCGAGAGGTGGGCGGCGTACAGCGAGAAGCAATCCATCGACGTGGACTACTGCTCAGACAAGACGGTGGATCATCACCTGTC
This sequence comes from uncultured Anaerolineales bacterium, assembly GCA_964649415.1. Lineage (GTDB taxonomy): Bacteria > Chloroflexota > Anaerolineae > B4-G1 > B4-G1 > CAZYSK01. The sequence goes on from CAZYSK010000004.1 coordinate 70,290, forward strand.
GGTGATCACGGTGCACGCGTACGCCGACTATCCCGCTGACAACACGGGGTACAAGGGCTATCGGGTGCGGCTGTACCTGGCCGATGGCACCTACATGACCTACCGCGACACCGACGACAGTGGAAACGCTTACTTCGTCGTGCCCGTGCCCGCTGGCGACGATCAGTTCAAGTACGACGTCGAGCGGTGGAAGGCATACAGCGAGAGGCGGTCCATCGACGTGACCTACTGCTCAGACACGACGGTGGACCATCACCTGTCCGTGGTGACGATCCACGCCTACACGGGCACGTCGCTCCCGGGGACGGTGCAGCCCGGCGCTCGGGTCAGGCTGTACCTGGCCGACGACACTTACATGACCTACCGGGACACCGACTCCAACGGCGATGCCCGCTTCGTCGTGCCCGTGCCCGCCGGCAGTGAGCAGTTCAAGTACACGGTGGAGAAGGGCTGCCACAACAGCCAGTTGGTCGCTATCACAGTGACCTACTGCCAGGACAAGCTCGTCAATCACCGATTGGTGGCCAACATCACCATCAAGGCGGGCGACACCGACGGTACCGGGCACGAGGGCTACAAGGTTGAGGTCTACAAGCCCGGCGCGACGTACCCCTTTGCCTCACAGGTCAGTGGTGTCGATGGTCTGACCACCTTCGAGCTGGACGCGCTCACGGACTACCAGTATACGGTCAGGCAGAACGTCAACTGGACCAGGAAGAGCGCCCGCGTGGACTTCACCACGTGCAGCGATGCCACCATCGAGTACAAGCTGGCCAAGATCGACATCCGTGTGGCAGGCGGTGGGTCCGCGAACTACAAGGTGGAAATCTACTCCCAAGGCCAGACCTATGCCTTCACCAACCAATCAGTACCGGCCAACGGCACGATGACCGCCTACGTGGTGGACGGCGACTATGAGTACACCGTCAGATACGACGCCAACTGGACCAGGAAGAGCGAGCGCGTCGACTTCACGGTGGCCCCGCCAAGCTCGCCTGCCGACGACCAGTCCCTGACCTTCAACCTGGCCAAGATCGACGTCCAGGTGGCGGGCAACGGCTCGGCGTCCTACAAGGTGGAGCTCTACGCCAAGGGCCAGACCTACGCCTTCACCAGCGCCGTCGTGAACCCCGGCGACACGATGACGGTCTATGGGGTGGACGGCGACTACCAGTACACGGTGCGCTACAACGCCAACTGGACCAAGAGGAGCGCGCGCGTGGACTTCACGGTGTCCCGCACCGAGGCTCCGCCGGTGGTGACGTGTGGTAACCGGTCCCTGACCTTCAACCTGGCCAAGATCGATATCCAGGTAGCGGGCAGCGGTTCGGCGTCGTACAAGGTGGAGCTCTACGCCAAGGGCCAGACCTACGCCTTCACCAGCGCCGTGGTGAACCCCGGCGACACGATGACGGTCTATGGGGTGGACGGCGACTACCAGTACACGGTGCGCTACAACGCTAACTGGACCAAGAGGAGCGCGCGCGTGGACTTCACCGTCGGGCGCAGCGAGTCCGGCGATACCGTCACCTGCGGGAACGAATCCCTGACCTTCAACCTGGCCAAGATCGACATCCAGGTGACGGGCGGCGGTGCCGCGTCCTACCAGGTGGAGCTCTACGCCCAGGGCCAGACCTACGCTTTCACCAGCGCGGTGGTGAACGCCGGCGACACGATGACGGTCTATGGGGTGGACGGGGACTACCAATACACGGTGCGCTACAACGCCAACTGGACCAAGAAGAGCGCGCGCGTGGACTTCACCGTCGGATGTACCGGGTCCGGCGACATCGTTACCTGCGGGAACGAATCCCTGACCTACGAGCTGGCCGAGATCGCGATCGAAGTCGTGAACAAGCGCGGGCAGGGCCTGGCTGGATTCAAAGTCGAAGTCTATGCCGATGGGCAGACCTACGCCTTCGCCAACCAGACCACACCCAGCAGCGGTGAGGTCGTCTTCTACCTGGTGGATGGTGCCCACGAGTACCGGGTCAGGAAAGACTGCTACGACAGTGGTCGTGTGGACTTCACGGTCACTCGCTCCATCTCTGGGGACGTGGTCACGGCCCACGACCAAAGCATCACCCACCACGCGACGGTCAACGTCACCATCAAGGTCAGCGACGGCCTTGGCGTCGGTCATAAGAGCTATCTGGTGCGCGTCTACCACGCGGGTGGCAGCCAGGTGGCCTACCAGTGGAGCAACAGCTCCGGCATGACCGGCTTCGAGCTCGACGCGCCCGCCGACTATGAGTACCTGGTCGAGAAGAACGGTGCCAAGAGCCAGAAGTACCCTGTCTCCGGCTGCCAGTCTCAGTCACTGGAGTACAAGCTGGCGACGGTGACGGTCAAGGTGGGCGACAGCGGCGGAGGTGGGCACAAGAGCTACCTGGTGCGCATCTACAACGCCGGCTCCAGCACGCGGCAGTGGGGCTACCAGTGGAGCAACAGCTCTGGCATGACCACCTTCTACCTGATCGAGGGCGACTACACCTACCTGGTGGAGAAGAACGGTGCCAGGAGCGCCAAGATCGCCTTCACTGTGGATCCGCCGAACGCCCCCGACGATCAGTCACTGGAGTACAAGCTGGCGACGGTGACGGTCAAGGTGGGCGACAGCGGCGGAGGTGGGCACAAGAGCTACCTGGTGCGCATCTACAACGCCGGCTCCAGCACGCGGCAGTGGGGCTACCAGTGGAGCAACAGCTCTGGCATGACCACCTTCTACCTGATCGAGGGGAGCTACACCTACCTGGTGGAGAAGAACGGTGCCAGAAGCGCCAAGATCGCCTTCACTGTGGCCGACACTGATCACGCCGTGCCTATCAGCGGCAATCCCGACGATCAGAATCTGGAGTACAAGCTGGCGACGGTGACGGTCAAGGTGGGTGACAGCAGCGTGGCCAATCCGGGGCACAAGAGCTATCTGGTGCGCATCTACAACGCAAGTTCCAGCATGCAGCAGTGGGGCTACCAGTGGAGCAACAGCTCTGGCATGACCACCTTCTACCTGATCGAGGGGAGCTACACCTACCTGGTGGAGAAGAACGGTGCCAGAAGCGCCAAGATCGCCTTCACTGTGGCCGACACTGATCACGCCGTGCCTATCAGCGGCAATCCCGACGATCAGAATCTGGAGTACAAGCTGGCGATGGTGACGGTCAAGGTGGGCGACAGCAGCGTGGCCAACTCGGGGCACAAGAGCTATCTGGTGCGCATCTACAACGCTGGGGCCAGTCAATGGGGCTACCAGTGGAGCAACAACTCGGGCATGACCACCTTCTATCTGATCGAGGGGAGCTACACCTACCTGGTGGAGAAGAACGGTGCCCGGAGCGCCAAGATCGCCTTCACCGTGGCCGACACCGATCACGCCGTGCCCATCAGCGGCACTCCCGACGATCAGAATCTGGAGTACAAGCTGGCGACGGTGACGGTCAAGGTGGGTGACAGCAGCGTGGCCAATCCGGGGCACAAGAGCTATCTGGTGCGCATCTACAACGCAAGTTCCAGCATGCAGCAGTGGGGCTACCAGTGGAGCAACAGCTCTGGCATGACCACCTTCTACCTGATCGAGGGGAGCTACACCTACCTGGTGGAGAAGAACGGTGCCCGGAGCGCCAAGATCGCCTTCACCGTGGCTTCGCCCCTCCCTGCCGACGACCAGGGCCTGGAGTATAAGCTGGCGACGGTCACGGTCCACGTCCAGGACAGCGGAGGCAGCCCGCTCAAGAGCTATCTGGTGCGGGTCTACAACTACAGCGCTGGGCAGTGGGGCTATCAGTGGACCAACAGCAGCGGCGACTCCGTGTTCTATCTGGTTGAGGGTAGCTATCAATACCAGGTAGAGAAGAACGGCTACAACAGCGGCAAGCAGCCCGCGGGCGGATTCACGGTCGCCCAGGCGGGAGTCGCGACCCATACCTGGACGGTGCCCTAGTCGTCGCTTCATCGTGACAAGTGCCACAACGCTGCCAGATGCGTCTGTGGACTAGAGACAAGGAAGCCGGTCGCTGACACAATCAGCGATCGGCTTCCTACGAAGCAGTCAGCCCAATTGTCGTCTACTTGCCCGTGATCTTGATCACCTTGGGCTTGGTCTCTTCCGCCTTCGGCAGAGTGAGCGTCAGCACGCCGTTCTCGAAGGACGCCTCGGCATTCTCTGTCTCCACGGGCACGTTCAATGTGAGCGTGCGCGAGAGCGTGCCGTACGGCCGTTCCTGGAACAGATAGTCCACGTTCTCCAGAGGCGGTCGCAGCTCGCCACGGATCGTCAAGGTGTCGCCTTCGATCGTGATGTCCACCTCATCCGGCGTCAGCCCTGGAAGTGACGCGACGAGGACGATCTCCTCCGGCGTCGTGTACACGTCCAATGGAAGCCGGTACGTTCGTTCCCGTGGCTCTTCGCCCCAGGTCCGTCTTGGGCGCACGTAGCTTTCTTCGAACAACTGATCCATGGCATCCCGCAGGCTCATCATTTCGCGCAGCGGACTCCAGCGTGTCACAGTCATCTTGTCACCTCCATACTTTCTCCGTCTCCTACTTCGCCCTACCCCTTAGCCTTGACCTTGATCGCCTTCGCCTTGACTTCCTCGGCCTTGGGCAGCGTCAGCTTCAGGACACCGTTCTCGAACTCGGCCATTGCGTCTTCGGCTACGATCGGGACTGGGATGGCCAGTGAGCGACAGAAGGAGCCATAGCGGCGTTCCCGCCTGATGTAGTTCTCCTCCCTGACCTCTTCCTCGGCGCTGGTCTCTCCCCTGATCGTCAGCATGTCGCCTGTGACGCTGATGTCCAGGTTGTCAGGCTCGATGCCGGGAATGGCTGACTTCACGACGACGGCGTCTTCGGTCTCATACATGTCCACGGCCAGCGTGCCTCCCTCGACTGGGGCCGGCCCCCCTGTTCGCGGACGTATGAAACTCTCCTCGAACAGCCGATCCATTGCCTCTCGCAGGCTGATCAATTCACGGTAAGGTTCCCAACGTATGATATTTGCCATTGTTCTCCCTCCCTCGTTATGGGTTAGTTACGCAATCATCTACAATGTACAGCGGCAGTATTAGATTGGTGCAAGAAGCGCGTTAGAAAAGCAATAGAAGTGGCCGCCCCCGCGATTTGCGCGGGGGCGGCCAGTGAATCCGGAGCGGCAAACGAGCCTGCCGTGGTTGCCGTGAGTGACCGACTAGTGGGTGAGCGTCTTCAACTCCTTCAGCACGTTGCGGACGCTTGTCTTCTCGGTGGCGTTGCAGGGAACGATGGGTGTGCCTCTATCCAGGCTAAGCGCTTTGCCGACGGACTCGACAGAGAGCGCGTCTTCCGCGTCTTGCTTGTTGGCCACCACGATGTATGGCACCTGGCTCTTACGACGAAAGATGCGCATTAGGCGCTTGGCCCGCAACATGCTCTCACGGTCGCTGCTGTCTACCAGCAGCACGAAAGCATCCATTTTCTTGGCCAGGATATCCCACATGAAGTCGAAGCGTGGTTGTCCTGGCGTGCCGTACAGGTGGAACAGACTGCTGTCGAGCCTGACCTGTCCATAGTCCATAGCCACGGTTGTCTCATCCTTCACGGTCTTGAGTCCGTCGGTGATGCGCTGCTCTGTGGTGACGATCTGTATGTCCGAGATCGTGCGGATGAACTCCGTCTTGCCGGCGTTGAAGGGGCCCGTGACGACGACCTTGACGACATTCCCCATATTATGACTTCTCCTTGTCGGTCTCAGAGGGCTGCTCCTCGCGGAAATCTACGAAGCGGTACCCGACTCCGCGCTCGGTGAAGATGTAGCGCGGGTGAGAGGGATCGGGCTCGATCTTCTGGCGCAGGTATGTGACGTACAGACGCAGGTACTGAATCTCCTCGCGATACTCGTAGCCCCACACTTTGGCCAGAAGTGTCTCGTGGGGCACTACCCAGCCCACGTTCTCTATCAGGTGATACAGCAGCCGAAACTCGGTGGGGCGCAGCTTGACGTGCTCGCCTTCGACGATGACCTCTTGGCGGTTGAAGTCTATGCTCAGGCGCTCGTCAATTTGGAGAACAGCCTCTTCTGGCGTCACCGGACCCTGCGTGCGGCGCAGCACCGCCTTGATACGGCTGGCCAGTTCGCGAGCGCCGAATGGCTTGGTCACGTAGTCGTCGGCCCCCAGTTCCAGTCCGCGTACCTTGTCCTCCTCGTCGGCTCGAACTGTGAGCATGATAACCGGCACGGTGGAGACCTCCCGCAGCATACTGAGCGTCTCGAAGCCGTCCAGTTCAGGCATCATGACGTCCAGAATGACCATGTCGGGCAGGTCGGTGCGCACCTTGTCGAGTGCTTCCACGCCGTTGTGGGCTTCGATGACCCGGTAGCCCTCGAGCTCCAGGTTCATGCGGATGAACCTGGTCATTCGCGGTTCGTCATCTACAACCAGGATGAGTTCATGACGAGCAGACATATGAGCACTCTCGGCGCTGAATCGTATGCGACTGATAGTTTACTGGGGCCAGTAGGCTGTTTGCAGCCCACCACTACTCGCGGATGAAAGTGACGACTTCCTCTGTCTCTTCGCTGGGCAGGATCTCCACACAGTGGATGCGAGACCATGGGTATACGACCGTGTCCGTCTCAGGCAGGAGATAGGTGACATCACGGCCGTCTCGGTACCGCAGGTTGCTGACAATCAAGACCTGGTCGCCAGGCTCGGGAACCTGTTCTATCTCTCCTACGATGGCTTCCTCGTTCTGTATGTGAATCAACACGACATGCGGCATACGCTGTTCTCCATCTCTCACGACCTGACAGGTCTTGGATACTGAAAACCGTCCGGTCTACTCCTCGATGATGACCTGCAACTTGATGCGGCCCAACTGGAGTTCGTCGGTATTCTTGAGCACGTGCGGGAGGTAAGGCGTCAGACGCTGGCCATTCAGAAAGGTGCCATTGGCGCTGCCAACGTCTTCAACCAGATAAGCCGTGCCCCGTTGGTGGATCTTGCAATGGTGACGCGAGACCCCGCTCTCGAGTCCCCCATCGGGAGTCAGGTCCAGATCAGGGAAGATGCCGTGAGCGGCATCGAGCCGCCCGATATGCACCTCTGCAGTCGAGGGTAACTGGATCTGGCGATCGGTGGACACGACCTTGATGCGCAGTGGAACCGGTGCCGCCTCGCTTGGTTCTTCCACCGGCTCGCTGGCCCAAGGGTTCGCTCGCGAGACAGGGAGCTCCTCCTCGGGGAGCGGCTCTGTCCGCAGAGGACCTCCGGTAGGCAGATAGACCCCGCACTCACTGCAGAACAGGGTGCCGGGACGGTGCTTTCGCCCGCAAGATGGACATTCAATCATAGGATTCTCTCCGTGAAGCAATAGTCAGGCTGCGCGTACCATACTTGATCTCTTTACGTCCCTTCGCGGTCAGCGTTCCGCCCTGAGAAATACGTCCGGCTTCCAGCATAGCCGCTCGAGCCAACTGAGTCTCACCCAGGTCGAACAGCCGCGTAGCGACCATCTCCAATTGGTGTGTGGCCGTCGAAACATCTCCGGTCTCCAGGGCATCCCAGGCTCGCTGTTGCATGCGGTAAATGGCCACCTTGCTCAGCGCGTTAAGGATGCCCGGTGGCACCGGTTCACGCGCTGGCTCGTCGGCTGTGAAGGTGCACCGGATATCGCTCTGCAGTTTTTCTCTTTGCAGTCCTAGTGCTGGGATATCCCCAGTGAGCTCCAGTTGCAGCAGCCGGTGCTCTCCAGGCGACTTCTGGGCTACGCTCAGTTCCAGCGCGATGGCTAGTGGCGCGTCGGTCTGCAGCGTGCCCAGCTTGAGCTCACCGGCGCTTGGTGTGAGGCTTTCTAGGTAGGGTGTGATGCGAAACGCGCTTTCCACGTTCACGCCCTCGGCACATCGAAGCTTCATAGTCAGGGCCTGGGCAAACACGGACTCCAGCCCGCGCACCTTTTGCTGCAGGATAGTGCGCACCTGGCTGGGTGACGCGATATAGGCGGAGGTGCCACCGCTCTTGGTCGCGATCTCGTCAAGCAGGGTGTCGTTCCAGTCCTCACCGATCCCCATAGCCGTGATGCCAATGCGGCGGGCTCCCGCCAGCTTGGCCTCGGCGATGCAGTCCTCCTCGTCGCCGTACGTCTGCCCGTCCGTGAGAAGGATCAGGTGGCTCGTGACGTGCTTCCCATGGTGTTTCTCGATCTCAGCCAGTCCGGCTTGTATGCCCTGGAGTATCTCGGTGCCGCCGCTGGCCAGCATTGAGGAGACGCGGGCCTTGGCGTAGGCGCGATTGACGCCCAACTGGCTGGGCAATAGGACCTCCGCCCGATCGTTGAAACTGACCAGTGCCAGCGCGTCGTCGCTGTGTAGCTCGTCGATGATTTGGTGCGCTGCTTGCTTGACGTGCTCCAGCCGCGCTCCTTGCATGGAGGTGCTGCGATCAATGACCAGACCGAGGTTGAGCGGAAGCCGTTTGCCCCGGGCAATCCCAGCTGGACGTATCGTGGCCAAGAGGTAGGTCACTTGCTCGTCGTAGGCGGAACAGAGTTTGCTCTGACTCAGCAGCGTATCGATGCGAAGGGCTGAGTCCTCGCTCTTGCCTAGCTCCGCCCGACGCCGGTCGTATGCACTGCGGCGATTGGGATCGCTCAGGACGGAATAGGCGGTCTGGATCTCGTGGAACAGGGCCGTGGGGGCGTTCTCCGTCCGGCTGTCGGGATGATAGCGACGTGCCAATCTGCGGTAGGCGTGCTTAATCTCCTCATCCGTCGCGGACGCAGAGACCCCCAGCATAGCGTAATAGTCTTTCTGTGCGTCTTGATTCATACGACTGGCCTAGGAAGGTTCCACCAAGATCGCGGTGATGTTGTCCAGTCCTCCCGCCTGATTGGCGGCGGCAACCAGGTCCGTGCACGCCGCGTTGAGTGAGGGGGCCGCTGCAACGATACTGGCTGCCTCTGCCTCGCTGACCATGCTCCACAGTCCGTCGCTACAAAGGAGCAACCGTCCTCCAGGCGGGACGGTTCTGACGTATGTGTCAACCTCCAAGACCCCGCTCTGGCCCACGGCGCGATACAGCACGTTCTTCTGTGGATGAATGGCAGCTTCATCACGTGTGAGTTGACCAAGTTCTACCAGCCGATCCACCAATGAATGATCGTGCGTGATTTGGTCAAATCCCTCGTCTGTGATCACGTAGGCCCGACTGTCTCCCACGTGGGCGATGTAGGCTCGCGGGCCGAGTACCAGCGCGCAGGTCAGCGTCGTGCCGCCGCCTGGGACTTCGTCTGACACACTGGCGTTGGCTGCCTGTACTGCGGCCACGAGCATCTCATTCAGGGCTGGTTGATCTGTGCCGCGCTCCACGCTGACAAGTGTCGGCAGGTAGAAGTCGTGTACGATGTTGTGAGCTACGATCCGCGCTGCCAGGGAGCTGGCGACCTCCCCGGCCTGATGCCCCCCCATGCCGTCGGCCAGGACGAAGACCCCGAACTCGGGCAGGGCATCGTTACCGCTGTGCGCGGCTGTGATCACCAGCGCGGTGTCTTCGTTGTGGTGCCGCACTGTGCCCGCATCGCTCGCCCAGGCGGCCTTGAGCCTGGGCCAAGCCGGTTGGCTCACAGGTGGGGAAGGGGCGACCGAATTGACAGAGGTGGCCCCCTCTAGTCCAAAGATATGGCGTAGGAATTGCATTGCTTTTTCTTCCACCAAGCGGCTCGACTGAGACCGCCGAAGTCTAGCCCAAACCCCGTCGTTTACGCTGTGATATCAGGCCGGGAGCGCATACACGCAGCGATCGTCTGAGCCAACGTAGATCACGCCGCTCAAGGCCGTGGGTGACGACGTCACCGGCCCGTCCGTCTGGAACCGCCATCGCAGGTTGCCCGTATGAGTGTCGAGACTGTAGACGGTCCCATCCACTGAGCCGAAATAGACAGCGTCCTCGAACACGGCAGGCGTGGATGTGACTTGATTCTCTGTAGCGTAGCGCCAGACAAGACGGCCGCTTTCTCCATCCAAGGCGTAGAGGTAGCCGTCTGCCGAGCCGACAAAAACCAGGCCCCCATCGGTGGTACACGAGGAAACGACCGGGCCCCCGGTCCGGTAGCGCCACACCGACCACCCCGAGCGGATGTCCAGGGCGTGGATGTACGAGTCATGACAACCTACGTAGACCATCTCCTTCGTCAGGGCAGGGGACGACGTCACAGCGCGCCGAGCACGAAAGCGCCAGCGCAATTGGCCGCTGGTATCCACGGCGTAGACGACGCCTCCCTCGCACCCCATATAGATGGAATCATTGCCGATCGCGGGCGATGAGCGCACCTTTCCGTCTGTGTCGAACTTCCAGGCAACACGGCCGCTGTGCACATTGGCCGCGTAGAGATGCTTGTCATCTGAGCCGAAGAACACGTGGTCGAACGCGACGCGGGGCGACGACCACACGCTTTCCTGCGTCGGGCAGGTCCAGGAGATGCGCCCAGTGTCCGCGTTGACCGCGTACAGCAGCCGATCTGCAGACCCAAAGAACACGCGTCCATTATGCACGCACGGGGACGAACCGATGCCGCCCTCGGTGGCATACTTCCAGAGAAACTTGCCGTTCTCGACGTTGATGGCGTATAGATTGCTGTCGTACGAACCCACGTATACCACGCCGTTCTCCACGGCTGGCGATGATCGTACTTCATCCTCGCAACGGAAGCGCCACAGCGCCATGATATCACCGCTGACGAAGGTCGAGGTACCGAAAGCAGCCGTCCCAGCCAGCCCGCGGACCGAACCCAGGTTGATCAACGCGCGCTGCATCTCATCGGACGACCCGAAGCGCTTGTTGACGTCATATTCCAATGCTCGGTCGATGATTTCTGTCAGTTCGCGGGAGACAGTGGGGTTTGTCTTGTGGATCGGGCGTTCGTGGAAGGAGAACGGCGGCTCGAGACGGGGATCCTGCTTGCTCAGCAGGTGATGCATGGTGGCTCCCAGGGCGTACACGTCCACCCGAGGTTCGGCGCTGCCCCGATATTGCTCCGGCGGTGAATAGCCCTCGGTGCCGATCATCGTGCCTTTCTCGCCGCTCTGAAAGATCCTGGCGATTCCGAAGTCCACCAGGCGAATGCGGTTATGTGAGTCCAACATGATATTGGATGGCTTGATGTCGCGAAACACAATGGGCTGGGGTTCGTGGCTGTGCAGATAACTGAGCACCTCGCAGACCTGAAGCCCCCAGTGTACCACCTGTGCTTCCGAGAGGAAGCCCTCTGTCTCGGCCAGGATGGCTTCCAGATCCTTGCCGTCCACGAACTCCATGACCAGGTAGCTGTGGTCGTTCTCGCTGAGGAAGTCGTAGACCTGGACGATACCTGGGTGGTTGAGCGTGGCAAGGATGTTGGCCTCACGCTCAAAGTTGCGTTTGATCATATCCCGTATCTGAGGATCGGTGGCCGTGTTGAGCATCTCTTTGACCACACACAGCCGGGTGGCTTTGGAGAAGCGCAGGTCCTGGGCCTTGTAGACCGTGCTCATGCCACCGACCCCCAACACTCCCAGGATGCGATAGCGATCTTGAAGCAGGTGGTTGTCAGGTAGTCGTCCCTCAGTGCGTTCAGTCGCCGGGGTAGGCGGCGTCATGTACTGCGTGCCCCGTGCTGACCCTGACGGGCCTGAAGGATCTGGGGGAGGCGACGCAGCCGGTGTTTCCGGCTCTTGCCTTGGCGGTTCGCCGGGAGAATGGGTTGGCATGCTAATGTGATGGGTTTCGAGTGTTTTCATCTTCCCCCTCGCGCCTGCCGTCGCTGTCAGGGGCATGCATGTTCAACTTGGATCGTTGCAAGTACATGCTAGGTAAAGCTTATTATAGAGCTAAATGAGCAAATGCGCAATCCGGCGAAACCTGTGGCTGTGATGGTATGGGCACAATGTGGGTGTATCAGAGAGGTTGGAACTGTTCCAGGTCGTTGATCAAATGGATGCCACGACTCTCGTCAGAGGCTGGCACATGGCGATAGGGTGAGTGAGGCGAACGACTACTGTGTTGGGTTGAAGTAGTTGTAGGTCGCTGTGGCGATGTCGGCGATCAGTGGTGCACTTTCTTCCCACTCGAGCCACTGGGGGCGGTAAAGAAAGACGACGAGCACGAAATCACCCCCTGGGCTGAAGACGATCGCTGCGTCGGCATGGGTCTCACCGGTGAAGCCATGTTTGTGTGCCAGTTTGGTCCCCACTGGAACCCCGGCCTCGGTGAGGCTGTCAATGTGATTTGTGTTCATCCACTCGATCATCTGGCTGCATTCGTCGGCAGTGAAAGCGTCTGGGTAGGCGGCCATCAGCGCTCCGCCGCCTTGCTGGCACTGGTAGATCATCTCTAGCAACAGTCCGATGTCCAGTGGAGTGGTCTGGATATACGCGTCAGTTTCGGTCGTGATGTCGGTCCGGGAGTTGGCCGGTGTAACGATGGTAACCGGGACTTCCTCGTCGTAGGGCGCTGCCATGAACGTATTCATTAGTCCCAGATAGTGCATTGAAACGGTGAGTCTCTCGGCTCCCTCGTAGCCGTCGCCCTTGCCGATCACGTCACGGAGCAGCAAGTTCGCTTCGGCATTCTCGCTAGATGTGCCCATCGTGTTGCTCAGCCAGTCGCTCGTCTTGGCATCGGGGGGCGAATCTAGGGCGCGATAGGCCTCCTCCAGAATCGCGATCTTGAGCGCGCTCCAGCCGTTGTAAGCCACATCCTCGTTTATCCCCAGTTCCTCCCCTGTCTGCAAATCCTTGACGAAGATGCCTGGCGTCATGCCTTCGTGGCCATCCAGAAGCGGCCGGATCAACTGGTCCAGGATGCCTGTATCTGTGGGCGGTGCTTCTTCGATCTGCGCGACCAGTTCTGCCTCTCGGTCGATGGCCGAGACGAGGGCTCTTGCGAGGTGGGCGCGAGAGGCATCGACATCCAGGTGGTAGCCCGCCTGGCTCGGTCGAACGGTCAGGCTGGCCGGGAGCGCGACAGACTCCTGCGGCGGCCGATCATACTGCCTGGCGACACGGGCCAGAAATCCGTCCAGCCGTTCCTTCGAATAGCTGACGCCTACCGGGACATCTGTCGGGTCTGGGGAGCGGCGCAGGACGTGAGCGATGAAGCCATCGATACCGCGTCGAGGGCTCAGTGCTGCGTCCAGATTGGCTGCTGTTTCCTCTGCGTTGTGGCGCAACTCGACGCTGTCGGGCGTCAATGAAAGGAGGTGTTCTTGATACGTGACCTCCACGGGCATCGCCAGGGCCGCTTCGAGGGCGCTGAGTGCTTGTTCACGCGTCATCCCCTCTACGGACCGACCGGCCATTGTCATCCCCGCCGGCAGTCTGCGCTGGCTCAGCCGGAAGCCAAGATATTGCCATGTGAAGAAGAGCGCAATAACTGCCGCAACGATGATAGCCCACGCAACATACCCACTTCTACGCCGCAAAAAACCTCCTCCATCCTACGAATGCAAGGCGATTATAACACATGTGCTGAGCTGCGCCAAACGTTGGCGGACGACGTTCTCTAGAGCATGAGTGTAGTTGGGCCACCATCGCACGGTTCACTGTTTTGTGGTATAATGACTCAAACTAATCGGACATCGGGAGGGGCCTTTGGGTCAGCGAGTCCAGGCTCTTCCCTCACGGGCGATTTCCATGCCGCCGGCTGCATTTCTGCACCACACAACCCCGCCGCGCGAGGCCGGCTTACCAGGTTTCGAGTGGACTTCTGTCCTGGAAATGCAGGGTGGGTGAATGCTATGCTCACCCTGCCCGTGTATAGTGGACAAGACAGCGCCACATCCTGCACTGGGAGGGCAGCCTTTGATGCTCAACTGTCGGGATTGTCCCATACGTGAGCGTTGCATCCAGGAGAGCAATACTTCCCCCAGCGTCAAGCTGATGATGCGTCGTGCCTTTGAAGCAGGGAGGGATACCCACGACATGTGGGGGCTGTTGCAGAACAACTGCCTACTCGAGAAGGAGGATGGAGCGCAAGCTGTCCGGTCGACTGTTCTGAGGCAGCGCCTAAGAGGTGGCCCAGAGCCCGGTGATCTCCCGGAGGCGATTGAGCGAGCAAGCCCGGTTCCTCCGTCGCCACCCGCGGGCGCGGGATTGCAGCCCCCGAGCGTTGCGGCTGTCCGAGAACCTGCCAGAGAAGTGACCCCTGCCCGGCGAGTGGCGCGCGAGAAGATAGAAGAGGAAAGCGCCCCGCTTCGCTACTGCCTCAGCTTGCAGGATGCCCGTCACCGAATTGCCCTGCCCAGGACTGGTGAGATCGTGTTGGGCCGCTTCGATCCCATGATTGACGTATCGCCGGACGTGGATCTAAGCTACGACGATCGTGAGCATTTCGTCATCTCTCGCCGCCATGCCCGCGTTATTGGCCACGACGGTTGGCACGAGGTCGAGGATCTGGGCAGTACCAATGGCACGAGGATCAACGGACGCAGGCTCGAGATCGGTCAGAGGGTCCGGATGCGGCTGGGTGACAAGATCGCTCTGGGATACTGCTCATTTGTGTACACCCCGATCTCAGAGATACCGGCTTTGCCCCATGCAGCGCCGCTGCGGGCCTATCTGTGGGGCGCGTTTACCGGCCACCGATTCCCTCTACCTGCCTGGGGCGAGGTAATCGTCGGGCGCAGCGACCCTGCGGTGGGCCTTGCGCCCGATTTGGACCTCAGTGGGGAGGGGGATGCCGCTCAGGTCATTGCCCGGCGTCATGTCAAGATCATCGCCGGTGACGGACGCCACTACGTTGAGGACTTGGGCAGTGCTAGCGGCACCAAACTCAACGGCGTGCGCATGAGAATCAGCGAACTCCGCTTGCTGAGCCCTGGTGATCACCTCTGGCTGGGCGGGTGTGTCCTGGCCTATGACGTACAGCCGTGGCCCGGGCGGGACGAGGCCAATTGATGGCTATCCTAAAGGGTTTTGTATTCGGTGTCAGTGCGATGTATCGTGCCGCGAAGAACTCGACGTTAGCTGAGAAAGATGGAGTGTGGAGATGAAGGACAGGGAACCAAGCGACGTGATCATCTGGGAGAAAGACGGCAAGGAAATGATCTACATCCCCGCCGCCGAGTTTCTGATGGGCAGTGACACAGGGCCGGGCAACGAGAGACCGGCCCACACAGTCTGGGTAGGCGCTTTCTACATAGATCGTTTCCCTGTGACGAACGAGGAGTATCAGCGCTTCGTGGATGCTACGGGGCATCCCGTGCCCTCTTGTAGTGCGGGCTGGGCCGAGCCGGACGGGTATAACTGGGACGCGGATGAGCGGACGCCACCGCCGGACAAGGAGACGCATCCGGTTGTGCTCGTCAGTCGGCAGGATGCGCAGGCATACGCCGCCTGGGCCGGCAAGCGCTTGCCTACCGAGGCGGAGTGGGAGCGGGCTGCGCGGGGCGCCGATGGCCGTCGCTGGCCGTGGGGGGATGAGTTCGGCGGCGGTCGCTGCAATACCAGGGAGAGCGACATAGGCGGCACCAGTCCTGTAGGCCAGTACTCGCCGGCGGGTGACAGCCCTGAGGGGGTTGGGGACATGGTGGGCAATGTATGGGAGTGGACGACCAGTCTGTTCCGCCCGTATCCCTACGATGCCGACGATGGACGAGAAAGCCAGGAGGCGAACGGCTGGCGTGTCCTTCGTGGTGGCTCGTGGCGGAATGATCTAGACCGGGCGCGCTGCACAGCCCGCCTCGATGGGGACTTCTTGTTCTTCAACAACGTGGGATTTCGCTGTGCCGTGTCGGCTGAGGATGTCGCCTCGGCCCAGCAGGGCGGACCGCGCGTGGAGGAGTAGCCGCTCTACGAGCGTTGCTCCAACCAGCGGTAGGCCAGGTATCCCGACAGTGCGCCGAAGACCAGGTTCTGAGCCGGCCAGATAAAGCACCATACGCCCAATGTGCTGACGGTCAGTGCCAGGCCGATGATCCAGTCCAATAGCCAGTAACTGATCAGTAGCAGGACACCCATCGCTGGCCTACCAGCGTAAATCCAGCCAACGCCCAGAAAGCCGAAGAACCCACCCACGACCTCCAGCAGCAGTGCTATGAAGGGATCTTGTCTGCGCATTACAGTTTTGCCTCCCGTTCCAACCATTCACCGATCGCCCAGTAGTGGAAATTGCGTCCCTGGTAGACCTGGTATCCGGCATACAGCCCGTAGCCGAGCCAGGCGAAGGGGATACCGACCAGTACCAGCACCATCAGCAACGTGAGTGACAGGGCAAACGGGATGAGGAGCACGCCGATCAGTACCGCCGAAAGCAAACCGCTCACGGTCCAGGCCAGTGTCACGCAGGCCACCGACGTTGCTACGAGGATCAGATAGAGCAGCACCCCGATAGCCTGATACACGAAGGACTGGAGCGCGTGAAAGGCCACGAAGCGCGATTTCCGCCGGTAGCCGAAATACATTGTCAGCGGGATAGCTAGACCGACCAGCGCGCCGACACCGCCTGCCACTCCCAGCACCAGGGTCAGCAGGGCGCTGGCGTGTGCCAGCATTGCCGCTGTCCAGTCGTCAGTCGGCGGTCGCACCACCTCGCTGACCGTGCTTGCCTCATCTTCCATTCCCTCGACGTTTTCTTCAAATCCCATTCTGCTTCCCACTTCTTGCCTCCTGCCTCCAATACGCACCGCTCTCTCCAGAGTTGCACCCTTACTTGGCTGTGCTATAATGTGCGCGTCATGGTCACCAAGCGGCAACTTGGCATAATGGTTATCGTATGTGGCTTGCTCGGCGTGCTTGGCCCTGCGGTGGTGGATGTCCTCGGCGCCGGTCAGTGGAGTGGATTTGGCCCATTGCAGCTTCTGGTGACCGGCCTTGCCGTCGTGGCTATTGCTGTGGGGGGCATCCTGGTCTGTCTGGGTGATCGCCCGGCCTAGTCATCCAGTTCGTCAGTCAACCAACGAATCCCTATGCCTCCCTTCCGAATTCCTAAGTCACTTCTTGCAGTTCTGGCGGCGCTCGTCCTCCTGGCATACGTCGGCTACCTGGTCGTGTACGTCGTGTATGCGGTTGAGCTCTTTCAATGGCCTTTCGACTACGATCAGGGGGAGGGCTTTGAATTGTACGACGCCGTGCTGTATAGCCGTGGCGAGTGGCCGTACCGGGACAATGCGACCTACCCGTTCTACGCTTCCAACTACCCGCCGCTGTTCCATCTGCTCATTGTGCCGCTGTTGCCTGTCTTCGGCTCGCAACTGATCGCCGGCAGGCTGGTCTCCTTCGCTGCGACACTCGTCACCGGCGCGACGATCTTCGTGCTCGTGCGCCGCAAGGCCGGTGGGTGGTTCATTCCCCTCGTCTCTGGGTTGGCCTATCTGGCCTCCAACTACGTATATCAGATCGGCCCACTGTGTCGGATGCACATGACGATGGTGATGTTCGAGGCATTGGCCATCGCCTTCGTCTCCGAGTTCGAAGACCCCCGGCACGGCACGCGCAATCTCTTGCTCGGCTTGCTAATGCTTGTCTGCGCCGGATACACGAAACAGATGGCTGTGTTCACCGTCGCCGCAGCCCTGTTCTACGTCTTTCTGCGCGACGTCAAGCGGGCGCTCGTCGCCGGTGTAGTGCTGGCCGCCGTCGCGGGTTTGATCTTCTGGCTTCTGAACGTCGCGACCGGGGGACAGTGGTGGATCAACGTCATCCAGGCCAACGTCAACGAGTTTGACTATCGCCAGACGGTCTTCCTCTTCGGGCAGTGGTTCCGCCTGCACACCGTCTTCATACTGCTGGCTGCGGCGTACTTGATCTACGAGCTGTTCTGGGATCGGCTGTCGGCCTATTCGCTGTGGTTCTTCTTCTCGTTGGGGGCTGGTGCGTTGAGCGGCAAGTGGGGTGCGGGCTTCGGCTACTTCACCACCGCTGTGGCTGCCGCTTGCTTGGCCTCTGGTCTGGCGTTGGGCCGCCTCTTGAAGGCGAGTTCCGCATCGCAGCGTGTGCGCAGCAGGCCGTGGGCCACGGGCCACGCGCTCCTTCCGCTCCTCATCCCGTTGCTCTACCTCCTGCAGGCGCCGCGTATGCTCCATATGCCTACTTCTGGCCCGGTTTTCGGCCCGCTGGCGCGCGCATTTGGGGTCTCCGGTGAGCTGGTTGAGGGCGACTGTGCGACCTTCCAGTACTACGACGCGATGGGGTATACGCAACTGGGGCATTTGCTCGTAGCCGATGACTACGCCGCTGGCGAGGAGATCCTCAACTACGTCCGCACGTCGGATGGTCCTGTCCTCAGCGAGGAGGCTATGTTCAGCCTGCTGGCCGGGGAGCCTGTCGTCACCAATCCGACACAGTTGCTTAATCTCTACAACAACGGCCTGCTGGATACAGCGGAGATCGTAGACCGCATCAACCGACAGGAGTTCGGCCTGGTGATCTTCCGGGCTCAGTTCTATCCGCCCCCGGTGCTGAACGCCATCGGGCAGAACTACCAGCCTGTGGAGCACCTATGTATGAACGGGTTCTACTACCACGTTCTGTGGCCACGTCGCCGGTTTGCCGGCATCTCGGGTCTGTCGGGTGAATGATCTGGCCTGAGGACCCCGATAAATCCGGGCGTCCGATGGATGGCTGCCCGACCAAGCCTGGGGCTATGGCGAGGTGAACCGAGATGTGCGAGCAAGGATGCTGCGGATTGTTCCAATCCGAGCGGTCCAACCAAGGCAGGTGATTGAGATGAAGGGGAATACACGTGCGGGGCTATGCCCAATCTGCGGAGCGCCCTGCGGGCCGGACGATCTTCGATGCTCCTCCTGTGGGACGGATCTGCTGCGCAAGTGTCCTGCCTGCGGTGCGCTGAATCCGTCGGACGCGCGCCAGTGCATAGCGTGTGGGCAGGAGCTTGAGATCTTGGACTCCCTCTTTGCCCGCATCACAGGCTCGCGGGCGGATTGGCTGCGCGAGGCACGCGAGGAATCGGAGGCGATCAAGTCACAGGAAGAGGAGGCTTCGCAGTCCAGGCTGGCGGATATGTGGGCTGTTGAGGAACGCCGGCGCGAGGCTCTGGCGCAGGCGCGAGCCGAGCGAGACCGGCAGCAGCGTATCCTCGTCACAGTTGCGGTCTCCATTTTCGCCCTGATTCTCCTTGGCCTACTCGTCGCGCTGGTGGTCACGGTCGGCCGGATGCTCACCCCGTATGGCTTGCCCTTCTGAAGGGAACCCGTCTTGAGACCCCGGCGGACGACATCCCCGCTGCACCGCGTGTGGCTCTCCCGTACGCTGTGCGTGTTCGTCGCGTGTCTTGTCCTCTACGGGGTGACCGCTGGCGTCTCGTTGGGCCGCCATTCGCTGGCTCCCCACTTCATTTACCTGGCTGAGTCACTGCTCCGTGGTCGCCTCGACCTGATCCACGTCCCCGCTCCGCCGTACGACTTGACAGGTTTCGAGGGGCGCTGGTACGTCTCGTTTCCACCGCTCCCCGCGCTGCTGATGTTGCCGGCAGTTGCGATCCGTGGCCTGGACGTCTCAGACATCGCCTTCAGTGTCGTTCTGGGCGCACTGGGCGTGTCGCTCTTCTACGCGGTGCTTGTGCGACAGGAGGCGGGGGGATGGGGAGGATGCAGCCAGCCAAGTGCGAGGGTCTGGCTGTGCGTGCTTCTGGGTTTGGGAACCCCGCTGTGGTACTGTGCAGCCCTGGGTTCTGTGTGGTACACGGCCCACGTCGCAGCTGTCGTCTGCTTGTGCCTGTACGCGCGGGAGGTTATGGGACGCAACCGGCCCGCTCTGGCCGGGTTCTGGCTGGGAATGGGGTTTCTGGCCCGTGCCCCCGTGCTGTTGGCCTTTCCGCTGAGCGTGGTCCCCGGCCTCCGAAGTGCCCGGGGGCGTCGGGAAACTGTGCGCTTCTTGCTCTCATTTGCTCTAGGTGTGGCGCCGGCATTGCTGGGACAGATGGCCTACAACTGGGCTCGCTTTGACCATCCCCTGGAATTCGGCTATCGCTGGATGAACAGCCCTGGTATGCTGCTCGAACGCCAGGCGACGTGGGGACAGTTCAGCCTCCATTTCTTGCCGGAGAATCTGTACACACTGCTTATCCGGCCTCCGCTTGTTTCGTTTCATCCCATACGCGTTGAGCCCGACCCATGGGGGATGGGGCTTCTCTTCACCTGCCCGGCGCTTCTGCTGGCGTTGCCGTGGGAGGGCGTCGCTCGGTCCCTGCGGCGCTTCTCAGCGCGTGCAAGGGAGTACCATGGAGGGGAGAAATACACGATGAAGAGCTGCCCCCCCGAGGTCCACGCGGCCCCGCCGGAGCTGTCGTGCACCGGCAAGAGCGAGCGAGGATGCTCGCGATCCCAAACGGCGGAGGCGCGCGCGCTGCGGCTTGGGCTGTTGCTCTCTATCGCGCTCGTGATGTTGCCTTCGCTGCTGTATTTCAACACGGGGTCCTATCAGTTCGGGTATCGCTTCGCTTTGGATTGGATACCGCTGGGCGCGCTGTGGATTGCGCTGAAGGCGGGCAGTCGGTTGCCCTGGTGGGGCAGGGTGCTCGTCGTCGCTGGCGTATTGACGCACCTTTGGGGCGTTTTGTGGATGTACCCCAACTTCAACGGCCAGCCCTGGTACGCTCAATATGCCCACTTGCTACAGCCGCTTGTAGGGATGATAGGGCGCTGACTAATTGACGTTGCCCGACGATAGGTCTATAATGGCAACAAGCTACAGAAAGGTAGGTCCTGGCATGATCGGCGTTCTCACAGACACAAGTGCTAGCATCCCAGAGAGAATGGTCCGCGAGTTGGGGATTGAGCTGGTACCGTACTATATCCATCGCGGGCTGGAAACGCTGCGCGACATGGTGGACGTCAAGCCGGCAGAGTTCGCGGATTGGTTGAGGGGAGCGGCCAAGCTGCCCACGACGTCTAACCCCGGCCCTGGTGACTATCTGCTGGGCCTGCGGCGTCTCGCCGGGCGCGTCAAGGCAATCGTCGTGCTCACCATGACTTCGAAAGGGAGCGGTGCATACCAGGCTTGCCTCGCTGCCGTGGACCTGTTCCAGCAGCAGTCTCCCGACGTTCGGGTGGAGGTGGTCGATACACTCCAAGTGGCCATGTCACAGGGGTGGGCTGCCATCGAAGCCGCCAGGGCGGCATTGGCCGGGCTCAATCTGGACGCCGTCGTCCGCAGAGCCCGCGACGTAGCCGATAGAGGCGTGATGATCCAGACCGCTGACACGTTGCGCTATCTGTACATGGGGGGGCGCATCGGCATGGCCAAGCACTTGGTCGGCTCGCTTCTGCGCATCAAGCCCTTGATTGGGATGCAGGATGGGGTCATCGTCGCGCTGGGGACGGCCCGCGGCCGTAACAAAGCCTATTCTCGGATGGCCGACTTGATCCAACAGCGGGTTGGGGAGGGGGCGCGCATCAAGGTCGCCTTCACCCACGCGGCTGCGTATGATCAGTTGCAGCGCCTGAGAGAGATCACCGCGTCCCGCTTCGAGTGTGTGGAGACCATCGTGACCGATCTATCCCCCGCTCTCATCGTCCACTCAGGACCCGGGACGGTAGGGGTCAGCTTCGTCCCGGCGTAGTTGTCTGGCGCGAGAATTCTCCCGGGTTTCGCAGTCACGCGACGTCTTCCGCGTTGGCGTCGCCCCTGCGAGCCTGGCTGACAGTCTCCTTGATCTTCTCCTCACCTGAGCCGCCCTCGGTGGCCTGCCGCTCGAAACTCAGGCCATCCTCTCCGGCGTCCACGATGACCAGGTCGTTCCGCTCGAAATCACCACGCAGCAACTGGACACTCAGCGGGCTTTCCACGTGCCGTTGCAGGGCGCGGCGCAGCGGTCGAGCCCCGAACTGCGGGTCGAATCCCTCTCGGGCCAGCCATTGGCGGGCTTTGGGAGTCAGTTCTACCTCCAGCCCTTGTTCCGCCATTCGGTCGGCGATCTCGCTCATCTGCAGACCCACGATTTGCTCCACATCCTCGACCGTGAGATCGTTGAATATGATGATCTCGTCGACGCGGTTGAGGAACTCAGGCCGGAAGGTTTTCTTCAACGCCTTCTCAATCTCGCGTTGGTTCTCATCCATACTATTGCCGTTCTCGCCGGCCCGCATGAAGCCCAATGTGCCACCCTTGCGCACGTATTCGGTTCCCACGTTCGATGTCATGATCACGACTGTGTTCCGAAAGTCCACAGTGCGCCCCTGTCCATCGGTCAGTCGTCCGTCGTCCAGAATCTGTAGCAGTGCGTTCCACACGTCCGGATGGGCTTTCTCGATCTCATCGAACAAGATGACCCGGTAGGGACGTCGTCGCACCGCCTCGGTCAACTGACCGCCCTGCTCGTAGCCGACGTAGCCAGGTGGCGCGCCGAAGAGTCGACTGACTGTGTGGTGCTCCCGATACTCGCTCATGTCAATGCGCAAGAGGGCATCCTCGTCGTCGAAAAGAAACCATGCCAGCGCCTTGCACAGCTCGGTCTTGCCCACGCCTGAGGAGCCCAGGAAGATGAAGCTCCCAACGGGACGTGTCGGGTCCTTGAGGCCTGATCGGGCACGGCGGATGGCATCGGATACGGCGGCAACTGCCTCATCCTGCCCGATGATGCGCTGGTGCAGGGCCTCCTCCATACGCAGCAGTTTCTCTGCTTCCGTCTCCAGCATCTGCGCGACCGGGATACCGGTCCAACTGGCCACGACATCGGCGATGTCCTGCTCCTCGATGGTCTCGTCGAGTTGGTGTTCTTGCTGCCAGATCTCGCGGTGAAGGTTGAACTCCGCCTGGAGATTGATGCGCTCTGTCTTGAGCTCCGCCGCTCGCTTGTAGTCTTCCAGTGCGCTGGCGGCCTCTATCTCGGTCTGGAGCCGTTGCAGTTCTGACTGCTCATCCTTCAATCCGGGCGGCAGTGTATAGAGCGCGACTCGCAGCTTAGCCGCTGCCTCGTCCATCAGGTCAATCGCCTTGTCGGGCAGGTGGCGGTCCGTGACGTAGCGATGTGAGAGGCGCGCCGCAGCCACGATGGCCTCGTCGGAGATGCTTACCTTGTGATGAGCTTCGTACCGGTCGCGCAACCCCTGCAGCATCTTGATGGTCTCGTCGACGGTCGGTTCCTCGACAAACACCGGGGCAAAGCGGCGCTCCAGTGCGCCGTCGCGCTCGATGTACTGGCGGTACTCGTCAAGCGTCGTCGCTCCGATGCACTGCAGTTCGCCCCGGGCCAGCGCGGGTTTCATCATGCTGGACGCGTCGAGCGCCCCCATGCCAGATCCTGCGCCGACGACGTTGTGGAGTTCGTCAATGAACAGGATGATCTCGCCTTCCGAGCGTTGGATCTCGTTGATGGCGCCCTTTAACCGTTCCTCGAACTCCCCGCGAAAGCGAGAGCCGGCGACCATTGCGGCCAGATCGAGTTGCACGACCCGTTTGCCCATCAGTATCTCCGGCACGTCGTCGTTGGCGATTTTCTGGGCCAGGCCCTCCACGATCGCGGTCTTTCCTACCCCTGCCTCTCCGATGAGGACAGGGTTGTTCTTCGTGCGGCGGCACAGAATCTGGATCACGCGCAGGATTTCGCCGTCCCGTCCGATCACCGGGTCCAGTTTGGCCTCACGCGCCATCTTCGTCAGGTCGCGAGAGTACTTTTCCAGGGTGCGGTACCGCGTCTCAGCCCGCCGATCGGTCACGCGTTGCCCCCCGCGGACTTTCTTGATCGCGTCGTAGATGCGCTCTTTTGTCACGCCGCTCTCGCGCAGGATGCGGGCCACAGGGGTGCTGCGTTCACCGGCGATGGCCAGAAAGATGTGCTCCGTTGATATGTAGTCGTCCTTGAGCCGGTTTGCCTCGTCATTGGCTAGATCGAGCACGCGCTTCACCCTTGGGGTGATGAAAACCTGGCCCACGCCGCCGCCGCCGTAGATGCCGGCCTTGGGACTGGCCCGCAGAACGTCGTCCAGGCGCTGTTGTATCTGCTCCACATCCACGCCGAGCTGCTCTAGAATCTGTGGAATCACCCCCTCCGGCTGTTCCAGCAGCGCCAGCAGGAGGTGCTCAACGTCAATCTGTGTGTGTCCGTAGCGCGACATCGCCTCGACTGCTCGTTGGGCGGCGTCCTGTGCGCGCTCGGTAAACCGGTCTAGTCTCATCATTGGTCCGATACTCTCCTAAACGTTACCCCATAGCCGTCAGGCGGGGTAGTCTGTCTGATTGTTGCTGATTGGGTCTTGGTATGAGAATATGATACAACGCAGGTGATGATCGCCCTGAGTGCCCGAGCAGGGTTTGCCTGGATCTGGCCGGGCGGCTGCCTTGTCATCGATGAGGCTCTGCCAGGACGATTATACCGCACATTCTGTGACCAGACAAAAACGGTTTGTTCTGTGTCATTCAAGACTGTAACAAAATCTTAACCCAACAAACGGCAAAATGCTGTATAATAATAGGAACACAGGTTGGGGCATTAGGCCGATAACAGCGAGGAACGGCAGTAATGAGAAACGGAAAATACCCTTTGATCGTCGCTATGATGGCTGCCACGTTGGTCAGCAGCGTATCGGCCACCCCCTTGAAAGCCCCAGGCACGAACTGCAAGTACTTCGCCGAGACAGGCCACTACGTGTGTGACGAGTTCCTCGACTTCTACGAGACACGGGGCGATCTTGAGATCTTCGGCTATCCCCTCACGGAAAGATTCCACGACGACGAACTGGATCTGGATGTGCAGTACTTCCAGCGCGCCAGGATGGAGTTGCATCAGCTGGGCTCGGATTCCTATCAAGTGAAGCTTGGATCGCTGGTTGACGAACTAGGCTACGATTTCTCTGCTGTAGACCCGAGCCAGCTCCGCGCCCTCAACGCCAGTGCCCAGCGCTACTTCCCGGAGGCCGGTCATACCGTCTCCTACGCGTTTCTCGACTTCTTCCTCGAACACGGCGGCTTGGAGATATTCGGCTATCCTCGCTCCGAGATGACGATTGGCGATGGCTACGTCGTCCAATACTTTCAACGGGTGCGGATGGAATGGCATCCTGAGGCTTTTCCGAGCCCGCAGGTGCGCTTGACCAACCTGGGAGAGACCTACATCGAGCGTTTCGGTGTCCCACGGGACTATGATCGACCAGTCAACCCTACAGGACGCATAGCGGAGGACGCCGTTTCGGCCTCGCCCTCGGAGGAACGCGTCACGCAGATTGCCGCCGACGCGTCGGTGCGCCACATCATCAGTGCTCAGGAAGGCCTTCAGACCGTCTTCGTCTACGTGACTGACCAAAAGGGCCAGCCGGTCGAGGGTGCCTTCGTCGAGATGGCTGTCCGCAATCAACAGGATGTACGGCGCTACGAGTTTGCCCCCACCGACGAAAGCGGATTCACGCGTCACAGTTTTGACATCTTTCCCGCATTCCCAGGACGCAAGGTGCTCATCGATGTGACTGTATCGTACGCCAATCTGACAACGACGGCGCAGGCTTTCTTCCTGTCTTGGTGGTAGGGCCGGTTGAGGCCGGCGGCTGCAAACCTCTGAGATCCCGCTTTACACCTCCTCGAATATCACTTGCCCGTCACGGCTGTCCACTCGCACCGTATCTCCCTCGGCGAACTCACCTCGCAGGAGCGCCAGCGCCAATGGGTCCTGCACCTCCCGCTGGATTACGCGTTTGAGCGGCCTCGCCCCATAGACCGGGTCGTAGCCGGTATCGGCCAGGTATTGGCGGGCAGCCTCGGTCAGCTCTAGCTCGATGCGGCGCTCGCGCAGCAGCTCGCGCAGGCGGCCGAATTGGATGTCCACAATCTGTGCCAGGTTTTCCTTCGTCAGGCTGCGGAAGATGATGATCTCATCTACGCGGTTCAGGAACTCGGGCCGGAACGTGTGATCCAGTTCCTCCATGACCCGCTCCCGCGCTGCTTCCGCACCCAGTTCCTTGATCCACCGGCTGCCGGTGTTGCTTGTCATAATGACGATGGTGTTCGTGAAGTCCACCGTGCGACCGTGCCCATCGGTTAACCGTCCCTCATCCAGCAGTTGCAGCAACGTGTTGAACACTTCCGTGTGAGCCTTCTCGATCTCGTCGAAGAGCACCACGCTGTAGGCCCGTCGCCGGACTGCCTCGGTCAGTTGGCCGCCCTCGTCGTAGCCTACGTACCCGGGGGGTGCCCCGATGAGGCGGGATACCGTGTGCCGTTCCTGGTACTCACTCATATCAATACGCACCATCGCTTCCTCGGTATCGAAGAGAAACTCCGCCAGCGCCCGGCCTAACTCGGTCTTGCCCACGCCGGTTGGTCCCAGGAAGATGAAGGTGCCGATGGGCCGGTTGGGATCCTGCAGACCGGCTCGGGCTCGCCTTACGGCGTTCGACACGGCGCTCACGGCCTCGTCTTGCCCAACCACGCGTTGGTGGAGTGCGTCTTCCATCCGCAGCAGCTTATCCATTTCCCCTTCCAGCAGTTTGGACACCGGGATACCGGTCCACTCGGCCACGACCTTGGCCACGTCCTCCGCATCGACCTCCTCTTTGAGCAGGGGCCGGTCTCCCTGCAATTGGCTCAACCGTTCCTCCTGCTCTCGTTGCTGGGTCTCAAGCTCGACGAGCGTGCCGTACTGTAGTTCCGAGGCGCGGGCGTAGTCCGCGGCACGCTGCGCTTCCTCGACCTGGTGACGGACTTGCTCGCTGCGTTCCTTGGTGTCCCGAATGGCCTGGATGGCCGCCTTCTCCTGCTCCCAGCGGGCGCGTAACGCGTCGCTGTGCTCCTGTAGGTCGGCCAGTTCCTTCTCCAGCTTGTTTAACCGCTCCTTGCTGGCCTTGTCCTTCTCTTTCTTCAGCGCCTCCCGCTCGATCTCCAACTGCATGCTGCGCCGGTCCACCTCGTCGAGTTCGGCTGGCTTGGAATCAATCTCCATGCGCAGCCGGGAGCCTGCCTCGTCGATCAAGTCAATTGCCTTGTCCGGGAGATGCCGATCCGCGATGTAGCGATGGCTCAGCGTAGCGGCGGCAATGACAGCGCCATCTTGGATGCGCACGCCGTGATGCACCTCATATCGTTCCTTGAGACCGCGCAGGATGCTGATTGTATCCTCCACTGACGGTTCATCCACGTGCACGGGCTGAAAGCGCCGTTCCAGCGCAGCGTCTTTCTCGATATACTTGCGATACTCGTCCAACGTAGTCGCGCCGATGGCGTGAAGTTCGCCCCGCGCCAGCATCGGCTTGAGCATGTTGCTGGCGTCCATCGCTCCCTCGGCCGCACCCGCCCCGACGACGGTGTGCAACTCGTCAATGAACAGCACCACTTCACCGGCAGCGTCGGTCACCTCTTTGAGCACTGCCTTGAGGCGCTCTTCGAACTCGCCCCGATACTTCGCTCCGGCGATGAGCGCGCCCATATCGAGCGCGACGATGCGCCTGTTCTTCAGTCCCTCCGGCACGTCGCCTCGCATAATACGCTGAGCCAAACCCTCAGCGATGGCGGTCTTGCCCACACCGGCGTCGCCCACCAGGACGGGGTTGTTCTTGGTCCGGCGGCTGAGGATCCGCATCACGCGCCGGATCTCTTCGTCTCGTCCGATGACCGGGTCGAGTCTGCCCTGGCGGGCCAGTTGGGTCAGGTCGCGTCCATACTTCTCGAGCGCCTGGTAGGTGGCCTCGGGGTCTTGGCTGGTGACCCGCTGGCTGCCCCGCACGGCGGTCAGCGCGCGCAGGATGGCATCCTCAGTGATGCCGTGGGCAGCCAGGAACCGGGCCGCCTCGCCGCCGTCCGCGCCGGTGAGCGCCAATAGCAGGTGCTCGGTGCTGACATAATCGTCGCGCATGCGCTTGGCCGTCTTCTCCGCCTGGTCGGCGACACGGGCCAGCCCGCGTGAGAGCCCCACCTGGGCCGTCGCCCCGTGGACCTTCGGCTTGAGTTGCAGTTGACGCTCCACCGCAAGCGCCATCTCCCCCGGATTCGCCTCCATTTTCTGGATGATCTGGGGCACGATGCCGTCAGACTGACGCAGCAGCGCCAGGAGCAGGTGCTCCTGCTCAATCTGGCCGTGGTTGTACTCCCCGGCCAGCGACTGCGCACTCGCAAATGCTTGTTGTGCCTTCTGTGTGTATCTGTTGAGATCCATCGAATGCCTCTACATACACGTGATGATATACGTGATGGAATATGTCAGCCAAGGGAACAAGACGCAGCCCTATTGCGCATTGCCTTGTCACGAATGACACAATGCACGGTTACGACGGGCAGTTCCCTCGAATTCACTCGCCTAAATGCTACCGCTTTCCCGTTAGAGGAACCATAGCGCCGCATTGGATTCGCGTAAGAAAGCCCTTCGTGTTTCTCAAACTGTAACACAGGCGTTACCCATAACCTCGCGTTTTGTGGTATCATTGGATCGCTTTCGGTGCTCGGTGCCTGTGTGTTGCTGTCAAGAGACGTGCCATGGATGCAGAGTCTAGCTCTCAACCCGATGTATCGTCAATTGTCCCGCTGGTGGAACGCCTGGAACGATACGCCCCGGAGCAGTTAGCTCACGCCCTGCTTCACCAGCCCAGACCTGCGGCGGTCCGTTCCTGCGATGCGCACCTGGATGCGCTTCTGCGGGCTGTCTGCACCTATTTGCCCCGCTACCTGGTTAATCAGCAATTGCGTGAGCCCTGCCCCGGTCAGGTGAGTGGACAGTTCCGCGAAGCGACGCTTATGTTCGCCGACATATCGGGCTTCACGGCCATTTCGGAGCGGCTGTCCAGGCGCGGGGAGGAGGGGGCAGAGCGCATAACCAATATCGTCGGTGACTCTTTTACTACTCTGCTGGACATCGGAGCCAGTCATGGCGGTGACCTGCTCAAGTTCGGCGGAGATGCTCTGTTGATGGCCTTCTTCGGGCACGATCATGCCATCGATGCCTGCCGGGCCGCGGCACAGATGCAGCGAGCCATGGCCCGCTTTGGCCGCGTTGAGGCGTTTGACGAGATCTTCAGCCTGAAGATGACTGTGGGATTGGGGTCGGGCCTGCTGCTCACAGCGAATCTGGGCACCCCGGAGAAAATGGAGTATGCGGTCATGGGGGAGGCGCTGGCCCGCATGGCCCGTGCCGAAGATCAAGCCGAGGGTGGCGAGATATCGATAGATGAAGCCACCTACCGGCTGGTTGAGTCACAGGTACACGTCGGTGAGAAACGACAGGCGTGTCACCTGCTCACGCGGGTCGAGGGGAGCGAGGCCGGTGGCACGCAGTACCCGACCCTGGAGGCGTTGCCCAGATTGCGCGGGCCGGATCTGCCGGCGATGTGGTCACATATGCAGGAGACCGTGGACCGGCTTGACGCGTTGGTGCCTTTCCTTCCACCGGGATTGCTCGACCTGTTGCGCTTCGACCCGGAACGCATGGCCAGCCGCGAGCGCGGCGAGTTCCGACCCGTGACCGTCGTCTTCACCAATTTCTATGGCGTCGAGGAGATCATTCGCCAACTGGGTCCGGGAAGGGTCGCCGAGATCACGGCCATCCTCAACGCCCATTTCTCCACGATGCAGGAGGTCATCCAGCGCTACGAGGGCGTGATTGACAAGCTGGACAGCTATGTCGTCGGGCACCGGATCATGGCCCTGTTTGGCGCGCCCCGGGCCCACGTGGATGACCCTGAGCGTGCCGTCCATGCCGCATGGGAGATGCAGGCCCGGTTGTCGGCTTTCGACCAGTTGGAGACCTCGGCTGGCGTCTTCACGCTCAGGCAGCGGATCGGCATCAATACCGGGCGCGTCTTCGCCGGGAACGTAGGCTCGGAGAGGCGGCACGAGTACTCAGTGATGGGCGATGAGGTCAACCTCACTGCCCGCCTGATGTCCGTCGCCCAGGAAGGCCAGGTGCTGATCAGCCAGAGCACAGCCGCGCAGATCGGCAAACGCTTTCGACTGGACGAGAAGAAGCCGGTCAAGGTCAAGGGCAAGAGCCTGCCGGTGCCCAACTACGAGGTGCGCGGCATCGTCGAGCGCTATGAGTCCGGCGCCCTCGCTCGCCGCTCGCCGCTGCTTGGCCGGGACGAGGAGTGGCAGACCGTGTGGCGCGTAGCCCGGCAGGCGGCTCGCGGCGATTGCCATGTACTCGCCATCCAAGGCGAGATGGGCATGGGCAAGTCGCGCATCACTGAAGACTTGATAGAACACTGGACCGAGCAGGGTGGGGCCGTCTTCTTCGCCGCGTGCCTGTCCTATGGGCGACATACTCCCTTCGCCCCATGGCTTGCTGTATTGCACGACGTCTTTGGCTTGCGCGATGATGACTCTGATCAGGATCGGCGCGAGAAGATCGTGAGTCGCCTGGCGGCCGCCGCCCCGGGGTGGGCGGACTGGGCCGCGCTCGTTGCCAACCTGATGGGCATACCCATGGTCGAGAGCGACTTGCTCAGGTCGCTAGATCCCAAGCTGCGCCAGCAGAACCTGCAGCGTATCGTCAGCAGCCTGATCGCGTCGGAGTCCCGCTATCATCCCACGCTATTGATCGTGGACGACGTTCAGTGGATTGACGAGCCATCTCTGGCCCTGCTGAATTACCTCACTACGCACGTCCGATCCCTTCCCCTGATGGTCTGCGTCACTCATCGTCCCGATGCGTCCCTTGACATAGCGGCGGCCCACGAGTCCAATTACACGTCGGTCGACCTTCAACCTCTGTCGGATGCGGGCAGCCTGGCCTTGTTGGATAGCCAGTTGCCCACCACGCCCGAGATGCCGCGGCCGCTAAAGGACTTGATTCTGGAGAACGCCCAGGGCAACCCGTTGTTCATCGTTGAGATGGCCCATGCCCTGATTGAGAACTATCTGAGCTATGATGCTGAGAGCGGTGTCTACCGCGCTCGTGCTGACCTGGAGCGGGTCCAGGTGCCCGACACAGTCAGCCGCGTGATCCTCAGCCGTCTCGATCGCCTGAACGAGCAAAGTCGCAATATGCTCAAGGTCGCTTCGGTGATCGGGCGCGTGTTTCAGCAATGGCTGCTTCAGTCTGTCTACCCGTTTCACATCGAAGAGACGGAGATGGAAACCCGATTGCTGGACTTGTGCGGCAAGGAGATTCTGGATCGGGCCCAGATTGCCTACCTGTTCCGTCACGTGATGACCCGCGAGGTCGCATACGAGAGTCTTCTCTATGCCGAGCGGCGCGACCTCCATCGCAAGATCGCTGGGTGTATTGAAGCGCAGCCAGGCGCGCACGCGGGTGAATACGTGGAGGTGCTCGCCGAGCATTACACGCTGGCCGAGGACTGGCCCCGGGCGTTGAAGTACCATCTCAAGGCGGGTGTTCGCGCGCGGGCGATCTACGCCAACGAGGATGCCGTTCACCGCTACCAGAAGGCGCTTGAGATTGCCCAACGCGTCCCGGACAGCCTAAGCGAACGGCTAGCCGCCTACGCAGGGCTCGGAGATATGTATGAGCTCCTGGGGCGCTACGACGAGTCGCTGGAGAGCTACGGGCAGGCTCGTGCGGTGCTGGAGGAGACGGTCAGTCGCGAGGACGCGGGCGCAGAGGCTGCGCTCCTACAGCGTGCGGGGCCTCGTCGCTCTGACCTGTGCCGTCGCACGGCCCACGTCTACGAATGCAAGAGCGAGTATCACACGGCGCAAGAG
This sequence comes from uncultured Anaerolineales bacterium, assembly GCA_964649415.1. Lineage (GTDB taxonomy): Bacteria > Chloroflexota > Anaerolineae > B4-G1 > B4-G1 > CAZYSK01. The sequence goes on from CAZYSK010000004.1 coordinate 101,830, forward strand.
TGGCTTGATCGTGGCCTGGCTGCGCTGGGCCAGGGCGACTCTGATCTAGAGGCTGCCCGCATCTATACGGTCCGTGCCGCGATCTATCACCGCCAGGGCAATAACCAAGAGGCGGTTCGCTGGTGTGGGCGTGCGATCCAGGTTGCGTCGGAGGTCAACGGGGGGGAAGGCGCGCAGGAGATGGCCCACGCTGCCTATCTGATGGCCGAGATCTACCGCCGCCTGGGTGACAATGAGCAGGCTGTACAGTTCGCGCAGCGTAGCCTGGAGACCTATCGAGACCTGGAGAACGTGATTGGGCAGGGGCAGGCGCACAACGCGCTGGCAAACGCCTGGTTTGAACAGAGCCGCTGGCAACAGGCCATGGATCACTATCTCGAAGGACTGGCGATCAAAGAGCGGGTCGGCGACATCTATGGGCAGGGGGTGCTGACCAACAACATCGGTGGGATCTATGTGCTGATGGGCCAACTGGAGCAGGCCACCGCGTTCTACGAGCGCAGTCTGCGAGTGTGGGACGAGCTTGGTGCCGCGTACGGCAAGGGGCTGATCCACAACAACCTGGGGGCGGTCTACCTCCGCATGGGGGACCTGGCGCAAGCGAGCGATCACCTGGGGCAAAGCGAGACGATTTTCGCCGAAATCTCATCCGAGGACTTCATCGCTGAGACGTCTCGTTATCGGGCCGAGGTCGCTTTGTGCCGGGGAGAGCTTGACGAGGCCCTGACCCTTGCGGAACGCTCGCTGGAATGTGCCATAGGCCAGGGCCTGAAAATGGATGAATGTGCGACGCGTCGCGTGCTGGGCGCGATCTACTGCAAGGCAGGCGACCTGGAGCGTGCCGATGCATACTTGAGCCAGAGTATGGACATAGCATGTGAACTGGACAACCGCTACGAAACTGGTCGAACCCTGCACCACAAAGCGCTCATGCAGCGCAGGCAGGGCCGGTCTGCCCAGGCCCGTGCCTCGCTTCTGCAAGCCAAAGTCATATTTGAGGCACTAGACGCCAGCTTGGACCTGGCGGAGGTGAGTCGTGAATTGGGGGAATTGGCAGGGGAAGCCAAAGGAGGTATGTCGTGAAGCGGATCAACCTGTTGTTGCTTTCCTTTGTTTCGGCGCTTGGATTGCTTGCACTCACGGCCTGGGCCGTGGGCGTCTTGTCTCCCGTCGCACCTGGCGCGGGCGTGGTCTGGGCCGGTCCGGCGGAGGAAGCGCGTTCTTCATGTCAGAGCGACGCGCAACGTGCCGCCGGCGACCAGCGCCTCGTCTCGTCACTGGGAATGGCTGCGGAAGAGGACGACTATCTGGTGTTTGGCTCGACCTACGCGGGCAGAGCCAGCGGACGCGATGTCCACTTGCCCTTCGTCGCCCGTGATTATGGTGGTTGGTCCACCATCCTCTACGTCATGGCTGAGGATCGTTACTGGACTCCTATGGACGTGGACATCACGATCACGTTCTATGATCAGACCGGCGCGTTGGTGCACACCATCAGTGACACGGTTCCGCATCTCGGTGGCCGCGTGTATGCCCAGAAGTCGATGTCCGGCCTGCCTGCAGGCTTCGTTGGCTCTGCGGCCATCCACGCCAGCAACGCGATGGATCCGGCCGTGGGTGCCACCGTCCGCATCGTCCACCCCGGCTCGGAGGGCGATGGTCTGATGAGCTATACCGGCCTGACCTCACCCGCTGGCACGCACCACATCCCTATGGTGCAGAAGGGGGATACGAATACCATCCTGTTCATCACAAACACCGACATCGCGGAGCCCTCCGTTGTCCAGATCACGATCTATGACGCAAGTGGCGCAACTGTGGATAACGCGTCTCTGTCCATAGACCCCCAAGCCACCCACATCTTCAACCTGGGTCTGCGGGGTGCCATTCCCGACGGGTTCGTCGGTTCTGCTGCCATCGTGCCCGATGGAGACGTTCTCGGCGTCTTGGTTATGGACGTGGACTCGGTGGGACAGCGTGGCGCGGCCTATGCCCATCATCCGCCCTCCGTCGCTTCTCCGCCCACGGCTTTTGCTTTGCCCGTGGTTCACAAGGAACACGAGGGGTGGAAAAGTCAGTTCTGGATCCTGTCGCATGCTCTGAGCGGAAGCTCGGCGGACGTCGACTACTACGACGAGAGCGGTACCCGGACAGGATCTGAGGGAACCGGGACCTTGTATTTCCACCAGCTAGCCGGGCCGCTGCCCACGACCATGGATGCTCAGGCCCACTCGGCTATTGTCCACACCTATGGATATGCGATGGAAGTGGCCGCCTATGACGAGAACCAGGGGGATGGCGTGCTTCGGTCGTACCAGTCTCCACAGTACGAGGAGACGATTGTCCTGCCCCGCATTGTCCATACCAGATTCCAGAACACGCGCATTAACGTCCAGAACACGAACCCCTTCACATTCCCAGTGACGATCCAGTATCGTGATCTGATGGGACATACTGTCTACACGCAGGTTTTCACTTTGCCGCCGTATGCGACTCACGTTGCTGACCAAGAGGGGATGAATGACCAGTTGGGAGCGGTGTTCTTCGGGTCGGCCTACGTCGACGCCGGTTTCAACAACTTCATCGCTGTCACCGTGGACGAGCGTGACACGCTACTGCGCGAGGGTATCGACGCCCACGAGCCGAACGATGGTGCGATGATCGCCGCTCCCATCCTGCTGGACCGGGACTATTATGCCAAGATCGGGGCCCCTGAGGACATAGACTGGTTCAAAGTATACGTGTCCTCGCCTTCTGTTCTGACCGTCACGCTGTCTCAGTTGCCTGCTGACTACGACTTAGCCACCTTCTACGACATGGACGAGGGACCTGTCTTGAGCGGTTCGGATCTACTGGGCGACATACAGGATGACTCGGACGTGAACGCTGCGGGTCAAATGAGCTCCGTGGGCCAGATGAGTTCGGTGGGCCAGATGAGTTCCGTCGGCCAGATGAGCTCGGTGGGCCAGATGAGTTCTGTCGGCCAGATGAGCTCGGTTTCGGCCAACCCGGACCAGTCGGACGAGACCGCCGTCTCGTTGGCCCTCAAGCCGGGGTGGTACTATGTCCTGGTCGTCGGGCATAACAACGCCCATGATCCGCACGGGTTCTACCGTCTGCGTGCCGAGGCGCGCTCCTTCGGCGACTTCCCAGCGTGCACGGCGGACTTCGAGTATTCCACAAGCGAGCCCATGCCGTTCTACCAGCCCGCTGGCTTGTCGGACGATGAGGTGCGCACACTGATACTGGTCAACAAGGAACGGATGGACTACACCTATGGCGTGGCACGCACACGCGCGTTGTCTGTCGAGTTGCGCACGCTGGCCGATGACGGCACCGTCAACGGTGTGGTCTATCCTGTGGACTGGTACATCAACGACAGTACGTGGAGCGCGGACGCCTGCGATCCGTATGAGGCCAACGAAGTCGCGGAGCAGATCTATGACTACGTGATCAAGTACGCCACGACCTACTACTACACGAATACTCAGTATGTGGTCATCGTCGGGGATGACCACATCATTCCCTTCTACCGTGTCCCCGACTTCTCCACGTTGGCCAACGAGCGTGAGTATGCCGTCTCCGCCGATTTGGAGTCCTACAACGCCACCTGGGCCGCGCTGGGCTGGGGTTTCCTGCTCACCGACGACTACTATGGCGACATAGGCAGCCGCAAGTACTGGCACGGACACTATCTGAGCATCCCCGACTTGGCCGTGGGGCGACTGGTGGAGACGCCAGAAGAGGTCGCGAACGCGATCCAGCACTACATCGTGTCGGCAAACATGGGCCTTGAGCCGAGTACCGGCCTGGTCACCGGCTACGACTTCCTTACTGACAGTGCCCGAGAGACCCGCAATCTGATGGGCAACCAGGGCCTGCTCACGACGACGCTCATCAGCGAGGATTGGACCGCGTCGGACTTAGAGAATGTCTGGACAGACAGCGCCACTCGCCGGGATCTGGTCTCGCTCAACGCGCACTTCGAGCACTGGCATGCGCTGCCTGCATCCTCGTCGGCAGGGCTGTTTTCGAGCGCCCAGGTTCGCGGTGCGAGTACCTCGCCGCGCGATACAGTGGTCTGGTCGGTGGGCTGCCATGCGGGATACAACGTCCACGATGCCCACAGTGCCGGTGCTGCATCCGCGCTCGATTTCGCCCAGGCCTTTGCCTACGAGCAGACCGGGGGGTTCATCGCCAACACAGGCTACGGACTGGGTGACACGACCGAGGTTGCCTATTCAGAGAAGCTGATGCTCTACTTCGCGCAGGAGTTGGGGAGCCAGGCGAACATGTCGGTGGGAGAGGCATTGAAGGGGGCCAAGCAGCGGTACGTCGGCAGTGCGCCTGCCGGCGGCTTCAGTCGCTACGACGAGAAGGTGATGATCGAGGCCACGTTGTACGGCCTGCCCATGTACCAGGTGACCGTGCCTGTCAGTGTTCCCGTCGACGGTTCTCACGCGGGGAATCCGCTTTCTGTCAAGCATCTGGTCACCACCGGGGCTTCGACCGCTGGTGCGGTGCAGAGTACATACGAATTCTCGTTCACGCCCGTTGCGCACACTGTCCCTGGATGGGGCACCTACTACACCGTCGAGGGCCACGAGGAGACCCAGACCAGCGCCGGGCGCCCCATCCAGCCTATGGTCATATCGGATGTCACCAAGTCGGGGCTGCCCGCGCGTGAGGTCGTCGTGGAGAGCGTGGAGTACCTGACTGTGACGCTAGATCCGGTGATCGCCACGCTAGTCACCGATACGTCCAAGAGCGAACCGCTCTTCGAGTACGATGGGTGGTACCCGGCCAATGTAGCGGCCATCAACCGCCTCGGCGATCGGGACAACCTCGTCATCGTCCCGGCTCAGTTTCATTCCGGCAGTCAGACCGAGCGGCTCTATACCCGCCTGACGCTGACCGTCTACTACACGGACAGCACGGACTACGTGCCTCCTTCTATTTGGTCGGTAGCGAGTGAACGTGGGGAGGGCACGACGACGTTCCTGGTTGACGCCAGCGATAGTGGATCGGGTATCGATCGCGTGACAGTCACTTACGAGCACGCGCCCGGTCAATGGAGCAGCGTCGATCTGGCATACAACCTGAGCACGGAGTTGTGGGAGGGCGTCGTCAGCAGCACTCTGGAAGAGTTCAGCTATGCAGTGCAGGTGGTGGATCGTGCGGGGAACGTCAGCACGAGCAGCAACAAGGGCCTCTACTTCGCCGCTGAGCCGCAGCGGCTCTACCTGCCATTCATCCTGTGCAGCGCGCCATAGTTTGCTGCAAAGGCGCCATTCCGATGGCGCGCCTCAATCGGTACGAAGGCGCCATTCCGATGGCGCGCCACAGCGCGTGGCGCCCGTAGGGCCGTTCGGAGGGTTGTGGGGTCAAAGACAGATCGGGGGCCAGCATCCGGCCCCCGATCCGTGGCTACTTCAGAGCGCGTATCCTAATACCTCAACAGCGCCCCCACGCCGAACTCCGCAATCTTGGGGTGTTCGTCGATCACTTCCACCTTGCCCCCGTCTTCGATCACTTTCGTCACCAGCGCCTCAGTCGCGTCTGGGATCTGCGAGAATTCGCCGCCACAGAAGGGGCAGATCTCCAGGGCTTGGTCGGTGAGGTACGCGCAGTTGGTACACTGGTAGCCAGGCTCGTGGTAGTCTCTGGCGATCACCAGTGTCTGAATGCGTCCCTCATGTGCCGCTCCAAGCGTGTCGGCCAGGCGGATGACGCCTCCTCGGCCCTTTGCCGCTGCCGTGAACACCGCGTCCACCAGTTCTGTCTCTCGTGTCTGCTCCACCCGGAGCAGGATCTCCAATGAACGCTTCAGTATTTCCGTCTCCGGCGTGTTCATGTCGGCGGCCAACGTGCCAATGACCTTGTCCTGTATCGGTTTGGGCAGAGCCTCGCGGAACTGAGCCACAGTGGGGTCAGCGCCGGCGATGATCAACCGTTGCGGACTGTGCTTGCTCCAGAATCGCTGTGTCGCCTTAGATGCCGCGCGGATGTTGCGCTGCGCCACCTCTTCCTCTCGTCGGCTTGACACGGGGGCTCCGCCTCGGCGCGCCCGTCCACCTGACGAGCCCCGTCCCTTCTTCAGCTTACGCACGTCTTTGCCCACGTGTCCGTCTCTGATCTGCAACTCGCCCATCTCAAAGAGCAGCAGCCGTACCTCCTGTCGATCCACCAGCGCCACCGCATAGCTGCCATATGCATCCACCAGCGCCGCCAGCGGCCAGATATAGGGTTTGCGGGCCACTGTCGCTCCAGGAGCGACGGGAACGGCCAGCGAATACGTGTGCCAGAAACCCTCCTGAGCGCCGGAGAAAACGATCACGCCCCGGCCTGACCAGTCGTACTCGTGGTCGAAGAATCGCTCCACCGCTTCCACGTCTGCGGGCGCCGCGGAGCCTTCTACTTGCTTCAGCATTTGCCGAAGTTCCAGCTTGTATTCATCGGTCGTGTGCTCTGTGGGGTCCACGTTCAGATAGACGCTCAGAATCGGCGACTCAGTCTGATACGCTGCCAGTTCGCGCAGATCCTCTTGTTTGAACATTGCCCTCGCTCCCTTTCTCTAGTTGCTCTTCTCTTGACCGTCAGCCGTCTTTACTCCGGCTGCTGATAGCTGAAAGCTGGCCGTCAGGCCGTTGCCGTTTATCCCTCCTTTCACGGATCATTGTCCGTTGTTTGCATCCGGTCGCTCGCCCAATGTGACGGGGATGTCCAACTCCTCCCCGTCGCGCACGATTGTCATTACGACGGTCTGGTCTACCTCGGTTTCGCGCACCAGATACGCGATCAAGTCGTCGAAGTTGCTCAGCACGTATCCATCAATCGCGGTGATGATATCCCCGCCAGCTCTCAGCGTCGCTCCCATGACTTCGACCTCGCGGTCGCCTCCACGCAGACCGGCCTGAGCCGCGGCGGTCCCGGGCTGGACCTCGTCTATGAGCACTCCCTGTGTGACCGGAAGCCCCAAGGGGCCAGCAAGTTCTGCCAGAGTGAAGTAGGTCTTCGCCGTGATGCCGAGATACGGGTAGTGGTAGGTCCCCTCCGCGATCAGGGCGGGTATGATTCGCCTGACCGTGTTGACCGGCACGGCGAAGCCAACGCCTGTGTTGAAACCCGTCGTCGAGCGGATAGCAGTGTTTACCCCGATCACCCGCCCGTTGATGTCCAATAGAGGCCCGCCAGAATTGCCTGGGTTGATGGACGCATCAGTCTGGATAATCTCAGGGTTAGAGAAATAGCCGCTGGCTTCGAGCACCTGTGCCGAAAGCGTGCGCCCAAGTGCGCTGATGATGCCTACGGTCATCGTGCCCTCGAGTCCAAAAGGATTGCCGATGGCGATGGCCCGCTGTCCCACCTGGAGTGTGCTTGAGTCACCAAACTCCAAAGGCAACAGCCGCTGAGGCGGCACATCCACCTGGATCACGGCCAGGTCGGAATACGGGTCTCGGCCCACGATCTGGGCACTGGCAACACTGCCGTCAACGAACGTGACCTGAAGGGCATCGGCTTGCTCGACGACGTGGTTGTTTGTGACGATGTATCCTGCCGTGTCTATGACGAAACCGGATCCACTGCCCAGCGGTATCTGTGTGCCTTCCTGTTCAATCATTGTCTCGACAAAGACCACGGCAGGGCTGGCCCGTTGATAGAGGTTGATCAACAGGGCGTCCTCTGCATCTAACTCGGCGACGATCGCCTCAGGCAGAGGTGTAGGGGTGGCGACGGGCATCGGCACAGTTACTGTTATCGCGGCAGGCACAGGCGACGGTATTGTCTGTGCGGTCGGGGTGGGCACGAATAGGATTTCCTGGCTGTTGCAGGTACAGGCCAATATGCTCAATGCCAGGGGCAGTATGAACAGGATGCGTTTATCAATTGTCATGTCGACCTCATATGCGAGTTTGTCCCGACCGGGACTGCTGGGGACACAGAATGCTGGGGACCATCGCATAACAGAAGGCAGTGTCCCCCACCGGCGTTTTGGGCTGGCGTGCTCTAAAGCGTTTGCGCGTGAAAGCTCGCCTAACTCTTCTTTCGGAGGCGGGCCAGTTCCTCGAACAGCTCTCGCTCCCGGTCGCTCAGCGTTTGAGGGACCTGAATCTGGACTTCTGCTAGCAGGTCGCCGCGTCGTTCTGGATTGCGTGGATCAGGCATTCCTTTACCACGCAGACGGAAAGTCTTTCCACTGCTGGTGCCGGGTGGAATCCGCAGCAGTACGTCGCCGTTCAGTGTCTTGATCTGTGCCCGACCACCCAGCACAGCGGTGCACAGATCCACATCGGCGTTGCAGTGCAGGTTGTCTTCCTCCCGTGTGAAGACCGGGTGTGGTTTGACCGTGATGATCAGATAGAGATTGCCCGGGGGGGAGCCTGCGTAGCCGGGACTTCCTTTGCCGGAGATGCGCACTTTTGACCCACTGCGTGCGCCTGGTGGTACCCTCACCCGGATCCGATGACCATCTCGCTCCAGCACGCGGGTGGTACCGTGTAGGGCCTCTTCCAATGTGATCTCCACATGGGCTTCTACATCTTGTCCAGGCCGGACGCGTTGGCTGGTTGTGCGCTGGAAGAAGTCGTTGGGGGAGCGGGTGCCTTGTGCGCGCCCCATCCCGCCAAACATAGCGCGAAAGAAGTCCGAGAAAACGTCGGCCCCGGCGCCACCGAAGAGATCGCCCAGATCCCCGCTCCAGTCAACCCGTGCACCACCTGGCTCACCGGCGAACCATTGAGACCAGTCGAACTGGCTGGGGTCGCGCCCCATGCGCTGCCATTGCTGCCAACTGGCACCTAACTGGTTGTACTTGCTCCGCTTTTCCGGATCTCCGAGCACCTCGTAGGCCTCGTTGATTTCCTTGAATCTCTCCTCAGCGCGCTTATCGTCTGGGTTGACATCGGGGTGAAACTTGCGGGCCAACCCCCGGTAGGCCCGCTTGATGTCCTTCTCGCTAGCGTTCCGATCCACACCCAGGATTCTGTAGTAGTCCTTGTACTGCATTCCGTTCGCCTCGCCCCGGCCCGTCGATATTCGCAGTCATTCTATACCCTAATTCTCCCCATGTCAAGCATACAGCGGGCCATGCGGAGGCACAGCCAGAATAGAAAGAGCGGAGCCGGGCTTGCTCGCCCGCCTCCGCTCTCGTTCTTGCCCAGGCTGTCGCTACTCTTCTTCGCTGGATTCTTCTTCCTCGGCTGCTGTGATGACCTCGACCTCCTCAGCCTCGGGCATCATCATCTCCATTTCCTCGACTGCCGGTAGTTCTTCTTCCTCCTCCAGCGGGACCACTCGCACGATCATCTCGTCCGGGTCGGTGAGCACGTCTATGCCGGCAGGGATTGCCAAGTCACGCACGTGCACTGCCTGATCCACCTCCGTGAGTTCTGAGAGATCTACCTCGATCGCGTCCACCAGGTCGCCTGGCAGACATTCAACCTCAACGGTCGAGAGACCTTGCAGCAGGATGCCTTCCCGCTCTTCGATCACGGGGGATGCGCCGACGATCTCCAACGGCACCTCTGCCGTCAGGCGTTCGGTCATCGTCACACGGTACAGATCCACGTGTAACAGGTCGTGTCGGATGGGGTCGCGATGCACCTCGCGCACGAGAGCCGTCTCGGGCTGTTTCGTTCCCTTGATCTTCACGCTGATGAGTTGGCTACCGCCGACATGAGAAAGCACCTGCGTCAGGCTCCGCGAATCAAACTGCAGAGGTATGGAATCAAAACCACGTCCATACATCACGGCCGGCACCATGCCTTCTCGCCGCAGTCGCTTTACCTGTTTGCCTAGCGTTGTCCGCTTTTCAGCGACCAACTCAACTCGCTCGGTCTGTTGAGCCATTCATTACCTCCCAAACGATCTCGTGGTGAGCTACTCGGTGTTCTGAACAAGGCCCTGTGTGCGCACCACGAACGGTTCTCTTGTAGATGTGGCAGACATCCTCGTCCGCTCCCTGCTCACGTGCTGTTCTGACCATTACGGGCCCAGCCTGGACCTGTCCGCAGCGCGCAGATAGAATGCATCCGGTGGACAAACTCTGCCCGTACGGTATTCTAGCGCAAACTGCCGCTTTCGTCAAGCATTCGTTCGCTCGATCGCTGCCTCTGTCTTGACATTTCAGAGCCCTGGGCCCCAGCGACGGATGCCAGGAGGGTGTCGCTGACAGACACCGGAGGGCGTCCGCTAGTTGGCAAATCTGATTGATTTGGGTACAATAGGACCGTCCGTTGACATCGCGATCCGAATACTACTCATTGCAGGTTCCTGAAGGAGGTTAAGCCATGCTGGTGGGAAACAGAATGACCGAGCGTCCGATCACTGTCACCGGGGACACGTCTGTCTCAAGGGCACTGGAATTGATGCACGGCGAGCACGTCCGGCGACTCCCTGTTGTGAACAAGGCAGGTCAACTCGTAGGCATCGTGTCTGAGCTGGACCTGTTGAAGGTCTCTCCTTCGCCCGCGACCTCGCTCAGCGTCTATGAGATCCCCTACCTGCTGTCGAGGATCACGGTGGAAGAGGTGATGACCAAAGATGTGATCGCGGTCACCGATGACACCCCATTGGAGGAGGCCGCCCGTATCATGGCCGACAACAAGATTGGCGGTCTGCCGGTGCTCCGCGACGGCAAGCTGGTGGGCATCATCACCGAGACCGATCTGTTCAAGCTCTTCCTGGAATTGTTCGGGGCGCGGGAGGAAGCAGTGCGCGTGAGCATGCTCGTCCCGGAGGAGAAGGGAATGCTGGCGAGGATCGCCGGTGCGGTTGCCCAAATGGGAGGCAATTTCGTCGCTTTGGGCTCCATCATGGGGGAGGATCCGAGCAATCGCTTGCTCATGGTCAAAGTCGCTGACGTTCCCGAGGAGCAACTGGTCTCGGCGCTCGAGGATCTGGGTCTGGAGGTATTGGACGTACGCCTTTGCACAGTGCCGGGGTGTACCGACTAGTTCTATTGAGGAAGCTGTGAGTCTCTTCTGGCTGGATTTTGCCCCCCTTTCCTTACAGGGGAGGGGGGTGGCTTTCTCATGCAGATTCCTCGCTTGGAGGACGAAGGTAAAATGCCTAAGACAGCATTGGTTCCAATCGCCGATGGCACCGAAGAAATCGAGGCTGTGTGCATCATTGACGTTTTGAGACGCGCGGGGACCTCTGTGACTGTTGCGTCGGTTGACGGCCTGCAGGTCACTGCATCGCGGGGCGTGAAGTTGCTCGCTGACCGGCTTCTGGGTGAATGTGTTGGCGAGACGTATGATGTGATCGTCCTGCCAGGCGGGATGCCCGGGGCAGAGCACCTGCGGGACTCCGAGGAACTGGCGGAGATGCTGAAGCGTCAGCAGCGTGAGGGACGCCTGTATGGGGCCATCTGTGCATCCCCGGTGGTCGTGCTCCAGCACCACGGTCTCTTGGCACACCGGCGCGCTACCTGTCACCCCAACTTCGCGGCTCAGCTTGAAGACCCGCAGGCGGTGGATATGCGCGTGGTCGTGGATGGGACGTGCATCACGAGCCGTGGACCGGGCACTGCGGTTGAGTTCGCGCTCAAGCTCGTGGAAGTGTTGTACGGCGAGCAACAGGCGCGGGAGATCGCACTGCACATGCTCGCGCCGTGACGCCGGCGCCCCAAGGCGCGGCATTTTCTGCCCTAGACAAGTCTCTGATCCACGATAGCCCAATTCACTCAGGAAGACGGAGGCGCACCACTGTGTCCACGTTCGAAGCACAGGTCCTGGAGAAGTTGCGAGCTATTGACACGCCGACGATCTGCAACCTGGTCGAGCTCTTCGAGATAAGGCCCCGAAACGTGGGTTTCATGGATGCCCGGATTCGGGCGTGTTTTCCCGAGATGCCCCCGACGGTAGGCTTCGCAGCTACGGCGACCTTTCGCTCGTCGGCCCCTCCCCTCGAGGGGGATGCCTACGCCAGCATCGCGGCCCAGGTCGAGAGATTTGATGAGCTCTCAGGGCCGCCGGTGGTTGTCTTCCAAGACCTGGACGATCCCTCTGTGGCGGCCACGTTCGGCGAGGTGATGTGTACAAGCTATCAGGCATTTGGTGCCGTCGGGTTGATCACAAGCGGTGCCGGTCGGGACCTCGAACAGGTGCGGGCGATCCGCTTTCCGGTCTTCACCAACGGCGCCATCTGCGCTCACGGGTACTGTCACATCTTGCACGTGCACGTTCCCGTGCACGTGGGGGGCGTCGTCATCTATCCGGATGACTTGATACACGGGGACCTTAACGGCGTCACGACCATCCCGCGCGAGATCGCGAGGGAGCTGGTGGACGTCGCAGACGATTTCGTCGCTGCGGAAGGTATCGTACTTGACGCCATGCGCGCCGGACCACCGTCAGTCAAGGTATTGAGGGAAGCTCGTGCCGAGTCAGCGGCACGCATTGCCGATTTGCGCAGGCGGGTGTCCCGCGCCGGGTAGTTCAGCCACCAGCAGTCGGCACTGACGGCGCCGCGCCCGTGCGGGACACGAAGCGCGACAGCCGTACCTCACCGGGAATGCCAGGCTTCATTCCTTGGATTCTGGCAGAACCTGATTCGCCAGACCAAGCATCAGGAAGAAGGCGAGGGCCAGGTCCGGGAAGAACACCGTGTTGTCTACAAGGCCGTGGGCCAGCAGTGCGGCCATCTGGCCTGCCAGACCGAGGGCAAGTATGCTCCGTGTGTGGTGCCGCATCCTGCGCCAGAATGCAACCTGCACCGCGCCTCCCGCAAGCAGACCGAGAATCCCCAACCGGGTCCAATGGTCCAGATAGATGTCGTGTGGGTGCTCGAGATTGAATTCCTGCCAGGCAGAAGGAAGGACGTAGCGCGTGCGATAGGTAGCCTGGAAGTTGCCCGGCCCGACCCCAAACCACGGGTGCTCGCGCAGTAGCGTCAGACTGCTGCGCCACAGTTCCAGCCGAAAGAAGGTGCTTCCTTCTCGCAGGTCGAACATCGAGGCAAAGCGTGGTACGCGAAGAAGTGGGATGAGCACCAGGACACCGACCAAGAGGAGCGCCAGCGCTGCCCATCGCCAGCGCCGCGTCATCAGAACGGCGCCTTTGTAAGGTTGATGGTGCGCTGTCCGGAGATCGCCGCTGGCGCGCCAGACAATCACCAGGAAAGCCGCCGGCAGGCCCAGCAACAATGCCCCACGGGAGAAACTGAGCACGAGCGCCAGCGTCACCGGGGCCAACGCCGCTCTGTACAACGCCCGCCGACGCCCTCGCATGCCCAACAACGCGACGGTCACCATGATCGGCCACGCCCGTCCCAGGTATAGGCCCACGTTGTTGGGTGAGTAGTAGACGCTCTGCAGGCGGGGTAGACCTCCCTCCGCGATGGCGACGTTCCATCTCAGCGCGTACTGCACCAGTCCGATGGCGGCCACGCCGACGGCCCCTATGACGAGGCCATCCACCATACGCCGCCTAGCCCGGTTGTCCAGAGAAGCCAGACGGATCAGGACGTAGTAGAACGCCGGGAACAGAAAGACAGTTCTCAGCTCAAAGAGAGCGGCTCCCAGATCGTCCGCGGCCAGTCCTGCCACGGCTGCGGCCGTCACCAGGAGAAACACTGCTCGATCGAGCGGAGTGAAGGCCGGTTTCCTGTCCTCGTCTGGTGTTTCTCCGAAGACCCCGATGGATCGGAGCGCCCGGCCTCCAATCCACGGCGTCTGGCGGTGTCGTGATTGGGGTTTCCTGACTCCGCGCACCAGTGCTGCGACGCCGCATAGCGCGACCAAGACCTCCGGCAGGCTCAGCGCATGGTAGAGTGTGTGTCCGGGATGTAGATAGAACGGCGCGGCGAGGGCCACCATGCCGAGACCCAGATCGATCCGCAGCGTGAAGAGAGCGGCCAGCGCCGGCAGCGTGAGCAAGCTGACGACAAACCATGGACTGCTCCAGTCTCGCCCCCAACTGGCCCCGGCCGTCGCCCACAGCAACCCGGTCAGCCCTACTGCCAGCATGGCCTGTGCCCACTCGGACCAGCTCAGGAGCGCCCTCTGCAGCGCGTCCCAGTCCAGCCGCCGCGCCTCCCTTGCCAGCAGGGTGATCAGCCCCAGCCCGGCTGCGATCAGCCCGGCCATTTTCAGACGGTAGCCATCGCGGACTGGCTCCGCGCCGACTCGCCAATCTACCAGTGCCCACTGCCCTTGTCCACCCTCGGCCTCGATTTCGACGGTGTGTGGACCAGGGGACAGACCAGTCGCCAGCGGTACCGTGGCAAGGGTGGCAGTGCTGTCGTAAAGCACGAGATAGGCACGGCCGCTTTCGTCTTGGGGCAGGCCGTTGGCCGGTTCGCCGTCCACCGTGACGTAGAGAAAGGCGCGGTACGGCCCGCGCCGCACCGTCAGTGCGACGGCGGATCCCGTGAAACGGAAGGATGCCCGGCTCCCATCGGTGCCCTGCGCGGACGTCTTGGGATAGGATATGTCCGCTCCTAATGGCCCCATGCGCCAGCCGTCTCCGTAAGTCGCCCAAGAGTTCAGCGCCGGATAGCCGCCGACCGGCGCGCCATCGGGAAGCGCAGCGGCCCTCGCGGCCACTGCGTCGTAGACGGGACGGGGTTGGCCGTCGGATCCCAGCAACGCGAAGCCCCAGCGTGGATCGTCCTCCGACGCGACAGGTTGGAGGTGGTCCAGGATGAGCGCGCCCACCCACGGCCACTCGTTTCGTGCTCTCTCCAACGCGCGAGCCGTCCGAGTTGCCTGGATCGCTTCGGTGGTTTGTCCCCAGATGGAAGGCGTGCCTGTCCAACCCGCCGGCAGCGCGTTCCATCCCCAGTGGCTGGCCCAGATGGCCTTGTCGGCGTCGTCGTGCTCGACCATGACTTCTCGTAGCAACAGCAGCCGCGAGAAATTCAGCACGTCCTCGTCGGCGCGACGGTCGTCGGGGCCGGTGTAGAAGCCATAGGGCTTGCCGCTCTCGAGGTCGAAGTAGGGGGCAGCACCTGCCTCGTAGAGTTGCTCCAAATAGCGCACGTCGCTCAGGTTCCGAGGGCCCGTCTCGGCAGTGGGTGCCAGGCTGGCCAGGAGAATGGTCACGTCGGGGCCTGTCGCATGCGTGGACATTGTGTGGGCAGGATGCTCGCGGTCTAGCACGTCCGAATGGTCGGCAGCCCGGATGGCCTGGGCGGTGCGAGCCAGCAGGTCCGCGTAGGCAGGCGGGTTGACTGGATTGCCTCCCCAGTGATCGGCCAGGTTGGGCTCATCCCAGATCTGGTAGTAGTCCACCTGCGCGCCGTAGCGGGCGGCGAAGGCACCTGCGAAGCTGGCGAAACGGTCGGGGTCGGCAGGCGGGATGGGCGGGCTGTCGTCCAGCACGGCTACGACTCGCAGTTGTGGATGCCGCTCCAGCGCGGCCAGGATGCGGTCGGGGACGGTCCAGTCGAAGCGGCCCGGCTGCGGCTCGATCTGGCTCCAGATGAAGGGCTGGCGTACCCATACGAAGCCCCCTTCGACGACCCGGTTCAGGACGGTCGCCAGTTCTTCGTCGTCGTACTGCTCCAGCGCGACGTTGACGCCAGGCATCGGCACGTCTGCGCCGGTCACCGGTGCCGGGAAGCCGTCGGGAAGGCCCCGGACGCGGGTTTGGTGGGCTGTGACGGTGAACTGGATGCCTACGATTGCCGCGGCCAGCCCGGCCAGGCACAGGCACAGGCGGAGCGCGCGGCTCTGTGCGTTATCCATGTTGTGCCTCGTCGGACGCGGACCAAGCGCCGTCAACATGGCGGCGTCCGTCGGCCGAGCAGGTCAATCGTCCGTCGGCCAGCTCGTAGACGATGCTGGCGTGGTCGTGCACAATCGGGTCGTGGGTCGCTACGACCAAGGCGGTGCCCACCAGTGCCACGATCTGGCGGAAGAGGGAGAGTATCTCCTGTCCGGTGCGGCTGTCCAGTTCACCGGTCGTCTCGTCGGCCAGGGTCAACGCGGGACGATTGGCGATGGCGCGGGCGATGCACAGCCGCTGCTGTTGCCCGCTCGATAGTAGGAGATCGTGAGTGCGGGCCAATCGATCCCGCAGGACTGCGACGTTCACTGCTTCGGCGTAGAGGATGATTGCACAGATGGTCGTGGTGGCCACCAGCACGCCCAGCGCAATGGCCGCGTGGCTGCCTATCTCCGCCCACGTGCGCCGTAGGGCAAGCTGAACTGTGGACAGGAACTGACTATACAGGCGCTTCAAGCGTAGCCTTTCCGGGCAGGCGACCTGCCCCCACGTTCTTATTGCTGCACGCGAATGGGGTACAATTTGGCGTTTATACGACACCTGGGCGAATCTGTCAAGTATGGCCCCTGTGGCTTCTCTTCAAGACCGGGCAGGTACAGACGGATTGGGACAATCCGCACCTGCCCCCAGCTGCGGGCAACTTGACTGTGGGACGGCTCAGAAGTAGAATCTGACCGGGAGGTACGTATGATTGTAGCAGTGGTTGATGGTATGGGCGGTGGAATCGGCGCCCAGATCGTGACTCAGTTGCGGCAGACGTTGCCGCTTGACGTCGAGATTCTGGCACTGGGCACCAATGCCGTCGCTACCGACAAGATGATGAAGGCCCGGGCCAGCAGAGGGGCCAGCGGCGAGAACGCGATCCGCGTCTCCATTGCCCGGGCCGATTTCGTCCTGGCCCCGATCGGCGTGATCATTCCCAATTCGATGATGGGGGAGGTCACCCCGGCTATCGCCGAGGCTGTGGCTGGAGCTCCGGCACGAAAGCTGCTTCTGCCGATCAACCAGCCGCACTTTGAGATCATAGGGATTGAGTGGAAGGCGCTGGCTAAACAGATCAGCGCCGCCATTGAGGAGATCCGCCTGACGCTAGGGGACGAGGCGTCCTGAGGCCGCGGGCACCGCGCGCCGCGCCATTGGGATGTCGCCTTCGAAGGAATGGTAGCGCGCCACCAGTTCGTAGTAAGGCACGTAGGTCCGCCGGAGTGCCGTTCCGACGGGCGCGCCATCGGCATGTCGCCGCGCGTGCGTTTGACCCATTGTGGAGCTTGTGGTATATTTGCTATCGCCGACATGAAGTCGGCCCTGGGACGTTGCTTGTCCGCAGACCGCGTGTCATGAAGACCGCCATCAGCCGGCCCGAAGGCCCCGCGTGTGGCGGTCTATTGTGTTCTCGGGAGGTGCAGTATGTGTGAAGCGAAGGTCTTCCTCAGGCAGGATGGCCAGGATCGCAAGGTGATGGAGGACGTCGCACTGATCCAGCCTGACGGTGATGCGTATCTGCTGGTCAGCCTGTTAGGCGAGCAGAAACTGGTGCAGGGGCGTATTGAGAGGATAGACTTCCTGAAGCACACCGTCTACTTGGACGAAGCACAGGAGCCATCCACCGGTTAGGGCGGACGACGCGCCCTTGCTCAAGGCTGGGCAGGTACAGAACCTGCCTGGACGATCTGAACCTGTGCACCTGGCTGCCAAGCTGGCTATTCTCTGGCTCAGGGAAGGTACGAGACCTGTCTCTGCGATTTAGACCTGTGCGCTGTGGCGCGCCATCAGAATGGCGTCTTCGTATCGAAGGTGGTCTCGCTCACTCGTCGCCGAATTTCAGCCAGTTCCACAGGTCGATCAATGTCCCTTGGCCGACCAGGGGGCCACTCTCATCCTTCTCGCCAGGAGCTAGCGAGGGAGGAGGCACGTCTGGCTCTGCGATCCAATAGACAGGGATGCCGACCGACGCCGCCGGTGCGATATCGCGTTGCCAGTCGTCGCCCACCATCACGCACTCATCGGGCTGCCGGCCCAGCCGGGTCAGTACCTCGCGATAGTAGGCTGGGTGGGCCTTGGTGGCGTGCATGTCCTCGTAGGTTGTCACCAGCGCGTAGTCAAACTCGGTCACGGGCACGCCAGCCCACGCCAGTCGTTGTTCGGTTGGCGAGCGGGGAAACATCGGGTTGGTCGCGATGGCCACCTGGGGAACACGCTCGAAGGCCCACTCGATCAAGGGGCGGGCCTCTGGCAGCGTTCGTGTCAGGGGCCGTAGCTTGATGAATTCCTCCTCGTAGAACGCCTCGAAGATGGGTTTGATCTCCGCCTCCTCAACTCCCATTCCCGAGTAGAAGACAGCAGCGAAAGCCTCTTCGTTGGTAGGGCCGGTGCCGTCGTTGGCCTCCATAGCCTGCGTACCGCGTAGCATCTCCGCGATGACCCGTTCGGGCGAGATCCGAGCGCTCACGTAGCGTGTAACGGCCTGGAAGTAGGCCAGGACGAAGGTGTCCATCGAATTCTCCAACAGGGTGTCATCCAGATCGAATAGGATGGCTTCTAGCATAAACTACTCCTTTGTCGGTTGCGTGACCCATCCGAGGCCGGCCATGTCGTCTGGAGCTTTGCGGAGGGGTGTCTGCCAGTGCTATGAATCCTTGGTCTCTGAGGAGGCGTTCCTGATGTCCGGTGCCTGGAGGATCGCTGCTGCCTCTGGGTGGCAGTGACCGCATCCAACATAGGGGTTCTCTACCTCGACCTGATACTCGGTGCAGACGGCGTAGACCTCGACCCGACGCACGAGCCCGAACCAGCGCCGGGCGACGCGTGCTTCTAACACCATATTGGGGCAGGCGTTGGCGCGCAGGATGCCGGGCACCGGGCAGCGGGCGCACAGATTCGGCGTCCATCTCTCCGAACGCGGGTTGCGCGCGATCAAGCGGCATTCCTGGGTGGAACGGCCCCGGTAGAAGTCTTCGTAGTAATGTGGACATTCGGCGCCAGCAGGTGTCTGCATGCTTCCTCTTCCCTTGTTTCCCGTCTCGGGTCCAGCTTCACGTTGGACTCATCAACTTCGCGGGCTGAAGCTCAACTACGGTTCCGTCGCCTCCGTCGCAGCCACGAGGGCCTCCAGATTACTGGCCAGTGCCTCCAGTTCAGCACCATAGCATGTCCAGTCCCCCAGGCGGAGGCATTCCTGGGCTGCCTCATAGTGCACTTGGGCCGAACGGGCCAGCGCGGGAACGTCGGTTGACAACGGCTCGGCCGGAGCTGTCGAGGGCGCTCCAGCTACGACCTGCGCTAGCCCTTCTGCCAGCGTGTTGGCCATCGCGACACGGTTGCCGTGTACTACGAGCACCCGCTTGAGCTCGGGCAACTGGCCGGATTCCGCCTGGAGATACAGGGGCTCAATGTACAGTAACGTGCCGTTTAGGGGGATGACGACCAGGTTGCCCCGGATGACGGACGAGCCACGCTGATTCCAGAGCGTCAGTTGTTGCGAAATGTAAGGATCCTGGTCTATCCGTGCCTCGACTTGCATCGGCCCGTAGACCAGCGCCTCCTTGGAGAACTTGTAAACCCCCAGTTGACCGTAGTCTTGCCCGTCGGAGTCGGCGTACAGCCAGGCGATCATGTTCTGTTTCCCGGCTGGCACGTACGGGCGGATCACCAAGAACTCGACCTGCTCCGCGCCGGGCAGGCGCATGATGACGTTGTAAGGAGCCATCAGGGCTTCGCCCAACTCTCGCATCTCCCGTGGTGTCTCCCACAAGTCCTCCTGGTTGTAGAAGACACGTGGATCCTGCATGTGGTAGGCCGCATACACGTCAGCCTGGATGCGAAACAGTTGCTCTGGGTAGCGCCAGTGCTCGCGCAACGTGTCCGACCAGCCATCCCCGGTGTCTGCTTCCTCGTCGGCGACAAACAGGTCGGGGAAAATGGTGCGATAGGTCTGAATCAGCGGATCGGAGGGATCCACGATGTGCAATACTGTCTCCCCGGTGTATGCATCCACCGTGACCTTCACGCTGTTGCGTATGTAGTTCAGTCCCCACACCGGCTCTGCGTCCCAGCCAGGCTCTGAGTACGGGAAGCGATTGGTCCAGGTGTAGGCGTCGTACAGCCAGACGATACGCCCGTCCGAGATGACAGGGTAGGGATCAGGGTCGAACCAGAGCATGGGGGCCAGCGTGCGGGCCCGATCGGCGATAGAGCGGTGAAACAGGATCCGGCTTTCGGGCCCGATAGCCCTCGAAATGAGGATAGGGACACTGTCGAAGCGAAGGGCGAAAGCCATGCGGCGCACGTATCCGCTTAGTGGCACCCCGGCTGGCCCCTCGTAGCGGGTGTATATGTTTTGGTCACCGCTGGGGTAGTCAAACTCATCTTCGGTGCTGTTGACGATGACGTAATTAGTCGTCGCCTCGCCGAAGTAGATCTCGGGACGGCCGATGCTGAGCGCAGGATCAGCGCTTCGCGGCGGGATATCTCGCACCAGGAGGTTAGGCAGTCCCTCCTCGCTGACCTCGGCGACAGGGCTCAGGCATAGCCCGTAGCCGTGGGTATAGATCAGGTGCTGGTTGATCCACGTGCGTGCATCCTCGCGTAGTTGCTCCACATCCAGTTCGCGCACGGCCAGCGTGACCTCGCGCAGCCGTCCATCGAGTACATAACGATCCACATCCACGTCCACGAAGGTGTAGTATGTGCGGATTTCCTGTAGCTGTTCGTAGGTTGTGCGCAACGGCCGCCAATCCCACAGTCGGACGTTGTCGAGAATATCGGCGTTGGCCGCCAGTTGTGCAGCGCCAAGCGTGCCCGCAACCTGGTAGTCGGATTCCTGAACCGACCGTCCGCGGCCATCTGGCTGTGCAAGCTCGCCCGGCTGCTCGCGGTCGGCGTCGTCCAGCCCGTATGCGAAGCGCGTGAATCGGATGTTGTGCTCGATGTAAGGGCGTTCCAGCGCCAACTCGTTGGGTTGAACGGCGAAGCGCTGCACGTACGTCGGGTAGAGCGGGCCTAGGAACGTGACGGCGACCCAAGCGACGCCCACGATGAGCAGCAGTCGCCAGCTATGGACGAAGCGGGCACTGATTGTGCGTCCATCCGTGCGCCCGGTGTTGCGGACAAACGTCCACGCGAGCAGTAGGAGCGCGCCCAGCGTGACCATACCCGCCAGCACGTGTAGAAGCGGCAGGCGGGCATGTATGTCGGTGTATCCGGCGCCGAAGGTTACCCCGCGTGATGAGTTGAGCAGTGCAAACCGCTGCAGTTCGTAGTCTACCCCCTTGCCAAGCAGCAACAGCGCCCCAAGCAGCGAGAGGTGCGTCACTGCCCCCCGCTTCCTGATCTGCTGGGCCAAGAAGTAGACGAAAGTGCTGCCAATCGCTGTCAGAGCGATCAACACCATGAGCCATTGCACGAGGAAGCGGTAGACTGGCAGCTTGAAGATGTAGAAACTGGCATCCAGGCCAAAGATCGGGTCGCTCAGGCCGAACCGGACGGCGTGGTGGCACGTGAGGAAGTCCATCCATCGGGCGCTCACTTCCGAGGCCATCAGCAGCGTGATGAGCGCTGCCACGATGCGCAGCATGGTGGTGAGCACACGCGCGCCGACAATTAGGCGCTGCTTCTGTCGCCTCCCCAGGCGCAGTTGAAGCTGGCTGAGCATCCGGCGGGGGACGAAAAACCAGTTGACGAGCAGCGTCAACATCACAGGCAGTGCCCCGGCCAGCCACAGCACCGCCTGTGCGCCCAGACGGGTCTGGTAGGTTCTCAGTTGCCCTTGGCTGGCGAACCACAGCCAATCGGTGTACACACCGACCAGGCTGGTGAAGACGAGAAACAGGGCTAACAGGGCAGCGATGATGATGGCGTATCGGATGGCGACGCGCCTGGAGTCTGGTTTCACGATGTGCTCCCTGGGAATCGTCTGTCTGTGGATTGAGATGCCGTGGATGGAGCGGTGCGCGGACTACACACGTGTGACGTACTCGCCGGTTCGGGTGTCCACGCGGATCACGTCGCCCGTTTCAATAAACAGCGGTACCTGTACCTCTAGGCCCGTCTCCAGCTTCACTTTCTTGAGCGTCCCGGTAGCCGTGTCGCCCGCGACGGCCATCTCGGCCTCGACTACCTCCATGGCCACCGTCGTCGGCAGCTCAATGTCCAGCGGCTCTCCCTCGTACGTCGACAGCACCAGTTCCATACCCTCCTTGATGTAGAGGTCCTGCTCGCCCAGCAAGGCCCGTGACAGTGCTGTCTGATCGTAGGTCTCGGTGTCCATGAAGTGATACAGGTCGCCATCGGTGTACAGATATTGCACCCCTCGGCGCTCGACACGGATGTCTTCCACACGGTCGCCAGAGATGAAATTGTGCTGGATCGTCGCCCCAGTACGCAGATTGCGTAGCGTTGTACGGATGACTGCCTTACCCCGCCCTGGCTTGTGGTGTTGGTACTCCAGTACCTTGTAAAGCTCGGTGTCCATAGTGAATGTGACACCCCTACGCAACTCGTTGACGTCAATCATGGAAACTCTCCTTAATCTTCAGTTTGTCGGATTATACCTATTCTGCCGATACCGTCAACCAGGTTTGCTGGCGGGGGAGACTGCGGAGATCTGTGGGCCGTTACCCGTAACTAGCTCGTAACCTGGCTGTAACGCTGCATCTTGAAGACATCATTACAATGGTGACATACCTTGGAGAGGATGTCTGAGAGAACGCGATAGCTGGAGACTGTGTGGCATGTCGGTCACGGGAAACCTGCGGAAAGGGATGCGGGCGGAAAGAGCCGGGAAAACGGCGGAAGCCAGGGCTGCATTCCGGTCTGTGCTGGACGATGATCCTAGCAACGAGACGGCGCTCCTATGGCTTGGCTATCTGTCCGACGATCCATACGCTGGACTGAGCCACATCACCGAGGCGCTGGAGACCCATGTGCAAAGCCCACGCGTTTACGCGGCGTTGCGCTGGGCCTGGCAACGTGTTGCCGTGCCGCACTCGAGAACGGTCCTGGGGACGGGCGGTCCTGTACCTCCGTCTGGAGCGTCGCGGGATCGCGGGCACGTAGAGCGGGCGGTAGCTGGACTACCCGTGCTCGGGGTCTTGCTCCTCGTGCTCACCATTCTCGGAGCGATCATAGGCGTTCCGCTGTTGGTGGATTCCCCCGCCTTGGCCGCTCTGGCTTCGGCACCCCTCAGCTCTCCCTGGCCGACGCCTTTCGATTCCTCCGCGCTCGTCCCGATCTCGTCGTTCACGCCCAGGCCCACCGGCGCCGCGATCGATACGCCCTCGCCTACGCATACGCCCTTGCCCACGCATACCCCCTTGCCGGTGCCGGTTCAGACGTCCGTGCCGTCTCCCACACCCACACCTGTGGGTCTTGTCTTTCCAGACCCGTTTCCCATCCCCGCTCCAGAGGCGTTGGTGCCTTCCACGACGCTCCCTATGCCTACTCCGGTCCAGCCCGTCCCTGTGGCCGCGGATGCCGTCAACATCGTCGTTCTGGGTAGCGACCAGCGCCCAGACTGGTCGGAGTGGCACACCGATGTGGTCCAGGTGGTCTCCGTACAGCGTAGTACCGGAGCGGTCTCTGTCATATCCATACCGCGCGACATATACCTGTATATTCCTGGCTTCTGGATGAGCCGGATCAACTTCGCCGACTTCTACGGTGAGGCGTACGGCTACGAGGGAGGCGGGCCGGCGCTCGTGCGGGATACACTGCTCTACAACCTGGGCATCCGGATGGACTACTATGTCCGCACTAATTTCGATGGGCTGATCGGTATCGTGGATACGGCGGGCGGGGTGGACATCCCCGTTCATTGCCGTCTCAGCGACTACTGGCCCTATCCGGACGAGAATGGGGAGTATCCCATCCTTGCGCTGGAGCCCGGAGTGCATCACATGGACGGCGAGACCGCCCTGTGGTATGCTCGCTCACGGAAGACGAGTAGTGTCTTCGCCCGCGAACGCCGCCAGCAGCAGGTCCTACAAGCCCTGTGGCACAAAGGGCGGGACGCGGGGATGCTCACGCGGGTTCCGGCCCTTTGGAAGCAGGGGCGGGACATGGTGGAGACGGACCTGGCACTCGCCGACGTCCTCGATCTGGCCCGGGTTGCTCTCACCTTGGATGACAAAGACGTGCGCTTCTACAACATCGGTGCGGATGTGGTCACCCCGTGGACGACGCCCTATGGCGGAGCTGTTTTCCTGCCTCGCTGGGAGGAGATTCAGCCCATCGTGGCGGAGGCGATGACTCCCGCGCCGGAAGCTCGCCTGACCCGGACCTATCTGCCGGTCGAGGTGTGGAACGGGACCACCAACGTGGACTGGGACGTGCTGGCGGCAGATCGGGTATTCCGGACCGGGTTCCCGGCGGTGCTCGGCGAATCTGACCGGTGCGACTACACCCATACCCAGTTGCTGATCCTCAGCCAGCAGGTCAAGGGCACCGGGGCCGGGCACCTGCAGGAGGCGTTCTCCATCCCGGACGATCAGGTGATTCATCAGCCAGACGAGAATGCCGCGTTTGGCTTCCGCCTGATCGTAGGTGCCGATTATCAGATCTGTCCGCAGGATTAGCCCTCCCCTTCGCGTTATCCAAACGAGTCCTGTATCGCTTGAGCACTGGCATTGCGGTCCGCGCGGCCTGATCGGAACAGCCGGGTAGTAGACAACCGCACTGACTTGGGCTATAATAGCGCTCACCTGTGACCGGGCGAGGGCGTGACCGGCATCCCGGTCGTCCTATCAAGCGATCGGCGCGATTGCGAGCACACGTGTATCCACGCGACTGAGCTAATGTGAAGATGATTGGTGTCCTCTACAACCCCCGCGTCGCTCGGGCACGTCACCTGGCGGAAGAGATCGCCGTTTGGATCGAGCAGCGAGGACGGCTGGTCCGGGTTTGTGCGGCGAGCCATAGTGAGAGTGCAGGCGATCTGCGAGAGATCGATCTGTTGGTGACGCTGGGTGGGGATGGCTCGATTCTTCGGGCGGCGCGGGCTGTGGCTCCCCTGGGCACTCCCATCCTGGGCATCAACCTGGGGCGCGTCGGATTCCTCACCGAGGCCGACCCAGAGATGTGGCAAGATGTCTTGGCGCGGGCGTTGGCTGATGGGTACTGGCTCGAAGAGCGCATCATGCTACAGGCTGTGGCCCGTCGAGATGGTGAGACGCTGGGGCAGGCCCAGGCGTTGAACGACGTGGTGGTGGGGCGCGGGGCACGCGCCCGCGTCGTACACCTGCAGACCGAGGTGGATGGCGGGCGGCTCGCCACGTACGTCGCTGATGGCCTGATCGTTGCCACGCCAACAGGGAGCACGGCCTATGCCTTGGCTGCCGGTGGCCCAGTCCTGCCGCCGCAGTTGCGGAACGTCCTCCTAGTGCCGGTGGCTCCACACCTGAGTATGGCCCGGCCCATTGTCTTGTCCGAGGGAGTATCCGTGCGTATCCGTGTCGTTGATGATCGGCCGGCGGTTCTGACGGTGGACGGGGACATGCACGCGCAACTGGAGAGCGGGGATGAAGTGGTTGTGGAGGTCAGCCCACACGTGGCCCGCTTTGCGCGTGTGCAAGAACGCACGTATTTCTACAAGACACTGGTCGAGCGGTTGGTGCCGCGAAACCATGCACCGTATCACTCCCCGTGAGTCCCGGTCAGGCTCGACGAGTCTTGGAGCAACTGCGTTCTGAAGCGTCGTGCCAAGAGCTGCGTAGTGCCTGAATGGGAGTTGCTGACATGAACGAGCCAATGCACTGTGTCAACCATCCGAATGTCGAGACCTATCTGCGCTGCAACAAGTGTGGGCGGCCAATCTGCCCCAAGTGCGCGGTGCAGACCCCAGTGGGTTATCGCTGCAGTGATTGTGTGAACGCTCAGCAGCAGGTCTTCTACGCCGACTTCCGCCCTGCACAGTACCTGATTGCCGTCGCCGTCGCGCTGCCTCTGTCGGTGCTGGCGGGCTGGATTGTCCCCACGTTGGGCTGGTACGCTATTATCTTGGGCCCACTTGCGGGCGCCGGTATCGCCGAGGCGACGCGCTGGGCCATTCGGCGCCGGCGCGGCCCTCGCACCTGGTTGGTCGTCTGTGCCTGCATAGTCGTCGGTTGGTTGATCCATTTGCTGTTCTCCCTCGGGCCTCTGCTTATGCTGTCCAGCGCTGCGCCGGGCTCGCTGGGCGCCTACTCCGTGGGCTGGCTGGTCGGGCTGATTTGGGACGTCGTCTACTTGGTTGCGGCGGTGGGGGCGGCCTATGCCCGGTTGCGTCCTGGGCGACGCGTATAGGAGGGCTGGTTGCTAGCTGAGTTACACGTCCGGGATTTCGCCATCATTGACGATTTGCATCTGGTTTTCTCTCCGGGCTTCACCGCGCTGACCGGCGAGACAGGTGCGGGCAAGTCTATCATCATTGATGCAGTGGAACTGGTCTTGGGAGGGCGCTCGGAGAGCGCCGCCGTGCGCGCTGGAGCCGACCGCGCCATTGTTGAGGCCACGTTCCAGTTGGGACCGGAACAGCACGCTGCGATTGACCCGGTGCTGGAACGCGAGGCACTTGAGGGAGACACGCCGGGCCTCCTGTCCCTGGGGCGCGAGGTGCGGGCCAGCGGGCGGAGCGTCTCTCGCGTCAACGGCCGCGCCGTCACCCTGGCACTGCTGCGGGAGGTGGCCGAGGGGTTGGTGGACATCCACGGCCAGAGTGAGCATCTCTCGCTGCTGCGAGTGCGCACCCATGCTGATCTGCTGGATCGTTTTGCGGACCTGGGGCCACTGCGTGCCCGTGTGGCGGATTTGGTGGGTCGGGTTCGGGCGGTGCAGCGCGAGTTGACGTCGCTCCTGAGGCGAGGACAGGAGTTGGCACACCGGGCTGACCTGCTGCAGTTCCAAATCGACGAGATCGGTGCGGCGGTCCTTGAGCCTGGCGAAGAACCGGAGTTGATCGCAGAGCGGGCACGGCTGGCCAACGCCGAGCAACTGTCCTCATTGAGCGGCGAGGCCCTCCTGGCGCTTGAGCAGGGGGCAGATGAGACCATCGCCGTGTCGGACTTGCTGGGGAAAGCGCTCCGTGCTGTGGAGGCGCTGGCGCGCATTGACCCGACGTTGGAACCCCAGTTGCGAACTGCCGAGAACGTCAATTACCAGATTGAGGAGTTGGCGGGAAGCCTGCGCAGCTATCGAGAGCAGGTGGAGTACAACCCTCGGCGTCTCCAGGACGTGGAGGATCGCCTGGCTTTGATTCGACGTTTGGAGCGCAAGTACGGTGCGACGATCCCTGACGTGTTGGCCTACGCCGAGAACGCGGCCCAAGAACTGGATACCATCACCCACAGTGACGAGCGCGTGGTTGAGCTACGGGTGGAGGAGGAGCGACTACTGCGAGAACTGGGCACGGCGGCGTTGGCGCTTTCGATGCAACGGCGCGAGGTGGCCCAACGCCTGGCGCTGAGTATTGAGCAGGAACTGCGAGATTTGCGCATGGAAGGGGCGCGCTTTGGCGTGCACTTCGAGTGGCGCGAGGATGCGGACGGTGTGGCATTGCCCCAGTCGCTCTCCGGTCTCCGTTTTCAGGTCTTGGCCTCAGGGCCAGAGGTACTGGACACCGCTGGCGCGGAGCCTGACACGCCGCCGCGGGTGGCCTTCGATACTTCCGGCATCGACCGCATCGAGTTTCTCGTTTCTCCGAATCCTGGTGAGCCCTTGAAACCGCTGGTGAAGGTTGCCTCAGGAGGCGAGACCTCCCGTCTGATGCTGGCACTCAAGACGGTTCTCTCCCGCGCTGACGGGACGCCGACGTTGATCTTCGACGAGATTGACCAGGGCATCGGTGGACGCGTGGGAACAACAGTGGGCGAGAAACTGTGGAATCTCTCGTTGGGGTCGAGCGGTTTGAGTCATCAAGTGCTGTGCGTGACTCATCTCCCGCAGTTGGCCGGTTTTGGAGACGTGCACTTCCGCGTCGAGAAACATGTGGAGAGTACCGGGACCGGCGAGCGCACGCTAACGCGGGTCAGGCGGCTGGACGGTGAACCGCGAGTGGACGAGCTGGCCCAGATGCTGGGTGGGGGTGGCATGGCGGCACGTCGCAGCGCAGAGGAGATCCTGGAGCATGTGGCCAGGCGCAAGGACTCGGTCGAGAAGCGGTAGGTGCGCACGGTGATCCGGGAACCTGAGACGTGATTCCTCAAGAGTTGAACCTCATCAACTTCATGTGCTATCGCCAGGCGGTGTTGGATTTCCGTGGGATCCACGTCGCCTGCTTGGTCGGTGACAACGGCGCAGGCAAGTCGGCGTTGCTCGATGCCATCACCTGGGCAGTCTGGGGAAAGGCGCGGGCCAGGCGCGACGATGAACTGATTCACCTGGGTGAGGACGAGATGGCGGTCGAGTTCACGTTCGGATTGGGTGAACAGACCTGTCGGGTGTTGCGTCGGCGCAAGGCCGGGAAGCGCGGGAGAACCGTCCTCGACTTCCAGATGCAGGATCTGCCCCCTGGCGCGGATGACAGCGGGGAGGGCGGTGGACCGTGGCGTTCCGTTGCCGAGAGCAGCATACGGGCCACGCAGGCGAAGATTGAACGCACCCTGAGGCTGGACTACGATACCTTCATCAACTCGGCGTTTCTCCGCCAGGGCCGGGCAGACGAATTCACCGTGAAGACCGCAGCCGAGCGGAAACGCGTATTGGGGGACATACTGGGGCTGGATCGCTGGGCCGTGTACGAAGAACGGGCCAAGGAACGGGCGCGCCAAGCCCAGGCCGAAGCGGAGATGATCGAACTCCGCTTGCGTGAGATAGATGCCGAGTTGGCCCGGCGGCCTGAGTATGAGTCGGCACTTCAAACGGCTCAGGCGAGTGTCGAGGAACTGAGCACTGTGCTCCAGAAAGCCCAGGCAGCCTATCAACGGGTTGAGTCTGTGCGGACAGAACTCCGCCACGTGCAGGCGCGCATGGTTGACCTGGATGCGCAGGTTGCCCAGGCAGAGCGGGAACTGCGCGCGTTGGACGAGGAACGCGTGGAGCGAGCGCGAAAGCTGGCCGAGCACGAGAGCCTGCTGGAACAGGCAGATGAAATCGAGGCTGGATACCTGGCCTACCAACAAGCGGTGGAGCAAGAACAGGCGCTCGGTGCTAAGCTGCGCCAGTCGGTCGAGCTCAACGGACGGCGGGTGGATCTGGAGGCGCGGATCACCGAGGCGCGGCACCAGATTGAGACGGAGCGCGAGGTTGTCGCGCAGCGCGTTGTCGAGCTGGAGAGCCGCCTGACCGCGGAGGCAGTCCGGGCTGAATATGCACAGGTGAGGGCACGGCTGGCCCATCTTGCTCAATTGTCCGAGGGCCGGGAGGCAGCGCGGGAAGACCTGGTGCGGATCGCCGAGGAGCAGGCAGAGTTGCAGGCGCGCAACAAGTCGTTGCGGGCAGAGATGGATGCACTCAAGGAGAAAATCGCGCTGTTGGAACGAGCGGGGGCCGAGTGTCCCCTCTGTAAGCAATCCCTCACAGACGAGTGCCGGTTGGAGTTGCTTGACCATTTCCAGACTGAGGGGCAAGTCAGGGGAGATGCCTATCGCGCGAATCAAGCGCTGGTGGGGGACCTGGTCGCGCGGGCGCAAGCACTGCGGAAACAGATCGCCGAAAGCGATCGGACACTGCGTGATCTGCAGACACTGCAGCGCCGGGAGGCGGCCCTGGCCGAGCGGATTGATCGAGGGCGGGATGCGGCAGATGCGCTGGAGGATGCCCAGAAACAGTTAGCCAAACTAGAGCAACGGCTGTCTGCAGAGGAGTACGCCCTCTCAGTACAGGCTGATCTGGCACAGGTCTTGGCCCAGGCAGAACAGTTGGGCTATGAGGCGGCGGCCCACGATGCGGCGCGTCAGGCGGTTGCCGATGGGCGAGTTTCCGCGGAGCGGAAGGCGCAATTGGACGCTGCGCGGGCGGGAGTGGAGGAAGAGCGGGCTGCGCTGGGGCGGCTCGGAGAGCGTGTGCAACAGTGGATGGGACAGGTTGAGGCCGAGCGAGCCCGCCGGGTGGCGCTGGATGACGAGGCCGACCAACTCCGGGAGCGCTTGAAAGATGCCCCCGCTGTCGAGGCTGAGTTGCGGCGCTTGCGCGGCGAAGAGGCTTCTGCACGCCAGCAATTGGGCGCGTCGCAGCAGCGCTTGGAAGCGTGCAAGACACTTGAGCGTCAGCGGGAGGAGCGGGCCAAGCGGTTGGGCGAGTTGGTGACCGGGCGGTCTATCTACGATGAACTCAAGACAGCTTTTGGCGTCCGGGGTGTGCCGGCGATGATTATCGAGGCAGCGGTGCCGGAGATCGAGGCGGAGGCGAATCATCTCTTGGCGCGGATGACGGGAGGGCGCATGCACGTGCGCTTCGATACGCAGCGCGAGACGCAGGCGGGCGATGTGCGAGAGACGTTGGAGATCAAGATCGCCGACGAACTGGGAACTCGCGAGTACTTGCTCTATTCAGGGGGAGAGGCATTTCGGGTCAACTTCGCCATCCGCATCGCGCTCTCCAAACTCCTGGCTCGCCGCGCAGGGGCGCAACTGCAGACGTTGGTCATTGACGAGGGGTTTGGCACGCAAGACACCCAGGGTCGCCAGCGGCTGGTCGAGGCGATCAACGCGATTCAGGACGACTTCGCGCGTGTGTTGGTGGTCACGCACATTGATGAATTGAAGGATTCTTTCCCGGTCCGTATCGAAGTGACCAAGATGCCTGTAGGGTCGGTGGTCGAGGTGATGTAGGCGGGGTAGGGTGGTGCCTGGCTGGCTGCATCAGGCATGCCGGGGACCTGATAGGTTGGCCTCACTGAGCCCGACGGGACGCACGGCGATTCTCCCAGTTGTGGCGGAATGTGTCCAGTTGCCGGGAGAGCGCCATCCAGTCCTCGACCAGGAGAACGAAACCGGTGGTATTCGGAGCCAGAAGGTAGGGGCTGAACCACAGCCGCAGCCACGTCTTGCTGAAGGGGTACTTTGATATCTCTACCACCAAGGCGGTTTTCCTCCAATAGGGCATCAGCCAGCGCTGCCGGGCCACCTTCTCTTTCGCGGGATCGAAGACCTGGTGAAAGGTGCTGGGACGTACGATCTTGATCCGGCTGTAAGAGATGACCAATGGGTACAGGGGGGTCTGGATACGCAGGTGTTTGGGTCTGCATTGCACACAGGCCGTTCGTTTGGCCAGTTGGGCGTAGATCAGGATGACGAGGGAAACAACAGCGGGGACGAGAGCGAGCAAGCTGAATCGGGCGGAGATGATCGGGATCAGGGGCGCATACCACCAGAGTGCAATCGAGGCCGGTATGATCAAGATGCAGGGCCAGGCCCAGCGTTGCCACATGCGCTCGTAGATCAGCAGACGAAACCGGTTCCCTCGGCTGTGTCGTTTGGCCATACCGTCTCTTCCCCCCTCTGAGTGGCCGGCAATGTTGACAAAGGTTTGCCGTGGCAGACAGAGATGAGTCCAACTATTGCCAATAGTATACCATTCGCTGAAGAGATGGACAAGCAAATGTGATGCTCCTGCGAAGTCTGTTTGCCGGTGCCAAGTGGTTGACTTGCGCGCCAATAGAAGGTATAATCGGTGCCTAGAGAGTCTTACGCGAGTCTAAGTGAGCCGCTTCTTCTCCTCTCGCATGGGTTGCGCGGAGAATAACAGGGTCGAGAATCTGCGATTTTCGCGGTCGCAGCGGAGGTATGTATGGCGCTGAAGGGGAATCTGCGAGATTTCAGCACAACCCAGTTGCTCAACCT
Organism: uncultured Anaerolineales bacterium; assembly: GCA_964649415.1. Lineage (GTDB taxonomy): Bacteria > Chloroflexota > Anaerolineae > B4-G1 > B4-G1 > CAZYSK01. Next base: position 133,310 of record CAZYSK010000004.1, read on the forward strand.
GATTAACCTGGCCCGCAAGACGGGTATGCTGACTATTGACACGCGCGAAGCACAGGCTCGGCTCTGTTTCAAGGAGGGCAAGCTCATCTATGCAGTGCTAGATGGGAAAGATGAGCACCTGACCGCGATGCTTCAACGGTCTGGCAGGCTCACGGGAGAGCAAGCCCGTGCGATTGAGGCCCGCGCTGACATCAAGAATGACAAAGAGCTGGGCCTATTGCTGATGAACGCGGGCTATGTAAGCAAAGAAGACATTGTGCGGAGTGTGCGGACATACATTTTGAACAACGTCTATCCCCTGTTTACCTGGCCAGACGGGACGTTCCGCTTCGAGGCGAACAAGCTGCCGTTCAAGAATCGCATCACGATTCCGATCAATCTTGAGAACGTGATTATGGAAGGCAGTCGTCGCTTGAAAGAGTGGGAACGGCTGCAGGAAGAGTTGCCCGACCTCGACGTGGCTCTCCGGTTTGCCGATCGCCCCGATGCACGTCTCCGCGATATCAATCTCAGTGTTCAGGAATGGCGAGTCGTTTCCTTCATCAACCCACGCAATACCGTCCGCCAGATCGCGCAATATAACAACATGAGCGATTTTCAGATTCGCAAAATTGTGTACGGTTTGCTTCAGGCAGGTCTGGTGGAGTTGGTGAGGTCGGCGGGAGCGGCTGCACCAGCAGCGCCTGGAGGGACTGGTCAGTCGCCTATGACAATGCGCCGTCCAGCCGTCAAGCGAGGGGTTGTCGAGCGGTTGGTTGATTTCTTCCAGAGAACCTGACAATGCAGATCGTCAAAATAGTCGTTACCGGCCCTTTCTCTGCGGGCAAGACGCAGTTCATTCAGTCTGTTAGCGAGATTGACGTCGTTGCGACGGAGAAGCCGATTTCCAGCGACGAGGAGCGCATCAAGACTCATACCACAGTGGCGATGGACTTTGGACGCATCACCGTGGACAAGGATCTGGTGCTCTATCTGTTCGGCACTCCGGGGCAGCGACGTTTCGATTTCATGTGGGAAATCCTGGCTGAGGGCATGCTGGGCTTTGTGGTGCTGCTGGATAGTATACGTCCAGAGACTTTCCGCGAGGCGCGCAGCATTCTGGATACCTTTCGATCATACGCTTCTGTGCCCTACGTGGTTGCTGCCAATAAACAGGACTTGGAGGATGCTTGGTCGCCTGAAGACCTGCGTATTGCGCTTCGCATTCCTCAAGACATCAAGGTGCTGCCCTGTGTGGCGCATGACCGGCAGAGTGTCCAGCAGGTCTTGCTGGAACTCCTGTTTTCGGTCCTTGAGCTATTGGATGAGCAAGGTTAAGGATGTGTATTGGGGCGGGAACGCCGTCCTGTAGCCGGGGTCCGTATTGTGTAGGATGACGCAGATTCTGGCGTGCGTTTCTATGCACGTTTTCCCGGCGGTCGAACCATGCGGGATGGCAGGTTCGACCGTTGTGTTTAGTTAGAGACCGTAACCTCGCTTTAACGAAACTGCAATGCTTTGTAAACTCTATTCGAACAGTTCCATGATATATTAAACTAGATGTGGTGTTCGCTTGACTGTTAGAATGGGTTTGCTGACCCTTGGTAGTTACATGGGCAGTATAGTCGCTGCCAACGGTGCGTTATGAGCTCAATCGTTACTGATCGGGGCTTGGTCCACTACGAAACCTCGGGCCGTGGGCGACCGGTTATCCTGCTGCACGGCTGGCTAGAATCCTGGGTCCCCTGGAGGGGCACCATGGAGGCTTTGGCCACCAGCTACAAGACCTATGCGCTGGATTTCTGGGGCTTCGGTGAATCTGGGAAGCAGACCGGCAGTTTCGAGGTCGTGGATTACGTGGAGATGGTAAATCAGCTCATGGAGCGCCTGGGAATCGAGCAAGCCCCCGTCATCGGCCATTCCATGGGTGGCACTGTCTCGCTTGCTCTGGTGCTGCAGTACCCCGATCGGGTTCAGAAAGTGGCGGTGGTGGGCTCCCCAATTGTTGGCGACGGACTAGCTCTCTTCCTGCGCCTGGCAGCGCGGCGCTCCCTGGCGAGCTTGGCCTATAGGGTGCCCGGCGCTCTGCCGCTGGGTGTCCGGCTATTCTCTCCATTCTTGGCTCGGGATTGGAAGACCTGGTACAAGATGTTCGAGCAAGACCTATCGCGCACGACTCTGGAATCCTTCCACTATAGCATTGCCTCGCTGCGCGAGACGGACCTGCGCGCGCGACTGGGTGACATCCGGGTGCCTGCACTCGGTATCTACGGTCGGGTGGATCGCATTGTCGACCCGAAGCAGGGTGGCGTGTTGGCACAGGGTACGCCGACGGCTACCGTGCGCTACTTCGAGCGTTCGGGCCATTTCCCGATGTTGGATGAGTCTGAGCGCTTCTATCAGACGGTGAGTGAGTTCTTGGATGGTCAGTCTGGCCCACATTCGTCCGGGACGATGTGATCGGGTCGAGGCTGACAGAATAGGACGAACTGAACGTGGTTTCGTCGGCCGGGCGGGGATAAGCGTTCGCATGACAGATGAGCCGAGACTGGAAACTCAGGGACCACCGCGGTATTTCTTTCCCAACAAAATGGGACGGATTATGCTCCTGGCGGTCGAGGAGGTGATGGGGCGGAATGGACTGAATGCGGTCCTGAATCTGGCTCGCCTCCAGCATCGCATCGGCAATTACCCACCCAACAACTTCGCCAGAGAGTTCTCCTTCAATGAGGTTGGGCAGTTGCTCCAGGCTTTGGATGAGATGTACGGCCCGCGCGGTGGACGTGGCTTGGCGCGGCGTGCTGGACACTCTTGTTTCAAGTTTGGGGTTAAGGACTTCGGTCCGATGTTGGGTATCGCGGATCTGACTTTCCGCGTCCTGCCCTTGGGGATGAAGCTCAAGGTGGGGTTCGAGGTTCTAGCTCAGACGTTCAACAAGTTCACCGATCACCTGGTGCGGTTGGGCGAAGACGAGAAGTATTTTCATTGGATCATGGAACGTTGCGGCACATGTTGGGGGCGTACGTGTGAAGCTCCCTGCTGTCATCTGGCTGTTGGCATTCTGGAGGAAGGTCTGTATTGGGTCAGCGGTGGCAAGAATTTCGTTGTCGAGGAGATCTCTTGTATCGCCGTCGGAGATCCTACCTGCACGATCCTGGTTAACAAGCGTCCATTGGACTGAATCGGCCCATGCGCAAGATCATCGTTCGAGACCGGCACAAGATATTCCCGTTCAACGAGCCAGCCCGCAAACTGCGTGTGCTGAATAAGCCCCTGTGGCTTCACCAGGCGGACGTGCTTTATCCTTACACAGAGGAAGAGCACGAAGTAAACTCACTCCGCGAGGTTGACACTCTGCCGGCGGAGACACTAGTCTACCGGGACAACTTGTTCTTCGACAAGTTCTTCGTGGCGGACTTCATCCGGCGGGCCCGGGCAATGGGCGGGGCCTGTCAGGTTGCCTTCTCGCCGAACGACCATGCGATCACAGAACACGCCATCTATCTCCAGAAGGGCATACGACTGCGTTCTCAGGGAGATGTGTACGTCGCTGATTTGTGGTACTACCCCAGTGGCAAGCCGGCCGATGAGTCATCCGTTCAGCCCCTGGTGATAGATACGGAGTCGCACGAGATGGGCTACTACCACGTGCCGACTCACATGGCTACCAGTAAGGGAGACCTGGTATATCAGGTGCCCACCAAGGCCTTCTGCTCTATCGAACACTGGGTTCATACCATCACCGCCAATGTGATATTCGGCGCACTGGCCAACGGCGCGCGGATGGACCGGAAGATTGAGCAAAGCGTGGGAACGCAGCTCAAGATGTTGTGGCGCTCGCTATTGGAGCAGAAGCAACTGCATGCTTCCTCGGCGATGGTGGAGGTAGGTGACAATTGTAGCATTGATCCCACGGCCATCGTCAAGGGGCCGACGCGTATCGGCAATAACGTCAGCATCGGTGCCGGGGCCGTCGTGGATGTCTCCGTAATCGGAGACAACGTGGACATTATGCAGGGGGCACAGGTCCAGTGGAGTGTGATCTCCGATCGTTGCTATCTCCCGTTTAGGGCGGCCATCTTTGCGAGTGTGATGATGGAGGACTCGATGTTGGCGCAGAACACCTGTGTACAGTTCTGCAGCATTGGGTGCAATACCTTCATTGGTGCAGGCACTACGTTCACCGATTTCAACCTGGTGCCCAAGCCCATCCGTGCCGAGCGGGGAGGGCAGCTGGGAGACACTGGTATGCCGGTGCTGGGTGGCTGCGTGGGGCACAATTGCTACATAGGGTCCGGCCTGGTGGTGCTTCCGGCGCGGGCCATCGAGTCAGACGTCGTCTTGTTCGCTTCGCCCAGCAGGCGCGTGATTGATCGGACTGTGCGTTTCGAAGACAGCGACCATTTGCTGATTACGGGTGGGCCTGAATTGCATGGTAGAGAATACGAGTCTTGATGATAGGCGCCGCGATGGACAACTTCGCCTGTGTCATCCATCCCCTCAATCCCAAACAGGACGTGGCGCGCAAGTATCCTCTGCTGGCGCGAGTGCTGCCTACACCCCTGATTCATTTCCTCTCCCGCTTCTGGCCGCCGGTGTATCTTTCGCAGATCGTCGGCGTGCGCTCAGAAGCTACAGGAAGAGATGTCGGGGGTTGGCTCCTGGCGTGTCCAGTCACTGCGCGGCGCCTGGTGCAATTGCCGACGCGTGTGGCTTACAGGAAGATCGTTCAGACAGGCGAACTGGCACAGAAGCTGGGCGCTCGTCTTCTGGGACTGCTGGCATTCACGTCTGTGATTGGCGATGGTGGCGAGACCATCGCCCGGCGGCTCAGCATCCCTGTCACCACGGGGCGCAGTCTCACTGTGGCTGTGGTGGTTGAATCGCTGGAGCAGGCTGCGCGCTCCAACGGTGCGCAACTCGAATCGGCTACTGTGGCCGTGGTCGGGGCGACGGGCAGCATTGGATCCGCCTGTGCTGAGATGTTGGCACCGACGGTAGCTGAGTTGGTATTGGTGGGTCGGCCTGGCGCGGCGGCCTCCCACCTGGCACAGGTGGAGGCACGGGCGAGACGATCTCATGCACGCCGGGTGCGGACCTCGACGCGCATCGAGGACATACGCGAGGCGCATCTGGTGTTGAGTGCCACCAGCGCCGCCCGGCCTGTCATTCAGCCGGAGCACCTCAAACGCGGGGCGATTGTGTGCGACGTGGCTCGTCCGTCCGACGTGTCGAGGCGAGTGGCCTCTGAGCGGGACGACGTGTTGCTTATTGAGGGAGGCGTGCTAGAAGTGGCCGGCGATGTGGATTTTGGTTTCGACTTTGGCCTCCCGCCTGGCAAGGTATATGCGTGCATGGCAGAGACCATGGTGCTGGCCTTGGAGAGGCGGTACGAGAGTTACTCGTTGGGCAAGTGGATACAGGTCGAGAAAGCACGCGAGATCACCCAACTGGCTCGCAAGCATGGCTTCAGATTGCCGACCATCGGTTAATCGAAGGTAAGGAGGGGACATGTCCCAAGGCAGACTGATGATCGTGGAAGATGATTCCGATATCTCCAATATGCTGCGCATCTACTTTCAGTCGCAGGGTTATGATGTGACGGTTGCCCAGCGTGGTGAGGATGCCTTGGAGATGTGCCGGCAACAGCTTCCCCATATCATTGTACTTGACATAATGTTGCCAGACATGGATGGCTACGACGTATGCCGTAACCTGCGGGGCAATCTGCGCACCAGTCACATCCCAATCATCTTCTTGACTCAGAAGGATGAGCGCTCCGACAAGATCCATGGCCTCGAGTTGGGTGCTGACGACTACATCACCAAGCCCTTCGATCTAGAGGAGCTGAAGCTACGAGTCAGGAGCGCTCTGACGCGTGCGCAGTACACCAGCTTGACCAACCCGACAACCGGTTTACCCAGCGGTCAGTTGATCGAGGATCAGTTGCGGCAGTTGATGCGACGGAAGGGGTGGGGCATTCTGTACGTCGGTATCCAGGGTTTCGCCACGTTCAGCGAAGTATATGGTTTTGTGGCTGCCGAGGAAGTGCTACGCTTCGGGGCTATGGTCTTGGGGAAAGCCGTGGATAGCAAAGGAACTGCCAATGACTTCATCGGCCATATCGGTGGCGATGATTTCATTGTCATCACTGAGCTGGAGCTGGTCTCACCCATCATCGAGGACCTGCGACAGCGCTTCGATTCGGAGATAGGCACACACTACGAGTGGCAGACGCGACAGCAGGGATATCTAGTCGTGACCGACGATGCGGGCAATGAACAGAAGGTTGACTTGTTGTCACTGGCCGTTGGTGTCGTGACTGTCGACGATGGGCCCTTTTACGACATTCGTGAGATCACCGAGGCGGCTGCCAGTGCACGGCGTGAAGGATAAGCAGCCTGGGTTGGAATAGGGGTCGGAAGGTATGCGTAGGTGGGTCGGGGCACGTCAACGTAGATGGCCGGGCGCGATCATTGTCGCGGCCTCTTTGATTTCGGTGCTCACCGTGGTGATGTGCATCGGGCTGGCATCACCTGAGCGGGTCGCGCTTCGGCAGTGTCTGCTCCTCGTGCCGGCGAGGCTGGTGGCGTTTGGGTCTGTGGCGGCGGCCAGTGTGTTGCGCGTCCTGATTGCTTGGGTCGGTGCTCTGGGACGCGCGATCCAGGCGGATTGCCTCCCTTCCGCTGTGAATGCCTGGCTGGGCAGTGGCCTGCTTCTTCCCGTGGCCATGTTAGCTAGCCGATGGAGTGACCGGGAAGACTCGATCGCCTCTTCTCATCAGCCCCAGTCGGGCGACGCGCCGATGATGCGCCACGTCGGCGGTTCCGGCAGTGATGGCCTTGACCTGAGCGCCACGCTGGATGCTATCCTGTCGAGCACGCGCAAGCTCGTCCCCTACGATGTTGCGGAGATCACGCTTTGGGATGAACGGCGCGGTTGCTGCGTGACCCAGGGCTGGAGTGGGGACCGAGAGTATGTCCAGGAGGTAGGGGGAGTTTACCACCTCGACGAAGGGTACACTGGTTGGATAGTCCGTCATCGGCGTCCTCTATTGATCCCGGATGTGCGGACCCATAGCGACGTGCGACCCAAGCTGGACAGCCCTGATGCGTACCCATTCGGCTCGTATGTTGGCATCCCGCTGCAGGTACGAGGTACCTTCGTTGGCACGCTGGAGTTGATCAGCTACCAACAGTATATGTACGCCCAGCGCGATCTGGACATCCTGCAGGCTGTAGCTGGCCAGGCGGCCGTGGCCATTGAGAACGCTCATCTCTATGCGGAGACGCGGCGGCGCGAAGAGCAGCAGGCGGGTCTGGCCCGCATCGCTGCCCTGGCAGGCTCGACGCTGGAACTGGACGCATTGCTGGATCGGGTGATGGGTGAGACGCTTCGACTGCTGGAAGCAGATCAGGGTGTGCTCTTGCTCTATGATGAGGAGCAGGATGCCCTGGTCGCGCGCTATCTGGCTTCGGCGGGCGCCGACCGCGAGACCGTAGAGACGTTCCGCATTCCCACCGATGCCGCAGGCTTCGAGCAATCGGTTTTCTCTCGGGGCGGGAGCTATTTCTGCAATGATCCCGCCGATGATCCCAATATCGTACCGGCCTATCGTCCGCACATTGATGCGCTAGGCGTGCAGAACTTCGCCGGTGTGGCCCTTCGGCTGAAAGACACCAGCATTGGCGAGCTGTTCCTGGGTGATCGCGGAGGCGGCTTCGCGCACGAAGAAGTGCGGCTGTTGAAGACTGTCGCCAGCTACATCGCCAGTGCCATTGAGAACGCCCGCCTGTATGACGAAGTACGGCATCGGGCATCCGAGTTGGCCTCGCTCGCGGCGGTCTCGGCCACCATCAGCGAGTCGCTTGAGCTAGAACACGTGCTACAGACGATCGTCTCTGCCGTGATGGAGGTGGTCGGCTGCCAAGTCTCGGCGATTTTCGTGCTGGACGAGACGCAACACGTGCTACGGCTGGCGATGACCGAGGCGGGCGACAGGGAGTATCCACCACCGCCACAGGTGCTCACGTTGGAGCAGGGCGGGCGCGCCCACGCCTTTGTGACCGGCGAACCACTGATTGTCTCTGACCTGCGCGCTGAAGCGGACTCGCTGCCCTTCCCGCCTGAGTTGGTCGGGGGAGGCGCGGACGTTGCGGACAAGGATCATGCGTCCGTACGTGCGTTCGCAGACCTGCCACTTCAGCGTGCGGATCGCATCATTGGTATGCTCTCAGCCGCATTTGTCGAGCCGCACCGGTTCTCCGATACGGAGGTCGAGCTGTTGTCCGCCTTCGCTGATCAAGCAGCGATTGTGATCGAGAATGCTCGCCTGTATACCCAGACCGATGAGGAGTTAAGGCGGCAAGTCGATGCGCTCAGCAGCCTGCAGCGCGTGAGTCGCGAGATCAATGAGACTCTTGATCTGAAGCATATTCTGCATTTGGTGTTGGATGAGGCCAGCCGGCTGGGTCAGGCGACTGGTGGAGCGGTCATGCTCCGGGACGCTGAGAGTGGCGAACTCCAGATCGAGTTGTGCGCGGGCTATTCGGAGGAGGAGGAGGCGCGCCTGCGCGAGGTGCTGCGGGCACCGGAGGCACATCCTGCCGTGGCTGAGGTGTTGCGCACCCACGAGTCTCTACTCGTTCCTGACGTCACTGCTGGAGGGAGTGACATCAGGATCGGGCTTGAGACTTGCTCCATGCTCTTAGTGCCGGTTTTCTATGAGGGGGATTTGGCAGGCTTGATCTCCCTGGAGAGCGCTGAGAGGGGGGCCTTTGATCAGGGAGTCGTGACGTTTGTGGAGGGGCTGTCCGCTCAGGTGGCTACAGCTATTGGCAACGCGCTGCGCTATCAGGATCAGTTGAGGCGCGGTGAACTGCTGCGCCGCCGGGCAGATCAACTCGCGATGGTCTTGGAGGTGAGTCGGGCGCTGCGCTCGGATCGCCCTCTAGAGGAGATACTTGTAGAAGTCGCTTACGCGATTCAAGAGAGCGTGGGCTTCGATCTGGTGGTGCTCAGTGTGTTGGAGGCGTATCCACCCTGCTTGCGCCGGATCGCATGTGCGGGCCTGCCCATCGCCGAATTCGAGCGCATGAAGGAGACGCAGCAGCCTTGGGCAGTTGTGGAAAGCGTGATGAGCGATGAGTTCCGCATCAGCCGGAGCTATTACATCCCTGCCGAGCGCGGTGCTCATTGGCGCGATGTCCTGGATGTTTATGAGCTGGAGGCCGGGGAGGAACCGCGGCAGCCCGGTGCCTGGCACCCCCACGACATGCTGCTTGTGCCGCTCGTCGGCCCTGGTGGCGACGTACAGGGACTGCTCTCGGTGGATCAGCCCCGCGACGGTCGGGTGCCCGGACAGAATACCGTCAGGGCATTGGAGATATTCGCCGCTCAGGCAGCGTTGGCCATCGAGAACGCTCGCCTGGTGGAGGTGCTGCGACGTCGTGCCGAGACGGTGGCTTTGTTCAACGAGATCAATCGCGCAGCCACAGCCAAGCTCGACCTGGACGATGTCTTGAGCACCGTCGTTGAAATGGTGCCTGAACTGCTCGCGTGCGACCATAGCTGCATATTCTTGCTGGACCCCGAAAGTGGACGATATGTACCTCGCGCGGCGTATGGGTTCGCGCTTGAACAGGTTTCGTCGCTGACCTTCGCCCCGGGCGAAGGGCTGGGGGGCGAAGTAGCAGAGAGCGGTATGCCGGTGTCAGTGGACGGTGCGCGACAGGACCCCTTCTTCGTACCGGGCTCTGGGGAGGTTGAGATTGGCTCCACGGTTCTAGCGCCTCTGGCGGTGGGCAGCCAGGTAGTGGGGGTCATCCGCGTGGATCGTGAGGAGTCGGACAGATTCTCGCCGGCCGAGGTGGCGACGCTTTCCGCGCTGGCTGATCAGGTCGCTGTGGCCGTGGAGAATGCCCGCTTGTTTGATGAAGTCCGTCGCTTTTCGCAGGAAATGGAGCGGCGCGTCGAGGAGCGTACCCAGGAACTAGCCGAGACGATGAAGCAGCTCCAGCTCGAGCACGACCGGGCCAATACGCTCTATCGCATCACGTCTCAGCTTGCTGTCAGCCTCGACCTGGACCGCGTACTGAACCGCGCGCTGGAGTTGGTTGTGGAAGCCGTCGGAGCCGAGCAAGCCTCCGTCCTGATGCTGAAGCAAGAGACGGGGGACCTGATCTACCGCGCGGCTCTGGGGGCACAGGTCGAGGTTCCGTTCAGTGGCATACCCACCCGTTTCTCCCTGGGGAAGGGCTTGGGGGGATGGGTGGTCGAGAATCGCAAGGCCGCGATCGTGCCTGACATTCACCGAGATCCTCGGTGGGTGGAGGCCGAGGAGGAACAGTGGTATCGCTCGGCGCTGGCTGTTCCGCTGCTGGTCGGCGATGAGGTGTTGGGCGTGTTGCTTCTGTTCCATCACCGGCCGGCTTATTTCAGCAAGGATCACTTGCTCTTGGTGGAGACCGCTGCCATCCAGGTGGCCAACGCCGTCAACAACGCTGAATTGTACAGCCTGATCCGTGACCAGGCGGAGCGGCTGGGCAGTATGCTCAAGGCCCAGCAAGTCGAGGCAGCCAAGAGCCAGGCGATTCTGGAGGGTGTTGCGGATGGCGTAATCGTGGCCGATGCGACCGGCAAGGTGATTCTGTTCAATGCCGCCGCGCAGCGTAACCTCGAGTTACCCCGGGAACAGGCGCTTGGTCGAACGACCAACGAGATGCTGGGCCTGTATGGCAGCCAGGCACGGGATTGGATGGAGACGGTAGCCCGATGGGCTAAGCAACCTGAGACGTACGATGGTGAATACCTGGCCGCACAACTGAGTATCGCGGCTCGTACGATGAGCGTGCACCTGGCACCGGTTCTTATGAACGACGAATTCCTGGGCACGGTCTCGGTCTTCCGCGACGTTACTATCGCGGTAGAGGCCGAACGCGCCAAGACAGAGTTCGTCTCCACCGTCTCGCACGAATTGCGCACGCCCATGACGTCCATCAAGGGCTACGTGGACCTGCTCTTGATGGGGGCCGCGGGGGCTTTGTCGAATACTCAGCGCCACTTCCTCTCGATCATCGAGAGCAATTCCGATCGTCTCACCATGCTTGTGGGTGACTTGCTGGACCTCTCTCGTATCGAGAGTGGGCGGATAGCTATGTCGCCCAAGGTTATGCGTATCTCGCAATCGATTCACCAGGCTGTTGTGGCGATGGAGGCTCGGGCGGCCAGCAAGGGGATCGATCTGCGAACTGATGTGCCACCTGACCTGCCCGAGGTTATCGCTGATCCCGATCGCGTGTTCCAGATCCTGAACAATCTGCTGGCCAACGCGTGCAACTACACGTACCCCGGTGGTTCGGTCACGGCGTCGGCCCGTCAGGATGGCGAATACGTGGCCGTTTCAGTGCGCGACACGGGTATCGGCATATCTCCGGAGGATCAGGAGAAGATATTCGACCGCTTCTTCCGGTCTGAGCATCCGTTTGTGCAGGACACGGCCGGGACGGGGCTGGGGCTCGCGATTGTCCTGTCGCTGGTGGACAGGCACGGAGGGGAGGTCCAGGTCGAAAGCGAGTTGGAGCAGGGGAGCACATTCACGTTCACTCTCCCGGCTGTGCAGACCAGGCGACCAGCCGAGGGTGAGGAGGGATCTGACCGCGCCACGGCGAAGGTGCTGGTTATTGAGGATGATCTCGACGTAGCTCGCTTGATTCAACTACACCTGGCTGGCGATGGGCGGGACGTGATGCTCGTCCAGCGGGGCGAGGAGGCGCTGGACTTGGCGCGGCGTGAGCGTCCGGATCTGATCACGCTGGACATCTTGCTCCCTGACGTGGACGGCTTCACGCTGCTCGAACAGTTGAAGGCGGACCCCGCCACGCGGGATACCCCGGTGATTGTCGTCTCTGTGCTGCCGGATCGAGGGGAGTGCCTGCGACTGGGCGCGTTGGACTACGTGACCAAGCCGATTGACGAGCATCGTCTGCTGCGTGCCGTACGTGGTGTGCTGACGAGACGGGGCACTGTGCTGGTGGTGGATGATGATCGCGACAATCTTTCTCTGATGCGGGAAATCCTGCGTGCCAATGGATTCGGCGTGCGCACAACCTGCCGGGGGCGTCGCGCCCTGCGTGTGGCGCGCGAGGTGCAGCCTGCGCTGATATTGCTCGATCTCAAGATGCAGGACATAGACGGCTACACTGTTCTGAAGCGACTGAAGGACGATCCCTCTACACAGGATATCCCCGTGATCGTGATGACGGGGAGCATGGTTGTAGACGAAGAGAAGCGACAGAAGGTGCTTGATCTGGGGGCTACCTGCTTCATGAGCAAGCCGTTCTCTGTGGAGGAATTGATAGAGGAGATTGAGTTGACCCTATGGGAATAGAAAGCCGATCAGCCTGTGGGGGGGCTGTATGCTGATGGGTGTTGGGCGGGGTTGGGGGAGGCTATGCCGAAGATACTTGTTGCTGAGGACGAAAAGGATATCCGTGAATTGATTGGTTTCACGCTGCGCTTTGCAGGGTTTGAGGTAATATTGGTTTCCGACGGGATCGAGGCCGTCGAACAAGCCGTGGAGTTGCAGCCTGATCTGATTCTCCTTGACGTTCGAATGCCGAAGATGACAGGGTACGAGGCCTGCCGTGTGCTGAAGGAGGAGCCGGCAACGACGGCGATCCCGGTGGTCTTCCTTTCGGCCAAGGGCCAGGAAGGTGAGATCAAGAGAGGTCTGGATGTTGGAGCGGTCGAGTACATCGTGAAGCCCTTCGCGCCGGATGATCTGACCAGTCAGGTCAAGGACGTTCTGCAGCGCAAGGGCGTTTCGGAGTAGCAGGCACGGGGCTCGATTCTGAGTCGTGCTACACCACACGGTGATTCGACGATGAGCGCCATTGTCATAGGTGAGGGCCTCATCCACTACGAGGCGATCGGGCGCGGCAGGCCAGTGGTCTTCATCCATGGCTGGCTGGGTTCGTGGCGCTATTGGATGTCGGCAATGGAGGAGCTGTCAAGTGGATACCGCGCCTATGCGTTGGATCTGTGGGGGTTTGGCGATTCAGACAAGACAGGCCGTGTCTTTGGTCTCAATGCGTACGCTGGGCTGCTCAACCGGTTCTTGGACAAGCTGGGTGTCGTGCGTCCGACACTGGTGGGACATGCCTTGGGAGGGATGGTCGCGCTGCTGTGTGCCTCTCAAGCTACGCATGAAGTGGAGCAAGTGGTGGGAGTGAGCGTGCCCTTGACGCATACAGCCGTTAATCGTCCATTGGCCAGTGTGACTGGCAATGGGGATGTGTTGGCGCGGCTGGCAGGGCGTCGCGTTCGATTTCCCGAGGTGGACATGGGGATACGGAAGGCCAACGCCTCTGCCGTTGCCGACAGCGTTCGTTCAGCTATGGACATCGACCTGCACCGTATACTGCCTTCGATCGAGATTCCCGTTCTGTTAGTGCACGGCCGGGACGACTCACTCGTCAAACTGCCGCAGGAGGAGTGGCTGCGTGACTGCGGGGACAACATGCGCGCCATCTTCATAGATGGCACACGCCATTTCCCGATGTTGGAGGAGCGGAACAAGTTCAATCGTCTGCTGAAGGATTTCCTCGAGGCCGGGGATGACTTGGCTTCCCTTGAGCTTAAGGAAGAATGGCAGCGTCGCTTGCGGTAGTTTTCGATCCAGGTCTCAGCCTATGGGTCAGTCGCCGACCATCTGGCGTCGGTGATTGTCTATGGATGCCGGCGCCTGGCAAAAAGCTCTTGACCGTGAACCTCTGACAGGTCCATCATGTCCCTGCGCCGGCTCGTTGCTGTTGCCCATAAGGAATTCCGGCACATCGCCCGCGATGTGCGTATCTTTTTCCTCGTTACCGTCGCACCTGCCTTTTTGTTAGTCACCCTCTCGTACGTTTTCTCTTTCGACGTGAGCCGGGTGGACGTCGCTGTCTATGACCTGGACCGCACGCCGCTGTCGCGCGAGTTCATCGCCAGCCTCGCTGCTGATGAAGACGTGGTTGTTACCGCCGATGTGCAGAAGGAGCAGGAGATCGACGGTCTGTTTGCGAGCGGTGCTGCTGATATGGCTCTGGTGATCCCGCACGGTTTCGCCGACGCCGTGTTGGAAGGCCGTTCGGGCGAGGTGCAATGTGTTGTTGACGGTGCGGACGCGATCACCGCCAGCCAGGCCGTTGGCATTCTGGAGGGGCGCGTGGATGCTTTCACGGCCAGCGTGCGTCCTCGCAGTTCAGGCGGCGCAGCAGGCAGTCTCCAGGTCTCCAGCCGTGCTTGGTACAATGCGACGTTCAAGTCTCTGATTAGCATGGTCCCGGGTATGGTGGCCGTCATTCTGTGTATGCCCGCGCTGGCGTTGGCGCTGGCGCTTACGCGCGAGAAAGAAGTGGGCTCTCTTGAGACCCTGATTGCTACACCGGTGCGTGGGACTGAGTATCTGGTCGGTAAATTGCTCGCCTTCGAGATCAGCGGCTTGGGCAGCGCCGTGTTGGCCTGGCTCGTCGCCACGCTTTGGTTTCACGTCCCCTTCCGGGGAAGCTTCCTGGTCTTTCTTCTCTTCACGGCCGATTACATGATCGCCAGCATGGGTATCAGCCTGGTGATTGCCAATTTCGTCCATAATCAGCAGGCCGCGATGTTCCTCATCTTGATGATACTCTTCGTGCCCAGTTTCTTCATCTCGGGTCTCATCCTTCCCCTTGCTGATGAGACTGTGCCGCGTGCCATCGCGTACGCGCTGCCGACTACACACTTCGTCACCATTTGCCGTGGCGTATTCTTGAAAGGACTAGGGCCGGCTGCGCTGTGGGAGCCAGGAGTCATATTGCTTGGGATGGGCTTCGCCTCCCAGGCCGTCAGTTTGTGGTTGTTCGAGAAACGGCTCGGTTGAGCTGATGTGACATTGCGGACGTTGACGCCGATGGGCTGGCCGCTTCCGACTGTGTGTGTCTACGTCGGCAGCGTCCACCTCTAGAGGATTGATTGTCATACGTCCGTTCGTGCGTCAGGGGGGCAACGCTATGCTGTCGCGCATTCGAAACCTGGTGCGGAAAGAGATCATCCTGATCGTGCGGGACTGGTTGATGACGGCCTTCATTCTCACGCTTCCCGTACTTCAACTGGTCCTCTTGGCCCGGGCGACCGGTTCTCGCATCGCTGACCAGTGCGTGGCGGTGCTTGATCTGTGCCGGTCCAGCATGAGCCGCCAGCTAGTCGCTGCGCTCGATGCCCGGCGGGAATTGAGTATCTGTTGCTATCCCTCGACCTTGGCGGAAACCCACCGTCTCCTCGACCGGGGTGATGCCACGCTCGTCGTCATCATTCCCGCCGATTTTGCATCTGACGCGGTTGATGCTGCACGCACGCCGCGCGTGCAAATCATCGCTGACGCGGCCAGCCACGTCCCTGCCTCGAGTGCCCTCGGTGCAGCCCAGAGAGCGCTAGCCGATTTCTCAGCGGACCGGGCCGCGGAGCGAGGGCTGGCAGCCCGTCCCCCGATAGATCTGCGTACCACGGTGCGCTTCAACCCGACCTTCAACACGAAGTTCTTCACCGTGCCCGCGCAGGTGGGTTTCATCGTATACCAGGTGACCCTCGTCGTCGCTTCTGTTGGGCTGGCCCGTGAGCGGGAACTGGGTACCCTGGAACAACTGATGGTCATGCCGCTGTCCCGAGTCGAGCTGGTGATCGGGAAGGCGATCCCGGCGCTCGTTATCGGGATGCTGAACTTCCTGTTTATGCTGGCTGTCGCCGTCCTGGGCCTTCACGTGCCGATGCGGGGTTCTCTGTGCTTGCTCTTCGCGCTGACGTTTGTGTTTGTCATCGCCCAGATTGGCTACGGCGTCTTCATCTCGGGCATCGCGCGCACACAGCAACAGGCCATCTTGTTAGTTTTTGTCCTGGCTATGGTGGATATGACCTTTTCCGGTTACTTGGTGGAGGTCGAGAACCTGCCCATCGGCCTGCAAGCGGTCGCACAGTTGGTGCCGTTTCATCACTACTTGATGATCATCCGAGGGGTGATGCTCAAGGGGGTGGGGTTCGGGGCGCTGTGGCCTCACGCCGCAGCGATGCTCATAGCGGGGTTGTCCGTTACCGCTGTCGCCGTACGGGGCCTGAGATGGGGCCTCGACTAGATGAGGCGAACCTAGATACTGGACTTTGTCCAAACGTCATTTGTCCGTGATTCCAGGACACAGCATCAGCTCG